>CAIVPR010000110.1 GCA_903907865.1 uncultured Acidobacteriia bacterium
AATTCCGTGGTGTAGCCGTAGCCGCCGTGAATCCGCAACGCGTCCATGCTCGACTGGGCGAACGCCTCGCTCAGCCAGAGTTTCGCCATCGCGGCCTCCTGGTAGGCCGGCTTGCCTTCCTTTTTCAGCCACGCGACCTTGTAGAGGAGCAGGCGCGACGTCTCCAGCCTCACCTTCATGTCCGCCAGGCGGTTGGAGACACTCTGAAACTTTCCTATCGGTTGCGAGAACTGGACCCTGGCCCTGGCATAGCGGACGCACTCTTCCAGTTGCCGTTCCATGGCCCCAATGTGGGCTCCCAGGATGCAGGCGCGTTCCCATTCCATGGAACTGTTGAAGATCGGCGACCCGGCACCTTCGTTGCCCAACCTGCTCGCTGTGGGCACAAAACAATCCTCGAGGACGACTTCGCCCATGGGCGCTGTCCGCAGCCCCATCTTTTCGATGTTCTTCCCGAGTCGGAAACCTGGAGCGCCTTTGTCCAGAAGAAACGCGCTGACGCCCCAACTTCCCTTTTCCGGTGCGGTCGTGGCAAAGACCAGAACCACATCGGCCACCGGGGCGTTGGTGACGAACGTTTTGGTCCCGTTCAGCACATAGCCGCCCTCGCAGCGCTCCGCTTTCGTCTTCATGGCGAAGACATCGGAACCGGAGTTGGGCTCGGAAATGGCGTGGGCGCCTATCAGCGTTCCGTTGATAAGACCGGGAAGATACCGGTCCTTCTGTTCGGGAGTCCCAAACACATGGATTGGGTGCTGGACAGCCCACATCTGGGCATTGATTGCGAACAGGATTCCGTTGTCCCGACCGCCGTAGCCCAAGCCTTCCATCACGAGCATGGTGTTGAGGATATCCTCGTCGGAGCCGCCATAGGCCTCCGGAAAAGGCAGCCCCATCAACCCGAAATCGGCACATTTGCGCCAGACCTCGGCCGAGAACGCCTCGTCACGGTCGCGCTGCCGAACTCCGGTGGTCAGCTCTGCCCGTGCAAACTGGACTGCGGCCTTGTTCGAAGCCAGCTGATCCTCACTCCACGCGAAGTTCACCGGGAGCTGAACTCCTCGGCAGGGCCTTGCCCCGCGGAGACGCTGCGCTCGGCAAGCGCCGCCATGGCGTTCACGGTGCGGAAGTTGGCGATGTCCAAATCGTCGCCTGAGACCTCGAAGTCGAACTCCTGTTCCAGGAAGAGCACCAACTGCATGGTGAAAAGGGAACTGACCAGACCAAGGGCGAAGATATCGTCGTCGTCCTGAATGGTTCTACCCTTGATGTGTTGTGCCAGGAAACTGCGGATCGGATCTTTCATTTCTTCCTCAGGCCATTGCTCCTCATACGTTCCTACTATCAGGCTTCAGCGTCGCGGAGCTTCGGTGCGCCGTGCGAATCATAGTTATAAAAGCCCTGTCCACTCTTGCGTCCAAAGAGACCCGCATCCACCATCTTCTGGAGCAGCGGACACGGTCGGTACTTGCTCTCCCGGAAGTTGTCGTAGAGTACTTCAATGGAAAGCAGCACGGTATCCAGACCGATCAGGTCGGCCGTTTCAAGCGGCCCCATCTTGTGGCCAAAGCAGTTCCGGAAAAGGCTGTCGATGTCTTCGGCACACGAAACACCTTCCTGCAGAAGGAAGATCGCCTCGTTCACGGTCAGCATCATGACGCGGTTGGTGACGAAACCGGAAGAGTCGCTGATAACCACGCCCTCCTTCCCGATTTGCGCCAGCAGTTGCTTGGAGCGTGCAATCGTCGCCTCGGAAGTGTGGTACCCGCGGATGACCTCGACCATGGGCTTGAGCGGAACCGGATTCATGAAATGCATGCCGATCACGCGGTCCTGTCGCTTCGTGAGACTTGCCACACGCGTGATCGGGATGGCGGACGTGTTCACCGCGAAGACGCAGTCCGCCCGGCAAATGCCGTCGAGGCGCCGATAGATTGGCTGCTTGACTTCCCACTTTTCGGTCGCATTTTCGACCAAATAGTCGACATCGGCCAGCTGCTCGTAGTCCGTCGTAAAAGTGATGCGGGAAAGCAACTCACGAGCCGTGGCTTTCTTATCCTTCGACAGGAGATTGTAAAGCCGCGAGTCGGTCTGAATGCCGGATCGGGATCTCGCCAGGATTTCGTCCGAGATATCCACCAGGATGACGTCGTGGCCGGTTGCGGCCAACGTATGAGCTACTCCACGGCCCATGACTCCGGCACCCACGATGCCAATTTTACTGATTTTCATCGCCTCGGAATCGCGCATATTGCGGCTCAAATAGTGGAACCTTAGTCTAGCACAGCGGGTTGGCCCGATCACCCGCGACTGATCGTTGCCAAGAACTGCGAGGCACCCGTCCCGAGATACATTGAGATCTCCAACCCGAATTCAAAACGAGGTCGCGCGCAGAAATCACGCTGGCAAAAACAATCTGAATACTAAGGATGCCGTTGTAGATCGACAGGTGTCTCCAAGTTTGACAGCTAGGGTGGCCGGACGCCATGTCCGGAGGTAAGTCGAGTACCAGTACCGGACGAGCCGACAGCTTCAATACAGGAGGGTTCAGCGACGAGGGCGCTCCCGACCACCCTCTGATACCATCGCAATTTGTAGGTTGGTCGCGCATCCGAAAACCCGGCCTTTTGCGACTTGGGGGCGGCGCGGGACGCGGGGAGAAAACTTGACGCAAGGTCGTTACCAGGGAAAGATCCGTCCGGGCCAAGGGCGAATTGGGGAAGCTGCGAATTCGGAGAGCGCGCCCCCGCCCCCCGATCAGGACGCCATCTGCGCCTTCCGGCTGGAGCGAATCCGGGCTCGGCTACGCGCCTTGGACTACGCCGGAATCGTTGTCACGGACCCGATCAATATCCGCTACGCCACAGGCAGTCGCAACATGCAGGTGTGGTCCATGCGCAACCCCATGCGCTACTGTTTTGTTGCGACCGAGGGCCCGGTGGTGCTGTTCGAATTCATTCGGTGCGAGCACCTCTCCAGCCACCTGCCCCTGGTGGACGAAGTTCGTCCGGCGCAACCGTGGCTGTACATGGCGGTGGGCTCCCGGATGCCCGGGTTCGCGCTAAAGTGGGCAGCCGAAATTGCCGATTTGGTGCGAAACCACGGCGGCGGCAACCTGCGGCTGGCAGTCGACCGCTGCAATCCCGAGGGAATTGCGGCCCTGCAAAAAATGGGCGTGGACGTTCGCAACGGTGAGGACGTGATGGAACCTGCGCGCGCCGTAAAATGCCCCGAGGAGGTAGCCGCCATGCGGTGTGCCGTCTCGGCCTGCGACGCGGCGCTCCATGTCATGCGCGGCAAATTGGAACCCGGCGTCACCGAACAGGAGCTGTGGTCGTGGCTGCATGCGGAGAACATCGCGAGGGGTGGCGAATGGATTGAAACCCGGCTCCTGGCATCCGGTCCCCGGACCAATCCGTGGTTCCAGGAATGCGGCGAGCGAAGGATCGAAGCGGGCGACCTGGTCGCTTTCGACACCGACCTGATCGGAGCGCACGGCATGTGTGTCGACGTCTCCCGCACATGGCTCTGCGGCGATGTGAAACCGTCGGAGGAGCAGAAGGATCTTTACCGCACCGCTTCCGAACAGATCCGGCACAATACCGGCATTCTGAAGCCCGGCCTGAGTTTCCGCGAGGCCGGGGAAAAGGCGCTGCAACTGGGGTCCGACTTCCTGCCCAACCGTTACACGCTCCTCTATCACGGCGCAGGCCTGGCCGATGAATATCCAGCGCTCTTCTACCCGGAGGACTGGGAGGCGTGCGGCTACGACGGTGTCTTGGAAGTGAATATGGTGATTTGCGTCGAGAGCTACATCGGCCGCGTTGGAGGCAGGGAGGGCGTAAAACTGGAGGAGCAGGTTTTGATCACCGAAAACGGTCCCGAGCCGCTGTCTTCCTACCCGTACGAGGAACGCCTGGGCTGGAACGATTGAGCGTAGTTCCAACCGCGTTTGCCCGTCTTTTTGCAAGGTCGGCGTGTTATGATTGCTGGATTCCAAGCCGATAGCGGCTCCGACCCGCTACCGGAGCTTCCCGCGACCTCGGCCAACGCCCGAAAGACCATGCACTCGAACCCCAAGATCCAGGTCGAGAACCTGACCAAGGTTTATGGTGACGAGAGACCTGCGGCGTTTAACTGGCTGAAACCGAGGGAAAATGCGACGTCAAGCCGGATTGCCGCCTTGTCCGGTGTCAGCCTCGACGTCAACCAAGGCGAAATCGTAGTCTTGATGGGGCTGTCGGGCTCTGGCAAATCGACGCTTGTTCGTTCCATCAATAGACTGGTCACGCCAACCAGCGGGCGGATTCTCATCGACGGCGAGGATATTGTTGGTGCCACCGAGGACCGCCTCCGGGAATTGCGCCTGACAAAGGTCTCGATGGTGTTTCAGCACTACGGACTCTTTCCGCATAGGACAGTGGCCGAAAACGTCGAATACGGCCTGAAAATGAAGAGGGTGGGTCCCGGCTTGCGCCGAAGTCGCGCGCTGGAAGTCCTGGACATGGTCGGACTGGCAAATTGGGCGGAGCACAAGCCGTCCTCGCTCAGCGGCGGCATGCAGCAAAGGGTGGGGCTGGCGCGGGCTCTGGCAACCGACGCCGAGATTCTGCTGATGGACGAGCCCTTCAGCGCCCTCGACCCCCTGACGCGCCGCGAAATGCAGGACAAGTTGCTCGAACTGCGCAAGCGTCTCAATCGGACAATCGTGTTCGTCACCCATGACGTGAACGAGGCGCTCAAACTGGGAGACCGAGTGGCGGTCCTGAGGGACGGCACCCTCGCCCAGTTCGGGGCTCCGCACGAACTGCTCAGCCAGCCAGCCGACGATTACGTCCGGGCCCTGATGCAGGACGCCAATCCGATGCAGGTTCTCAAGGCAAGCATGCTCAGCCGCCAGGCTCCCAGTTTGACCTTGGGGCGAAACCTGACCGCCGACGTCTTGCGGTCCCTGAAGGATCGGGATGCGAGAAGGATCTTTGTGCTCGGTCCACTCGGGGAGCCGGTCGGCTTCTTCGAACAGGCACAGTTTGAGCGGTTGGACCGGCTGCAAGACGGCGACGCCGGGCAGTTCATGTGCACCAAGTTCCGTGCGGTGTACGGAAGCACCCCGATTGGCGACTTTGCCAATTCGTGTGTCCAGGAAGAGGTTGTCGCGGTGGTGGACGAGATGGGCCGATTCCAAGGAGTTGTGGAGCCACTGGATGTCGCCGCCACCATGAAAAGGGCCGCCTTGTCGTCGGACGTCCGCCGGGAACCGAAACAGACATGAGGCAGAGACCCAAGCGTTTTTTGTCCACGGCGGTTGCAATTGGTCTGATGATCGCGTGCCCTGCCCCCGCGGCCGACACCGTTTCCCGTCTACCCGGGCAGGGCGTGGTGGTCCGCACCGGAGTCGGCCCGCTGGCTGAAGAGACCTTCCAAGCCGAGATCGTGAACATTGGTCTCGAACGGTTGGGCTACCGGCCCGCGCCCATCCTCCACATGACGTATCCGCTGTTGGTGACGGCTCTCGCCACCGGCGATGCGGATCTTATGCCCGTTTTCGTGGAGCCGAATTTCACCCCGCTGTTCGTCAAGGCTGGCGGCGACGCCAAGTTGCGCAAGGTCGGAGACCTATGGCACGAAGTCAGCGGCTTCCGCATCGACAAGCGCACTGCCGACCGCTACCACATCACGAACATAGGCCAGTTGAAGGATCCCGCGATCGCCGCTTTGTTCGACTCCGATGGCGACGGCAAGGCGGATTTGGTCGGCTGCGATCCGGGGTGGAGTTGCGAACCGCTGATTGAGCGTCAAATGGACGCCTACGGGTTGCGGAACACGGTCACAGTGAAAAAGGGCAACTACGCCGCCCTGATCGCCGACACCCTCGCAAGACATCAGGACCGCAAGCCAATTTTGTACTTCGCCTGGGAACCCTTCTGGCTCGGCGAGGTACTCAAGACGGACCGGGATGTGGTCTGGCTGGAAGTCCCTTTCACCACCTACCCACCCGAGGCGGGCACGATCACGGCGGAGGAGACTGATCTCAACGGGAGGAATCTCGGTTACGCCCACGGACACTGCCGCGTTCTTGGCGGCAAGACGTTCCTCGACCACAACCCGCCCGCAGCCCGCTTCTTGTCCGTGCTGAGAATCCCGACGGAGGATCTGCTCCGAGAAAGTTACCGGATCAAGCAGGGGGAGGACAAGCCCGAGAACCTCCGCAAACATGCCGAACAGTGGATTGTAGCGCATCAAACGCTTTTCGACGGCTGGTTGGCCGAGGCCGGTATGGCTGCGGGCGCGGGCACAACGGGTGGACCGACACCGGGAGCCCGCGGGGTCCTCCAGTCCGTGCTCAATCCCTTCAGCCTTTACACCTTCCGTTTGGACACCGCAATCACGTCCTCGGTAGATTCCGCGGCAAAGACGCTGCGGCCGTTCCTGCAGATCTTTCGCGGTCCGGTGGCGTGGGTGTTGCTGCAGGTACGAAGCCTGTTGCTCGCCGCGCCCCCCTTGGCAGTCTTGATTCTGGTGAGCCTGCTGGCTTGGCGTGTTTCGGGGGTCGGGGTGGGCATCTTCAGTCTGCTTTCACTGACCCTGATCGGTTTCGTTGGCCTCTGGGAGCCCGCCATGGTTTCCTGCGCCATCGTGGTTACCGCGGTGATGTTTTGCATCGCGGCCGGAATTCCGCTGGGAGTGGTTTGCGCACGCAACGACCGGATCGAGCGGGTGGCAAGACCGTTGCTCGACGCAATGCAGACGCTTCCCACACTGGTTTATCTTGTGCCCGTGGTGATGCTTTTCGGGATCGGCGAGGTGCCCGGTGTCATTGCCACCATCATCTACGCCTTGCCTCCGCTGGTGCGTTTTACGAATCTGGGCATTCGGCAGGTTTCGGGCGAAGCTGTCGAGGCAGCCAGCGCATTTGGCTCCACCCGCTCGCAGATTCTGTGGGAGGTACAGATCCCGCTTGCGTTGCCAACGATCATGGCCGGCGTCAACCAGACCCTGCTGTTCGCCTTGGGCATGACCGTAATCGCGTCCATGATTGCGGTGCCCGGCCTCGGCCTGATCATACTGCAGGGTGTCGGTCGCCTGGACGTTGGGGGTGCCGCGGTTGGCGGCTTGGCGATTGTGTTGCTTGCGATCCTGCTCGACCGTACTGCGCAAGGAATACAAAAAGTTATGCGCGAAAAAGAAGCCGGCCACTAACTTCAGTGTGCTTCGACGGCGCGTCGTTGCACGCATTTTGACCAGCTCGTTACCGGCGCGCGTTCGTCGACACCGCCTACTCCACGCCCGATGCAATTGGCCGTGAGGTATTCTTTTTAGATCGCCCCTTGGCGGTTCAAATGTTCGGGTTCCTTCCATTCATCCTCGGCTCGACGGGAATGGCCGTCGTGGACGTCCTGCAGGGCAACCGTCGGCCACGCCAGCCGGGCGTATCCGGCACCGCGTCGTGGACAAGACTCGACGCGGGCCCGGACAGGCCCGGACTTGGTCCCAAACAGAGGAAACGACACGATTCGGCACCCAGCGGCAACAGGGTCGGCGGGTCGGGAGCCCGGCTGTCCGATTCGTTGGATGCCCTGCTTCCGGGCGAGAAGGTCCTCGACTGGCTGCGGTCCAAGAACGACACCGAGGCTGAAATCGCGAAGGATTTGCAGCGCGTCACGCTCGGCCTCGCCATTGGCACGGTCGGCGTGCTCGTGCCGTCGCTATTTCTTCTACAGGTGGTCGGCGCGCTCGCCGTTGTCCCGACAGTCATCCAGATCTCTACCTCCGCGTACCGACGCCTCCGCGACGAGGGGCGAATCACGGGCGACGCCCTCTCGACCGTGTTCGTGGCAGCCTCGGTGGTTGGAGGCTTCTTCTACGCCCTTTCCCTCGGCGGCGAGTTCATTATCTTGGTCCGATGGCTGGCGGTGAAGTCGGAATCGCACTCGAAGAGGGGCATCATCGACCTCTTCGGCCAGCACACCCGCACCGCCTGGGTCGAGGTGAACGGGATGGAAGTGGAAATCCCGCTCGAACAGGTAAAAGTGGGCGACCTGATCACCGTCCAAGGCGGCCAAACCATCCCCACCGACGGCGTGGTTGTGAAGGGTCACGCTTCGGTAGACAAACATATGCTTACCGGCGAGGCGCAGCCGGTGGACCAAGGTCCCGGCGACAGCGTCCTTGCAGCCACCGTCGTCCGGTCCGGTCGCCTTGTGATCCGCGTGGAAAAGGCGGGGGAGGATACCACCGCAGCCCAGGTGGCCCGCATGTTGACCAATACCGCCGACTACACGTCCAGTCTGGCGTCCCGTGCCGGAGCCTTCAACGACAGGATGGCGCTGCCCTTCATTGCCCTGAGCGCCGCCTCGCTGCCTTTCATCGGCCTGAGCAGCGCGCTGGCGGTCCTCCAAGCGACTCCCGGCTACCGCATGGTGTTCATTGGCCCGTTGGCCATGCTGAGCCACCTCCACGTGGCGGCGGAGCACGGCATCTTGATCAAGGACGGCCGTGCGCTGGAAAGCGTTCGCGACATCGACACCGTGGTGTTCGACAAGACGGGAACGCTGACGACCGATCAGCCGCATGTGTGCCGAATCCTTCCGTGCGACGGATTCACAAAGGAAACCATCCTCACCCTGGCCGCGGCGGCAGAAGCAAAACAGAGCCATCCGATCGCGCGCGCCATCGTCACGGAAGCGGAAGCGCGGGGCATCGAACTTCCGGTGATCGATGCCGCGGGTGTCGAGGTTGGTCTGGGTATTTCGGCCATGATCGACGGCAGCAGGGTTCTGGTGGGCAGCAAGCGCTTCATGGAGCTGAATGCCGTCACGATTCCCCCGCCGATCCAACAGGCGGAGGAAGTGGCGCACGAAAAAGGCAACTCCCTCGTGCTGGTTGCCGTGGATGACCGGTTGGGCGGCGGCATCGAGCTCGAGCCGACCATACGCCCGGAAGCCCACGCGGTCATCGCCCAGTTGCGCGCGCTCGGTTTGCGGATGCTGGTGATGTCGGGCGACCGCGAGGCTCCCACCCGCCACTTGGCAAGGGCGTTGCGGCTGGACGGCCATTTTGCCGAAGTTCTTCCCGGCGACAAGGCGAACATGGTGAAGCGCCTGCAGGCGCAGGGGCGCAAAGTCTGCTTCGTGGGGGACGGCATCAACGACTCCATTGCGCTCAAGAGCGCGAACGTCTCCGTTTCACTGAGCGGCGCGACTACGATCGCAGTGGACACCGCGCAGATCGTGCTGATGGAGGGGAATTTGACCCAGCTGCCTCAGGTGTTCGAGATCGGGGCCGACTTCGCGGCAAACATGCGGGTCAACTTCCTCGCGTCCACGCTGCCCTGCCTGTTTATCCTCGGAGGAGCCCTGTTCCTTGGTTTGGGCCTGCTGCCAAGCATTGTGATCTACCAGGTCACGGTGCCGTTCGCCATGTACAACACCTTGCGGCCTCTGCTGCAGGATAAACGGTCGACGGGTTTCGATGAAGCTAAAAACGTCAGTTGACGGTGCGACGGCGCAGTTTCGGTTCCCCAAACAAACACTCCCTCGCGGTCGCGGCTCAGCGGAATGAACCTGTGACCGAGCGACTACCGCAAAACCCCTGCAAGCAAGGCCTTGTTCTCCGCCGAAGCGCACGCTCTCTGGCGGTCGCGGCTCCGCTGAATCAGCCTGTGACCGAGCCACGACCGCAAGGGAGTGTTTGTTCGAGCCACACGCAGGGCGTTTCTTTAGGATGAAACAGATCCGGACGCGGGTGCCGGCTCGGGGGTCTCGTGCAGGGGACTCGCCCGCAGCCCCGATTCGAGGTTGTGCAGCGCCGGCCAAGCCGCGTTGACCAAGCCCGCAATCATACTCATATTGAACAGGCCCAACGCCACCGTGTTGCCCGTCCCGAACAAGAAGATGCCGCCGAGGGAGGCGACGCCCGGGATGAAGGTCGTCATGAGAAGCGTTCGGAGGCTGCTCCTGTAACCCCGTGCCATTTCGAAGAACGCGGACAGCTGCCGCAGGCTCTCACTCATGAGGACCACCTGCGCGCTGTTTGCAGCAAGGGACGACGCTCCGCGCAGGGAGACGGACACGGCGGCCGACTTGAGGACAATGGCGTCGGTGATGCCGTCCCCGACAAAACAGACCCTCCGCCCTTCCATTTGCAGGTCTTTCAGAAGCCTGGCCTTCTCCTGCGGCGCCACTTCGGCGAAGTAGCGTTCGATTCCGACTTCGGCCGCCAGCGCCTCGGTGGGCGCGGCACTGTCACCGGAGACGATGAACAGTTCCATTCCCATCCGCTTGAGCTTGGAAATGACTTCGCGGGCTTCATCGCGCAAGCGCGGCTTCAACTCGATCACTCCCGCTGCCAGATTTCCTATTGCCACATAGATGATGGACGAGCCTTGCAACTGTGCCTGATTGAGCGCCTCGGTGGCAAAAGGCGGAATGTCGATATGCTCCATATCCATGAAGCGCGCACTGCCCGCCCGGACAAGCCGCCCGCCAACCGTGGCCCGAACACCGTACCCCGCTTCGTACAGGACGTCTTCGGCATGCGGCAGCGACAAATTCCGGATCTGTGCCTCCGCCAAGATTGCCAACGCGACGGGATGGCGCTGGTCCGCCTCGACGGCTGCGGCATAGCCGATCACTTCAGTTTCCGTGAACGAGCCGAACGGGTAGGCGCGATTGACCTCCGGTTGAGCCAGCGTCAAAGTGCCCGTCTTGTCGAACACGACGGTATCAATGGTGCAGCCGGCCTCCAATGTCCGGCCGTCCTTGACCAGAACTCCGTTCTGGATGGCGCGCTGGAGGTAATTGAGCATGCCCAGCGGCGATGCGGCTTTCATGACCGCAACATAATTCGAGTTGAGCACGGCAAGGGCGCTGAGCCGACCCGAGAAAAACCACGCCAAGGCCGAAACCAAGCCGGTCAAAGGCACCGTGCGGTCCGCGATATCCCGCCAGCGAGCTTGGATCGCGGCGCGGAAACCGGTCCTGTTGGCCAAGAGTTCGCGGATCTGCGCCGCCGCCGTTTCGCTTCCGGTCCTCTGGACAGCCACCACAATCCGGCCATCCCGCAACACTGTGGCGGCGAAGACGGCATCGCCAACCGTTCTGTCCACGAGTTGCGGCTCGCCCGTGAGGACGCGCTGGTCGATGGAGGCGGTTCCGCTTTGGACGACGCCATCGGCGGGAACCGTTTGCCCGGCACACACGACGACGAGATCGTCCGCCGACAGCAGCTCGAACGGCACATCGACCTCCACATCCTCCACCAGGAGCCGGACGGTCTCGGGTTGCAAGCCGAACAGATCGGCGATCATCCGCCGCGACCGGCCCTCGGTCTTGAGCAACAGCTTGGCGCACGCATGGAAGACGAGGGTATTGAGGGCGCAAATGAAAATCAAGCCGCTGGCCAGGAGTCCAACCACGGCGATCGAGTCCAAAACCCGTATCGTGATGCGGCGCTCGATGAAGATGTCCAGCACGCCGCCCTTGAAGGCCGGATACGCCACATAACAGATGAGCAAGGCCCCCGCTAGCTTCAGGGGAGCCCAAAAGAGCACGCCGGCACCGCTAACGACCAAGGCCCAAAGCGCCACGGCGAGGTAGTGGTTTACCATGCGCTCGGCCCGCCGCAGCAGGACCCGCGCGTCGTCGGAGCCAGCATCGTCGGACGCGTCCTGTTCGACCGCCCCTTCGAACAGGAGTCCGGTAGCCCGTTTCATCGACCGCCATGCGGCGCGGGGTCGCCACGGCCCCCCTTTGCCCGGCTTGGGGGTGCCGAACCAGTCATTGACGATGGCATCAAACCAGTCGGCGGTTCCGGACGCCGTCTGGCCAAACGCACTGTCGTCAGTGGCCACAGCCGCGCGGAATTCGGTCCACTCGCGACGGACGGCCTCCTTGGTCTCCTTCAGCTCGTTCTCTTGGAACGCGGCAACCTCGCTCTTGACCTCCCCTAGGAGGCCACCCACTTCCTCGCGGACTTCCCGATAGAAACTGCGCAGCGGGCTAGTGTAACGGCCAACGGCGTCGTTGGCCGATTCCCGACGCTTTTGGAATTCCGGTCCGACGCGGGAGTAGACAGTTTCGTACACTGCCGAGCCGGCCTTGCCCAAGTCCGAGATGAGCGTGTCGTCCAAGGACTCGGAACCGGAAACGGGGGAACCGGACAGGCCGAACAAGGCACCAATGCGGTTCAACAATCCGGCTGACTCTGACATTAAATCAATTCTACCGGAGGCTTCCCGTCGCCCGAAACCGACGCGCCTGCCCGCATGGTATCAGCGTGTTATCCTTGACTTCCGTAGTTTTTGCAGTGTGCCGAGAACACCGCTGCGTCCCGCGATTGCTGTGGGATGAAGGCTCCGGAATATGACAATCAGGCCAAGGAGGCCCTACTAAATTGAAACGCGTACGATTGCAATTCTTGCTGGTCACGAGTCTTGCCTGCGGCTGCTGGGGCCAGAGTGCGGCCCCGGCTGGAAAGCCGCCGGCGGACGTCCTGGTTTTCGGCAACGGCGATAAGCTGACCGGCCAAATTTTGAGTGCCGACGGTGCAAGCGTTACATTCAGCAGCGAAGTGGCCGGAACAGTCACCATCCCCTGGGCCAAGGTCAGTTCCGTGCAATCCGCCACCACCTTCGTGGCTATTCCGAAGGGTGTGGACGTGTCGCGGAAGAGTGGAGCCGGAGAGCCGCCTCACGGGACCCTGGCGCTCGACAAGCAGGATCTGCAGCTTCGCGCCAACGCCTCGGTACAGCCCAAGACGGTGCCGCTCTCCCAAGTGGCCGCCGTAATTCCAGAGGGCGGCTACACGGCAGCCATGAAGCCTGTTAGCCTCTTTTCCGGCTGGCACGGCAAGGGGACCTTCGGTTTCGACTTGACCCGTTCGAGCCAGGATATCCGCAACATCAACACCGGCTTTTATGCCGGCCACAACTCTCCGGGGGAAGCCTGGCAGACCGCCAAGTACAAGACCTCTGTCAGCTTCAACCTTGTGTCCAGCAAGTTCACAAGCGGCGGCAACACCATTGATGTCTCGGTGTACAACGCGCTTGTGGAGCAGGATTACTACGTGAAGCCGCGGCTCTTCCTGTTTGGCCTTGGTTGGTTCGAGCACAACAATTCGCAGGGCTTGGATCTGCGTCAGAACTATGGCGCCGGGGCGGGCTATATGGCTGTCCAGCGGGAAAAGCAATCGCTGGAACTCGATTGGTCGTTCCGCTTCTCAAACCAGAAATTCACCGTTTCGTCCTTCGACCGGAACATTGTCGGCGGTCGCCTCACCGAGTTCTACACCTACAAGTTCCAGAAGGGGGCGGTATTCAGCGCCCAGGGCTGGTACGCTCCCGCCTTCAACTATTCGAAGGGTTACTTTACCGGATTCTCCTCATCCCTCTCGGTGCCGATCTTCAAGCGCCTTGGGGTGCAGATCATGGGCAAAGACGACTATCTCAACGACCCCCCTCCGGGCTTCAAGAAGAACAGCCTCCAGACCGGGGCGGGCCTAACCTACACGTTCTAAGCGAACAAGCCGCGCGGTGTGCGGCTTACAAGTGAGGCATGCGAAAAGGGCGCTCCCCTGCTGGGGGAGCGCCCTTTTTCCGTACCGGGCTATTTGAACGGCGTGTAGCCTGTATAGACGCCGGAGTTCTTCAACTGGCCATTGGGCGTGTACTGCAAGAAGCTCAACACCACCCCCCCGCTGAACGTATCCCTCTCCTTCGTATTGGGCGTAGGCGGCGGACTCAGCCTTGTTCCCGTCAGCCGTTGGGTCTTGATCTGAACGATGGACGAACCCGGTCGCTCCTGGAGTTTGTCGTCGAACGTCAGGTCGCGCAGTGCTTCCGCACGGAGCAGCCGGTCGAGGGGGGAAGTTCCGCTCCCCGCGTCCAGCAGTGCCCCGCGGAAGGTGGCATAGGCCTCCGAAGCGCCGATCGTCGCACGCAGGTGCTCGTTGACTTCCCCGGCATACCTTTCCCACTTCCGGCTCTCGGCCAGATCGGGCTCCACAGCCTTGGGCACGCTCAACGAAAGCGCCTGCTCCGCCTTCACCGCCGCATCCAACTGGTCCCAGACAGGAGATAGGAACCGTTTCAGCTTGTCCTGCAGGACAATGGTCTTTTCATCCGCGACATACTGGGACAGGAAATCCGTTCTCGCCTTCAGGACGTCCAGCCGCTTGGACATTTCACTCGCGCGGCCCACATCCTCGATTGTTCCCGGAAGCTTGGTGGACAGTTGGCGCGTAATCGCCGATTCCAGTTCCTCCCAGCTCTTTTCGAAGGTCTTGTTGAGCTTGTCCTGGACCGTGGCATCCTTCACATCCTTCACGTGACTCGAAACCAAGGTCAGGTACGCGCGGAGCTGGTCGGCCTTCGTGGTTGCCTCGGTAAGCTTGGCGCGCTCCTTTTCCACCTTCGTCAGGGCCAACTGGCTCATGGTCTCGGCGCGCATCAGTTCCTTCCGCAGCACCATCGCCTTCTGCTGCAAGCCAGCGGGCTTTCCGGCGGCCCCGGAATTGTCGTCCAAATCGGCGAGGGCTTGCAGGGACGCGGCCAGTTGCGACTTCGGGCTAAACGGATTGACCACCACCTGGTCCGGCCAATAAACCAGACACCCCGCCGCCGTGGCTGCCTTGGCGACCATCGCGACCACTCCCCGGTCATCCAGGCCCACATCCTGGGCTGTAGCCGTTCCGCCCCTGAACATCGATACGATGTCCAACACGGACTGGAGCATCGGCGCGGAAACCGGCGGCACCACCGGTGCAGCACCACTCTGTTCCGGTACCGCCGGGGCCGGACTCTCCACAATCCGCTTCATCACCGCCCGCAGCGTTTCCAACTGGGCCGTGAAACTCCGCAACTCGAAGAGCGACTGGGACTGTGCCGGTCCATATAGAACCACGTTCTGGCCCGCGCAGGCCAAGTCCTTGGCAACTTCGGGAGCCAAGCCGGCGAGCGACGTGTAGGCACCCCGAACACTCTCGATGGTGGTAGTGTCGATGGGCGCTCCCACCCATTCCGGTGCGCGTGGCCCCGGTTGCGCCGGGCGTAGCAGGGTCTGCTGTTGCGAGAGCAGTTTGATCCGCTGCTCCAGAATGGCGTTCTGTTCCTGGAGAGCGGCGAGTTCGGGGCTCTGCCGTTGTCCCGTTTTCTCGTCCGCTGCCGCCACCAGACCGCCGACCAATGCAAGCGCCACTACCGTTCGGATCAGAATATACATGTTGTTTCGGATCTCCCTACCTGCTAAGACATCGTCCATGTGGGGCGTGGGCGCGCCTTATTTGGGCTGGAGGTATTTGAACAGGTCCGGTTGGCCCACCTTGGCACGGACCGAGGCGGTGAAAGACTTGGGTTCGGGGCCCCCTTCACGCACCCCGACCGCCTCCATGGAGGACTTCCAGACATTTTGGAATACCTCGAAGCCTTCGCCGGACATTTTCCCGTTCCTGAGATCCCGGAGTGCCGCCGGGTAAAGGTCCCGCAGTTCCGAAATGATCGCTTCCTGGTCTTCCGCCTCGGCTATCGACACCTTCAAATTGGCCGCGGTCGCGATGTAGGCATCGGACCGCCGCCGCCGCAGACGGGCTCCCTCCCGGCGAAGTTCCAGCACCCACAAGGCAACCAAGATCGCCAGCAGCGGGAGCGAGGTGCGCAGGTTCAACGGATTCAAAACGGATGCAGCTTGGCTGTTCCGGAATCCCGGTTCGGCGCCCGGATGGAGGGGCGCGTCCCAAACTACTCCGGACGGACGCTTGATGCCGGCGGCCAATGTCTTGGCCCAGTCGGACTGGGGCGGCATGGCCTCCGCCAATTCCAGATGCCGCGTTGCCAAAATGTCGGACAGAACGCTGACTACCTCGGCGTCAACGTCTTCGGAGGCGAGCAGGACACGGGCCGTCTGGATGGTGGGAACATCGGCCACCGGCGACGCGGTATCGGCATAGACCGCTTTCGGGATCGTTGTGCCTGTGTATGCCGGGTTCCGGGCCTGTAGAGCCTGTGCCACGCTGATCGGCAACAGCGTCGCGCCGCCTCCGGCCAACAGCCGGGAAATATCGGCGCTCAACACGGGTTGGATGCGGAAGACCGCGTCGGCCTCGTTGCGTTCGAAGAACTGGGCCGCGATGGCATTGTTGCCACCCACGAAAGTGAAATCGCTATCCTTCAGTCCGAATTGGGAAGCGACAAACAGAAACGCCTTATACTGGGGACCGTCCTTGGCCAACCCGATGTTCTTCCCTTTCAGACCCTCGAAGCCGGACACGACGGGCTGCGTCTTGTCCTCGGTCCGTCGGACCACAAGCTGGAATACATCCTGGAACAGCACCGAGACCGTGCGGGCGTTCCGGGGCGCAGCGACGTCGACCTGGGATACGGCCAATTGGGCGCGGCCCTGTTCGAGTTGCTTCAGGTTATCCTCGGTGCCGCCGCTTTGGCGCACCGTAACGCGGATCCGCGGATGGTGCCGCGTCACTACGACCTTCAGCGCCTGCATGAGCGCCAGGGAGTCCGACTTGTCCGGACCGGCCGCGATGACGACCTCCTGCGGCCCGAATTGGCGGTACAACGCCAAGGTCCAGAACGTCAGCAAAGTGACGCTAGCCAGAGACAAAACCACGATCAAGCCCTTGCTGGCGAACTGTTTGGTCGATCCTGTCATTTCCTTCTGCTCTCCCAGTCTTTCTGCTCTCCCAAGTCGGAACAATCCCAGCTCAGACCCTTGCTGCGGGTCCCGTGCCCTATTTTTCCTTGTACAAGTCCGCTTCCGAGAAATGATACTCCTCTGTCAGGATCTTGACCTGATCGTACAGGGGGGTCTCGGCGGGCAGCGTCAGGTAGCTCTCAAGCCCTTTGCTTAACTTCGGAAGTTCCGGGAAGTCGCCCTTCCTGCCCAGCTCGGCACGCAGCCGGATGTTTTCCGTGTACTCGATCCACTGCTGCGTCCGCCCGATTTGAGCTTTCAGCTGATTGAAAACGAGCCTCTGGACGTTCTTGTTCAGCGCATTGCTCCATTGCCTGTCCGCCACCGCGATAAACACCTGCTGCCGTTTATCCCGGACCTCAACCAGACGATCCACATACTGCTTGAATCTGGATATGAATGTGTCCTTGTCGAGGCCCGCCGATTCCTCAAGCGTGACCTTCAACTCGTTGGCGATCACGTGCTCCTTGTCGACCAGCGTCTTGGCTTCAGGACCGAGATCCAACAACGACCTTGCCAGCACCCGCCCCTCCGCCTCCTCCTGCCTCACGGAACTCAAGGGCGGAGGGATTTCGGTAAGGCGCAGCAGCGCAATTGCGACGATTACGTAAATGATACGGCGGCGCCGCTCCCAAACCCATGCCTTCATCGCGTTACATTCTCCTCGCTGCTAACTGTTGAGGAACTCGCTCCCCACCTCGCCGCAGAACGCGGCAAAGAGGGGGTGAGTTCCTGTTCCATTGCTGCCGCGTTCGGCGGCGCGGGCGCTCTTGAGGGACCCATATCATTTGTCTGCGAGGTCCGGAACGTTGCCCAGCATCAGGGGTAGGTTGTCCCGGCTGCCCATGACGATCACCTTGGCGTTGGGGGACTTGGCCAACTCGAGCGTCGCCTCGATGCCCTTCCAGATCAACACGCTCTTCGGAAGGCCTTGGATCGTGTCACCGTATGCCCGGAGTGCTTGCGCATTCAACAGCAAGCGCTCCTTCTCGCCCCGTTCCTTCTGAATCAGGTACACTTCCGCCAAGGCTTGTTGTTCCACCGCTGCCTTCTCCTGCACCGCTGATTGGACCTTGTCAGGAAGCTTGATATTGAAGAGCGCAATGTCCTCGATCACGATGAGGCCGCCCCCGATCACACGCTTGGCGTTCTCGAGTATTTGCGCGCTGGACGCCCCGCTATCGGAGCTGTACAACTCTTCCGGTTGGTACTGTCCGATAAGCTGCTGTACGGCTTCTGTCAGCTGGGGCACTATGATGGTCGTCTTGTAGTTCTCCCCGAATTTACGGTGAACGTAGGGGACGATCTCGGGGGAGATGTGGAACCGTATCTGGGCGTCCAGCTTCACCTCGAGGGCATTCTTGGAGAGCACCGTCATCGGTTGCACCATCGTCTGGATCCGTGTAGTGTAGACGTAGGACTTGTCCCACGGAGCGACAAAATGGAGGCCTTCGTGGCGAACCGTATTGTGGGACGTACCGCCAAAGAAGCGGTAGTAAACGACCAACACCTCGCCTGAGTCAACGGTGATGAAGATCTGTTTACGGAATATCCAGCAAACGATGGCCAACACGACAAGGAAGCTGAACACGGAGACGCCGTGCGTAAACCGCTTCCACCGCCGCCGCCACCGTTCCCTCAGCGTGGGTGGAAGGTCCTTAGGGGGTGGCGGTGATCCCCCATCGGAGTCCAGAATGGACTCGACTCTATCGAACTTGTTGTCACTCAACGTGCATTCCCTCTCTTTGGGAGCCCGGCAGGGCCACGGCTCCGAACAAGACAATACCGGTTCATAATGCCACCACCAGCGGTGTATTCCGGGGGGCGAAGTACTTCATGCGGAACGACTCTCCATATGATAGCCACCCCAAGAGCGCGGCGAGCACCGGGTTGAAGTAAGAGGACGTTTTGATTGTTTGGGGCGGGCAATCGACCATGGGTGAAGCTGCGCGCTTGCAAGCGGCTGCGGCCCGGTGGCATGTTGATGCCCCTGAACCGCGCCTGCAACCAGTGCCAACGAGCGCGAAGCAGAATCGGAATGCAGCTGTCAGCATGCGGCAGTGAAAATACCGGTTCAATCGCGGGGCCCGCCGCAAAGGAACGAAAACAGACTCCCGGAAGGGCCGAAGCCCCTCCGGGATTGTCCCCTGCTGCAAGCCTCCCGGACTACGCCGCCGCGGCCTCGGCGGCAGGTTCCTCGGCGACGATCGTGCCGCCGGCCTTCTGGTATTCATGGAGGAAGTAGTCGCCAAACTTCTTGGCATCGAACGTCAAGAGCGTCCCGCCGCTTTCAAAGTGCATGATGAACGCGTTGCCGACTGCCTGGGTCGTGGCATACGCCAAGACCGGGGCTGCAACGAAGTAGACTACCGTACCGGCGATCACCGCCGGGATAGCGGCAACAGCGGCACCGGCACCGTGGCCAAGCCCGGCGGGGATCACAGAGCCGAGCAGCGACAGTACGGACCCGCGAACCCGGTCCTTGCCTTCCGTGTGTCCGAATTCCTTCGCGATCTTCCAAATCATCGTGATCTGGACGGCGAGGACTCCGGCAAAGTTCAACGCGCCGCCGGGCAGCAGGCCTGCCGCTGCCGCCACCTTGGAGTGGGAACTGACAATCGAGAGCGACTTTTCCACGGCACCTTCCGGCAACGATTGTTCCGGCAACGATTGTTCCGCCACTGGTTCTTCCGCCACAGGCTCGGCTTCCTTATGCTTGGGGAGCTTGTCCCGCAAAAGGGTGATAACCCGGCGAGACTCGGTCCTCCACTTGGGGGGATCTACGTCCAACTCTTCCGCTTCCTCAAGCGCGCTCTTGGCTTCGGCGAAACGACGCTCGGACAGCAGTTGGGCAGCGCGGACTCTGGCCTCTTCAGCCTTGGCCTCCCGTTCCGCTTTCCAGGCGGGGATTTCAATTTCCAGTTCCTCCGCCTCTTCGAGCGCCTTTTTGGCGTCGTCGAACTTCCGTTCGCTCACCAACTGGGCCGCGCGTGCCCTTGCTTCCTCGGCCCTGGCCTTGCGAGCCGACTCCACAGCAGGATTCACAGTTTCCTCGGCAACCATGGTCTCACTCTCCATATTAAGCTCCTTCTTGGATATTCGATAAAAACGTAGCTGGTTCAATCGGCCCGTTATCGGCCCGATCAGCGTTCTTGGCAGCGTGCAACGAAGCGTTAGTATCGCACAAAACATGTACGGGTGCAAGCGCACCTGGACGTTTTGAAGCCGGGTTTCAGCGAATGTTTGGCCCACCCCCATGGTCGCCATATGGTCGCCCTCGACCGATCAATTGCAGGGCCCACGGCTCAATCGCGGTCGCGTTTCCGAGCCACGACCGCAAGGGAGTGTTTTTCACCCTTTCCTCAAGGCTACGACACCTCGATCCCGGCCCGGAATTGAACCCACCTTCTCGATTTCGACCCCTTGATTGGTCTGGGATATGGGACAAATGACCAACCGGAACCGTTCCGGACGGCCTACGACAACGCAGCCGAGTATGGCCCGGCCCATCGGAGGCACCTCTTGTAACCTCATGCCGTTCGGCATGTTACACTCCCCTGAGAGGAATCCATGCAGAAATTTAGGCTCGCATGCAAGCTAGTAATTGTTTCATCGTTTCTGGCCACTTTGGCGCTCGGCCAATCGCTCAGCAGCCTGAACGGGTCGGTTGTGGACCCGTCTGGACGGGCGATTCAGCACGCGGAAGTCTCGCTGACTTCGCTTGAAACGCAGGTCACGCGCAAGGCGGTTACTGATGATAGGGGCGCTTATGCGTTCCCCCAAGCCCGGCCGGGCAAGTACAGCGTGACAGTAAAAGCTCCATCTTTCGCCGAACGCACCTACACAGGACTAGAACTACTAGTAAACACGCCAGCGACATTTGCCGTCCAGCTCGAATTGGGGACCGTCAGAACCTCCGTCACGGTCGACGACAACGCCGCGAGGCTCAACCTTGCGGACGCCTCGCTCGGCAACGCCATCGGGTCGCGTCAAATACTCGATCTGCCCCTGGAAGCCCGCAATCCCGCGCTGCTCCTGACCCTGCAGGCCGGTGTGACATATTTCGGCAGCGAATCAGCCGACCCGACCAGTTCCGCCGCACGCCTGAATGCTTCCGTGAACGGGTCGAAGCCCGACCAAAACAACATCACCCTGGACGGCGTCGACGTGAACGACCAGAATACCCGGTCGCCGCTCAACTCCGTGTTGCGCGTCACGCTGGATTCGGTCCAGGAATTCCGCACCACGACCCAGAATGCCACTGCGGACCAAGGCCGTACCTCGGGGGCCCAAATCGCCCTCGTAACGCGCGGCGGGACCAACGACCTCCACGGGTCGCTGTACGAATTCAACCGGAACACCGCAACCAGCGCCAACAAGTTCTTCAACAACCTCTCCGGCCTCGACCGCCAGAAGCTCAACCGCAATGTTTTCGGCGGGTCCGTCGGCGGCCCGGTCAAGAAGGACCACCTGTTCCTCTTCCTGAACTATGAAGGGCGTCGCGACGATAGCGAGGACACCGCCGTCAGAATCGTGCCGACCGCTTCGTTCCGCCAAGGGACAGTTCAATACCTGAAGGCGGGCGGCGGTGTCAGCTCCCTCTCTCCGAGCCAAATCCAGGCGATCGATCCCGCCGGTCTGGGCGTCAACTCGGCCGTGCTCTCGACCTTGAAGCAATACCCGCTTCCCAACGACAACACCCAGGGCGACGGACTCAACACCGCCGGCTACCGGTTCACGGCAGCCACGCCGACCTCCCAGAATGCCTTCATCGGCAAGGTGGACTACGTTGCCGGAAAGAGCAGCTTTTTCCTCCGCGGCAACTTGCAGGGTGACAAGTCCGACCAGCTTCCCGAGTTCCAAGGCCAAGCGGCATCCTCCAGCAGCCTCGATCACAGCAAGGGCCTCGCGTTCGGTTGGACGCTGCCCATCCGGAGCAACCTGCTGAGCAGCTTCCACTACGGCCTAACCCGTTACGGCCACGAGAACACCGGGTCGAACAACGCAGCCTACGTCGCGCTGCAGGGGCTTTCGACGCTCCAAGCCACCAATACCGACCTGACCCGGATCATCCCGGTGAACCATTTCAGCGAAGACTTGGCTTGGACCAAAGGCAGGCACAATGTCAGCTTCGGCGGCTTGGCCCGTGTCATCCGAAACCATTCCGTGGACTATTCCACCTCCTATCCGACCGGCTTGGTGGCCCTCGGCTACTTGGCCAAGGCGGGCACGGATCTCGTTCCCGCAAACCTCGACCCGAACTACTCCTCCGCCTACCGCAGCGCCATCGTCAATCTGCTGGGCCCGATGACCCGTGCGACGGCCACCTACAACTACGACCTGAAGGGAACGCTCGCCCCGTTTGGACAACCGGTGGAGCGCAACTTCGGTGCCGAGGAATACGAATTCTACGCGACCGACGCATGGCGGATATCGAAGGATCTGACGATCAACTACGGCTTGCGATACTCCATCGCGCCGCCCATCCACGAGACGGACGGATACCAAGTGTCGCCATCGATCAACCTGGGGAACTGGTTCGCGCAACGGGGCGCGCTGGCGGACGCCGGAAAGTCCCAAGTCGATGCAGGCAAGATCGGCTACGTGCTGGCCAACTCGAACGGCGGCCAGCCCTTGTACGACACGCAGAAGAAGAACTTCGCACCGCGCTTGGCCATGATCTATTCGCCGTCCAGCGACAGCCGCCTCGCCAAGATCCTGTTCGGCGGCCCCGGCAAGACCGCCATCCGGGCGGGTGCGGGCATCTTCTACGAACTTTTCGGCATGAGCATCATGCGGAACTTCGATAGCGGCGCGCCTGGGCTCTCCTCGCAGGTCGCCTCCCCGTTTGGTGCCCCCCTGGCGACCCAGCCCCGCTATGCGGGTTACTCGGTACTCCCCCAAGGTGTCCTGCCGGCGGCTCCGACCGGCGGCTTCCCCAGCGTGCCCGGTCCGCTGTTTGCCATCACGCATTCCATCGACCAAGGGATCAAGCAGCCGTACACGATCAACCTCAACTTCTCCATCAGCCGCGAGCTGCCCCATGGCTGGCTGCTGGAAGGCTCCTACGTTGGAAGGCTCTCGCGCCGTTCGCTCACGATTTCCGACCTTGCGCAGTCCACCAATCTCAAGGATCCGAAGAGCGGCCAGACCTACTACCAGGCGGTAAACGCCCTGTCGTATCAATCGCGCCAAAACGCCCCGACGTCATCCATCAAGCCGCAGCCGTTCTTCGAGAACATGTTCTCGAAGTATGCGGGCGGGGGACAAACCGCAACGCAGAACATTTACGACCAGGAACTCAAGTGGTACCCGACCGACCTCACGTCGGTGCTGTTCGATCTGGACGTCTACTGCTATGTCTGTGGCAACCTGGGCCCGTACTCGATGTTCAACGCCCAGTATTCGGCACTGTTCGCGTACCGGTCGGTGGGCAAGGGCAACTACCACGCCATGCAGTGGCGGCTTTCGAAGCGGATCTCCAACACGTTGGTTGATGTCAATTACAGTTGGGCCAAGTCGACGGATCTAACATCCTCGCCGGAGAGCGAGTTCCAGAACGGCGTCGCCCTGCTGCTGAGCCCCTACAACGCCTCCTTGAACCGGGGTGTTTCCGACTTCGACATCCGCCACTCGGTCAACGGTTCCGCCGTTTACGTCCTGCCGTTCGGCAAGGGCCAGCGCTTCCTGTCCCACCTGTCGAGACCTGCCGAGACCGTCCTTGGCGGCTGGCAGGTTGGCAACATCTTGATCCTGACCAGCGGCCTGCCCCGGAGCGTCCTGAATACCGGAAGCTGGCCCACCAGCTGGAGCTTCCCCGGTTTCGCCACCGCCATCAGCACCCCGCCGTCGACGGTCAACGCCACCAACGCGCCCGCCGTCAGCGGCGTCGGCGGCCCGAACCTCTTCGCCAATCCGAAGGCCGGCCTCGCCGCGTTCGACTACAGCTATGCGGGCCAAGTCGGCAGCCGCAACGTCCTCCGGGGCGCTGGCTTCTTCACTTGGGACATGAGCCTCTCCAAGCGGTTCGTGTTGCCCGTCAGGAAAGAGTCGACGTCGCTCCAGTTCCGGGCCGAGGTCTTCAACCTCCCCAACTCGGTCCGTTTCGACATCGCCACGGCAAGCCTGGACCTGGGCAGCACCGCGACGTTCGGCAAGTACACAAGCACTCTGACCACGCCCCGCGTCATGCAATTCGGCCTGCGCTACGATTTCTAGTAGCGCTTTCCAGCACGCAGCCGCGCGGAGTCCGCTTATGCCCCGGTACGCCGATCCCCTGATTGACGACGTAGTCGGCCTACTCCGCGACACCGCGCGGGTAGGCCGCTTCGAGCTGTTCCGTTTCGGTCGACGCGCCAAGGTCCAGGCGGAGAAGTCCGCCGTCGTTCTGGAAGACAAGTGGAACACGGTGATGCGGGAAAAGGTGGATCCCGTGTTGCTGGGGAAGCGCAATGAGATGGTCCGCCAATTGCGGAAACCGGGCGATCCCCCGCCCGAGCTCACTTGGGAAGAACAGCAGACCAACCGCAATCTCGGTCTGACATGCGTCCTGACCGGTGCGGCGATTGCTACCGCCCCGATCGGCGGGCCTGTCGCTTTTCTCGCCTGCGCCCCCTTGGCCGGCTACATGTTGAAGGACGTCGGTAAAGCCGCATGGCGCTCCGTCACCGAAGAGCACAAGCTGGGCATGCCTGTCTTGACCACCGTAAACCACACGATCCTCTGGTTCAGTGGATTTTACGGGATCGGCTGCGCCGTGTTCGCGCTGACCGGGGTCGGGCGCAAGATTTCGCTGGTGGTGGATGTTCGGACCCGCGGTGAACTCGTCAACGTTTTCGGCCAACTGCCCGACTTGGTCACCGTGCTTCGGGACGGCGTCGAGACCCAGGTCCCCCTGAACGAACTCCAGGCCGGCGAGTTGCTGGTGATCCAAGCGGGCCAGACCATACCGGTCGACGGCACGATCGCCGAGGGTGTCGCCTCGGTGGACCAGTGCAGGCTCACCGGCGAGTCACAGCCATCGGAAAAGCAATTCGGCGATCCGGTGTTTGCCGCCACCGTGGTACTGGCCGGAACCATCGTTGTTCGCGTGGAGAGGTCGGGTCAACAGACGGTTGCCGCCCAGATCGGCGAGATGTTGATGAATACCGCCAGCCACCAGTTGCCCGCTGCGGCCAAGGCCCGGCACTTGGCAGACAAGTCGGTCGGCCCTACGCTGGCGGGCGCGGCTTTGGCTTTTGTCACCGCTGGTCCGGCAGGCGCCGCGGCCATCACCAGCACCATGGTGGGGCTCAATCTGATGATCAGCGGTCCAATCGCGTTGCGGAGCTTCCTTTCCGCGGCCGCGCGGCAGAGTATCCTGCTGAAGGACGGTGGGGCGTTCGACCGCCTCGCCACCGTGGACACCGTGGTGTTCGACAAGACCGGCACCCTGACCTTGGACCAGCCTACCGTGACCGGGGTCCACAGCGCCTCCGAAGTGGAACCGGCCGAGATTCTGGCTTTGGCTGCGGCGCTCGAACAATATCAGAACCATCCCATTGCGAGGGCTATCGTAAAGTCCGCGCGGGAACACGGACTGCCGATCACCGGCATTGCCGAGTCCACCTGCCAGATCGGGTACGGCCTGCGGGCTAAGATCGACGAGCGCGTCATCCGCGTGGGCAGCCAGCGGTTCATGAATCTGGAGGGCGTTTTCCTGCCTCCCCGGTTGCTGGAGTTCCAAGAGGAGATCCACGCCACGGGTGACTCGGTGGTTATGGTGGCCGCCGATGATCGCGTCATCGGGGCCATCCAACTTACCCCGACGCTGCGCCCGGAGGCCAAGGCGGTAATCGAAAAGCTTCTTCGCCGTAAGCTCAAGGTCTATATCATCTCCGGGGACCAGGAGGGTCCCACGCGCGCGTTGGCCCAGAAACTCGGCATTGAGGACTACTTCGCCAACACCCTTCCGGCAGGTAAGGCCGACCATGTCCGCCAGCTTCAGGAACAGGGACGGTCCGTGTGCTTTGTGGGCGACGGCCTCAACGATTCCGTTGCCATGAAGACCGCGGACCTGTCGATTTCGCTCCACGGTGCCGCAACGGCGGCCATCGATACGGCCCGGATTGTGTTGATGGACGCCAATCTGAACCGGATCCCGACGCTGTTCCAGCTATCCGAGGAACTTAAGGAGAACTTGAACACCTCGGAAGTGCTCGCCGTGGTCCCCACCGTCGGCATCTGGTCCGGGGTGTTCTTCCTTCACCTCGGAACCCTGGGAGCGGCGGCCATCTTCGAGGCGAGCCTGTGGATGGGCATCGCCAACGCCGTCCGGCCGTTGTTCAAATACAAGGCTAAAGAGCTTCCGCCGACAGTTGAGGGTTCGTAGCCGGGGAATCCTCGGGCAAGCCGACAGCCACCGTGGCCACCGCAAGCACTAGCAGTAGCAAGCTGGACAATTGCTGCGTCGCCGGAATGCTGGTTTGCCTCGCCGTCCAACCTGTGAGAATCGCGCCCAGCGTCGACCCTCCGGCAAACACCACCAGATAGAGGCCCATGAAGCGCCCCCGAAGGTGTCCGGGTAAACAGCGCTGCATCGACACAACCACGGCCATAGTCGCAAGCATGCCGCCAAACGTGCCCAGCACCAAAATGGCACCAAAGGGAACGGGCGTCCGCACGACAGACTGGAGCCCGATCGACAACGCCGCAAGCAACAAACCCGTGACAGCGACTTTCGTCGCGTTCAGGACACGAATCAGACCGGCGGCAAGGAGCGTCGCGAGGAGCGACCCGACCCCAAGGCAGGACATCAGCATTCCAAATCCCCCGCTGTCCACGTGCAGTGTCGTCCGGGCCACCAGCGGGGTCAGGATGATCGGGGCCATGGTGCTGAAGGTGATCGTCCCGCTCAGGATCAGAAGCCTTTGGACACTCCGGGAAGCGCCAAGGTAAGTCGCGCCGGTTGTGATCGATTCCCGGAACTGGCTAAACGTGGAGCGGGCCTCCCAGTCCAGCTTCCAGTACCACAGGAACACAATGAGACCGAGGTAGGAGACGACATTGGCGATGAACGCGGACGGAATTCCCCAACGCTGGATCATGATTCCCCCGATGATCGGACCGATGGCTTTGGCTCCCGCCCACTCGGCACCGTGAAGCGAGACGGCGGTGGGCAGCAAGTCGCGGGGCACCAGTTCAGGAAACGTCGCGTGCAGCGCGGGCTCCTGGATTGAGATGCCACTGTAAAGGCAGAATGTCAGGACGATCAAGGCGGGTGGTGTCAGTCTTCCTGTCTTGAGCAGGAGGGTCATCGCCACGGAGGTTCCCAGCATCCACACCTGGGCAAACAACAGGACATTGCGCCTGCCGAGGATGTCCGCCAGCACCCCGGAAGGAATCCCGAATAGAAAGGTCGGCAACATCATGGCCGCGCCGAGCAGGGATACGGTGAACGGGTCGAGGGTCTGAGCCGTGACAAACCAGTCGGATCCGGCCAGCTGAATCCACGAGCCCAGCTCAGACGCGAAGCTCGCCAGCAGGAGGAATCGGAACGTTCGATAGGCGAATATGCGAGTCATTAAGGTTGCCTTGCGCCCCGCGGCGTTTTCCAATTATCAACCATCCCCGCCGTCGGGGCGCGATGGCCGCCCGAGTGCCGGAACACGGCGTTGATCATCCTGGAGGCAGCCCAGCCCGGTTTCCGAAGAGCGGCTCCGCGGAATCAGCATGGTTCCGAGCCACGACCGCAAGGGAGTGTTTGTTCGAGACCCGCACTGCCGTTCACCCAACGGGTGATACAGATCACATCGCCCGATTCAATATCGCGCACCTGTGAGGACCTTCAGAGTAGGCGAATCGCAACGCGGCCTTGAGCATCCTGGAAACGGCAGTTAGCCGTGCTAGGGCGCATTCCCTGTTCCCCGAACAAACGCTCCCTCGCGGTCGCGGCTCCGCCGAATCAACCTGTTACCGAGCCACGACCGCAAGGGAGTGTTTGTTCGAGACCCGCGCTGCCGTTCACCCAACGGGTGATACAGATCACATCGCCCGATTCAATATCGCGCACCTTTGAGGACCTTCAGAGTAAGCGAATCGCAACGCAGCGTTGAGCATCTTGGAAACGGCAGTTGGCCGTGCACGGCATTCCCTGTTCCCCGAACAAACGCTCCCTCGCGGTCGCGGCTCTGCGGAATCAGCCTGTTACCGAGCCACGACCGCAAGGGAGTGTTTGTTCGAGACCCGCGCTGCCGTTCACCCAACGGGTGATACAGACCACATCGCCCGATTCAATATCACGCACCTTTGAGGACCTTTAGATGATCCTAGTTTGTTCCATCTGCGGTTGCGGTTGGCTGTTAAAGCATTTCCCAATTGCCGTGCCCGAGTCGAGTTGCCGGGTCGGCGTGCCCCCCCGTGCGGGAAGTATGCTGCGAGCGCCCCATGCTGCACCGGAATCGATCTTCGCCCTAGCCGCCGCCCAACCCGGTTTCCAAAGAGCATTCAGCCGATCATTCGCGGCTTCCCGATCATGCAAGGGCGGTGGCTGCGGCCTTCGAATCGGGTCAACCGATAAACTGGTTGTTTATGCTTAGTGCAGGAATCGTCGGCCTCCCGAACGTGGGGAAGAGTACTTTGTTCAACGCCCTCACCCAGTCGAGGAAGGCCATGGCGGCCAACTACCGTTTTTGCACCATCGAGCCCAACCAGGGAATCGTCACTGTCCCGGACGAGCGGCTCGAGGTCCTCTCGAAAATCAGCGGCTCCCAGAAACTGATACCGGCCATCTTCGAGTTTGTCGACATCGCCGGTCTGGTCAAAGGTGCCAGCGCGGGCGAAGGCCTGGGCAACCAGTTCCTCGGCCACATCCGCGAGGTGGATGCCATCGTGCAGGTCGTTCGGTGCTTCGAAAACACCAACATCGAGCACGTCATGGATACGGTCGACCCCATCCGCGACATCGACGTCATCAACACCGAGCTGATCCTCGCCGATATCGACGCCATCCAGAAGCGCAGGCTCAAGCAGGCCAAGGCGGCCAAGGGCGGGGACAAGAAGGCCAGCGCGGAAATCGCCCTGATCGACCGCCTCGAACCTCACCTCGATTCCGGACAGTTCGCCTTCAGCATCGAGGCCAGCCCGGAAGAAGCCGCACTCATGAAGGGCCTCTTCCTGCTCACCGGCAAGCCGACTCTCTTTGCCTGCAACGTTGGCGAGGAGGACTTGGCGAATCCCGACGGCAATCCGTGGGTAGCGAAGGTTCGCGACTATGTGGCGCACCACCACGGCACGGGCTGCGTGGTCGTGTCGGCGGAAATCGAGGCCGAACTCGTGTCGCTGTCGCCCGAGGACCGCGCCGAGTACCTTGCCGGACTGGGCGTGGAACAGGGCGGCGCGGGAACGCTCATCCGCGAGGCATACTACCTGCTGGGCCTGAGGACATACCTCACCACCGGCGAGAAGGAAACGCGCGCGTGGACCATCCGCGCGGGCGACAAGGCCCCCATCGCGGCGGGCGTCATCCACTCCGACTTCGAGAAGAGCTTCATCTCAGCCGAAACCGTCGCCTACGACGACCTTGTGTCATGCGGTAGCTTCGCCCGCGCCCGCGAGCTGGGCAAGCTGCGGACGGAAGGCAAGGAATATGTGGTGCAGGACGGCGATGTGATGGAGTTCAAGACGTTCCTGTAAACCGCACGCAGACCACGGGCGGCAGCATCGCCGCCCGCAGTTCCCTCACGTCAGCCCGCTTCATCCCGGTTTCAACCCTCCTGAAACTGCGTACTCTGCGTGCCTTTACGCGTACCCTGCGAGAACTTCATTGACCAACGTTCCCGTTGCGAAAACCCCCGTCTCCGGCAAGCCCAGTCACAAACTATATTTCCAACCAAATCAATAACATCCAAGGATCCGAGTTCGGTTTCCCCTGCCCTCCATGGCATACTCCACCTCGGAGGAAGCCCTATGCTATCGGAACGACAACTCGCCGCCAACCGGCTGAACGCCCAGAAATCCACCGGCCCCCGCACGCCCGAGGGCCGCGCAATCTGCTCCCAAAACGCCTCCCGTCACGGTAGCCTCGCCAGCGAAGTCCTCCTAGCCTGCGAGGACCGCAAACAATTCATCCGCTACGCCCGCCGCTACCACCGCGAGTTCCAGCCCGTCGGCCACCTCGAAGAGGGTGTCCAGAAAACTGTGTAAGCGTTCTCCGGGAGAAAATAGAGGAGAACGAGATGAGGAAGCAGAAGAAGGACACAAGGGAAAACGACGAGGCGTTGGACCGTCTGATGGGGAACGCCAGGACGTACGAGGAGGTGCAGGGGGTGATCGCCCAACTGACCAAGGCCGTGGTGGAGCGCGCGCTTCGCGGGGACGGCGCACCTGGGGTACTCGAGGCACGATCCGTCGGTGGGCCAACGGCGCTGGCCGGAACTGGACGGCCAGATTCTTTCCCTCTATGCGATGGGCTTGACCACGCGCGAGATCCGGGGGCACCTGGAGGAGATTTACCACACCGAGGTCAGCCCGGCACTGATCAGCGAGGTAACCGACGAGGTCACCGACCTGGTGCGCGCGTGGCAGAACAGGCCGCTGGAACCGTTCTACGGGGTGGTGTTCCTGGACGCGCTGTACGTGAAGATGCGGCACGAGGGCCGGGTGGAAAACCGGGCCGTGTACGTGGCGCTGGGCGTCGACTTGGATGGAAGGAAGGATGTCCTGGGCCTGTGGACCTCGGCCAACGAGGGGGCCAAGTTCTGGCTGGGGGTGCTGACGGAACTGCGCAACCGGGGCGTCAGGGACACCTACCTGGCCTGGGTGGACGGCCTGAAGGGCTTTCCGCAGGCAATAGAGACAGTGTTTCCGAAGACCAAGGTGCAGTTATGCATCGTCCACATGATCCGGGCGAGCCTGAACTACGTGCCGTGGCAGGACCGGAGGAAGGTGGCCGCGGACCTGAAGAACGGCTACCGGGCGGCGACGGCGGAGGAGGCCAAGCGGCAGTTGGACGAGTTCGAGGCCACGTGGAAGAAAGCATCCGGCGGCGGCGCGGCAGTGGCGGGAGCAGTGGGAGCGGGTGGTGCCATTCTTCGAGTTCCCGGAGGAGGTGCGGAAGGTGGTACACGACCAACGCGGTGGAGTCGCTGCAGCTGCATATGACGCTGAGGAAAATCATCAAGAACCGGGCGTCGTTCCCGTCGGAGGAGGCGGCGTTGAAGCTGCTGTACATGGCGCTGGACAAGCAGTCGCGGAAGTGGGAGACGGTGCAGGGGTGGAAGCAGATGCTGAACCGCCTGGAGGTGGTGTGCGGGGACCGGATCCGGGAGGCCGGGGCGCGGAACTAGCGGCCCGGCAGCGGAAAGGCTCAAAACCCACCAGCAGGATGGGCCGCCCAACCCGACGGCCCCGCCCGCCGGCATTCCGGGGTGCCAGAACGGTACTCGCGCGCAAGGGTGCGCTTCGCCGGGCCG
>CAIVPR010000111.1 GCA_903907865.1 uncultured Acidobacteriia bacterium
CTGGTCAAGGGATGCGACCCGAGCGTCCAGCCAAGGCCGGAGTGGATGGCGGTCTCATGCCGCCTTCCCCCATTGATGTTCAACAGCCGCCACCATTAAGGATAGGCCAAAAACTGTCCATACGATGGGGTCCACCTCAGGAATCTGTGATGCCTTCTTGCCGAAAGCACCGTAGCCGGATATTCGTATTGGGCTGCTTCTTCGCCTTCGCCGTAAAACTCACCCTGTCGTTCACTACCTATGGGACCAACGACGTCCTGACCTGGGAGGCCGACCTTCGCAAAATCCAGTCAGAGGGGGGACTGGCGCTTTACCGCGACGGAGCCGCGCCCTCTTGGCAGGGGAAGACGTACAGTGTGGAGCCCTTCAATCATCCGCCCTTCATGATCTACCTCATTCGGACTTGGGGAAAGGCATCGGCAGTCTCCAGCGTGCCGCTCCGCGTATGGCTGCGCGCAAGTGGAGCCGTCGCCGACCTCGCCATGTTTTTGCTCGTCTGCGGCATTCTGAAGGCTGAAAGGCTTCCGGTGCGTCGGTCGGCCCTGCTCCTGTTGGCACTTTCGCCGGTGTCGATTCTGGTGTCCGGGTTCCACGGAAACACGGATCCCATTATGGTCTGTTTCCTCATGCTGTCGATCTATTTTCTTGATACAGGCCGCTCCGTTTGGCTGGCGGGAGCAGCGCTGGGCATGGCCATGAACATCAAAGTGGTGCCGATCGTCTTTGTGCCCGCAATCCTGTTCGCGATCGGTTCATGGCGCTCTCGCATCGGATTCGCCTTGTCGGCGGGGCTTGTCTGGCTGGCCGCCTCCTTTCCCTACTTGGTCCAGGATCCGGCCTTGGTGATCCGAGGCGTGTTTGGCTACAACCCGGTCTCCGGTTCCTGGGGCTTGCCGGAGATCGCTTACTTGCTTCCCGGGGAGACTCTCGATCGTTACCGGCTTATTGGGAGGCCCTTGGCGCTATCGGTGGTGCTCCTGGCGTCTTTCTGGCTTCACTTCCGCGCCCGCAGTGCGACTCTGTTTGCGAGCTGCGGTTTGATCGCGTTCCTGTTCGTTTTCGTGATCTCGGGATTTGGCCCACAATACCTCAGCTGGATCGTCCCTTGGTGGGTAGTGTTGCCTTGGAGGAAGGTGGGCTGGTTCTATATCGCCGCATCGCTCTACTTGATCGTGCTCTACACGGCCTGGACTCGCGGAGGATGGTACTTGGCAAACATGATGGACCACTCTCCCTTACCGACAGGGACCCTGCTGGTGTTCTTGCTGGAAGCGGCCTGTTGGATCTCCGTAGGGACCGTGGTCCTTGCCTTCGTTACAGAATTCCAGCGAGGTACGGTGCCACCGGGGCCACCTACGCACATCGGTCAGAGCGGAGTGGACGCCAATTCTTGAGACGACCGGTTAACCACCGAAAATCATCCGCCCTTCGTAATTCAGTCTCCAGCGTGCCGCTCCGCGTTTGGCTGGGCGCAAGTGGATGCATACTACACGGAGCCGGTCGAGTCGGCTGTTGTGATGGAGTGGACTGGGTCCTAAGCCTTTTCGAACAACCCCGCCGCGCCCTGTCCGCCGCCCACGCACATCGTGACGACGCCGTACTTCGACCCCGGTCGTCGCGCCATCTCGTTCGCCAACGTCCCCGTCATCCGCGATCCCGTCATCCCGAACGGGTGGCCGATGGCAATGGAGCCGCCGTTCACGTTCAGCTTTTCTGTAGAGATTCCGAGCCGGTCGCGGCAGTAGAGAACCTGTGAGGCGAACGCCTCGTTCAGCTCCCACAGGTCGATGTCGTCGACCGTCAAGCCATGCCGCGCTAGCAGCCGGGGCACGGCGAAGACCGGACCGATGCCCATTTCATCCGGGTCGCAGCCGACCGATGTGAAGCCCCGGAATACGAGGGTGTAGGGGATGCCGAGGCGGTCGGCCTCGTCCCGGGCCATCAACAGGGTCGCCGACGCCCCGTCGGAAAGCTGTGACGCGTTGCCGGCAGTAACGGAACCGAGCCCGCTGTCGGGGTCGAAGTGGGGTTTCAGAGCCGCCAAGCCTTCGAGCGTCGTGTCCGGGCGGTTGCACTCGTCACGGTCGCACAGGACGTCGCGGGTGCCGATGCGCTCGCCCGTCTTTTTGTCGAGCAGCGCCATCGTCACCGGGATGGGCGCGATTTCGCCCGCGAAGAACCCCTCGGCCTGGGCTCGGGCGGTTCTATGCTGGCTTTCGAGGGCGTATTCATCCTGCGCCAGCCGCGAAATCCCGTAGCGCTTGGCGACCACCTCCGCCGTGTCGCCCATCACCATGTAAATGCCGGGGAGGGTCCGCGCCAATTCCGGATGCGGGTAGGAGTCGCGGGTGATCAACGAAATGCTTTCGACCCCGCCGCCGATGCCTGCCGTGGCACCTTCGTGTACGATCTGGTGGGCTGCCATCGCGATGGATTGCAACCCCGACGAGCAGAACCGGTTGACCGTGGCGGCGGCCGTGGATGTCGGAAGTCCCGCCAGCATCGCGGCGACCCGGGCGACGTTGTGTCCTTGTACTCCGTGCGGCTGGCCGCAGCCGAGGAATACGTCTTCCACCAGCGCCGGATCCAAGGCCGGAACCTTGCGCAGCACGTCGCGGATGCAATGCGCAGCCAAGTCCGCAGGCAGGGTCATGTTGAACGAGCCACGGAAGGACTTCGCCAGCGGCGTTCGGGAACTGGCTACGACGACTGCTTCCCGGATCACGGCTTCAGATACCGTCCTAGGAACTCATCGGCAGCAGCATAGGCTTTGAGCCAGTCGGCGTGGACGAGGAAATCGTGGATCTCGTCGGGGAAGATCAGTTGTTCGAAATAGACGCCCTGCTTGCGGAGCGCCTCGGCCAACAGGATGGTGTTGGCGAATTCGACATTGCGGTCGTCGTCACCCTGGATCAAGAGTACCGGCGACTTCCATGTGGACATGTAGGCCATCGGGGAGGACGCGAAGGCCGTTTTGGCGAACTGCAACTTGCGCTCGGGGTCGTAATCGGGGGCGTAATTGCGGATTTCGAGGTTCCAATCGTGGACGCCGTGAAGGTCCACACCGACCGCGTATAGATCGGAGGCGCGCGCCAAGCCCATGGCGGTGAGGTAGCCGCCGTAGGAACCGCCCCATGCGCCGATTCGGGCCGGGTCTACGTCGGGCCGCGACCGCAAATACAAAGCCGCTCCTTGGACGTCGGCATATTCGCTGCCTCCGGTGGCCCCGTAATCAAGTGCCTCGCGGAAGAGTTCGCCGTAACCGGTGCCGCTGCGGTAGTTCACGGACAGCACCACATACCCCTTCGATGCCAAGTACTGGTTGAAACCGTAGGCTTGGTGGTAGTAGAACATGCTGTGCCAGCCGGGATACATCTGCCGTCGAGATCCGCCATGGAAGAATACTACCGCCGGGTGCTTGCCGGTTCCCGACGGCGGCAGGAAGATCTGGCCGTGCAGCCGCATGCCATCGGAGGCGGAAATCTCAACCGTTTGCGGGTCCACCAGGGACGGGGCGGGGAAGTCGGACGGGATGGCATTCGGGACCAAGTCGCGCACCGCGTTGTTTTCCAGTAGGGCGGCGCGGGCGGGTAGCCGCGCGTCGGATCGGAACAGCCCGACCGTGTTCCCGGCCAGGGGCACGGGCACCCATTCGATGCCATTGCCCGGCGTCAACCGGCGAGGCGTGCCGCCGGATGCTGGAACGGTCCAGAGATGGCGGCGGTCGGTATCCGTTTGGTTGGAGGAAAAAACGACCGAGTTGGAGTCCGCCGCAAGGGCCACATGCTCGATCTCGAAATCGCCGGAACTGAGTTTGAGTGCAGGGCCTCCGGTCGACGGGATGGAATAGAGGTGCAGCCAGCCGTCGCCCTCCCACGGGAAGACGATGCGACTGTTGGCGGTCCAAAGCAGCTGGCTGTCCGACACCATCCGCCAAAACACGCTGCCCATCCCGGGCTGGGCGCGCCAAATCTCGCGGCCCTTGCCCGTGGCGGAATCCGCGACGCGAATCGACCACGGTTCCCCGGTGCGTTTCGGTCCCCATTGGGACACGTAGCGCCCCGAGGGCAGCCGCAGGAACGCAATCTGCTTCCCGTCTGGCGCCCATGACGGCGATTGGTCGCGGTCCACACTGGGGTCGAGGAATGTCAGCGTGCTGCCGGCCAGCGTATAGACGGCAATGAAGTTGTGGTCGGTGCGGCTACTCGTGAACGCGAGGCGTTTGCCGTCCGGCGACCATGCCAGATCCTCGGCGGAACCTCGTGCGTGCACCAACTGGGTGGGTTTTGCCTCTGGCGAAACGCCGATCGTCCAGATCTGACCGCCTTGGAGGAACGCAATCGTAGAGCCGTCGGGCGACGGGGCAGGGGAGTGGCCGTCGGCAATCTTGCGGGCCTCGCCAGGCGACGTCAGCGCCCAGATTTCCTGTTTGACTCCCCGGACCTCGCTGCGTGGATTGGGAATTTCGCCCCGTCCATTGGGATCTCCGCCCCGCGTGAAGTATACTGTCGTACCCGTTTGATTCCAAACGAGTTCCGAAATCTCTTGGCCGTCATCGTCGCGGAACTTCGTGACTGCGGAAGCGGAATAACCGGGCGCACGGGCGATCCAGATGTTGCGAACGCCCTTCTCCATTTGGACCCACGCGAGCGCGTCCTTCTTGGGAGAGGCGACCATCCCTTCGGGAAACGGCGCTCCCAGAATCTGCGGAATTGTGAAAGCCGGGGCTGCAGACAGTGCCGAAGCGAAAAACGCCGCGAGGAGTATCCGCATAGGACTACATCTTGTAACGACCGAGATCCTCGTCCGCGAGGTTCTCGAGGTAGCGCTTCAACTCCGAGCTGCTATGGGCCTTGTCGGTCGTGGTCGCTGCCTTCTTGGCCGTCCGCAGCACCGAATCGTCCACATAGATTGGGCAATCCAAGCGCAGCGCCAGCGCCAGCGCGTCCGACGGGCGGGAGTCCACCGAGATCAACTCGCCGTCCTTCTCCACCCAAATGATGGCGAAGAACGTGTCGTCCTTCATCTCGTTGACCACAACCTTGCGGATGCCCGCGTCCAAGCCCAACAGCAGGGTTTTGATGAGGTCGTGCGTCATGGGCCGCGGCGTCGAGACTTTTTCGATTTCCAGCGCGATCGCATTGGCCTCGTAGATGCCGACCCAAATCGGAAGCACGTGGTTCGAGGTGGAATCTTTCAGAATGACGATCGGCATATTGGTATCCGGGTCCATCATCAATGCGCGGATCTTCATTTCGACTTCCATAACTTCATTACAGCACAGGGGCGGAAGGCCGGGTTCCGCGTTCCCTGTCGATTAGAACCCGCTTCCGCTCCAGCCCCCAGCGATAACCTCCGAGGTGGCCCGTTCCTCGGATCACGCGATGGCAGGGAATCGCCAGCGCGACCGTGTTGGCCGCACAAGCGCTCGCCACAGCCCGCGCCGCTTTCGGCTGACCGATACCGCACGCGACCTCAGAGTAGCTCTGGACGGTGCCATGCCGGATCGACTGCAGGTAGCGCCAGACCTTGAGCTGGAACGCGGTCGCACGGACATGGACCGGGAGCCTCAGGTCGGGCTCATGGCCTTCAAGGTGCCGGTTGAGTGCGTCGATCCACGTCTGGAACTCCTGCGGGGCGGGTGTCGCCATCGGGACCAGCGTCGCGTTCGGGTATTCGGCGGCGAGCGCGTCACGGAGTCCCGGCGCGTCGGCTCCGAATTGGAGGAAGCAGAGGCCGCGGTCGGTTGCGCCGACCATCATCTCCCCCACCGGTGTTTCCGCCGTGGCGTAGGTGATCTGGAGCCCCCGCCCGCCCGACCGGTATTCCATCGGCGTCATGCCGAGGCTGGTGTCGGCCTTTTCGTAGACTCGCGAGGCTGAGCCGTACCCTGCATCGTAGATCGAGGCGGTCACATCCGCATCGGGCTTGCGCAGACTGGCCTTAAATTCCGCGATCCGGTGGTTGTCCAGATATTGCTTGGGCGTGACGCCGAGGATGGCGCGGAAGCTGCGCTGCAGGTGGTACGGGCTGAGTCCGGCCTCGCGGCTGAGGTCGGCGAGTGTCAGGGGTGCGTCGGCGTGGCGCTCGATGTAGCGGCAAAGGGCGGCGATGCGGTCGGCCCAAGGGTCCATGCCGGTGAGCGCGAGGGGTCGGCAGCGGAGGCAGGCGCGGAGGCCGTCGCGTTCGGCGTCGGATGGCGTGGCGTAGAACCGGACGTTTTCGCGGTTGGGAGTGCGGCCGGGACAGCCGGGTCGGCAGAAGACTCCCGTTGTGAGGACGCCGTAGAAGAAGGTGCCGTCGAGGCGGGCGTCGCGCGCTTGGACGGCCTGCCAGAACCGGGTGTCATTACTATTCCGCGTCATGGAAGATCACCCCCAATGTAAACCGTTCGCCGTCAAGAACCGGGCTGACGCCATGGCGCATGTTCACCTTATAGACGCCGCGCGTGCCGCGGGCCGGCCGATGACGGGTGGTGATGGCGATGCCGTGACCCTGCGGGAGTTTGAGTGCCTGCGCCTTGGACTGGGCGCGGGGGAGTTGCTCGACCAGGACCAACTCGCCGCCGGTGTATTCCGAGTCTGGATCGGAGAGGCCGACGATGACTTGGAACGGGAAGAAGACCGGGCCGTAGAGGTCTTGGTGGAGGCAGTTGAAGTCGCCCCGACTATATTTCAGGATCAGCGGAGTGGGCTTGTTTTGTCCGGCGTCGTGACAGCGGTCGAGGAATGCGAGTAGCTGGACGGGGAATTCGGCTTCCACTCCTAGATCAGCCGCCCAGGCGTTTGCGGTTGGCGCGAGCTGGGCGTAGAGTGTCTCACGGAGTCGGTGTACTACCGGCGGAAGCGGGTTGCGGAAATACTGGTATTCGCCACGTCCGAATCGGAATTGCGCCATGTTGACGCGGCTGCGGAAGTTGGCCGGGTGGGAGTAGAGATCCCGGATTTCGAGGCATTCGTCGCGCGTCAGTAGTGGACCGGTGCGGGCGAAGCCGGTTTCGAGGAGTTGTTCCATGCTTCGACGATAGCGGGGGAAGCAGGTGTCGGGATATCCGATTCTTGCTGGGGAATTGGAAACTCCCTCGCCACGCTCAGTTCTTCCATTTCGTATAGCCCGCGTCCAAGTCTTCCGCCGTTTTCGCCAGTCGCTTGTCAAACGACCAGAGGAGGCAACCAGCCAGTCGGGCAGAGGCCAAGAGATTGAGGTCTACCCAGCCCAAGCCGGTTCCCCACAGTTTCTGTGCCTCGATCAAATGGATCACCTCGGCGTGGGTCGCCATGCCGACGCGGGGCAGGGCATTGATGTGCCGAAGCACTTTCGTTCTGTCCTTGAGATTTCCGCACGCCAACTCTCCAGCCACAAACGGGTGTACGACAACCAGTTCTGAGTCGAGCAGTTGCACCAGGTTTGGCTGGGAGTTGCGGAAGTGCTCGATCCAAACGGATGTGTCTACGAGGACATTCATGCGGTGCGCCGTCTCGGGATTGGTGCGAGGTCGGGTTGGCTACCGCCGAGTGCTGCCAAGCGTCGGGCGGACTCCTTCGCTATGAGTGCCTCCAAGCCAGCCTTGACCAGTGCCGTTTTCTCCGCGATACCTGTCAGTTCCCGAGCTTGCTCCAGGAGGCCAGGGTCGATCAGCAGTGTAGTTCTCATATGCATTAGTATGAATGCTGGATGTGCCCTCGTCAACCCATTCGCCACGCTGATATAATTCACCAAATGCTGCGCCGCGCGATTCTCTCCCTCCTCCTCCCCGTCTTCCTGACCGCCGCCCCTCCGTGGGTGATGGTCCGCATGACCGACGGGACCACCCTCGAAGGTCGTACCCAATTGAAAACAGTACCCTTCGAGCGGGACGGCAAGCCGGGCGCGCTGCCCATCGCCGACGTCCTTTCGATCCACAACGGCGCTCCGGCGTCGGAGTTCGAGAACGGCCGGATTACCGCTGGAATCGCGGCGATCCAAGGGAAGGAGCGCGCACAACGCGACCTCGCGGTGGAGGAACTGACTTACATCGGCCTCCCAGTGATCACCCCGCTCCTCAAGGCCTACAAGGACACCGACCAGCACGAGCCCAAGCCCCTCTACCGCCTCTTCGAGCGGATCATCCCCTCAGCGGCAGACGGCCCTGACCGTACCTTGAGCCTGGCACGGCTCCACAATGGCGACATGCTTCGCGGCAAGCTCACCGGTCCGGCCTTGGATATCGTCGCGGCGGACGGCAAGACCACCAAAGTGGAATGGGGCAACGTGCGGGTCTTCGCACAACGCCGGTCCACCGTGAAGCGGGTCATGAAAGTCCATGCGCTGGCGCATTCGACGCAGATCGAATTCCTCGACACGGGCGTCGCGCTGACGGCCTCATCGAAGATTGATTCTTCGGCTAAGGGCTTTGTCCGGCTTTCGTGGGAGACCGACAGCTGGGCCACCGACGCCAACGGCTTGACCAAGCCCGGCGCGCCCGCCTATAAGTCGAATCTAGTGGATGGCCAGCCGTTCGGCGCACTGGTCGGGCGTGTTGGCGGAGCGGGCGACATGTTCTTCGTCGGTGCGAAAGGCTCGCTCACTGGAAAACCGGCGGGACGGTTGCGCTTGGCCGTGAATGACAACGCCCACTGGCAGAACAATCTCGGATCGTTCATCGTCACGATGTCGGTCTCTGACGCCTACGACCTGGGAGACGCGCAGTGAGGTGGCTGGCAATCGCGGGCTGTTTGGCCGTAGCGGTTGCGCAGGTTCCGCAACCCTCGGCGGTCGTTGAGTTTGGCGGGAGCTACTCGCGTTCGTTCAACGTGAAGGCCGGGGCGACGGTCGAGGTCTCGGTCGGCCTCCCGGCCCCGTCGAAGTTGCCTGCGAACGGGCGGGTCGCCGTGGAATTCGGCGGCTACCGCAAGGTGCTGCACGCCCTCGACCCCGATTTCTACATGGTCTACCGGCCCGCGAAAACCGGGCCCATGGAACTGAAGGTTTCCGCCGTCACCGACGAGGAGGCCGATTTCAACCTCGCCCGTTGGCGCGAACCCGGCACAGTCCTGAAGGCCGACCGCTTCCCGAAGTCCACCCCGTGGCCCGCGGGTCTGCGGGTGCCGCTGCGCGCCCAGGTGACGCCCGTCGATTTCGGCGTCTCAAAGCGCGGCATGATCGTCGAGGTCGAGCCCAACAACTCCATCGCCGAGGCCCAGCCCATCCAGATGGGGGCGGCATTGACCGGAGAAAGCGGCACCGATGAAACGCTCCACATTACCGGCAGCGCCGACGACATCGAATACTTCGACAACGGCAAGGTCGGAACCTCCGGCCTCGATTGGTTCCGCATTGAATACAAAGGCTCCGAGCCGCGCATCTTCACCGCGAACCTCGTGGTGCCGGACCCGCTCGTGGTCGCGCAGGTCCTTTTCTATACCGCCGACGGCAAGGAATACCGCGAAGGCGCGAACGCCAACGAGCGCGTCCACCAGCAGACCGAGGGCCACCGCACCGAAATCACCCGCACCCTGCAGCCGAAGGGGGTCTATTTCCTCAAGGTGGAGGCGAATTCTCCGGGCTACGAGGTGGAACTGCGGCTGCGCAAGCCCGGCCCCTACACCGACCCGCGCCAAGCCGTCCGCATGGCCATGTACGACCAGGTCTCCCAAGTGGATGCCTGGTTGCAGAACCGTCCGCGCGGGGCCGCCGTGGAGCGCCGCAGCCGCGAAGTCGGCAGCCTGCTGGGCACGCATTGCATGAGTTGCCACACGCAGTCGGGCGTTTGGGGTTCGGCGGGTGCCGTCCTCAACGGCTACCGCATCGAGAACGTGGCCAACTACCGGCATCTGCTGAATCTGATGTACGAATCGTTGCGGCCCACCAACGTGCTTCAGGATGCGGCGAACAACACCAGCCTCGCCCCGCTCGATCTGGGCGACGGTCCGGCGGGTACGCGCGTGGCCGGCTACAACGTGGCGATGGCGGAAAAGTTCCTGCCCGCGCGTCGGCTCCATTCGGCGCAGCAGATCCGCACCGCAAATTTTGTGCTGCAGTCGAGCGACCCCAGCGGCATCAACGCGGCGGGTCCGGGCTCGAACGTGGGGCAGTCCGTGGTCTACCGGCTCGCCGGGGAGATCCTGCGCACGGCATGGGACCGCACGCACGACGAGAAATACCTCGCCTCGCTGGAAGAGAAGGCCCAGAAGCTGCTCAAGGTCCGCCCGCAGTACAGCGACGACTTGTCGAACCGCATCGAGTTCTTCACCCATACCTTCCCGCAGGACTACGTCGCGGTTCGCGGCGAATCGGATGCGGCCAAGAAGCTGTGGGACGATTCGCGAGTCCAGATCGCGGCGGACGAGAAGAAACTCCGGTCGATCCAGAAGGATGACGGGGCGTGGGGCTTCAATCCCAACGGGGCATTGAAAGACAAAACGGCGGACGCTGCGGACACCGACCCGGCCCCGACCGCGCTGGCCGTGACCGCCTTGGCCGGACTCGGCCACGACGACAAGGACCCGGCGGTGCGCCGGGGCGTCGACGCGTTGCTCAAGATGCAGGACCCGTATGGCCGCTGGAATCGCGCCGCGCTGACGGGTTTCGTGACGACCGCGTACACCATCCACGCCCTCTCGCGCCTCTATCCCGAAACGCCCGTGCCGCACAAGGCTTCGGACTACGCGCCGGTCGCAGGGGAATCCCTCGCCGACACGATTGCCCGTTTCCGTGAGATGGCGCAGTTGGGCTTGCAGCCTGAGGACTGGTCGTTCATCGACCTGATCCTGCCCGGCGCGGATAACGCCAATCCGCAGGTCCGCTACTGGGCTCAGATCGCGCTGGGCGCGGTCCACAACGAATTGGGAATTGCCGCGCAGGTGCGTGGTTTGGGCGATCCGGTGAAGATGGTCCGCGAGGCCGCCCGTTGGGGCATGCGCCAGACATTGCTCGACGACAAGGGCTGGGACGTCCTCTTCGCCGCCTATCCGAAGGCCGACGACCTCACCCGCGAAGCTATGGCGGGTGCGATGGTGATGCGTGCCGACGGGGTGTTGTCCCGCACCGCAGCCGGTTTCCCGCGCGTCGCCGGGACTCTGGCCCGCATGATGAACGACGATCCTTCGCCTGCGGTGCGCGCTTGGTCGACACGCGCGGCGTGGAACTGGTGGGTGTGGAATCCGCCGGTCCGGAAGACTTTGAACGAGGCATTTCTGACGACTTTGGAAAAGCCCGAGTCCTCGGCGCTGGTCGAAACAACCAAGCGTTACCAGACGGAAGCGTTGTTCATCGCCAACGGGCAGCGAGCCAACGGGAGCAAGGAGCACCAGTATCCCGAATTGGCGCAGTTGTTCGCGGCGATCACGAAGAAGCTGGAGACGGGCGGTAGTCCCTTGCTGGCGCGGCGGGTTGCTGGCATCGCGGGCACCTACTACAGCATGGCGGGCGGCGACGGCGGTCCCGGGCAGATGGGGTACGTGACGCCCGGCTCGGCCGAGATGGTGGGCAAGGCGCTGCTGCCTTTCTGGGCCAAGGCGGAATCGGAGAAGAACGACATCGGGATGCGGCTGGCGATCGAGGCCTCGGCCAACGCGACCTACGACCCGCTGCAGAAGAAGGTGCTGTCGTATTCGAGCGAAGGGCCGGAGTCGATGCGGACGCTGGCGGCGACGTCGCTGTCGGACCCGCGGGTGATCTCGCTGCCCGCCACGATGGAGTTCCTGGAGCCGTTGGCGGCGCAGATTTTCCGGGGCGCGCAGGACGCCGAGCGGCGGACGGAACTGGCGGGGTCGTTGATCAAGCTGTTCTCGCGGGCGCGCTGGGACATGCCGAAAAGCGAGGAGCAGCAGCGGACCTTCTTCGGTCTGCTGGTGCCGGTCTTCGCGCCGGAGCGCGGCAAGCTGGAGGAGAACACACACCAGTTGGCCCAAATGGAGAAGGACCCGACGGACTGGTACGTGGCGAAGAGCATTGGGCAGGTGATCCACACGAATCCCGATTTGCACCGGATGTCGCTGCTGGAGCGCTTCCCGTTGACGTTCAACACGCAGATGGACGAAATGCTGTGGTTGCCGTCGATCAAGTGGCTGTTGACGCATGAATTGCCGATGCCGGAGGTGCACAAGCCGGTCGCGGTGACTGGTGCGGACTCTTATGCGCCGTTCCGGGATCGGGCGGTGTCGCTGTATTTGCGGCAGTTCGAGACGGGGGCGGATAGGCGGTTGCGGTCTGCGGCGGTCGCGCTGGGTGCGGACGTGCATGTGAACCGGCATCCGGCGATCCGACCGGTGCTGGCGAAGGCGCAACCTCGCTATGTGGAACCGGATGTGCCCGAGGTGGCAGCGATGTCCAAGGAATGGCGTGAGAATTTCGAGTACTTCCGGACGTGGGTGGCCCCGGAGTTGACGAAGACCAACCGCGAGGACGAGTTTGCTTGTCTGGGCTGCCACGGCGTGCCGGGACGCGTTCCGTCGATGGGCTTGCAGGCTGCCGATGACAACGGGTATCTATCGGCGAAGGCGACGTATCTGAATTACACGACGCTGCTGGAGCGGGTGGATGAGCGGGACGTGGAGAAGAGCAAGCTGCTGCGGAAGCCGTTGAACGTGCAGTCGGGGAAAGAGGACGGGCACCAGGGGGGACGGCGGTTCAATCCCGGGGATAGAGGGTATGAGATTTTGCGGCGGTGGGTGTTGGATTCGGCTGGGTTGAAGGGGAAGTAGCAGGGAGGGCTATGATAGGGAAGTGTCCGGGTGGCGGGCAGACGTCTTGTCTGAACTCTCGACTAGTCTCAATTGAAGAACCTCAGAGGGCGGTCAGTGGATCCTCGTCAATGTGCCTCGACGGAACTTGGCTCTCGTGCAATACTCGTACGATTTCGATGGTCCGCTCACCCAGCCGCCGATAAACGATGATATGCCTTGGTGATTTGACCCTGTCTCCATGGACACGGTGGCGGCTGAGTGCCAAATGATAAGACCGCAACCCGGGAATCGGCACATCGCGGAGATGTCTCGCCGACGGTCGGTCAGGATCTTCGGCCAAGTCGCGTAGTGCCCGATTGATCAGAGCCTCATAACGGACCGCTGCGGATTCACCGAACCTTGTTCGACTCTAGTTAAGCGCTCCCTTGATATCCCCGAGGGCTGGCTCAGTGAACTGGACCTCGACGTCCGAATTGTTGGCTGGCACATTAGTCCCGAAGCGAGAACTCCTCACGCGCCTCTCTCGAGAGCTTGGCCATTAGGGCGTCGATTTCATCGACGGTTCTTAGCTTTACGATCCTGCCGGCATTGCTAGCAGCGAGCCCCTCTTGAATCGCGGCGGTCAGCGTGGCGAGGCGTGGCTCGTAGTCGGGATCGGGATCTGCCGCGCTTGGCGGCGAAGCGAACCGGTTCGGGACTACAAGGGGAGAGGTTAGCATGGCGGACTCTACTCGTATTGTACGCACCCTGCTCACCCGATGCCACCACTACCGGGTCAAAACCGCTGCAAAGAACCCATCCCCCGGATCCCGTCCCGGCACCCGCTGCATCGTCCTAACAACCCGAGCCCCCGATGCCGCCACCACATCCTCGTTCTCCTCGCGTTCCAGCGAACATGTCGCGTACACCACAATCCCGCCCGGGGCCAACCGCTCCAGCGCGCTCTTCAGGATCGCCACCTGCCGACCATGCAGGTCGGGAACGTCGTCGGGGGTCAACCGCCACTTAATTTCGGGATTGCGCGACAGCGTCCCCGTGCCGGTGCAGGGCGCGTCCACCAGGATGCGGTCGAACTTGCACGAGAAGGGCAGGGGATTGCGGGCGTCGGCGACCACAACCGGTATGCCGAGCGACTTCAGTCCCCAAGCGCGCTTCGGACTCAGTTCGCACGCCACACCCAACACGCCCGACTCCAATGCCTGCGCCGTCTTGTTGCCCGGTGCCGCGCACACGTCGAGGAACCGTTGCCCGGGCTGCAAATCCAGCAGCGGCACCACGGCTTGGGATCCAATGTCCTGGAACCGGTACGTTCCCGGCGATCCGATTGCCAACTCGTAGCATCCGGGTACGCCGGTTTCGAGCGCCCCTTCCGGCGGAACACCGTTGCCGACCCGAATGTATCGCCGCGGCTGCACCAAGCTCGCCCGTGCGATGGCCTTCGCCGCAACCGGGCCGAACTTGCGCGTCCAACTGCGCATGATCCATTCCGGAGTCGAGGCGAACTCGGATGCCTCCGGATGTTCCCGGAGTGCCCGCCGCAACACGGCATTCACAAAAGGTGCGGCCGACGCCTCGCCCGCCCGCTTCGTCAATTCGACGGCATCGTTGACAACCGCGTGGTCCGGAACGCGGTCGAGAAACATCAATTGGTACAGGGCCATCTCCAGCACGATCCGCACGTTTGGATCAAGGTCCGGGACGGGTCGCGATGAGCACTTCGCCATCACCGCATCCAACTCGCCCTTCCGGCGCAGCGTTCCATAGACGATGTCGGACGCCAACGCGGCATCGCGCGGCTGGAGGTATTGCGATTTGGTCGCGAGTGCCTCGGTGGACCATGCGCCGCGTTCCACCGCCAACAGGGTCGCGAAGGCGGCTTGGCGGGCTTCGGCAAGTTTCGATGGCGGGGTGCTTGGAGGTGCTGGCAATGTGTCCTTCATCCAGTTTATTGGATGGCCAAGTTTACCGGATGTTCACTTGCCAGGCAATGCCATTGTGTGCTAGATTGGACTTGTATCTAAGATTGGATTGAAATCGCATATGAGCCAGCAACTGCCCGGATGGGATGTGGTCGACGGCCACCACCTACGAAAAGTGTTTCGCTTTCCCGATTTCGCCCAAGCGCTGGCCTTTGTCAACCTCGTCGGCGCCGTGGCGGAGGAGCAGGAGCACCATCCCGACATCCTCTTGGGCTGGGGCAAAGTCGAAATCACCACCTTCACGCACAGCGAGGGCGGCATCACCGACAAGGACTTGGCTCTTGCGACCTCGATCGACCTCATACAAACACAAGGAGAAAAGTAAACATGCTTGGAGTTGGACAGAAGTTTCCCGCGTTCTCGGTCACCGCAACCGTCTCGACCGACCTGAAGACCGCCTTCACCACCATCACGGACCAGAGCTACGAGGGCAAGTGGAAGGTCTACTTCTTCTGGCCGAAGGACTTCACCTTCGTCTGCCCGACCGAAATCGTCGCCTTCGGCAAGGTCAACGGCGACTTCCTCGACCGTGATACCCAGGTTCTCGGTGGCAGCACCGATTCGGAATTCGTTCACCACGCGTGGCGCGTCCACCACGCCGACCTGAAGGATCTGCCCTTCCCGATGCTCGCCGACATCAAGCACGATTTGTGCAACGCGCTCGGCATCATCGACCCGAACGCCGGTGTCGCCCAGCGCGCCACTTTCGTAGTGGATCCCGAGGGCATCATCCGTTTCGTGTCGGTCAACGACCTTTCGGTCGGCCGCAACCCGCAGGAAGTCCTGCGTGTTCTGGACGCGCTGCAAACGGACGAACTCTGCCCCTGCAACTGGCAGAAGGGCGACGCGGTCCTGACGGTCTAACATGGAAGCGCTCTATCAGTCCTTTCCCGACTATTCACGCGATCTGAAGCTGAACCTTCAGAACGTGCTGAAGCAGACGGAATTGACCGAACAGCAGACTTGGGGAACGGCGGTGGCTTCGGCCATCGCCTCCCGCTGTCCGCAGTTGACTTCGGCGATTCTGGCGGAAGCTGCAACCAAGTTGAATCCCCAAGCCCTGTACGCCGCGAAGGCCGCCGCCGCGGTGATGGGGATGAACAACATCTACTACCGGTTCCAACATCTGAGCGGCAACGAGAAGTACGGCCAGATCCCTGCCCGTTTGCGGATGCAGGTGATCCGCTCGCATGGGTCGGACCCCGTGGATTTCGAACTCTGGTGCACTGCCGTTTCCGCGATCAACGGTTGCGGGACGTGTGTGGCCTCGCACGAAAACGTGCTCAGGGGCAAAGGCGTAACCGAGGAAACCATCCTGGCCGCGATCCGGATTGCCAGCGTGATCCACGGTGCCGCCGCAGTGTTGGATGCCGAAGCGGCTATCTCATAAAAGCACTGCAAACCTACAATTCGTCGCCCGGCCGGGGAGGTTCGCCGCCTTCCCGATTCAGAATGCGGAGGAATGCCTCCCGGTCGGACCTTGCGATCCGTTCCTCGAAGAAGGCCGCCGTATTCAGCGCCGAGAGCTTCTCGGCGACCGCAAGTACCACAAACTGGTTGATGCTTGTGCCCTCCTCTTTGCTGAGTTTCTCCACAGCCAACTTGAGCGAGGTCGGCAACCGCAACGGATATGTACTGGTTTTGGGCGTCACTGAATCATCCTCCTTAGGGCTTGTCGGGGTACCAGAACTGCGATTCCGAACTCCGCTGGCATACTCTCGAAGTCGCGCAGGTTGAACGTTACGATGGCGTCGGCATGCCCATTCACAGCTGCTTCGACCACCATTTCATCGTCGGGATCCCCCAGCACCGGGCGCCACCGGAAGTGTGACTGCACGGGCACCGCGAGGGCTATGACTGTATCGACAAAAATATCGATTTGATGTGGCTCCAGTCCCGTGGCCAACCGTTGCTCGGGACGATGGCAAACGTCGTCATACTCGAGGGCCATTGCGACGTTTAACAGCATCGTGAACGCGTTGTGTGCCGCGGCATTCAGCAAAGCAGCCGAAGCACCGCGCGGATTCCTCAGTGCTGCAACCACGACACTTGTGTCCAGAACAAGTCTCAAACCACGAGAGTATCACATCACGGGCGATGTCGTTCGTGCCCGTCCTGATCACTTCATCACCGACAGATATTCCGCCCACGGGCCCACGTCCTGCTTCAACCGTTTCGCCATGGTGCGGCTGATCTGGAGGATGTGGGCCAAGTCGTGCGCCGTCCAAGTGGCCAGGAGTTGTCGAAGCGTGACCGGGCCGAAGTGCGGGTGGGTGCCTTCGAGTTCCAAATGCTCGGAGCCAAGGTCGAGTTCCGTCAACCGGGCCAGACTCGCTTGGCGAAGCGACCGGAATTCCTCCAGGAGCGCCCCCAGGGACTTGTCTGTGCGGTCCCGGAACTGGGCTTCGCGGTCGAAAGGCTCAAAGGATCGCGATGTTCCGTATTTCAAGAGGGACTGGACCCTGGGGATCCAGTCCGCCTGCTCGCCACGAATCAAGTGGCCAACGACAAAGTAGGGGCTCCACGTTCCCTCGCCTTCGGTGGCCGAGGTCCAGACCTCGGGAAGGTCGCCCAGCATCGCTTGCAGCGTGCCGGGAGTGCGGGCGAGAATGGCGGTGCATTCGTTGAGGAATGGATGCGGCATGGTCGGACGGCTTTCTCTACCTCCAGCTTAGCCAAGCGCCGTCGGCAACCGGCTCGCGCGCGACGAATACCGCCATTCGACAGCCCTTGTCTCCGCCCGTGTTGCTTGGTGGTGCGAGGTCTTGGACAACCGTCCATTCGCTGAATACGCCTGCGGACAGCTGCACCGCCTGGAATATTCCGCGGTCCGTGCAAATGGCCACGTCCAGCAGGTTTCGCCGGTTACGGCTGATGGAAATGCGGGGAGTGCCGATGCCGCAGGGCATTTCAGCGACAAAGCGGAAGGCCGTCCAAGCCGTGCCGAGCATGGCGGAGTGGACAACCTTTCCGCCAACCACCGCAAACGCCTCCATGGGAACCTCAGCCCGTGCCGGGTTCGCACCCAGGACCAGCGACGTCGCTCCAGCCAGGGACATAGCTTGCAGAGGGGAGACGGACGCGTTCCGCAGACTTAGATTGCCGCCTTCATCGGCCATCAAGACCCAGTTTGCAGGGCCTCCCGACATAGGCGGAAGGAATTGCGATTTCGGGCTGGGGTTCGATGTGCGACCCCATCTGATCCCGACCGCGATGCCGGGCGGAACAGTCGATCCGGATCCAGGCCTACCCAGCCGGAACATGCCAGCGGAGTCGCAGTCGACTATGAGTCTGTTTGAGTTGAGCATTTTGTTATTCCTCCTTGTCCCTGTAACACTACATGGGGACCCAGTTGTCGAAGCCGCTCGGGCCGCGTAGGCTGTGGGCCGTGTGTGCTGTAACACTGTTCATCGCCACGACATCCACCAGCGTTCCGGAAGACAATGGGAGCACGGCCACCATGTCGAACCTGCCGATCGCGGGCGGAGCCGTGGGCAGTGGCGCAACCGTGCCCCAAGTCGGCGAACCGACCCCGGTTTGTTGCGCGGTGTGGATGATTGGGCTGCCATCAGCCACGAACACGACCAATTCCACGCCGGGGTTCCCGAGGACACGGGTCATGGTGATACTTGTGCCTCCGTTCACGTCAAAGACCTTGTTCCACGGGCCGAATATCCCTGGCGCAGTCTGGATGGAGTGGAAAACCGCGCTGGAGCAAAGCGCCACGACATCCAGGAAGTTGGCCGCGTTGCGGGCGGTAGCGATTGCGGTGACGGTGCCGGCGGGAATCTGCGGCAGGGGGAGGAAGGCCCCCCAAGTAGCACCCGACAGGACACTGTGCAGGACTTGGGTCGCAGTGGTGGCGAATGCTTCGATCTGCAGAGTTGCCGGACTGCTGCCCATCACGATTGAGGTTGGACTCGCGATCGACAAGGCTTGGGTCACGCTGGGATTGGAGGCTTTGAGCGCGGCGGCTCCGGTCGCGGTAGTGGCCATGATCCAGCCGTTGGGTCCCGCGACGGCGTCGACGATATTTGTCGGGAGGGGGATGATTGGGCCTATCTGTGGTGCCGGCGAGACTTCGACAAAATGTCCACGCGAGATTTGGGCGCCGACTAGTGGGACCGACCCGTTGTCCCCCTGGCTGATCGAGGTCCCCGTCGCCGTCGGAGTGGCGGCCACGAATGGATTCCATTGCACTCCGAGTGTAGGCGTCTGTTGGTTCGCCACCTCGAGGTGGTTGTTGGTGTTCCTCCAAGCCTGCATGAGGGATGTTGCGGGGTTCTTGGTGACGGTGAGTCTGTTTGAGTTGAGCACTGTTGTCTCACTCCTTTCACCAGTCACAGCGCTGCACCGTCGAAAGCGCGCCAAATTATCTTTATGGTTTCAAAAACAAAAACGGGGTCCCGCCGTCGGAAGGCAGGACCCCGTTCTTGTGCGTCGAGGGGCGCTGCTGGCCCCGTTTCGCAAGGTTATTTGGCAGCAGGTGCGGCCGGGGTTGCGGGCTTGGCGGCTTCCACCTTGGCGGCGTCGGTCTTCTTGACCTTCTTGGCGGACTTCTTGGCAACCTTGGCCGGAGCGGCTGGTGCCGCCGGGGTGGCCGGGGCCGGGGTCTGGGCAAAGCTCATGGCGGCGATGGCGATGGTGAGGATGATGGTTTTCATGGTCGTTTCTCCTTGATTTCGATTGGTGATCCTAGAAACGGCGTTTGCGATCGGGTGAACACTCCCTTGCGGTCGTGGCTCGGTAACCGGCTGATTCTGCTGAGCCGCGACCGCGAGGGAGCGTTTGCTCGGGAACCGAGGATGCGCCGTAGCGAAGGCAACTGCCGTTTCTAGGGTGACTCGGATTCTGGACTACTTGGCCGCCGGGGTGACCGCGGCGGTGGGCTTGGCGGCGTCCATCTTGGTGGTGTCGGCCTTCTTGACCTTCTTGGCCGACTTCTTGGCAACCTTGGCCGGAGCGGCGGGTGTCGCCGGAGTGCTCGGGGCCGGGGTCTGTGCGAAGCTCATGGCGGCGATGGCGATGGTGAGGATGATGGTTTTCATGGTCGTTTCTCCTTGATGTCGTTTGGTGAC
>CAIVPR010000112.1 GCA_903907865.1 uncultured Acidobacteriia bacterium
CGACTGCGGTCGCACAACCGGGCGATTCCTTCCGCCCGGAACACACCCGGACCGCCTTTCCCGCGAGTCCCCGGAAAGCCCCAACATTCAAAACACATAGGCCGACCGCTCCCTGCGGTTTCGTTCACTCTCCGGTCGCATCCGCTTTTCCGGCCCGGGCCATCCCCCGCACCCCGGCATCCCAACCCGGAAAACCCGGATGCGACCTTTATCCATCACAAGTTTTTTCAAATCGCCTCGATTGTCTTCAAGTCAAACAAACCTCGGTGGATACGGGTCGCAGCAATCCTCTGTTCGACCTTGACGGAAGCTGTTCTTCAGACCCGCTGGGGTAGACTTTCCCACGCGATGGCCTCCTTGACCCCAACCCCAACATTCATCCACTCGCTCGCTCCGAGCGCACCATCAAAAGGCAGCCCGGAGCCGCCGCGGAGTCGCGCGCTCAAACAAGGTATGATTCTGCCAAACGATCGCGAATCCAGCACTCTGGTGACAGGCGCAACAGAATTAAACCAAACGAACCCAAGAGCTGTCTTCGAGCGCACCACTGACGCAGCTCTTGCCGAACGAACCCAAGCCAATCGGCTCGCATCCCAGAACCCATTCGGCCAAACGAACCCAAGCCAATCGGCTCGCATCCCAGAACCCATTCGGCCAAACGAACCCGAGCCACCCTGCTGGCACCCCAAGACAACATTTTGCCAAACAAACCCAAGCGCCCCTCCCCGACCCCGAACACACTCTTGGCCAAACGAACCCGAGGCCGGCCATCCCACCACCCACCCTCCAAACAGTGATACAATCCCCATCGGAGCGCCCCACCACCAAAAACCGCGCTCCGAACCAACCGGGGAGATCCGCGATGCAAGTATCACGCCGGATGTTCGTCAAACTGGGCAGCGGGGCCATCGTCGCCACCGCGCTCGGATTCGACGTCACCAAGTCCTACGCCCAGGCCAAGGGACTGAAAACCGCCCGCACCACTGAAACCCGCTCCACCTGCCCCTACTGCTCCGTCAGTTGCGGCGTCATCATCCACACCCTGGGCGACAAGGCCAAGAACGTCACGCCCCAAGTCATCCACGTCGAGGGCGATCCCGACCACCCCATCAACCGCGGCACCCTCTGCCCGAAAGGCTCCTCGCTCTACCACGACATCCTCAACGAACGCCGCCTCCTGAAACCCCAGGTCCGCCGCCCCGGCTCCGACCACTGGGAGGACATCCACTGGGACCAAGCCATCGACGAGGTTGCACGCCACATCAAGAAGACCCGCGACGAGCACTTCACCGCCGTCGACGCCCAGGGCCGCACCGTCAACCGATGCGAAAGCATCGCATGGAACGGCGGCTGCACCGACACCAACGAATTCAACTACCTCGCGGTCAAGGCCATGCGCTCCCTCGGGGTCTGTTACATCGAAAACCAGGCCAGGGTTTGACACGGTCCAACGGTCTCCAGTTTGGGGCCCACGTTTGGACGCGGTGCGATGACCAATGGCTGGATCGACATCGGGAACACGGACCTGATGTTGATCATGGGCGGCAATCCGGCTGAAAACCACCCCTGCGGCTTCAAGTGGGCGATGGAGGCCAAGCGGAACCGCAACGCGAAGATCATCGTGGTCGATCCGCGCTACACGCGCACCGCAGCCACGTCCGATCTGTTCCTGCAGATCCGGGCCGGGGCGGACATCGCGTTCCTCGGCGGGCTGATCCACCATGCCATCGAGACCGGTGCCATCGCCACGGAATACGTTGTCAACTACACCAACGCCTCGTTCCTGATCGACGAGAGATTTAACCTGCCCGAGGACGGCCTGTATTCCGGCTTCGACGAGGCCAGCAAGACCTACGACCGCTCGACCTGGAACTACCAAGCGTCATCGAAAGCACCGGCGGGGCCCGGACCCGCCGCCCTGCCGCCGAATGTCGCCTTCGATCCGACATTGGAAGACCCCCGTTGCGTCTTCCAGCTCCTGAAGAAGCACTACTCCCGCTACACCCCGCAACTGGTCGAAAGCATTACCGGCATCCCGAAGGCCGACTTCCTCAAAGCCGCCGAACTGTTCTGCTCCGTCCGCAAGAACGGCGACATGAAAAAGGTGGCCACCATCGTCTATGCGGTCGGCTGGACGCACCACACCTTCGGTACCCAGATCATCCGGGCCGCGGCGATCCTGCAACTTCTCTCGGGCAACGTGGGACGCGCGGGCGGCGGCGTCAACGCCCTCCGCGGACACTCGAACATCCAGGGAGCGACCGACGTCGCCGGCATCTTCGACAACCTGCCCGGTTACCTCAAGGTCCCCAACCCGACCGACAAGGACTTCGATGCCTGGATGACCCGCATCACGCCCAAATCGTCCAAACCCGGCGAGTGGGATTCGTGGAACTACTGGTCAAATACACCGCGCTTCGCCGTCTCGCTGATGAAGTCGTTCTATGGCGACGCTGCGACGAAGGAGAACGGCTGGGGCTTCGACTACCTCCCCAAGGTCGACCGGAACTACTCCTGGACCAGCATATGGGACGAGATGTACAAGGGCAAGGTCAAGGGCGTCGTCGCGTTCGGCATGAACGCGGTGGCGATCGGGCCGAACTCGCACAAAACCATCGACGCACTGAAAAAGGCCGACTGGCTGGCCGTCTGCGAAATCTATCCCGACGAGACTAGCGAATTCTGGAAATCGCCCGGCATCACGACGGAGGAGATGAAGTCCATCCAGACCGAGGTCTACCGGCTCCCCGGCGCGGGCTTCGCCGAAAAGGACGGCACCTTCGTCAATTCGGCGCGCTGGCTGCAGTGGAAGTGGGCCGCTGTGCCCCCTCCGGGCCTCGCGAAACTGGACCAGGAGATCCTCGCGCGCATCTTCCTGCGCATCCGCGAACTGTACAAGGCCGAGGGCGGGACCTTCCCCGACCCTATCCTCAATGCGACTTGGAACTACACCACCCCGCACAACCCGTCGCTCGCCGAAGTGGCGAAGGAGTTGAACGGGCGCGCGCTGGCCGACGTCGAGGACAAAGCCACCAACACCACCATGAAGCCCGGCCAGCAGCTGCCGGGCTTCTCCTGGCTGCGGGACGACGGCTCTACGGCCTGCGGCAACTGGATCTGGTGCGGCTCCTGGACCGAGGCCGGAGCGCTCAGCCAACGGCGCGGCACCGAGGACCCCTCGGGCTTGGGCGCGTTCCCGAACTGGGGCTGGTCGTGGCCGATGAACCGGCGTGTGCTCTACAACCGCGCCTCGTGCGACCCTTCCGGCAAGCCGTGGGACCCCGACCGCAAGCAGATCTGGTGGAACGAGGCCGCAAAGAAGTGGGTCGGCAACGACGTGCCGGATTTCAAAGCCGATTCCGCCCCCCAGGACCACATGGGGCCGTTCATCATGAACCCGGACGGCGTTGGACGCCTGTTCGCGCCGTTGACGGCTTTCGCCGACGGGCCCTTCCCCGAATTCTACGAGCCCATGGAGAGTCCGGTGACCAACGCGCTGCACCCGCTGCGGTCGCAGAACCCGGTGGTTAAGAAATTTACCACGGCGATGGACAAGTACGGCACCCCGGCGGAGGGCTACACCGTCGTGTGTACCACCTACCGGCTGACCGAGCACTACCACTACTGGACGAAGAACAATCCGATGAGCGTCCAACTCGTCCCGGAGCCGTTCGTCGAAATCCCCGCTGAACTGGCCGACGAGTTGAAGATCCGGGGCGGCGAGATGATCAAGGTTTCCAGCGCCCGGTCCAGCTTCACGGCCAAGGCGATGGTCACCCGGCGCATCAAGCCCATGCTGATCGGGGGCAAGAAGACGTACCAGATCGGCATCCCCATCCACGGCGGCTTCCGTGGCATTCAGGAGGACGCCGGCCGGATCATCAAGCAACTGACCAACAACCTGTCGCCTACAGCGGTGGACCCCAACGCGTTCACACCCGAGTTCAAGGGCTTCCTCGTGAAAGTTGAGCGTGTATGAGCAACGGAGTTCTGCAAATCAAAGCCATGTCCGGACACGCCGGAACCGTGCCTGGAGCCAACACCTCGCGCGACTACGAGGTGGCCAAGCTGATCGACGTCACAACCTGCATCGGCTGCAAGGCCTGCGAGGTGGCCTGCCTCGAATGGAACGGCTACCCCTTCCGCGAGACCCAGTTCGACAACACCTACCAGACCATGCCCGACCTGGCATGGAACTACTACAACCTGATCCGTTTCGACGAGCACACCACGCCCGAAGGCACGTTCCAATGGCTGATGCGCAAGGACGGCTGCCTGCACTGCGCCGAGCCCGGCTGCATGATGGCCTGCCCGGCCGACGGGGCCATCGTCCAATATGCCAATGGCATCGTCGATTTCAACCAGGAAAACTGCATCGGGTGCCAGTATTGCGTGACCGGCTGCCCGTTCAACATCCCGAAGTTCAATGCGGAGACCAAGAAGGTCCACAAATGCACCCTTTGTTCCGACCGCGTCGGGGCCGGGCTGGAACCGGCCTGTGTAAAGGCCTGCCCGACCGGCTGCCTGCATTTCGGCAGCAAGGAGGACATGCTGGACCTCGCAGAAAAGCGTGTCGACCAGTTGAAGGAGCATACCGCCCACAAGAACGCGGGAGTGTACAACCCGGCGGGCGTCGGGGGGACGCACGTGATGTACGTGCTGCATGACGCGACCAATCCCGAGGCCTACGGCGGATTGCCGAAGGATCCCAAGATCCCACTCCTGGTACGGATCTGGAAGGGGCCGCTGAAATGGCTGGGCAACTTCGCGATGGCGGGCGGCGTGGTGGCGGCCTTCGCCCACTTCATGAAGTTCGGGCCCAAGAAGGAGCACGGGGGCGAGGAGCATGCAGATGATTGAGCGCTATTCGTTTCACGAACGGATCTGCCACTGGACGACTGCCGCAGCCTACCTCTATTGCCTCGCGACCGGTCTGGCGTTCTACACGCCGCACCTCTTCTGGCTTGCGGTGATTCTCGGCGGTGGTCCGACCTCGCGCCAGTGGCATCCTCTGCTCGGCGTAGTCTTTGTGGCCGCCGTCATCTGGATGCACGCGCTGTGGAGCAAGGATGTCGCCATCGGGCCGTCAGACAAGGAATGGCTGGCCAAGTCCGAGGCCTACGTTACCAACGACGACGCCCACGTCCCCCCTCAAGAACGATTCAACGGGGGCCAGAAGGTCTTTTATTGGGCCATGTTCTGGGGAGCGCTGGCCTTGTTTTGTTCCGGCGCACTGATGTGGTTCCCGGAGTACGTCCCGGCAGGACTGCGCTGGATCCGCCCGGTGGCAATCTTGGTCCACGAGTGCGCGGCCTTGGTAACCATCGGCGCGTTCATCGTGCACATCTACATGGGAGTGTTCGTGGTGCCGGGCAGCACCGAGGCAATGGTGGGTGGTCGCGTCACCAAGCGCTGGGCGATGACCCACCACAAACTCTGGTACGACCGGATCCTGCGCGCCAACAAATGATTGATCCTTACCGCAAGCGCATCGAGCGGGCTCGGCATCTGGCCGCCGGACCAGGGTCCGATCCCGCCATGATGTCCTTCTATATCCGGCTGCTGGAATTCCAGCGCACCGTCCATGCCGATTTTGCGGCGCGGGAATCCACCCGGCTGGAGGATCTCTTGGACCATTTCCCCGCGCTTTATCGCCTGGTGAAATCCCACGGTCCCCAGTCGTTGGCACAAGCAGTGCGGGAGGTGGCTAACTCGGACGATGCTCGTGCGGCGTTGCTTCTGGCATGTTGGGAGGGACCGGAATCCCCGCCCGAACCGGCCCGTTTCCTCGGACGCGCGCTCGTCCAACCGTTCGCCGAATACTTGGCCGGACGCGCGAAAACCGAAATGCACCCCGATTCCCCCACGTGCGGGTTCTGCGGAGCGCTCCCGGTCTGCGCAGTCCTACGCGGCGAGGGCGAAGGGGCCAAACGTGGTCTTGTGTGCTCGTTGTGTTCCAGCGAGTGGGCCTTCCGACGCATCCTCTGCCCCAGTTGCGGCTGCGAGGACAAGGAGCAACTCCCCGTCATGATCTTCGAGGACGTGCCGAATGTGCGGGTGGACGCCTGCGACGTGTGCCGCCGCTACCTGAAAAGCGTAGATCTGACCAAAGATGGCCACGCCGTGCCGCAGGTGGACGATGTTGCGACGGTCCTGCTTTCTATCTGGGCCGAGGAGAATGGCTACTCGCGGCTGGAGACGAACATCTTGGGCATGTGAACCTGACGTCGTTGCCTCCGCGATCCATATCGCATCTCAACTCGTCAACTGGTGTCGCCACAGCCACAGTAGGACTCAAGCACGCGGGAAGCTGACGCGGTTTTCCCCGGAAGGGGGAAATCCTCCAGAGTGGCTTGACTTCGCCCCCCAGCAATTACAATGCCAAATAAGCCGCCACTAGCGGCTATTGGAGAATCTTCATGCGAATCAACCGCGCGATCACACTCGCGCTCGGTCTCTGCGTCTTCCTCGGCCCCCAACTGAGGGCCGCAAACATCGTCTCGAACCCCGGTTTTGAAACCGGCGACCTCACCGGCTGGGCGCGAAACGGGCAAGCTGGTTACGCGTGGCAGGTAGGGCTAAGCTTGGGCTCCAGCAAAGTGGCGAACTCCGGGACATACTATGCGGGAACGGGTTGCGGCGGTCCGACTTGCATCACAGGACTCGGGCCCAATGGCATCGACGGACCCAATTACCTGTACCAAGACTTGGAGACGGTTGCGGGCGAGAGGTACACGCTCAGCTTCTACTTCTCGTCAGATGGCTCGCCCATGGAGCTTAAAGCATTGTTCGGGAGCACGACGGCGTTTGATCTGGTGAACCTACTAGTTGATAGCAGTCCGCTGTATCAGTTCTATTCGGCGACGGTTACGGCGACCGGCGCTACGACACGGTTGCAATTCCTTGGCTATCAGAACGCCGGCACCTACAACGCTCTCGACGATGTTTCCGTGGTGGATGCGGGCTCCGGCGCACCCGAACCAGCAACATGGTTCATGCTTGGCTCCGCCATGTTTGCCTTACGAGTAGCGCGCCGAAGATAGGCGAGCCAATTCGACAGTGGCATCGACCGGAGTTGCGGATGCCGCTGGGCGGTTCGTGAGGCCGGGGTGCAACGGCAATCCCCGAACCGCTACACTGGCCGGATGGGGCACAAACCCGCTTTCGATCCAGGCTTGACGCAAAAGTTCGACGCGCCGCTGCGCCGGGCTATCAACAAGGACGGTAGCTTCAACGTACGGCGCGTGGGCGCCAGTTGGCGCGCGTTCCACCCTTGGCTGCATGTCGTCAACATGGGCTGGAGCGGCTTCGTGGTGCTGGTGGTCGGCTTCTACCTCGCGCTCAATTTCGGCTTCGCGGCCCTCTACTTCAGCCTCGGTGCCGACGCCGTCATTGGTTCCGCCGCTCCCACCGAGGCCGAACGTCTCCTCAACTGCTTCTTTTTCAGCGGCCATACCCTCACCACGGTCGGTTACGGCACGCTCGCCCCCCACGGCGTGATGGCGAATGTTGCCGCCACAATCGAGGCCTTGGTCGGCCTGTTGGGATTCGCCATCATCACCGGGTTGCTGGTGGCCCGCGTCTCCCGACCGTCGGCGCGAATCCAATACAGCCCGAACGCCATCGTCGCCCCGTATCAGGACGGAACTGCGCTCATGTTCCGCATCGCCAACGAGCGCTCCAACAACCTCATGGAACTGGAGGCGCAGGTCATGCTGATGCAGGTGGTGGGGCGGAAGGGCGGCAATCTGGAACGCAAGTTCGACCTGCTCGCCTTGGAGCGGAACACGGTCCTGATGTTCCCGCTAACTTGGACCTTGGTCCACCCGATCGACGAAAACAGCGCCCTCTACGGCAAGAATGCAGAGGACCTGATCGCAGTGCAGGCCGAGATCATGATTCTGGTGAAGGGCTTCGACGAGACATTCAGCCAGGTGGTGCACACAAGGTACTCTTACCGGGCTGATGAAATCGTCTGGGGCGCGAAGTTCTCACCCGCCTTCCGGGTCGACGCCACCGGCGGCATGGTCCTCGAACTGGACAAGGTGGGCGACCACAATCTCGTCGGCCAGTAGGTAGAAACTTCTTCAAAAGCGCCCGCGCCGCCGAACGCGGCAGTTCCTCAGAAGCTCAGAGCCAGCCTCGGCGGTGCGGTGCGACGCCACGCCTTGAGGAGAAGTTCGTGGAACTCTTCGGGATCTGCCTCGGCGAGGAGGAACACGACCCACCGCCCCCGGCAACCGCCGGTGAGACCTCGGAATCTCGTTCGGTCCGTAGCGTAGAGCATGCCCAGTTCGTCCGCGCCGACGTGGAGCACGATCTCGTCGTAGCCGGGCAGTCTGGCGAAGTACTTCCGGCAGACGGTGTACCTTTTTTGCGCCCCCTTTGGGACGAGTTCGACCTCTGGAAGATTGAGGATCATTTCGATGGCTTCGGATTGTTGCATGGATACTCCGGCTTGTTTTGTAGCATGGCGGAGACGCATTTCTGGCGGCACCAACGCGCAAGCTATTGAATGGAAAGGGTAAAAAAGATGGCAATCACTGTCACCGGCGATCCCGGAGGTCGCGCGACAATGGAGGAATGATCTGGCTGATCCGCCACGGCGAGACCGAATGGAGCCTTTCCGGGGCACATACCGGGCACACGGACATTCCTTTGACCGAGACTGGCGAAGAACAGGCCTCGGCGCTTGGGTCGCGCCTCGGCAGCAAGGAATTCGCGTTGGTACTGACGAGTCCTCTGCAGCGGGCCCGCCGCACCTGCGACTTGGCCGGATTCGGCGCGCATGCGGCAACGGATCCCAACCTGATGGAGTGGAATTACGGACGGTACGAAGGGAAGACGACGACGGAGATTCGGGCCGAACGACCGGGATGGCTGATATTCGGCGATGGTCCGGTCGACGGCGAAACCTTGGAGCAGGTGGCCGACCGGGCGCGCGCCGTCATCGACCGTTGCCTAGCCGCGGGGGGCGATGTGGCTCTGTTCTCCCACGGGCACCTATTGCGGGTGCTGGCTGCCTGTTGGCTGGGATTGCCGCCCGTGACGGGCCGGCATTTTGCGCTGGGGACTGCGAGCATCTCGGTGTTGGGCTGGGAGCATGAAACGCGCGTCATCCGCACGTGGAACGGATAGGCAATTTCACAATAGTTGTGACTGATGACACTGTGACAGAGCCACGACAGCAACGGAGTGGTTCCTTCGGAGCGTCCGGCAGTCCCGGTTCACGAAGAGCGATCCGTCCGGGAAGATCCGCTCCATGGCTGTCGCGGCTCTGTCAGAGGGGAACCACGCGCACTACTTGGCCTCCCCGAAGCTGCGGCGCGCCAGCACCGTCGAAAGCACCAGAGAAGTCGACGTTTCGCCGAACTGGCTCAGGCGTCCGATCAGCGTCTCCAAGCCAGCGGTGTCCGGCACGGCGGCCTTGGTCCGTGTGGACGAGCATCGGCAAACCGATCTCTCCCAGCCCTATCTCGGCGTGGTAGCCGCGGAGATCCCTGCGTCTTCCAGCCGTCGCAGCCGTTTCCGCCGCGGCCGGAGCCGAGATGCCCGAAAGGGCGTTGGCACGAAGGGCACCGCCATTGCACAATCGATAGATGGAAGGTCCACAGTATCCGTTTCTGGCATCGCGGGAGGCGTTCGCCGAATTCCGGCGGGCGTGGGAGGCGGGCACACTACCCAAGGCCGAATGGACACATGCGGCGCACGTTGCAATGGCGGCCTGCTACGTCGTGGAGTTCGGAGATGGGGCCTTTGAACGTATGAAAGCGGGGATCATCCGTTACAACTTGGCCGTTGGCGGGCAGAACACCGACACCTCCGGCTACCACGAGACGCTGACGCGGCTTTGGTCGAACGTAATCGCTACCGAGGTCGCCGGGATCACGTGTCCGTGGGCTGCGGCGGTCGCGGCGGCGGGAAAATACGGGGCGGCGAGGGATCTGCACGCCCGCTACTACAGTTTTGACGTAGTGAAAAGCGTGCAGGCCCGGCGGGAATGGATCCCGCCGGACCTTGCGGGCTGACAGACTACATCACGATCTTGTTGAGCGGATACTCGACAATCCCGCCCGCTCCGGCTTCCTTCAGGCGCGGAATGATCGTCCGTACTGTCGATTCATCGAGGATCGTGTTCAGTGCGTACCACTCCCCGTCGCTCAACGGCGAGATAGTGGGGCGCTTCAGCGCCGGCAGCACATTCAGAACGCGCTCAAGGTCATCCTTGTGGACGTTCAACATCATCCCGACCTTACCCAACGCCGCAATCGCGCCGTCTAGCAGCAACTTGAGGTCTTCCAGCTTCTTCCGCTTCCACTGGTCTTCCCATGACGACTTGTTGGCGATCAGCTGCGTGTTCGACTCAAGCACCGTTTCTACGATCCGCAGCTTGTTGGCGCGGAGCGAGGACCCGGTCTCGGTCACTTCGACAATCGCGTCGGCGAGTTCCGGCGGCTTGACTTCCGTCGCGCCCCAGCTGAACTCGACCTTCGCCGTGACGCCGTTGCTGGCAAGGTAACGCTTGGTGGTCGCCACTAGTTCCGTTGCGATGATCTTGCCCTCCAAGTCCTTGACTTCGTGAACCGGGCTGGATTCCGGCACTGCGAGCACCCAACGGACCTTGCCAAAACTCTGCTTGGCGTAGATCAGGTTGGCCACCGCGACAACATCGGCTCCAACTTCGGAGACCCAGTCGAGCCCGGTGAGCCCGGCGTCGAGGATGCCATCCTCCACATAGCGGGCCATTTCCTGGGCGCGGATTAGCATGCACTCCAGTTCGGGGTCGTCCACTGTCGGGAAATAGGAGCGCGAGCTGGTGGCGATGTTGAAGCCGGCGCGGCGGAAGAGGTCGATGGTGGCAGTTTCGAGGCTGCCCTTGGGGATTCCCAGTTTCAATTTCATGCTATTTCGAGCCTCCGTAGACGGCGTTTGGATCGTAGGTCTGCTGGTCGGTGACAACCCATTCGTCAGCCTCCAGCTTGCGGTAGAAGCAGCTTTCGTAACCGTTGTGGCAGACGCCGGGGCCGAGGGCGTCCACGGTGATGACGACGGTGTCGAGGTCGCAGTCGGTCATGATTTCGCGGACCTTCAGGACGTGGCCGGAGCTTTCGCCCTTCATCCACAGCTTGTTGCGGGTGCGGCTGTAGAAGGTGACATTGCCGGATTCGAGCGTCTTCCGCCAAGCTTCCTCGTTCATGAACCCGACCATGAGGACGCGGCGCGACGTGGCGTCCTGGACGACGGCAGGGAGCAGGCCGTCCAGTTTCTTAAAGTCAAGACTGGTCATTCAGGATAAATAAAAAGCCCGCCGAACATGCCGGCGGGCGTCCTTCCATATCGAATTTTCAAAATCGATTCAGGACAGGACCCGCCGCACGTCACCCGTATGGCTGCAGGAAGAGCCATGGTGGTGGAAATGGAGGTTCGCTGCCATGAAGTTCCAGTGTAGCAAGGGGCTAGAAATTGAACGACTCGCCCAAATACACGCGGCGCACTTCAGGGTCGTTCGCCAAATCGTCCGGCGACCCGCTGCGGAAGATCTTGCCCGCGTTGATGATGTAGGCGCGGTCGGTCACGGTCAGGGTTTCGCGAACATTGTGGTCGGTCACCAGAATCCCCAGCCCCTTGCGCTTCAGGTCGAGGATGATCTTCTGCAGTTCGATCACCTGGATGGGGTCGATACCCGAAAACGGTTCGTCCAGCAGCAGAAAGCTCGGATCGATGGCCAACGACCGGGCGATTTCCACCCTGCGCCGTTCGCCGCCCGACAGCACATAGCCCTTGCTGCGCCGCACGGTGTCGAGGCCCATCTGCTCGATGAGGTGGTTCATCTTTTCGCGGCGTTCGCGTCCGGTCATCCGGCGCGTCTGGAGGATGGCCATGAGGTTCTCCTCCACGGTCAGCTTGCGAAAAACCGAGGCCTCCTGCGGCAGGTAGCTGATACCGTTGCGGGCGCGCTCGAACATGGCCATGTCGGTGAGGTCCTTGCCGTCCAGCAGAACCTTGCCGGAGTCGGGGCTGATGAGGCCCACCACCATGTAGAACGACGTGGTTTTTCCGGCCCCGTTGGGTCCCAGGAGCCCGACAATCTCGCCACGCTGCACGTAAAGCGAAACGTCGGCAACGACGCGGCGCCCCCGGTAGGACTTGCAAATCTCGACTGTTTCCAGTTTCGTCATCGACGCTTTTTCTTCAGTTCCGTCCTGGCGGGCTTTTGCGGTTCGCCGTCGACAACGAGCCGGTCGTCGTCCGTGTAATAGGTCAGTTTGGTGCCCCGCGTGTCGCCGCGGACCGAATCTTTCAGCATCGGCTCGCCGCCGGTCAGGACGACCTTGCCGTCGTCGGTGTAATACTCGGCGTGCTCGCTCGTACCGACGCGCTTGCGCTGCTTGCCGACCTGGACGATTTCCACCTTGCCGTCGGCGTAGGCCTTGTCGATCCGCGAATCGGAGTCCGACTTGTCGCTGTTCAGGAACGACCGCAGAGTCACGGAATGGACCGTCATACCCTGCCCCGTCGGCGACGGCCGCACGAACTCCGTCCCCCCCGAATACACGGCCTGCCTGTCCTGGTCTGTGTAGACCATGTGCGGAGCCCTCACTATAGTGAAGATGGGCTGGGCGGCAGCGGGTTTCGTTTTTTCCTTGTTTTCTGGGGAGTTTTTGCTCTTGTTGTCGAGAAGCTGGGAGATGACCTGCCCGTCGGCGACCAGCGTTTTCTTCTCGCGGTCGATGTCGATCCGGTCGGCCTGAATACGGTTGGACGACTGCCAGACCACGGCGTTGCCCAAGTAACGGACGGTGCGGTTGCGATTCTCCGAAGTGACCCGGTCCGCCATGCCTTGGGTCGGCTCGCCCTTGTCGAGCATGTCGGAACTGGCCTTTTTCTCGTCTGGAAGGCGCGTTGTTGCGACATGGCCGCGGGCGTCGAAGTCGCCTGTGGCTTGATGGAGTTCGATGGTGTCGGCGGCGGTGGAACCTGCGGCATCGGCGAAACGCGCGTGGTTGTTGAGCCGCATGATGTTGCCGTCATTTTCCAGCGTGGCGGCGTCGGCTTGGGCTTTGCGCGGGCCCTCCTCGAAATGGAAGTCGCCCGACTGTTGCATCTGCTTGAGCTGCTGCTTGTCGTCAAAAGCGGCGTCGAGCACCTTGCTGCTGGTGGTGGAGACTGCGAGGTTCGGCTTCTTCTTGCGTCGGTCCTCTTCCGATGGGTCGGTTTGCGTGGTGGCGTTGTTGGCGTGGAACGACTGGATTTCGTTCTTGGGACCGTAACGGATGTCCATATCGGACGCGCGGAGCAGGCGGCGATGACGGGCGATCTGGTTGGGTTGAAACTCCAGCGTGCCGGGCATCGGTGTGTCGACGCGCTCCAAGTCGTGTCCCCCGGCCTTCATATGGAGGTTGAGGACCTCGGACTTCAGGATCTTGGTGTCGGCGGTGAGGCCCATGGGGTCGTGCGTGGGCTTGGACTCGATCCCGGAATGGCCCTTGGCGATGGCGCTGGATAGTTCGCTGTCGCCGGATTCAGTGTTGGTGTTGAAGAAGAGGTCGACCGTGTCCCCGGTCATGGTGGTGACGGCGGTCACGGCATGCGCGACGAGCTTGGCATCGCCCCGGGCGTTGAGCTTTTCCATGACGCCGTCGGGGGTGTAGGTGACGTGCAAGTTCCCGGCGGTGTACTCGAGTTCGCGGCCAGGCCGTTTGTCGGTGCCGGTGGCTGCAGCGGCGTCGATGGAACTGATGTGGCGGGTCTTCTGGCCCGCCTCGTCTTGCAACTGGACCATGTTGACGATGCTTTCGCCGGCGTTGATGACGGTCTGGTCGCGCGTCAGGCGGGACCAAGGGCCGAGGTGCACAACGCTGTCGGCCTCGCTGTACTCGAGGATGCCCGTTTCCACCTTCATTGGCTTGCTCTTCGGGTTCTTGCCCTTCAGGTTCAGGGTGACGTTGCCGAGCAGCTTCAGCTTGTGGGATTCGGGGTCGTAGGAGGCGCCGGTGCAGGTGCCACTACCGCCGTTGAAGGTGAAGGTGACGTGTTTGTCGGTGACGGCTTGGCCGCTCTGGCTGTCGAAGTTGATTCCGGCGGCGGTGATGGACGTGAGGGCCTTGGATGGCTCGCCTTCGGCGGGGACCCCGAGCGTGATTTCGGCTTCGCCGGGCGCGTAGAGCTTGTTGTCGCCGGTGGCGAACTCGGCCGAGGGGGTGCGGACGCGGTCGTAGTGCTTGGCGTCCTTCATGTAGATGCGGAGTTCGACCTCCTGCAGCTCGGTGCGGTTGTTGTCGGTCTGGCGGGAGTTTTTGGCGAAGATTTTGACGGCGGGCTTGCCGTCGGCGCTCTGGGCCCATTCGAAGTCGATGGCGCTGCCGAGGGTTCCGACCGGGATGGCGGAGGGTGTGGCGCGGCGGTTCTTGCGCTGGGCCTGGCGTTGCTGGACGTAACTCCGGTATACGCCCGCCGCAAGGACGACCATCGCCACCAGCAGCAACCAGCGCAGGCTTCGCATGAGTACCAGCTACCAGTTTAGCGTTGGAGGGCGGCGGATGGCTGGCGGCGCACCCAGATCCGACGAAACACGCTATTCTGGTCTCGAGGTAGAACCATGCCCGCGATCTTGGACCATCATCTCGAAACAGCGGAGGAGTTGGCGGAACTCCACAGCCAATACGCCTTCGACGAGGACGAGGGGCTCATCGCACAAGGACTGGGGGAGTATCCAAAGCTCTTCGCGTTGCTTCAAGATGCAGTGGAGCCATTAAAATCCGCCTTTGGCCGGACGGTACGATTGAAGTTGACGGCCATTGAATCCCCGGAAGAGGAGGTTCTGCTATGCGTGAAGGTCCACCCCGCCCGGTCCGTGGTAAACCGGTCGGACCGCATGAGCGAGTTCCGAGAGGCTTGGTGGCGCTACAATTTGCACCGTTCCGAGGCCGCGCTTTGTTTCGACTACGAGCGTGCCGATGGGATTTGATCCGCGCGGATTTCTGAGGGTTGCCCACGAACTCCGCCACAAGCAGGACGAAGCGAGCCTTAGAACTGCCATTGGCCGTGCTTACTACTACGCGTATCTTGCGGCGCTGGCTGAGGCCAGCCTGCTCGGTTACTACCCTTCATGGACCAAATCCAGCGCAGGTGTGCACCGAAAACTGTGGCTATGGCTGGTCCAGAGCCAGAGGCAGGAGCTCGCCGAACTGGGGGAACGTGGCGTAATGCTGCAATACCGGCGCACAACGGCGGACTACAAGAATCCGCCAGCGGTGGACTGGCGGGATGAACTGGAATCCCAACTTCGAGAGGCTCGGGATTTCGAGGTTCTCCTTGCCCGCATCCAGCACGTCCCTCCGCCGCCACCGTTCTGACTACTCCTGCGGAGGCTCGTCCAAATCCTCGGCCCGGTTCTCGAACCGCGTCTGCGCGTGCAGGAACACCAGATCCACCTTCCCGATCGGCCCGTTCCTCTGCTTGGCAAGAATAAACTCCGCCAGCCCCCGCAAATCGTCGCGGTCGCGCTTGTAGACTTCCTCGCGAAAAATGAAACCCACCAAGTCGGCGTCCTGCTCGATCGAGCCCGACTCGCGGAGGTCGCTCAACTGCGGACGGTGGTCGCCCTGCCGCGTTTCCGTGGCGCGGCTCAGCTGTGAGAGCACCAGGAACGGGCAGTCCAATTCCTTCGACAGAAGCTTCAAACCACGAGAAAGTTGGCTGACTTCCTGCGTCCGGTTCTCCACCTTGCCCTTGGAACTCATCAACTGCAGGTAGTCGACCACCACCAGCCCCAGCTTCTGGCCCGACTGCGACAGCTTGCGCAGCTTGGCGTGCATGTCCATCAGGTTGCAGCCCGCCGTGTCGTCGATGTAGATCGGCGCTTCCACCATCTGGTTGGCGGCCTGGCGCAGCTTCTGGCGCTCCTGCTCGTTCAGGTATCCGGCCCGGAAGCGCTGCGAATCCACCCGCGCGGCAGCGCACAGCATACGCGTAAGCAGCGACTCCTGCGACATTTCCAGCGAGAAGATCGCCACCGGCTGGAAATTCCGCGTCGCCACATGCCACGCGATGTTGAGGGCGAACGCGGTCTTGCCCATGGCGGGGCGCGCGGCCAGGATGATCAACTCGCCGCCATGGAATCCGCCGGTCATTTCGTCCAGCTTGGTGAAGCCGGTGCTGACGCCCTTAACGCGGCGGCTGGGATCGAGGAACGCGTTCAAGCCGCCCGCGTAGTTCTGGATCACCTCCAGCGGCGTCATCAGGCCCTTTTCGACCTTCGACTCGCCCAGCCGGAGCAGGCTTTCCTCGACCCCGGCCAGCAGCGCAGCCGGCTCCTCCTCGCCCGAAAGCGCCCGGTTGGCGAGGTGCTGCCCGACCGACGCGATGCGCCTCAGGATCGCCTTGTCCCGGACAATGGACATGTAGCCGTCGAGGTTCGGGATCCGGGGCAGTCCGTCGTCGAGGGAAACCAAGTAGCTGACGCCGTCGACCGACTCGAGTTCGCCGTAGCGCATCAGTTCGTTCGCGACGGTGATGCGGTCGATGCGCTCGTTGCGCTCGTTGATCTCCTGCATCCGCTGGAAGATGCGGCGGTGCTTTTCGAGCGCGAAGTCCTCTTTGGTGACGGTGCCGGCGACTTCGATGAAGCGGGAGTCGTCGAGGAGGATGGAGCCGAGGATGAAGCGCTCCGCGTCGAGATGGACCGGTAGGCCCTTCAACATTGCGGTGTTGTCGAGCGTGTTGGATCGCGGTGACGACATGGCAGCGAGTCTCACCTTAACGGGTGGTGGCCTGTGGATACAACATGTGGAAAACCTTTTGAGTCGCGGCGGTTGCAGGCAAAGGGGTTGCGGGCGGAAAAATCCGGGAAACGCACAAGCGGCGGGAGGTTATCCACAACGACAGGATAGCGCGGAAATGTTTCGGGCGTCAGAGCCCGAAGGCGTGGCAACAACCGCCGGATTCAGGCCCGATCGCAACCCGCCTGTCGACAGCACTCCTCCACCCCCGCATCGATACCCTCGGCTGCATATAGCGCCGCGGCTTGGAGCCACAAAGGACGAGCCTCATCGTGGCGTCCCGTCAGCGTCTTGAGCAACGCATAGGGCCGAATCGCGTTCGCAAGGTCCAGTTGCCCGGGCAACCGGTGTCGCCGATATTCGGCCAGCGCCTCCATGTAGCACTGTTCAGCCTCGGCCCACCGTGACTGCTCTCGATGGAGGTCGCCGAGATGACGGATTGTATGCGCGAACTTCAGCCGGTCGGACGAGTTGCGGAGCAGCGCGACCGCCTCCTCATAGCACTCGAGGGCAGCGTCACGGTCACCGCGTCGGCGGCCTTGTTCGCCCAACTCGCGCAGCGCACCCGCGCGGGTCTCTTCGTCCCCAGCCATTGCTTGATCGTAACAGGCATAAAATAGTTCCACATGCGCCGAGTCCTCTCCGCCCTCCTCCTACTGCCCCTTCTGTCCCCCGCCGCGCCGCCCACCCGTTGGTCCGCCGAAAAGGCCAACAACTGGTACAAGAAGCAGCCGTGGCTGGTCGGATCCAACTACATCCCCGCCAACTCCATCAACCAACTCGAAATGTGGCAGGCCGACACCTTCGACCCCAAGCGCGTCGACCTCGAACTGGGCTGGGCCGAATCCCTAGGCATGAACACCATGCGCGTCTTCCTCCACGACCTCCCCTGGCAGCAAGACGCCCCCGGCTTCCGCAAGCGCATCGACACCTTCCTCGCCATCGCCGCCAAGCACCACATCCGCCCGATGCTCGTCCTCTTCGACTCCTGCTGGGACCCCGACCCCAAATCCGGCCCCCAGCATGCCCCGACGCCGGGCGTCCACAATTCCGGCTGGGTCCAGAGCCCCGGCATGGTCGCAATGAAGGACCCCTCGCAGGAGGCCCGGCTCCACGCCTACGTCAAGGGCGTGGTCGCGGCCTTCGCCAAGGACAAGCGCATCCTCGCCTGGGACGTCTGGAACGAGCCCGACAACACGAACCAGTCGAGCTACGGCCCGCACGAACCCAAGGACAAGGTGGCGCTGGTGAACGCGCTGTTGCCCAAGGTCTTCGCCTGGTCGCGCGAAGGCAAGCCCTCCCAGCCCCTGACCAGCGGCGTCTGGCACGGCGACTGGTCCTCTCACGAGGCGCTCAATGAAACCGGCCGCATCCAGGTCGACCAGTCCGACGTCGTCTCCTTCCACAGCTACGACAAGCCCGAGGAGTTCGAAAAGCGCATCAACTGGCTGGTCCGGCAGGGTCGTCCGCTGCTCTGCACCGAATACATGGCCCGCGGCAACGGGAGCACCTTCCAAGGCTCGCTGCCCATCGCCAAGAAATACAAGGTCGCCGCCATCAACTGGGGCTTCGTGGCCGGTCGCACCCAGACCTTCCTCCCCTGGGATTCTTGGCGCAACCCCTATGTCGACCGCGAACCCGCCATCTGGTTCCACGAAGTCTTCCGCACCGACGGCCAACCCTACGACGCCGCCGAAACCAAACTCATCCGGGAGTTGACCAAGTGAAAATCCGCGACATCCAAGCGTTCGGACTCCGCGGGGCTACGCCCGAAGGCGGCTGGTCCAACGAACTCCAGCCCGAGGACTGCGTCCACACGCTGATCGCCGTGCTCACCGACGACGGTCCCACCGGCTGGGGCTCCGTCTTCACCTCCGCCGACCTCGTCAAAGGATCTCTCGCCCTACTGCGCCCGCTCTTCCTCGGTGAAAACGCCCTCGAACCCGAGCGCGTCTCCGAAAAACTCCACCAGAACACCTTCTGGCAGGGCCGCGGCGGGTCCATCACCCACACCATCAGTGGCATCGACATCGCACTTTGGGACATCCTGGGCAAAGCCACCGGCCAACCCGTGGGACGCCTGCTCGGGGGCCGCTACCGGGAGCGCGTCCGCCCCTACGCCTCGTTGCTGATGCGCGAGCCGGACCGGATGGCGGACGAGATCCATCCCGTGCGCAGACAAGGATTCCGCGCATTCAAGATCGGCTGGGGCCCGTTCGGACGCCGCAACGCCAAAGTGGACGAGGCCATCGTCCGCGCCGCCCGCACCGCCGCCGGCGTCGACTCCATGCTCATGGTCGACGCCGGCGGCAGCGACGCCTTCTGGTCCGGCAACCTCAAATGGGCCATCCGGACCTCGGAAATGCTGGCCGATTACAACGTCGCCTGGTTCGAAGAGGCGCTGCACCCGGACGCGCTCGCCGACTATGTGGCGCTGCGCCGGGCGTCCACGGTGCCAATCGCGGGCGGCGAGGTCCTGACACGGCGCCAGTCCTTCCAACCTTGGCTCGAAGCCGGAGCGTTCGATATCGTCCAGCCCGACGTCACGAAGGTCGGCGGTATCTCGGAAGAACGCCGCATCGCGTGGATGGCCCGCGATCACGGGGTCCGGTTCATTCCGCACGGCTGGAACACCGCAGTCGGCTTGGCGGCGGACCTGCAACTCGCCTCGGCCTTCCCGGACACCGACCTGGTGGAGTACCTGACAGGCTCGCCGTTCATCGACGAGATCGCCGCCGGGGGATGGCGACTGGACGCCGACGGGATGCTCGAAATCCCCTCCCGGCCCGGCCTTGGGCTGGAGATTGACCAGGAGGCGCTGCTGCGCTATTCCGGACGGAAGCTCGATTAGGACGCGGGGCGCGCGGTCGGCTTTCTGCGCTCACTCGCGGTCGCGGCTCTGCGGAATCAGCATGTTTCCGAGCCACGACCGCAAGGGAGTGTTTGTTCGAGCCGCACGCAGTTGCAGCCAAGGCCCTGCTCTCCGCTGAAGCGATACCTCGCCGGTCACCATTGGCTCTGCCGAATCCGCATGCTTCCGAGCCACGACCGCAAGGGAGTGTTTGTTCGAGCCACGCGCAACTGTTCACCCAACGGGTGAACGGGCGATCAGCGCAGGACCCTCGCAGGCAAGGCCTTCCTCTCCGCTGAAGCGTAGCCAACTGCCGCTGGCTAGGTCATCGACCGTGCGAATTGGTCGCCTCCGTGTCAGAGCCGCGACAGCCATGGAGCGGTCCCTTCCGACTGACTGCGCCCATGGAACCGAGCCTTCCATCGCGGCTCTGAAACGAAAGGTCGGACGGCCTTCTATTGGGCGCCTTCAACCGGTCGCAGACCTAGGATCAGGGCTGCGGGGAGTACGACGCCCTGGTTGGTGGAGAACATCGTCTTCATCGACCTCTAAGACATCGTTTGCAACAACACGATCATCGAGTGCTTCGCGCGCAATACCCCCGTCTTGGTGAACCCCCTGCCTTCGGTGGTGGAATGCTTCGGTGGTGGAATACCTCGGAAACAATTACCCGCTGTACTTCAACCATTTGGAGGACGCCGCGCTCAAGGCTGAAGACCGCCGGCTTGTCTCCGCCGCCCACGAGTACCTAGCGGCAATCCCGAAGGACCGGTTTCACCCGGAGCATTCTCTCCGGTCGTTGCCGGAATCGCGCCTCTATCGATCGCTGTAGGCACAGACGACGCGACTCCCCCCTTGCGCCTCCCCTCCAACCGCGCTATCGTAGTTGCATATGCAACTTCCAATGCAAACGAAGATTTTCTTCCACAGCCTCGTCCTGCTGATGGTTGCAACCACCCTCCCCGCATTCGCCCAAGCACCCCCGCCCCCCCCCAAGGTCACCCACGTTCTGGCGACCCTCACCGTCAAGGAAGGCGTCCAGCGCGACGCCATCATGAAAGTGATGCCCGGCGAAGTCCGCTCCACGGTGCAACTCTACCTCGACGGCCGCATCCAGCAATGGTACGCGCGCGGCGACGGCAAAGGCGTCGTCTTCCTGCTCGACTGCAAATCCGTCGACGAGGCCAACGCGCTGTTGGAAACGCTCCCGCTCATCAAGGAGAACTTCGCGTCGTTCGAATACATGACGCTGGGTCCCTTGACGCCTCTGCGGCTGCTGATCGCCCCGCCGCCCCCCGCCCAGTAGCAAGAGCCGAGTAGGATCGCATGCCGAAAGAAGCCCAGTCCGCTTCCCCAAAGCTTTCCCCGGAGCTGCCCAGTCTCGACTGCGCCTGCGCCACGGTCCGTCGCACCGCGCACCTCGTGACCCAGCTTTACGCCCAAGAGATGGCTCCCGATGTCGAGCCCACCCAGTTCGCGCTGCTCGCGGCATTCCACGCGCGGCCCGGGATCGCCCAGACAGCGTTGGGCCGCGCCTTGGGACTGGACAAAACCACGCTTTCCCGGAACCTCAGCCTGATGCGCCGCAACGGCTGGATCGCGGTGGGGGACGGGAAGCGCCACCAATTGACCCCGGCGGGCGAGCAACTCCTCTGCGCCACCAGACCCGGGTGGATGCGGGCGCAGCAGAAACTGCGCTCCGCCCTGGCCCAAGGTGAATGGGAAACCACGTTGAAGGTATTGGGCCTCGTCGCCACTGCCGCCCGAAGCGCATTGCGAGCGACCGAGAAGACACCCCAGGAGACGTATCCAAACAGCGGGATTAATTGCTGAGGCGGCGGTTGAGGACGGCGCCGGGGTCGCCGGCGTGTTTGCAGATTTCCTCGGCGCGGACGGACTGGATCCAGCCGGTGACCTTCTGGCGGGCGTCGGCGGGGAGGGCCGGGGCCTGCTTGTGCGGCATTTCGCCCGAGGCGACGCGCTTCAGGACGACGTCCCAGCGGGGGTAGGCGCGGACCACGGGGGCGAGGGAGTCGTAGTCCTTCAGGTCGAACTGCTTCGTCATTTTGGATTCGCCACTGATCGCCTACAAAGAACCCAAGGCCGGCGATGAAGGTATAGCAGGAACAAACCTGAAGTCCCGCTTCTATGAGTATCTTGAGACGCTGGCGGGCGAAGAGCCAGATTTTCATTGTAGACAACACAGATCCGCCTCCAAGCTTTCTTCCGAAGTCAACTCACTTCACGAAGAATCCCGCGATTCCCCGATGCGCCTTGTTCCCATGCGCAAGACCCAGCAATCCAAAGGGCTAGGTCAAGAGCTACGCAAGCAATTGGGGTCACGCCAGGGAAACACGCGCCGGCTGCTGCGGCCCGCGCTCTTGGACTTCCGAACTGTCCGCGCCGCCCCAATGGAGCAGGATTGTTGGTATGATTGGGCGTAATGTTCTCTCTCTCTGCCCGACAGACGGAAGGCGTGTTTCGGTGTTGAAAACGGACTGTGCGCAAGCTGACCGCATCGTATTTCGAGTTCTGAAGAACCTAGGCGTTGAAATGGGGAATACTGACGTTAGGTAACAGTTCAGGCCCGTGGTTTGGCGGGTAGGAGCGAAGGGGCTGGAAGGCCCGCGCGGTGTGAGTGGACAGCCTGTTTGAGGTAGTCGAGAGGATTGCGGCCTTGGATGCGGCAGGTCTGGGTGGCGGTGAGAAGTCGCGCCATGGCTACCTCGCCGTCGGCGCTGCGGCTGCCGAAACTGGTTTTGCGCCACTGGACGGCGCACCGGAGGGCGC
>CAIVPR010000113.1 GCA_903907865.1 uncultured Acidobacteriia bacterium
CCGATCTCCGCCTGCCCTGCAACACGGATGTGAACTCGTCGGATGTGAACTGGGAGCCTTGGTCGGAGTTGAAGATCTCCGGCTTGGCCCCAGCCGCAGGCCGTTTCGAGCGCGGCCAGACAAAAGCGGTCTCCATCGTGTTGGATAGTTCCCAGCCGAGCACGAAACGGCTGTGCCAGTCGATGACCGCCGCAACGTACAGGAATCCACTCCGCATGGGGATGTAGGTGATGTCCGTGCGCCAAACTTGGTCCGGACTGGTGATTTCCACGTCGCGCAGCAGGTATGGATAGACTCTGTGGCCCGGTGCCGGGCGGCTCGTGTCCGTTTTTGGGGTATAAGGCTTCGATTCCGGCAATCCGCATGAGACGCTGGATGCGTTTCCGGTTGACTGCCGACTCCTCGTCGGATAGGGAAGTGCGAATAGGTCGGCGCAACATACCCCCCGGATAGACTGAAACATTTCTGCTTGCAAATGTCTTATTCGACTGAATCAGGCGGTCGTAGCACTAGGATCGAGATGCTCCACCAGAACTTCGAGCTGGCCGAAGGTACCGGCAGAAGGCGCAAGGCAGTGTTTGGAACACGCCAGCCATCACCGCTCCGGGTTGTCAGCCAGCCACTGCAGGTGTTCCTGCGACACGCAGTACGTCACCAGTTCCCGGTACAGTCCCTCCACAACCCCGCCGTCCAACCCTGCAGCCTCGGCCCACTCGCGCCGCGTCTTCAGCACTGCGGCGACGCGGTCGGGGGCGGCCACGCTGGCCGAACTGGCCTTGAACTTGGCGGCAGCCCGGACGTAGGCCACGCGGTCGGCGATGAGCGCGACGATCTGTCGGTCAATCGCGTCCATGCCCGCGCGGATCTCGTCGAGGTTGGCACATTCGGACGGCGGAATCGAGGGAGTCGGCATTACTTGCAGTAGTGGTCGAAGGCGGTCTTCAGCAGGTCGGCGATCTGGAAGGCGTCGCGCTGTTCGATGTCACGGCGGTGCATGATGTAGACCGGCTTGCCGTTCTGGAACAACGCCAGCGACGGGGACGACGGGGGCACGTCCGACAGGATCTCGCGCAAACGGGCGACGGCGGCGACATCGCCGCCGGCGAACACGGTCGCGGCCTTGTCCGGACGGTTGGCGTGCTGCAACGCCATGCCGATGGCCGGGCGGGCCTTGCCGGCCGCGCAACCGCAGACGGAATTGGTGACCATGAGCACGGTGCCGGTTTCCGAGACTAGGCGGTCGACGTCTTCAGGCGTGCGCGCTTCCTCCACACCGTGGCGCGTGAGGTCCTCGCGCATGGGGATCAAAAGCATTTCAGGATAGGGCATCTCTGTGACAGATGCACGAAAGCGGGCGTTCGATTCGGCTGGAACTTGGTGGGCCCTGCAGGACTCGAACCTGCAACCAAGGGATTATGAGTCCCCTGCTCTGACCATTGAGCTAAGGGCCCGAAACGCGGATGGAGGACAGTGCTGCCACCGTCCTCCATTTTCACACGAACTACCTAGCGCTCGCGTCCGTTAGGGGCGCTTGCGGAACAACTTGCCGCTGGGGCTGCCGTAGGGACGGTCTCCTCCGGGCCCTCCGCCACCCGGCCGGTCACCGTCGGGACGCGGTCCAGACGGACGGAACGGGCGGTCGTTCGGCTTGCCGCGGAACGGAGGTCCGCCACCATCGCGCTTCGGCGGACCGCCGTACGGCTTGTACGGAGGACGACCGCCGGAAGGGCCGTCGTCCCGGCGGGGAGGCGGACCGTCGAAATTGCGCGGCGGGCGCGAGTCGCCGAAATCGCGGCGCGGGGGGCCGTCACCGCGGGGTGGACCATATCCGCCACCACCTTCACGGCGCGGCGGGGGCCCGTCAAAATTCCGCTTGGGCGGACCGTCGAAGTTTCTCTTTGGAGGTCCGTCGAAACTGCGCTGCGGCGGGCCGTCGAAATTCCTCTTCGGAGGACCGTCAAAGCTGCGTTGCGGAGGTCCATCGAAGTTGCGCTTCGGGGGGCCGTCGAAATCGCGGCGCGGAGGACCGTCATAGTCCCGGCGGGGCGGACGGTCGCCATCACCGCGCGGCGGACCGTAACCGCCACCATCGCGACGGGGCGGAGGTCCGCCGAAATCCCTGCGGGGCGGCGGACCGTCAAAGCGGGGACGATCACCCTGCGGCGCGCCATAGCCGCCCTCGCGGCGCGGCGGCGGTCCATCAAAGTTGCGACGGGGTGGCGGCCCATCAAAATCGCGGCGCGGTGGCGGCCCATCAAAGCGTGGCCGGTCACCATCCCCACGGGGAGGACCGTCGAACCGGGGCCGGTCACCTTGCGGCGGACGCGGGCTGAAAACCTTGCGGGGTCCGTCGAAGTCGCGGCGGGGCGGACGGTCGCCGAAGGGCTTGGGCGGACCGAAGGCGCGGCGCGGCGGGTCGAAGCCCTCGCGCAACGGACGCTGCCGGTCGCCTGTCGAGTCGGTAGGGGCGTCGGAGGGTTTCTTCGCGCCCCAAGCCTTTGCGGGCGTGTCGGAATGCGGTGCGGGGACGGGCGCGGCGGATTCGGATTTCTCCGCGTCGGCAGATTCTTCGGATTCGTCGCCGTCCGCGGATTCGTCATCGTCGTCGATGTCGAGTTCCTCGCCCGCGAGTTCGTCTTCGTCCGAGTCCTCGTCGTCAAAATCCTCGTCGTCGAGATCATCGGCGGCGGAGCGGGGCAATTCGTTCACCGGTTCCGAAGTCTCCACGGATGACGCAGAGGCCACAGCCTCGGCGACGGCCGCTTCGGGCTTGATTTCATCGGTCGGAACTACGGGCTCTTCGGCCTTGGCTGGTGAGGCAACCACCTGGATGACAGGCACAACCGGGGCGACGGGTTCAACCACCACGGGTTCAACCACCACGGGCTCAACCACTACAGGCTTGACCACCTTGGCCAGCGGCGGACGCATGGGCTGAACGCGCTCCTCCACCATGTACGGCGGAAGGGGCTTGGGTCCGAAACCGCGAGCCTTCTTCGCCTGCCACTCCGCGTCCTCCTCCTCGGCGATCTTGTTGGCGACGGCAGCGGCCAAGCGGGCGATTTCGTCGGCCACGGCGACGACGACTTTCATCGCCTTCACGTCGTGGACCCGCACCATGTGCGCGCCGCTCAGGATCGCCGCAGTCACTGCGGCTGCGGTGGCAAACGCGGCTTCGTCGGCGGTGAGGTGGGCTAGGAACGATTTGCGGGACGGGCCGACCAGAATTGGGTAGTCGAGCTCCGCCAAGCGGCCCAGCTGGGCCAGAATGTCCGAGTTCTGTTCCTTGCGCTTGCCGAAGCCCAAGCCGGGATCGACCATGATCCTGTTCTTTTCAACGCCTGCCCGGCGTGCGCGGCTGGCGGTGGCGTCGAGGTCTTTGAGGACGGTGCCCATGGGGTCGGGCATCGGGCCCAGACCGCCCCAGGATTCCGGCGTTCCCCGCATGTGGTTGAGGATCAGGCCCGCGTTGGCTTCCATCACGACCTTGGCCAGTTCGGAATCGAACGTGAGGCCGCTGGGGTCGTTGATGATCTCGACATCGTATTCGAGCGCCCGTGCGGCTGTTTCGGCCTTGTAGGTGTCAATGGAGACGGGGATGCCGAGCTTGCCCCGCAACCTCTTCAGGACTGGTGCCAGCCGCTGCCATTCCTCCTCGGCGGAAACGCGTTTCGATTCGGGACGGGTGGACTCCCCCCCGAGGTCGATCACGTCCGCGCCCTGTTCCTCGAGTTCGAGGGCGCGGGCATAGGCCTGGTCGGGGTGGAGGAAACGCCCCCCGTCGGTAAACGAGTCGGGCGTGACATTCAGCACGCCCATGACGAGCGTCCGCTCGCCCAACTGCAGCTCCGTGGTTCGGAGCTTCCAGTAGTGGATCTTTCGTGTAGTTCTCAATCTTTTAGTGTCCCATGCCGAATCGGAACAAAAATGATCCTAAAGAAATTTCATGTTTCTGTCGATGGAGTACGTGTGGAGCGGATCAACACGACACACTTGAATTGGGGCCCTCCGGGCGAGTCGAAACTGCCGTTGCTGCCTGAAACGGAAGCGATGGAGGATCTCCTGATCGGAGTCCTGACCGAACACAATATCGATTTCGAGCGCCAGGATGGCGTCATTTGGACATGCGGCCCGTCGGGGAACGGACGGACGGTGGCACTGCTTCGGCAAATCCTTTCCGAGCCAGCCCGGCGCGCAGTCGGCGTGGTGGTGCCAGCGTACAACGGCTTTCCCGTTGCACGCCCGCTGGACGATTGGTGGCACCTTTCTGAAACGGGGTGGTTTGACCGGGCGGTTGCGGACGACCGCTTCGAGACTTGGTTCCAGCCGATTGTCGACACGACGGAGAACTGCGTTTTCGCGCACGAGTGCCTGATACGGCTAAATTCTGTGCGGCTTTACGGGGGTCTGGAGATCCTGCGCGCCGCGCGCATCCGCGGACAGCTACAGAGTTTTGACGGCTATGCCCGCCGCTTGGCCCTCCGGTCGGTAGGGCGAATGGCCGGACGCCCCAAGGTGATGGTGAACTTCATTCCTGCTACGATTTACAACCCGGACGCGTTCGTGTCCGAGGTGTCCGACGAAATCGACATGCATGGACTGCTGAGGCAGCAGATAGTTCTCGAGGCCGTGGGGTCGGACGCGATGCTCGACCACACGCACCTTGGGCGTATTGCGGACCTGTGCCGACGCCGCGACATCGGATTTTCGCTGGACGATGTTGGCGTGGGTGCCACAGCGGCAAAGTTGACAGTCAACCTGCGGCCGGATTTCGTGAAGCTGGACCGCAGGATCGTCGAGAATGTGGAGCGACCCGCGGAGGCCTCGACGGTCCGCAAGCTGGTCGAAGTGGCTGCGAGGAATGGCTCGGTAATTGTCGCCAAGGGCGTCGAGAAGACCCGTACCGTCGAGAACCTCTGGCTGCTCGGGGTCCAGTGCATGCAAGGATATCTCTTCGGCCGGGCCGTGCCGCAGCCGGAGCAGGTCATGCCGTTAGATTCCGATACCCCCGAAAACGGTTGTCGGGAAGCATCCGGTAGATGATCGCGATGCACATGGGATGCATGAGCCCGGCAATCAGGAAGATCGGCGCATAGGAGAACTTTGACACGATGTACCCGGTGCCTAGATTTGCCACCAAGCCGCCCAAAGCGCCGCCCATTCCGGCATATCCGGCAACCGTGCCGACCTCGTGGCCTTCAAACAGGTCGGCGGGCATGGTTTGGAGATTCGAGGTCCAGAACCCGTGACCAAACGTAATGAAGCAGATCGCCGCAATCGCCAAGCCGGCATTGGGCGCGAACGGGGCAAGCATGGCGATCGGCAGACAGGCCGCACCCAGCAGCATGATCCGCTTTCTGGCTGCGGGCAGGGACCAGCCTCGTCCCATCAGCCAGCCCGAGAGGTAGCCGCCAAGCGCGTACGCGATGCCGCCAAACACAAAGGGCACCCACGAATACTGTCCGATCTCCTTCTGGTTGAAATGGCGTTCCTTGACCAGGTAGGCAGGCAGCCAGAAGATTACGAAGTAGATCACCGGATCGGTGAAGGTCCGAGCCAGCAGAAGGGCTGTGGCCTCGCGCGTTTGTACAACCCTGCCCCAGTCGACCTTTGGACGGTCCTTCTGGAGAGCGGCCTCGGCTGGCAGCACTTCATCCTTTATTTCGTCGTACTCTTCCTGCGTGATCCACTTGCTCTTGTGCGGGGTGTCGTAGAGGATCCACCATCCGATCAACCAGATGAACCCGATCGCCGCCACCGCGATGAAGGCCACGCGCCATCCGTAGAGGATCGTGAGGAACGACACCACCGGACCCGACATGGCCGAACCGAGGGACGACCCGGCGTTGAAGATTCCGACGCCCAGGGCCCTATGACGGGGCGGGAACCACTCCGAAATCGCCTTTGTCGCGGCCGGCCAGTTGCCCGGCTCGCCCAGTCCCAGCACAAATCGGCAAATCGCAAAGGTCCAGACGCCGGTCGCGAAGGCGTGCATCATCGCCGCGCCGGACCAGACCCCGATGAAGAGGGCGAAACTCTTCTTGGTGCCGAGCCGATCCACGATGTAGCCGGAGCCCGCGTACATGATGGCATAGGCGAGGAAGAAGCCCGCCAAGATGCGGGAGTAGTCGACCTCCGTCATGGAGAACTCCAGACGGATGCGGTCGGAAACAATGGCGAGTGCCTGGCGGTCGCAATAGTTGACTGCTGTCGCCAGAAACAGCATCGCGGCGAGAATCCAGCGGAGCTTTGGGATTTTCATCTCTCCGGTGAGTGTATACGAATGGTCAGTTTCTTGCGCTGGTAGTCCCAGGTGCCGTACGCGACAACCTCTTCGCGCAGGGCCTTGGCGGCATCGGAGGTGTCGCGGAAGTGTGCTTTGAGACCCAGCACGTGGTGGGGGATGTTCCAAGCCGCCGTGGGGCCCCAATCGTGGAAGTTGGGCGGTGCGCCGTCATAGACGAGGGTCTTGATACCCGGATTGGCCGCCACCCAAGTCTGGATTCGGTCGACGAAGGAATAGATTTGGTCGTCAATCGCGAGTGTGGCGGCCTGTTGGGTCTGGAGCAGGCGGACGTTCCACGGCATCCAGACCAGTAACGGTATTAGCAGGAACGCGGGGCGAAGGCGGGTGGCTGCGGCAGCCATGGCGATGGCCGCAAAGGCCAGCGGCAGATACGCGTAGGCCGTGAACATGCGGCCCGGGAGGAACAGGAGGATCGAGACCAGACAAAACAAACCCAGCACGCCGAACCAGACGCGGCGGTCCTTGATCAGTAGCAGGGGCAGCAGCAGCAGCCCGCTACGCTTGAAACCGAGAAAACGCTCCAGATAGAAGGGGCCCGTGTGCTTGATGGCGTCCAACGTAAACCGGAAGGTGTAGCCGTTGTTCTTGTTGGGGTTGTAGACGATGCCCTGCACGCCGAACGACAACGAAGCGAGAAAGAATGGGATGAGCGGCTTGTACTTGCGTTCGCCAAGCCAGTATTCGTACGCCAGCAGAACCGGCGGCAGCAGCACGGCGAGCTCTTTGGATTTGTACGCCAGCCAGTACGCCACGAAACAGAGGACGAAGCGCCGCTGCGCCCAAAACAAAACGGCGAGAAGGACGAAGAACGTGCAGAGAAGGTCGAAGACGTACATGGGCTTCCAATAGGCATCCATCGCGCCAGCGCTCAATGCGAAGAAGACCGTCCCGGCAAGAGCCTGCCAACAGCCAATCCCCAGCTGCCTCACGACGAGGAACAGGACGAGGCAGTTTGCGAGGTGGATCGCGAAAATCGGCGTCATGTAGGGTGCGAATTCCAGTTGGAACGTGCCGCCCATGAGCGTGAAGTACAGGTGGCCCGGCGGACGGAAGTTATCCACGGAGAAGAACGGCGTGAAGAGCCCTTCGAGGTAGTGCCCGGTCCGCACGTACGGGGCCCAAGAGATGTTGTCCAACTCGTCGTCCTGAAAATATCCGTCGTACGCCTGGTGGTTCAAGGCCAGAAACAGCGCCACGACGGACAGGGCGGCCAAAACCGGCCACACCCATCGGGGAAATCTGGAGGCGCTTACCGGGGGAGTGTGTTCCATCGTGGACCGTCTAAACTATCCTAAACGAATGAAGGGTGTAAACAAGGCCGTTTGTCTTCTGAGCGGGGGACTCGACTCCGCCACCTGCCTTGCGTGGGCGTTGCGCGAGGGTTTCGAAGTCCACGCGCTCTCCTTCGATTACGGGCAGCGCCACCGGGTGGAACTCGATGCCGCACGCCGGGTAGTCGCCAAACTAGGGGCTGCGGACCATCGCGTCGCGAAGATCGACCTGCGCGTTTTCGGCCATTCAGCCCTCACCGACGACATCGACGTCCCCAAGGGCCGCGACGAGGCGCAGATGGACGCCGAGATCCCTGTCACCTACGTTCCGGCCCGCAACACGATCTTCCTCTCCTTCGCGCTGGCTTGGGCCGAGGTCTTGGAAGCCTCCGACATTATCATCGGCGTGAACGCGCTCGACTACTCCGGCTATCCCGACTGCCGCCCCGAATTCATCCAAGCCTTTGAAACGATGGCGAATCTCGCCACCAAGGCCGGTGTCGAAGGGCGTACCCGGGTCAAGATCCACACGCCGCTGATCCATCTGTCGAAAGCCGATATCGTCCAGCTTGGCAAGGAACTGGAGGTCCCGTTCGGCCTGACGCATAGTTGCTATGACCCCGATCCAAACGGGCGCGTCTGCGGCCAATGCGATTCCTGCGTCCTTCGGGCGAAGGGGTTCCGGGAGGCGCACGTTGAAGATCTCTGAAATCTTTTATTCGGTCCAGGGCGAGGGCTCGCTCGTAGGCGTCCCGTCGGTGTTTGTCCGCACCAGCGGGTGCAATCTGCGATGTTCATGGTGCGACACGCCCTACACATCTTGGAATCCCGAGGGCGACGAACTGACGATGGCCGAGATTGTGGAACGCGTCGCCGCATACCCAGCCGCCAAGCACGTCGTGATTACCGGCGGCGAGCCGATGATCGCGCCGGGGATCGTGCCGCTTTCCAGCGCGTTGTCCCAACGGGGCCTTCACATCACATTCGAGACCGCGGGAACGGTTTTCACACCCGTGGCGTGCGATCTGATGAGCATCAGCCCCAAGCTCTCGAATTCCACGCCGGAGGGCCCGTTCCGCAATCAGCACGAACGGCTGCGGATCCAACCCGAGATCCTCTGGCGACTCACCCGCGACTACGACTACCAACTGAAGTTCGTGATTGCGCGTGAGGACGATCTGCGGGAGGCACAGGAGATCATCGCGCATGTAGCCGCGCCGGCGGGCAAGGTCGTTTTGATGCCGGAAGGAACCTCGGCGGAAGTTCTGAACGAACGAGGACCTTGGATCGCGGAACTCTGCAAGATCCACGGCTACAGGTTCAGCCCCCGGCTCCATGTGCACCTCTACGGAAATAAGCGGGGAACGTGAGTTCCGGGAATGGCCGCGGGTGCGCTCCAACCTGGACAGTAGTTGCTGCCCAAGAGGTCTCCGCGCTTCTACGTGCCCTGCACGGCCCGGATCGCCGCCACTCCCCGCGCGAAAACCGCTGGCGGCGTCAGCAGGCTCAACACCAGATACCCACTTTTCTCGAAGTCATAGAAATAGCCGGGCTGCACCAGCACATCGTGTTCCTGTAGCAACCGCTCACTGGTTTCCTCCTCCTCCATAACCGGAACTACGGCATACCAGCCCGCCTCGACCCGCAGATACCGGTCCAAGATTCCCAAATTGGCTCGCGCCCGGTCCAGAATCTGCCGCCGGACGGGCTCGCGCAACTCCAGCATCGCGCCCAAGGCCGTTTGCACCGGAGTGCCCGCCGACAAATACGTATCCGCAATGATCTCGAGCTCGGGCACCGGTTGCCGAAGCATCATCCAAGCCAGCTTCATCTGCGGCAACCCCGCCAACTTCGACAGGCCGTCGAGCGCGAAGTCGGCCACGCCCCGCAGGCTCGTCACGCTGTCTTCGGCCACGTCCAACTGGTAACCCGCAAACACCTCGTCGGACAAGATCGCCAGATCGTGCCGTTCCCGCAGGGCCTCCAACTCCTCCAATTCGTGGCGACGGATGAAGTGGCCCGTCGGATTGTTGGGGTTCACCACAACCACGGCACGCGTCCGGGGCGTCACGGCCTTCTCCAGTGCATGGAAATCGATGAACCAGCCGTGGTCGTAGAACAGCGGGTACGAGCGGACTCGCACGCTCTCAAGCGCCGCCAAGTACTCGAAGAGCGGGTAGGATGGCTGCGGGACCAGAACCTCGTCGCCGGGGTCGCACAGCAGCTTGAAAATCCAAGAGTAGGCCTCGCTGGTACTTGCCGTCATGACGACGTTGTCGAACGGGACTCCGTATTCCTCCGCGATCCGCTCACGGGCAGCAGGCAGGCCGAACGGCTCGGGCTCGTAGCGCAACACGGCTGGATCGGCCAAAGCCGCGAGGAATCCCTCCGGGTAGACGATTCCAGCGCGCGTCGGGTTGGATTCCGTGAGGTCCCACACCCGCACCCCGTCGCGCCGCTTGGCCGCCAGGATTTCTGACAACTTGTTCGGATGTGTCCCATGGGAAACCCGGCTGGAGAGCTTCATGCGTTCAAGAAATCCCCGGACTCGATTCTGCAAGCCCCCGCTGGCACGGCGGCCAGTTCATAGATCCACGCGGCCCCGAAGCCTGCGACGTCAATGGCGATCCGCCGATACTCGTCGCCCTCGTAGGCGTCCAGAGAAGCGAGCAGCGCGACCGGATCCCCCAATTCGTACACTTCCCCGATGACGCGCCCGCCCCGTCCGCGCCGGAACCCCGGATAGCGACCCAAATGCAAAATCGAGCCCTCAACCCAGGCCGGCCCCAGCAGCCGAGCCCCTTCGCGCAGCCGCCGAGCATGCGGATTATCGAACTCCGAACGCAGCGTCCCGTAAACAAATAGCCGGTTTCCACCGTCGAAAACGTCCACTGGCTTATAGTAATGCGTGATGACCGACTGGCACGCATTGGCCCGCGCACGGGCTCTGGATATTCCCGACGAAGCGGTGACGCGCATCGCGCCCGCCCTTGATGGCCTGCACTCCGCATTCCACCCGCTGCTCGACAAGCTGGCAATCGACGTCGAGCCCGCGATCACGCTCTCCGAAGGAGCGCTAACCGCCAAATGATGACAATCCAACAAGCGGCTGCAAGACTGCGTTCCCGCGAAGTCTCCTCAGTGGAACTCACGCGCGAGGCTCTGCGCACCATTGAAGACCAACAGCCCAAGTTCAACGCCTTCATGACCGTCACGGGCGACTTGGCACTCGAACAGGCCGCAAAGGCCGATGCCGAACTGGCGGCCGGGATCGACCGCGGACCCCTCCACGGCATCCCCTACGCGCTCAAGGACGTGTTCCTGACCAAGGGCATCCGCACCACGTGCGGGTCCAAGATCTTCTCCGACTACATCCCCGAATCCGACAGCGCCGTCTACGAACTGCTCCGAAGCGCGGGCGCGGTGCTGACCGGCAAGACCGGCATGCAGGAGTTCGCCTACGGGGTGACGTGCGACAACCCGCACTTCGGCCCCATCCGCAACCCGAATGATCCGTCGCGCATTCCCGGCGGCTCGAGCGGCGGTTCCGGTGTCACGGTGGCCGCCGGCGGCGTTTTCTTCGCCATGGGCAGCGACACCGGCGGCTCCATCCGGATTCCGGCTGCCTACTGCGGCTGCGTCGGGCTCAAGCCTACGTCCGGACGCGTCAGTCGCCGGGGCGTTCTGCCGCTGGACTTCAGCTTGGACCACATGGGTCCCCTAACGCGCTCGGCCGAGGACGCCGGCCTGGTATTGAATGCTCTCGCGGGGCGCGATCCACTGGATGACACGTCGTCGGGGCAACCCGTCGACGACTACGCGACTGCCCCGGCCGACGTGCCCGGCCTCCGCATCGGCGTCCCGTCCAATTTCTACAGCGACCGCCTCGTCCCCGAAGTTGCGGCTGCATATCAAGCCGCCCTCGCCCAAGCCGACGCCGCAGGTGCCCGCCTCGTCCCGATCACGGTCCCCGACCCGGTGGAAATCAACACGATCAGCCGAGTGATCCTGCTCGCCGAAGCCTCGGCAGCGCTCGGCCCCTACCTGCACCGACGCGACGATTTTGGCAGCGACGTGATCGCGCTCCTCGACCAAGGCCGCTTCATCGCGGCGACCGACTACATCAACGCCCAGCGCCTGCGCCGGGTCTACCAACGCGAATGGGCGAAGGTTTGGGCCAATGTCGACTACCTCGTCACGCCAACCGCCCCGATCCTGCCGCCGCGCATCGGTGAACTTCAAGTCGAGGTCGGCGGGGCGCTGGAAGACGTACGGCTGTCTTCGACCCGCTTCGTGCGCGCGATCAACGTGCTCGGTCTGCCCGCCGTTTCCGTCCCGCTGCCGACGAACGGACTGCCGATGGGACTACAGATCATCGGCAAGCCGTTCGACGAGCGGGGAGTGTTGGCGGTGGCTGCTGCGTGGGCTTAGGGACCTGACTGCGGTCTAGTCGTAGTACTCGAGGCCCAAGTGCGTGATCAGGCCCTCGCCCTTCATCCAACGGAGCGTGTTCTTCAGCTTCATCAACTGGATGAAGATGTCGTGCTCGGGGTAGAGGCCGGGGGCCGTCATGGGTGCCTTAAAGAAGAAGGACAGCCATTCCTGCACGCCCTTCATCCCGGAGCGCTGCGCCAGATCCATGAACAGGGCTAGATCGAGCACCAGCGGAGCGGCGAGGATCGAGTCGCGGCACAGGAAATCGATCTTGATCTGCATGGGGTAGCCCATCCAGCCGAAGATGTCGATGTTGTCCCAGCCTTCCTTGGCGTCGCCGCGCGGCGGGTAGTAGTGGATCCGGACCTTGTGGTACATGTTGCTGTACAGGTCGGGGTAAAGCTCGGGCTGCAGGATCTGTTCCAGCGCGGAAAGTTTCGACTCTTCCTTGGACTTGAAGGAGCCCGGATCGTCAAGCACCTCGCCGTCGCGGTTGCCGAGGATGTTGCTGGAGAACCAGCCGGCCACGCCCAGCATGCGCGACTTCAGGCCTGGCGCGATCAGGGTCTTCATGAAGGTCTGGCCCGTCTTGAAGTCCTTGCCGCAGATCGGGACGCCGCTTTGGCGGGCGAGTTCGCTCAGTGCGGGAGCGTCGGTGGTCAGGTGCGGGGCGCCATTGGCGTACGGGACGCCCATCTTGAGGGCCGCATAGGCGTAGATCTGGCTGGGCGAGATCTCGGGATCGCTGTTGCGGAGGCCTTCCTCGAAGGTTTCAATAGTGGCGTGGACGGCGGCCGGGAGGTGGAACACCTCGGTGGAACCGCACCACACCATGACCAAACGGGAGCAGCCGTTCTTTTCCTTGAAGTTGCGGATGTCCTCCATCAAGGCCTCGGCATGGGCCATCTTGGAGGCTGGCGGCTTCTGATTGGGGCCGTTGATGCGTTTTACGTACTCCGTGTCGAAGACGGCGGGCATCGGCCGGATGGCTTCGAGCGGCTTCTTCAACTGCTGGAGCATGCTGGCTTCAAGCACGCCGGCGTGTGTGGCGGCTTGGTAGCAGTCGTCCTCGAAGATGTCCCAGCCACCGAAGACGAGGTCGTTCAGTTCAGCGAGGGGAACAAAATCCTTGATGCGCGGGCTGTTGTTGTCGGTGCGCTTGCCGAGGCGGATGGTGGCCATCTGGGTCAGCGATCCGATGGGCTTGGCGAGGCCGCGCTTGATGGCTTCCACGCCAGCGATGAAGGTGGTCGTGACAGCCCCCATGCCCGGGAGCAGGACACCCAGTTTGCCGGTTGCGGGTTGAATCGTCGGAGTCTCGCGCCCCGAGTCGTTGTTAGACATGAGACCAGTCTGCCGCAGAGATCGTAATGGATGCATAAAGATTTGGCGGCAAGGAACAAATCTTTATGTATTCCTTGCATCCATCCGCCAGCCTCTGTTCTTCGTAGTGTTCAACAGAGGAAACAAACCGCTGCGCCGAGACACTTCAAGAACCGCCCGGTACACGAACAGCGGCGCACGCAGCCTACGTGCGCCGGCGATTCCATGGAACCCGCCGCCGCTCCGGAGGCGGTATCCTGTACGCTGTGGAGTTTGGCGCGCGATCAGTCCGCAAACCGGCCCCACGGCCCGCACGACAATGCTCATACCCTGGCTGATACTTGCGCTCGAACTGAGCGGCGAACACGACAAGGAACTCGCCCGGCGGCTGCAACGCCGGGAGCCGGGGGCCATGGACGACCTGTACAAGAAGTACGGCAAGCTGGCATACTCGATCATCTTTGCGGTGGTCAGGGACACTGGCGTCGCGGAGGACCTTGCCCAGGAAACCTTCCTGCGCGTTTGGACGCGCATTCAAGCGTTCGAGGCAGGTCGCGGTGCGTTGGGCCCGTGGCTGCTGGCGATCGCAAGAAACCGGGCCATCGACCATGTCCGTTCCAGCGGCGCACGCATGGGTCGCGGCACCGTGGAACTGGACAGCAACGCGCATCCCTCGCTGTTCGTCGACTTGGACCGTCAGATTTTCGACAAGGACCACGCCAAAGTAGTCCGGGCGGCCATCGCGAAGTTGGGCGACAACCAGCGGGAGGTAATCCGGCTCGCCTACTATGAAGGCCTTTCGCAGACCGAGATGGCGGACAAACTGGGCCAGCCGCTGGGTACGGTCAAGACCTGGGTCCGTTCCGCGCTAAAGGTGCTGCGGGCCGAGCTTGGGCAGGAGGCGGCGGCATGACCTGCGAGGAACTCAAGCCCGAATACGGCGCCTACGCTTTGGGAATCGCCGAGGGCGAGGAGAAATACGAAATCGCCGCCCACCTCGCCAGCCAGTGCGTGGAATGCGTGGCTGGCGTACGGTCGGCCATGTCAACGGTGGCTGCGATGTCGGGGGCTGTCGAGATGGTGGATCCGCCAGCGCGTTTGCGACGGCGGGTGTTGGCAATGGTTGCGCCCGTCTCGGACAGCTGGATGCCCGCATGGGTGCCCTGGGCCGTATCGGGCGTGATGGCCGTGGGCCTGCTGGGGGTGGTCTTGGTGCCGACCCTGTTGCAACGGCCGCAAGCCACTTCGAAGCTCGAACAGGCGCTTTCAATCCTCAACGATCCGGTGACCCGCGACGTTTCGTTCGGCGAACCGGCGGCCCGGGGTCGCGTTTTCGTCAGCAAGAACAAGGGCGTCGTCTTTATCGCGGCGAACCTGCCCAAGCTCGCGGCGGGACGCACGTTCCAGTTGTGGGTGATCCCGACCCAGGGCAATCCGATCTCGGCGGGCACGTTCCGGGGCGAAACGGATTCGTCGGCGGTGTATGTCCGACCGGGCCCGATTGCCGACGTGGCCGCGATGGCGCTGACGATGGAGCCCGAAGGCGGCTCGCCGCAACCAACGATGACACCGTTTGTCGTGACGAAGCTGTGATAAGCTTTCTGTCGGGCGGACTCGGGCGCGATAAATCATCGCACCTACAAATCCGGTCTGTCCGCAGGATCGTGTCATGAAGAAAACCGTATTCGTCGCCTCGTCGCTATTCCTCAGCTTCGCCGCTGCCCTTTGGTCGCAGAACATGGGCCATGGCGGCTCCCAAACCGTCTGGATCCCGAAACCCGTCAAGATGACCGGCTGGGCCAAGCCGCAGAAGCCTGTCTGGCATCTGGCTGAAATCTTGGCCGCCCACAAGGGCCAGAAGAACTGGTCGGAGCCGATTGTGGCCGACAATTTCCTCCACGCGGAATACATCCAGATGGCTCCCGGGGAGAAGACGCCCAAACGGGCCCACCCCGACACGCGCGAATGGTGGGTTGTCCAGGACGGGCAGATCCGGTTCACCATCGACGGCCAAGAGCCGTTCATCGCGACCAAGGGCTTCCTGGTGCAGGTGCCATACCGTGTTTTCTACACGATGGAGACAGTGGGCGACCAGCCGTCGCTGCGTTTTGAAGTGAACATTGCCGGTGCCCACACCATGTATCCGGCAGCCGACAAGCCGCCGGTGCTGGACGGCTACACCTTCCTTAAGACGACAGTTGGCAGCAAAGGCGTCTACGACCAAGGCAACAAGCCGTATATCGATTTCTGGAAGGAGATCGTTCCGTCAGCCAAGGGCGCGCGTTTCATCGCCGACGACCGCGCCGTGTCCAACATCATCATCGGCGACCCGAAGAAGCTGCCGCCCGCCAAGGAGACTGACAAGGGCCACTTCCATGCCGAATGCGCCGAGTTCTGGTTCATCCTGCAGGGCCAGATGGACTATCGGCTGGAGGGCGCCGGTGACGTGGTCGCGCAGCAGGGCGACATCGTTTACGCGCCGAGGGGCCAGTGGCACCGCCCGCGCTTTGGAGGCGAGACCCAAGCAACGCGCCTCGCGATGAACGGCTTCCAGGACATCGCGCACTACTTCGAAGCCAAGGACTAGTTCTTTCGCTGCATAACAGAGGGCCGCACCGGCGACTTGCCGGGTGCGGCCCTCTCTGCATAGAGACCTCCAACGACCCGCGCCGGAGGTATTATGAAGGCAGAAAGCCATGAGCGTTCAAGAAGCGATTCTGCAACAGGTCGGGGCACTGCCCGCTGAGAAGCAGGAGGAAGTACTGCGATTCGCCACTTCGCTGGTTGATGCGGCGCGCCCGAAGGCACCGCTGAAGGATCCCGAAGGAATGTTGGCCCATCTCAACTTCCGCATCACCGAAGAAGACATTGCGGAAGCGCGGCGCGAGATGTGGAAGAACTTTCCACGGGAAGACATCGCCTGATGGCTGGGTTGGTTGCACCGCCGGTCTGATCGCACTGCGAAAACCAAGCGCTACCGAAGTTCGAAGCACCGCTCCAAACGGCAAACCATAATCCTGGAACCGGCAGCTGCCTGCGCTTCGGCGGGGAACAAACCTTGCATGCAAGGGTCTTTGGGTGAATAGCTGCGCGTGGCTCGAACAAACACTCCCTTGCGGTCGCGGCTCGGTAGAATGCTGATTCAGCCGAGCCGCGACCGCGAGGGAGCGTTTGTTCGGCTGCGGCATGGCCAATCCCGTTTCCATGATGACTACGGTAAGACGAATAGACTCTAACCAACGCGTGCGGCGCGTCCGACATCGAAACCATCTGATAACCCGCCCACAGTCGTATAATTCGAATCAGAAATGGTTCTGAAGTACGACCCACTGGTCGCCCCCAACGCCCTCGCATGGACCTCCATCGACGAGGCCGCCCGACTTGACGCCGTCCTGAAGTACCACCTCGGAAAGAAAGAGCCGAAACCGAACGAGCGCCTCCATGCCGCCATCCACGCCGTGGTTGAAAACCAAGTAGCGATGGGCCCCGCCTACCCAACCGCCGGGGTGATCGAGCGCTTGATGGCGCAAGGCCTCGACCGGCACGATGCCATTCATGCCGTTGGCTCGCTCGTCTCCGAGCACATGTTCCGGGCCTTGCGCGATCCGGCCTCCGGCAGCAGCCTCGGCGCGCGCTTTGAGGCCGACCTGGTCAAGCTCACGGCTGCGGAGTGGAAAAAGAAGCTTTCCTAGCCCATGCTCCTGCTGCTCTTAGCCGCGGCCGTGCCCGCTTGCGCGGGGTGTCACCCAAAAGAGTCGGCATCGCACGCGGCGGCCCCGATGGCCAAGACGCTTTTCCGGGCTGCGGATTCGCAAATCCTGAAGGCCAATCCCGCGCTGGAAGTGCGGCGCGACGGCTATGTGTGGAAGGTCCGCAACGGCGTCTATTCGGTTTCAGACGGCAAGAACACCCTCAATACCCCCATCCAGTGGGCCTTCGGCTTCGGCAATCTCGGGCAGACGTGGGTCTTCGAACGCAACGGCGTGCTGCGCGAGTCAACGGTCAGCTACTACACCTCGCAGAAAGGCTTGGAGATCACCCCCGGCCACATCGATCTGCCCCGCCGCAACCTCGACGAAGCGTTCGGCAGGCCCATCGACCCCTCGGAAGTCCGCCGCTGCTTCGGTTGCCACTCGACCGGCACCCTGCCCGATCCCACCCCCGGCGTCCAATGCGAACAGTGCCACAAAGGGGCGCTCAAGCACGCCGCCGACCTCTCGACCATGCCCAAGCTGGGCAAGCTTTCCACCGACGAGATCTCCACCCTTTGCGGTGCCTGCCACCGCACGTGGGAGGAGGTCGCAGTCATGGGCCCGCACGACGCCCAAAATGTGCGCTTCCAGCCCTACCGGCTCGCCAACAGCAAATGTTACGACGGTTCCGACAAGCGCATCGCCTGCACCGCCTGCCACGACCCGCATTCAGCGAAACCTCCGACGCCCAAGGTCGCCACCACAACCAAGATCAATGTGGACGCGCAGTGCCGGTCCTGCCACGGGGCACCGGCCATCAGCCACGCCGTCAAGAAGACGTGCCCCGTTGCGAAATCGAATTGCGCGTCGTGCCACATGCCCGCCGTCGAGATTCCGGGCATCCATTCCAAGTTCCGAGACCATTGGATTCGCATCGCAAGACCCGGCACACCGTATCCTGACTAAAGACCATAGACTAGAGGAACAATGATCGGAATCGTACTCCTCACCCTGCTCGCGGCGCAAACGCCCGCCGAGTCCGTCGCCAACGTCCTCGACGACTGGCATCAAGCCGCTTCAGTGGCCGACGAGCCCCGCTATTTCGGGCACTTCGCGCCCAACGGCGTCTTCATGGGCACCGACGCGACCGAACGCTGGACCGCTGCCGAATTCCGCGTCTGGGCCAAGCCCCACTTCGACAAGAAGAAGGCGTGGAGCTTCAAGGCCCACGACCGGCACGTCGACTTCTCGGCCGGCGGCAAGACAGCATGGTTCGACGAGGCCTTGGAGACCCCGAATCTGGGTCCCGCTCGCGGGTCGGGCGTGCTGGTGCGGATCGGCAAGGAGTGGAAGATCGCCCAATACAACCTGTCGATCCCGATTCCCAACGCGCTGGCGAACGAATTCGTCAAGCGGATCGCGGCGGGGGCGGCGAAATGAGCTTTTCATGGCCTGCCCGGATCCGGTTTTCCGACACCGACGCCTCCGGGCGCATCCACTATTCCTCCCTGTTCCGCCACTTCGAGGCCGCGGAGGAGGAGTTTCTGCGCAGTTTCGGGGCCGAGTATGCCCAGATCGGTCGCGCAGACTGCGCTTGGCCACGGGTGCATGCCGAATGCGACATTTCCGGCCCCTTGCGGCATGATGACGCTGTGGAAACCGAGGTTTCCGTGGACCGCGTCGGCAACAGTTCGTTCACCCTGGCATACCGGATGCGCAACACAGGCGTGGAATGCGCCACCGGCAGGGTCGTGATCGTGTGCATGGACGTGGCGACCCAGAAGTCCCGCCCGATTCCCGAAGCCCTGGCGGCAGCGTTGCGCAATCGCATATGAAGGCAGGCAATAGCTACGGAGCTCTGCTGGGCGACCTCCGCTTCGAGGCCTTCCTCTGGACCCAGTTCCTCGGAGCCTTCAACGACAACGTCTACAAGATGATCGTGTCGATCTTGGCGGTCCGCATCGCCGGGCCTTCGACCGGCAGCTTGTATTTGGCCATAGCCGGGGCCGTCTTCGTGGTTCCATTCCTCCTGTTCGCGGGCCATGCCGGCCAACTGGCGGACCGGTTCTCGAAAACCCGCGTCCTGCAGGTCACCAAACAATTCGAGATCGTGGCGATGTTGATGGGGCTGGTGGCACTGGCGAGCGGGCGGATTGACCTCATGCTGGTCGTGCTGTTCATCCTCGCGACCCAGGCGAATTTCTTCAGCCCCGCCAAGTACGGGATTCTGCCGGAGATGGTATCCGAGGCGAACCTTTCGCGCGCCAACGGGCTGCTGGAACTGACCACGTTCGTGGCGATTGTGATCGGCACAAGCTTCGGCACTTTCCTGTTTGAACGGTGGCAGGCCGAGCCGATGCGCATGGGTTTGGTGCTGCTGGGAATCGCGGTGGCTGGATCGATCGCGAGCCTGTTCATCCGGTACGTCCCGGCGGCGGGATCGACGGAACCGTTCCACTGGAACCCGTTTGCCGAGATCATCTCGGGGACGCGCAAGATCGCCGGTCGCCGCTCGTTGCTGTTCTGCGTCATCGGGATTTCGTGCTTCTGGTTCATCGGGGCTCTGTTCCAACTGGCGCTGCTGCTGGCGGGCAAGGAAGTGCTGCACGTGTCGGAGTCGCAGGTCGGGCTGCTTGTGACGGCTCTGGCGGCGGGGATCGGCGTAGGCAGTATCGCGGCCGGGGCGATTTCCGGGAAGCACATCGAACTGGGTCTGGTGCCCGTCGGCGCGTTCCTGATGGGCATCTTCGGCATGTTGACCGGGATCACGACGCACTACAACCAAGCGATGGTGTGGCTGGTGGGTTTCGGTGCTGCGGCGGGGCTATTCGCGATTCCGCTGAACGCGTGGCTGCAAGACGAGGCTGGCGCGCAGGAAAAAGGGCGCATCCTTGCCACGAACAACTTCGCCAACATGGTGGGGGTGATCGCGGCGTCCGGAGTGCTGTGGCTATTGCATGACGTGGTGGGCTGGAACGCGGGCACCATCATGCTGTTGGCCGGGGTGGGGATGCTCATCGGGTCGTTCGCGACGTTGGTGGTTTTGCGGTTCGAGTGGTTGCGGTTCATGATGCACTGCGTCATTCGCCTGCTGTTCCGTTACGACGTCGAAGGCGCGCACCACATCCCCCAGGACGGTGGCGTTTTGCTGGTGGCGAACCACGTCACCTACGTCGACGCGCTGTTTGTGGGGTTGGCCGGCCGCCGCACCGCCCGTTTCATGATGCGCCGGATTTTCTACGACATGCCGGTGGGACGACATGTCTTCCGCATGCTGGGGGCGATTCCGGTGGAAGAGACCACCCCACGGCTGATCGCGAAGGCCTTGAAGGACGCCAACGAGCATCTCGGCAGCGGCGAAGTGTTGGCCATCTTCCCGGAGGGCCACATCAGCCTGGATGGCGAAGTGCAGGAGTTCAAACGCGGCTACGAGCGCATGGTGCGCGGACTGGGCGTGCCGATCGTACCGATCAGGATCACAGGGGCCTACGGACATCCATTCAGTTGCAAGGGCGGCGACGCGTTCCGGAGTTGGGAGTTGCTGTGGAGGCCTCGGGTCAAGGTGCGGATCGGGGCCCCGATTTGGGAACCCGTGTCGCCGGAGGAGCTGCGGCGGATAGTGCTGGACTTGCGGTAATGTGTACGTATGAGAACGGCTGGAGTGCTGCTCGTTTGGCTGGTTTGCGGTGTCGCCGCGAGGGCTGCAGATGACATTCCGGTTCCAGTTCTCACAGTCTGCGAGGCGCTGAAGTCCCGCGACGGCCTGCAGAACCGGACTGTGATCTTGGTTGGAAGGTTAGCCTTCTCCGAAGAAGGCGCATGGCTGCTTGAGGAGTGCACCGACAAGATTGTCACCGACGGACATGAGTGGTGGAACTCGATTTCACTCTCCTACATTGAGACCCCGGCTCCCGCTCCGAAGCTGCCGGAAGGCTTCCGCTGGGACGAGCAGGAGTTGTCCGCGAAGCTGGAGATCGTACGGAAGACGACGGGGTTGAAGCAGGAAGGGGATGAGTGGATGGCGATCTTCGGACGCTTTGAGACGCGGGTTCCCCTGAGGGTGGTGCGAAGCGTCAAGAACGGTCGGGAACTCGCCTTTGCATATGGCTTTGGCCACTTGAATCAATCGCCAGCCCAACTCGTGGCAGTGAGGGACTCGTACCACCCGGTTCAACTCAGGAATCAGTAGCCGCCCCAACCTTTTCCGATTCCCCCTAATTTTCCCTGAGAAAAATCCCCGGTTTCCACACTTACCTCTATTGGGAGGAGTGTCGAATGCCGTTGTTCAAGACCCGCACCGCCGCCGTCTACGGAATTGACGCCAAGCCTGTCGATGTCGAAGTCGACATGTTCAAGGGTGGCCAAGCAAAGGACATCACGCTGGTCGGCATGCCGGATGCCGCGGTGCGGGAGAGCCGCGAGCGAATCAAGTCCGCCATGATGAACTCCGGCTTCCGCTACCCGAACCAGTCCGTCACCATAAACCTCGCCCCGGCGCATGTCCGCAAAGAAGGCGCGGGGTTCGACCTCCCGATGGCGCTGGCGATTCTGGGCGCGATGGGAACCTTTCCGGGACTCGACCAGCACTTGGCCGTCGGGGAACTGTCGCTCGACGGGGCCATCCGCCCTGTCCGGGGAGCGCTTTCCGTGGCCGTGTGTGCCCGGGAGCAGAGGATCCCGAACCTGATTCTGCCTGCGGAGAACGCGTCGGAAGCCAGCGTGGTAGACGGCGTGAAGGTTTACGGGGTGCGGCATCTGTCCGAGGTCGTAGCCCTCCTGACCAAGCCGGAGACCTTCCTGCCGGGCACCTTCGACCCCGTCAAGTTAGATCCGACGAAGGGCGACGCTCCGGTCCCCGGCGCGGAGATCTACGATTTTCGCGATGTCCGAGGCCAGACGACCGCCAAACGCGCCCTGCTGGTCTCCGCAGCCGGTGCGCACAACGTCCTCATGATCGGCCCGCCCGGCTCCGGCAAGACGATGCTGGCGAAACGGCTGGCGGGGATCCTGCCCCCACTCAGCTTCGACGAGGCCATCGAGACCACCAAGGTCCACAGCATCGCCGGGTTGCTGCCGCCCGGCGGCGGACTCCTACGCACCCGCCCGTTCCGCGCGCCGCACCATTCGATCTCGGACGCGGGCCTGATCGGCGGCGGCACCGGCGCACCACGGCCGGGAGAGGTCAGCCTCGCGCACAACGGCGTCCTGTTCCTCGACGAGTTCCCGGAGTTCCCCCGCAACGTCCTCGAAATCCTTCGTCAGCCGCTGGAGGAATCGACCGTCACCATCGCCCGCTCCACGATGACGCTGTGCTTCCCCGCGAATTTCATGCTGGTCGCCGCCATGAACCCCTGCCCCTGCGGCTATTACGGCGACCCCACCCGCGAATGCCGCTGCACCCCCGCCATCATCCAGCGCTATCTCGCGAAGATCAGCGGGCCGCTGCTGGACCGGATCGACATCCAGACCGAGGTCCCCGCCGTGCCGTACAAGGAGTTGCGGGCGGGCGAGGTTACCGAGAGTTCGGCGGACCTATTGGAACGGGTCGAGAGGGCGCGGCAAGTCCAGACGGCGCGGGGCTTCAGCAATTCGCGGCTCCCGGCGCGGGAAGTGCGCAAGCTCTGCGCGCTCGACGACTCCGGCGAACGGACTCTGGAAATGGCGATGCGCCGGATGAGCCTCTCGGCCAGGGCACACGACAGGATTCTGAAAGTTGCCCGGACGGTGGCGGATTTGGACCGGGCGGAGTCCGTCGGGGCCAAGCACGTGGCGGAAGCGGTGCAATACCGAAGCCTCGACCGGAACTATTGGACCTGACGGGACGTGCCCTCGGCATCCTGCCGAGCCACGACCGCAAGGGAGTGTTTATTCGAGCCATGCCCAGGCAACTGCCGTTTCCAGGTTGAAGTGAAAGGACCGCCGCTTCGCTTGCGGCGGAAACAGGCGATTCAATCCTCGTTGATCGCGAATGCGGCTACCACGGGGAGGAGGGCTTCAGGAGCAATCAAAGGGGCGACCGTTTCTCCCTCTATATAGGCCGCCACAGTCGTGTAGACTCCATCGCGCGGGTCGCGATGGGTGATGATTCTTCGGGATTGTATGTCGAACACCCAGTAGTCCGGGATTCCTGCCCGGGCGTACAGGCGGGCCTTCGGGCCCAGGTCGAAGGCAACGGTGGAATCAGAAACTTCGACTAGGAGTTGGACGTCGGCAGCGGGCGGAGGGGCGTCCTGGTATTTCTTGGCGGACTTGACCAATACCGCAATGTCCGGCTCCGGTTCGCTGGTCGGGTTGTCCTCTGGGGCAACATCCACCGGCACCTCGCGATTCAGACGGTATGGACCGAAAACGCTCCTAAGCCATTCCGCGACCAGCATGACCACAAGTGCCTGCGGGCGGTTCTTCGGCATCTTGGTAATGAGCTCCCCGTCAATGAGCTCGAATCGGTCACGGTTCCAGAGGCCGGTGGATTCCAAGCTTTGGCACTCCGCACGGGTCCAACGTTTGCGTGGGGGATAGACCACCGGGGATCGGGGTGGAATCGCGATTTCGACGTCCGGGGCGAGGGCTGCGGGCACGGTGGACCTGATCAGATTGTAGCGCGATTCGCCGCTGATGCCAACCATGCCTGTTTGGCACAAACACGCCCACGTAACGGCGTATTGATTGCGAAACTCAAGGCCCACCACGTTGCGAATGCGGAGAAGGCATAGCTAGAAGATGCGGCGCGACATGCGGGCGGGGCGACACCTTGAGGATCCCCACACGTGCGTTGGCCCATCGGGAAGCTCTCCATCAACAAGTAGTGTGGTGCTCGGGTGATTGGCTCGAACCGAAAAAGTAGCTACGAAGCCAGGGTTAAATGTCATGGCCACTCTCCCGTTCAGTCCGAGCGGCCGGAGAATCATGCCCTCATACAGTCGCGCCCCAGCCTCATCGAAAGCTCTCTCGGACTCCCAGGTAAGGATGTCTGGATACGGGAAGAAGCCCAAATTCCAGACTGCTCTCATCACGTCTCGGTAGCGGAAGAACAAGGATGTGCACTCGGGAGTCATCGCGCGATCTCCCGCCATGTGGGACCTGGGTCCGGTCCCGTTCTAAGAATGGGATATGCTATACAGGTCGTCTGATGCTGGTTACATATGATGTAGTGCCAGTGCAGGTCGTCGGATCCACGCCATTTTACGTACCCACTTGGATCTGGCGGATTGCACTTGCCATTCGTACCCATCCCGGTCTCCGTCAACCCCCTCTGCCGACCCATCGCGTCCAGCGTGTAACTGAAGGAACAAGGAACCGTATCCGGTCATATGCCCTTCCTGGTCCCAAGTATAAGTCATCGAAGGCCCGGCTGACCACGGATACCAACCTCCCGAATTCGCCCCGAGCCATGCGACTCCGCCGTACGTGTACCCCTTCATCGTCACCAACCCGCCCGCAGTGTACGAAAAGTTCTCCGTCACCGCCCGTCGTACGAATACACCACCTTCTGCCCCATGGTATCCGTCGTCGACTGCAACCGCCCGCTCGCATAGTACGCGTACGACACCGTCCCGCTCTCCGGGTTCGCGACCGACATCAGCAACCCGGTCGTCTGATCGTAATTGAAAGTCCGCGTCTGCGTGACCGTTGACGACCCAACCACCCGAGGCATCGACACCCCCGTCAAATGCCCCCAATAGTCATACGAATACAACGTCACCAAATTCGACACCACGCTGTCCACCAACCCCGACGGTGCCGGCTCCTCCACCTTCACCAAATTCCCCAAACCGTCCGTCGTGTACCTCTTCCACTTCCCCGTCACGTCCGACACCTTCGTCGTGTTCCCCGCATACACATACGACGTCACCGACCCGTCCGCCGCCGTCTGCGCCACCGTCCGCCCCAAACCGTCGTACGCGTAGGTCGTCCATGCCACGTTCGAAGTCCCGTCCGTAGCCGGCTTCACCTCGCCCGCCCCCACCGCGTACGGTGCCGACGTGGCCACCAGCTTCCCCAGCGGCGAGCACGCGCACGGCCCGTACACGTTGTCCACATGCGACACCACGGTCCACCGGCGCTTGCATGAACTATAACCGTCCGTGCAAGCCGTACACGTTGTCCACATGCGACACCACGGTCCACCCGTACCCCGTCTCCACCGCCAGATCCCGCCCGAACCCGTCCTTGTACACCTTCGTCCAATGGGTCCCCGTCGCCGCCGTCACCACCGTCGGCCCGAAGGCGTACGTGTAGTTCGCCCCGTGCACTGACTTGCTCGTCAACAGCAACGCCGTCACCGGATCGAACGTTTGCGTCGAAGTCGCCGAATTCGGCAGCGCCGTGCTCGTCAGCGACAGCGCCGTGTTGTATCCGTACGACGAAGCCAGCGCGCTCCCCGCCGCCTGCGTCGCCGACCTCGAATCCGACAGGTCCGCCGTGCCAGCCATCGGAGTCACCACCGCCGGCACCGCGAAATTCATTGCCGCCGCAGTCG
>CAIVPR010000114.1 GCA_903907865.1 uncultured Acidobacteriia bacterium
ACTACCTCAAACAGGCTGTCCACTCACACCGCGCGGGCCTTCCCGCACCTTCGCTCCTACCCGCCAAACCACGGGCCTGAACTGTTACGTCAGGAAGTTGTTGCCGCAGATTTGGCAGAGGATGCCGTGGTCGCGGAACATGCGCAGCACGATGACTTGGCCGAACATGCCGGGATGGATCGCCATGAACGCCTCGAACGGTACCCGCAGACTCATCTTGCGGGGTGCCACGAATTCAATTCCGTTCAGCAGGCCGAGGCCGCGGATGTCCTTGACCATTTCGTAGCCGTCGAGCGACTCCCGCAGCTTTGATCGCAGGATTTCACCCATGAGTTCGGCGCGGTCGCCGAGCTGTTCCCGCTCCAGCACGTCGATGGTGGCCAAGCCCACCCGCATGGAGAGCCCGTTCTCGCTGTAGGTCGACGTGTGGACGATGGAACGTTTCAAAGAGTTGTAGACGGACCCGTAGATTTCGTCCGTCATCAAGGTTGCCGAGACGGGGACGAGGCCGCCGCTGAGGGCCTTGGCGATGATCGTCATGTCGGGATCGGCGTGGTAGCGCTGGTAGCAGAGGAACCGGCCGGTGCGGTAGAGGCCGGTTTGGACCTCGTCGATCACCAGCAGCGTGCCGTAACGCTTGCAGATTTCGCGGGCGCGGACGAAATAGTCGGGGCTCGCGAGGCGGATGCCGGATTCCGATTGCAGCGGCTCGACGATGAAGGCGGCGAACTTCTTGGTGGAGACCGCGCGTTCGAGCGCCTGCAGATCGTTGAAGGGGATCGCCTGGGTGTCGGGGAGCAGGGGGCCGAAGCCTTGTTTCCAGAAGGGGTCGCCCATCAGGGACAACGCGCCGCAGGTGAGGCCGTGGAAGGCACCGTCACAATAGAGCAGGCCGTTGCGTCCGGTGTGGGCGCGGCTGAATTTGATCGCGGTCTCGACGCCCTCGCTGCCGGAACTGGCGAAGAACGCCTTGGTGAGGCGTCCGCCCGCGCGCTTGCACAGGGCAGCGCCCAAGTCGCCGGCCAGAACCGGGACATGGCTCTGGAGCATGCTGGGTCCGCGCCGGTCAAGTTCCGCCCGGACTGCGGCGAGAATGTCGGGGTGGTTGTGGCCCGCGTTGTAGACGCAGTAGCCGGAGAGGAAATCCAAAATGACGCGGCCGTTGGACGCGTGGAGCTCCGTGCCGTGGCAGTGGGTGTACTCCAAGTTCATCTGCAGGGTGTTGAGCAGCTTCACCCACTGCGGATTCACATGTTCGCGATATTTCGAGTCAAAACCGGCGTTATCGACAACCGGCGTGGCGGTTTCAGTTGGCGTTTCCAGCCATGTAGTGGGCATTGAGGGCAGCGTTGTTTCGCGTAGTGGCTACGGCTATTACCACAGACGGGTGGACTGGCGAACCCGGTTTCCTGGAATCATGTTGCATGCGGCACGATTTCATGCGTGGCATGCGATGTCCAGGATCTCGTCCACGTGGATGCCCGCGCAGTCCACCAGGGGGAACTGGCTGTCGGCTTCCGAAAACGCCAGAGCCAAGTCGGTGCCGCCGAGCATGATCGCTTCCGCTCCGTGCTCGCCCATCAGGTTTCGGGCGACGCGGTCGAACACGGCGCGCTGTTCTTCGGTCACGAAGCCGGAGGAGGCCATGGTGACGTAGGCGTGGTGGACGTCGTCGAGATCCGGGCCTTGGGGCGGCACGATCTCGGCGCTGGCCACGCCACCGTAGAAGCGGCTCGCCATCACGGTGCGCGTTCCGAGGATGCCGATCCGCCGAAGTCCGCGCTTTTCCACCGCGCGTGAGACTGCGGAGATTAGATCGACCACGGGAAGCGGCGACGCGGCCTCGAACTCGCGGATGCAGAAGTGGCCGGCGATGGAGGTGACCACGACGCATTCCGCCCCTGCGGCAACTAGGCGATCGGTAAGCCTCGTGTAGATTGCGACCTGGGAGGCGGCGTCGTTCGCGGTGAGGTTGGCGAGGAGAGTAGGGGTGTCGGCGTGGACCATGGTCAGGTCCAGCGGGGTGTTTCTGGTGGCGAAGCCGGTGATTAGGCGGCGGTAGTAGAAGTCCGTCGCGGCGGGACCGATCCCGCCTATTAGGCCGATTTGCATTTTCGGAGACCTTACTAACATGGTCCCCTATGCTTTGGTGCCGTGTCCTTCGCGTAGAATCGGAATATGGCACAGTCATTGGTGGACTTCAACACGACCGTCGATTCCGGGATCTTGTCGGCGCTGCAATCGCTTGCGGCACGGGAAGAACGACCACTGGAAGCGTTGGTGGCCGAAGCGTTCCGCGACTTGATTGCCAAGCGGGAGACGGATGCGCCGCGCCCGGAGGTCATGGCGATCTACATGCAGAGCCACCAAGAGTTTGGCGAGCTCTATCGGAAGTTGGCGGAATGACCCGCTATCTTACGGTCTCGGAAGTGCTGGCGATGCACGCCGACCAGATCAAACGGTACGGCGGCTCACAAGGGATCCGGGACCGGGGTCTCCTCGAAGCTGCCGTGTTCCGTCCTCAGACGGGCTACTACGCAGACGTTGTCGAGGAGGCGGCGGCACTCTGGGAGAGCCTGTCCCAGAATCATCCATTCATTGACGGCAACAAGCGGACGGCGTTTGCCGTGGCCTACACGTTCCTTGGCCTAAACGGATTCCGCTTGGGTGTCACAGCCAAAGCTGCCTCCGACTTTGTTCTGGGGCTCTACGCCAATCACGAGTTCTCTTTTGGCAACCTTTTGCCGTGGCTACGCGCGCACGTTGTCGCCACCGCCTCGACCGTGAATTAGTTCCCGGTCGGCATGCTCGCCTGCTCGACGAACAACGCCTCCACCGGGGCTCGCGTCGCCTCCAGCCGCAGCCCGAGTTGATCTTGCAGCGCCCGCTGCCACATCGTGAACGCGTCGAGCGCCGGGTCCAAGCGAATCTCCAACTGGATGTGGAACTCGCCCGCGATTCCGGTGCGGTCCACCACCGGCACCGGGCGGCCGGATACCCTCGACACGCGGGTCGGATCTTCAACCACGGGAATCGCAAGCTGCATCGCGAGCACCCCGGCGAAGTGGGCCAGATCGCCTTGGAAGCGCCACGTTCCCGCCGTCCCCGGCAGCTTGGGACCGCCCTTCGCCACCGTCAGCGCGTAGACCTTCTGCTCCTGGGTCTCGCTTCGCACCACCAGCCCGAACCGCTCCACCAGCACCTTTCGCAGCATTGTCCGCATCTCGGGCAGGGTCGCGGGGCCGTCCGCCTTGGCGTCGAGATCGAATTCCTGGGTGTCGAACCACTTCGGGCCGCCGTTGATTTGCGAGTACGGGACCTGGTAGGCCTCGTTCACCAGCCGTTTCAATGTTGCGTTGCGGATCGTCAATCGCCCGGGATCGCTCGACACCGCGCCGTCATGGCCGATGTTCGCCTTGCTGGGCCGCACCGAGGCCACGTCGAATGCCGGTTGCGCCAAAGCCGGTTGGTCTAACGCCGCGCCGCCGACAAAACAGACCCACACCAACACTGCAAGGACCCTTCGCATAATTCTCCAGTCTACCCCTTGACACGCAATTGCAATTTGCAATAGACTGATTGCAGATTGCAATACGACATGAAGACTTTCCTGAAGCTGCTCTCCAGCCTGTTCCTTGTCTCCCTTTCTTTCGGACAAACAGTCCTCCCCCCGGACGACGCCGTCCGGCAACTGCTCGTCGACCGGATTGACCGCGACCACCGCGGCGTCGGCATCGTCGTCGGCCTCATCGACGCCAAGGGCCGCCGCATCATCTCCTACGGCCGTCCCGCCAAAGGGGACAAGCGCGCCCTCGACGGCGACACCGTCTTCGAAATCGGGTCCATCACCAAGGTCTTCACCTCGCTGGTCCTGATGGATATGGCGCAGAAAGGCGAAATCGCGCTGGACGATCCGGTCTCGAAGTTCCTGCCCTCCACCGCGAAGGTTCCCGAGTACAACGGAAAGAAGATCACGCTGGCCGACCTTTCCACGCAGAGTTCCGGCCTGCCCCGCATGCCCTCTAACTTCGCCCCCAAGGACCCGCTCAACCCCTACGCCGATTACACCGTCGAACGCATGTACGACTTCCTCGGCCACTACGAGCTGACGCGGGAGATCGGCTCCAAGTACGAATACTCGAATCTGGGTGTCGGGCTGCTGGGCCACGCCCTGTCGCTGAAGGCGGGGACCGGCTACGAAGCGATGGTCAAGGCCCGCGTCCTTGCACCGCTCAAGATGACGGACACGGCGGTCACGTTGAACACCGGCATGCAGGCCCGCATTGCGACCGGCCACAACGACCAACTGAATCCCACCCCGCTTTGGGACCTGCCCACCTTCGCCGGTGCGGGCGCGCTGCGTTCCACCGCGAACGACATGCTGACGTTTCTGGCGGCGAACCTGGGCTATACCGAATCCTCATTGGCGAAGGCTATAGCAGCGGAGATTTCCATCCGCAAGCCCACCGGCAATCCGGCCTTGGAGATCGCCTACGCCTGGCACATCCTCAAGAAGGGTGACCGGTCGCTGATCTGGCACAACGGCGGCACGGGTGGGTTCCGGACCTTTATTGGATTCGATCCGCAGACGAAGGTCGGCATGGTGCTGCTGTCGAATGTCTCCACCCCCGAGGGCGTGGACGACATCGGCCGCCACATTTGGGACGCGTCGATTCCGCTCGCCCAGTTCGACACCAAGGAACGGAAAGTGGTACCGGTCGAAACGCCAGTGCTCGAAAGCTACGTCGGCAAGTACCAACTGGCCCCGGGCTTTGTGCTGACGGTCGGGCGGGACGGTGCCAGGATGTTCGCGCAGGCAACGGGACAGGGGCCGTTCGAGATCTTCCCGGAGTCCGACACCGAGTTCTTCGCCAAGGTCACGAACCTACAAATCACGTTCGGCAAGGACGAATTGGTGCTGCACCAAGGCGGTCAAGACACGAGGGCGAAACGGATGGAGGCAGCCAAGGACCGGAAGGAAGTCGTGCTGGACCCGAAGACTTTGGATGGCTATGCCGGCAGGTACCAGTTGGCCCCCAACTTTATCCTGACGGTGACGAACGAGGGTGGCCATCTGATGGCGCAAGCTACCGGACAGAGCAAGGCGGAGATCTTCGCGGAATCGAAGACGGACTTCTTCCTGAAGGTTGTGGACGCCCAGTTCACGTTCCAACTGGGCGCGGATGGAAAAGCTACCGGCGTGGTCCTACACCAGAACGGTGCCGACGTGCCGGGAAAGAGGGTCGAATGAGCGCGCTAGAGGGTGTTGACGCGCATCAGGTGCGTCGACACATACCAGCAGGGATTGCTGCCCTCATGCGGGAACAGGGAGTTGACGCACCGCTCCATCACCGGCTCGCCACGGCTCCACTCGATCTCCTTCCAACGGTTGGGGACGGTGTAGAGCTGGTCGACTTGGTATTCGGCGAACTTGGGACGCTTTGTGGGGATGCCGTATTCGAGGGAGACCCAATCGAGTCCGTATGCCACCGCCGCAGCCAACAGCAGTGGCAGCAGGATCCATTTCGTGGTCCAAAGGGCGATGCGGGTCAGCATCTATCCATTGTCCAACTGGAGGCCCTATGAAGCTGGGCGAAAAAATTCGATACCTGCGCGAGGTAGAGGGCACGCTTCGCGGTTTGGACCGCGCCATGACGCAGCAGGAGGTCGCCAACGCGATTCGGACTGAGCTGAAGAAGGCCCTTTCGCAGTCCTATTTGTCGCAGATCGAAAGTGGTGCGCGCCCGCACCTTTCCGGCACCAGTCGGATGCTGCTGGCAAAGTTCTTCAAGGTCCATCCGGGCTACCTCGTTGACGACCCCGAGGGGTATTCGACCGAATTGATCTCGGACATCGGCGCGCTTGAGGACAAACTCGATCTCTGGCTCGTCGGCGGTGCCGATCGGTTCCGCAACGACCCCGGCGTCAGTACGGCGTTGCTGGCCTTGGCCAAGCATCCCGACTCGCGGCGTTGTCTGGTCTTGCTGCAGCGCATTTTGGAGAATCCCGGCCTCGCAGGAAGGCTCTTCGAAGTCCTGCAACCGTTTAACAACGAACAGGAGCTTGTGTGACACCGGAAGTCTTTTTCTTAGGCTGTTTCGTATTCGGATTCGTGCTCTGCCTCATTGCGTTCCTGAGCGGCAGCGCGCACCTCCACCTGCACCCCCATGTCCACGTCCATGGCCACGTAGGCCACGGTCATGGGGCGGGGAAGGGCGGGGAGGCCTTCAACTTTGGCACCATCGCCGCCTTTCTGACTTGGTTCGGCGGCACAGGCTACATCCTGACCGAGTGGGGCGGCTTCGGGCTGTTCGTCGTGGTCGGGGTCGCGTTCGTCGTGGGACTAGCCGGCGCGGCTTTGATTTTTCTCTTCGTCGCCAAGGTGCTGTCCGGTAGCGAGCGCCCGCTCGATCCGTCCGACTACCGCATCCCGGGCGCGCTTGGGACCGTATCCAGCCCCGTCCTCGACGGCGGCACCGGCGAAATGATCTTTCGGCAACAAGGACGCCGCCGCGGAATTCCCATCCGCAGCGACGTCGGAAACCCGATTCCAACAGGCAAGGAAGTGGTTGTGACCCGCTACGAGGACGGAATCGCCTACGTGCGGGAGTGGGACGATCTCACCGCGTAGTCAAGAAGGAACTCCAAGGATATGAATCCATTCCAAATTATCGTCGTCGCGGGGCTGATGGCCCTCGCGGTTCTACTGCTGATGGGCGTGTTCGCGCGCCTCTACCGCAAGGCGGGCCCCCATCAAGCCCTCATCGTGTACGGTTTCAGGGGACCCCGCATCGTGAAAGGCCGGGGCACGCTCATCATGCCGATGATCGAAAGCTGCCGGGAACTATCGCTCGAACTGATGTCGTTCGACGTGGCTCCGACCCAGGACCTCTACACGACCCAAGGCGTCGCGGTGACCGTCGAAGCCGTGGCGCAGATCAAGGTCAAGTCCGATCCTGAATCGATCGAGACCGCCGCCGAACAGTTCCTCACCAAGTCGGAAACCGACCGCGAGGCGCTGATCCGGCTTGTCATGGAGGGCCACCTGCGCGGCATCATCGGCCAGTTGACCGTCGAGCAGATCGTCAAGGAGCCCGAGATGGTGGGCGACCGGATGCGGTCCACGTGCGCGGGCGACATGAGCAAGATGGGCTTGGAGGTCATCTCCTTCACTATCAAGGAAGTCCGCGACAAGAACGAATACATCGCGAACATGGGCCGTCCGGACATCTCACGGATCAAGCGTGACGCCGAGATCGCCACTGCGGAAGCCGAACGCGACACTGCGATCCGCCGCGCGCACGCCGTCCGGGAAGCCGCCATCGCCAAGACCAATGCCGACCAAGAGCGGGTACTGGCGGAAACCCTCTCGCTGGCCAAACAGGCCGAGGCCCAGCGCGACCTCGACGTGAAGAAGGCCGACTATCTGGAAGTCGTGAAGCGCCAACAGGCCCAGGCCGACAAGGCGTACGAGATCCAGAGCAACATCATGCAGCAACAAGTAATGGTGGAGCAGGTCAAGATCCAGCAGGTGGCCAAGGAACGCGAAATCCTGGTGCAGGACGCGGAAATCCAGCGGCGCGAGCGCGAACTGATCGCGACTGTGCTCAAGGCTGCGGAAATCGAGCGTCGGCGGATAGAGACGCTGGCGTCGGCCGAGAAGGCGAAATTGACCACCGAGGCCGAGGGCCGCGCGTCCGCCATCCGGGCGCAGGGCGAGGCCGAGGCGAGCGTGATCTTCCTCAAGGGCGAGGCGGAAGCCAAGGCGATGAACGTCAAGGCCGAGGCCTACCAGGAGTACAACCAGGCGGCAGTGATCGACAAGCTCATTTCGAGCTTGCCGGAGATCGTGCGCGCCCTGGCCGCTCCGCTGGAGCACGTGGACCGCATCACTGTGGTCTCGACCGGCGGTGACACGACGGGCATGAACAAGGTGACGGGCGATCTGGCGTCCATCGCGGCGCAGGTGCCCGCGTTGGTGGAATCGCTTTCGGGGATGAAGATGTCGGAACTGCTGGGCAAGATCCAAGGGATCGGCGACGGCGGAAAGGGAAAGGGCTAGGACATGGCACTACTGGAACGGGTCGGCACGCTGCTGCGCGCCAATTTGAACGACTTGGTGGACCGGGCCGAAGACCCGGAGAAGATGCTGAAGCAGGTGATCCTCGACATGGAGAACCAGCTGATGCAGGTGAAGACGCAGGTGGCGATCGGCTTGGCCGACCATCACCTGCTGGAGCGGCGGGCGACGGAGAACCGCGGCAAGGAAGCCGAATGGATCCGCAAGGCCGAGCTCGCGGTTGCGAAGGGCCAGGACGATCTGGCCCGGATCGCCATCGAGCGGTCGATGGAGGGTCGGAAGCTGGCCGAGAGCTTCGACCAGCAGTCGGCGGACCAGAAGACGCAGGTGGAGAATTTGAAGTCGGCGTTGCGGAGTTTGGACGCGAAGTTGGCGGAGGCGCGGGCGACTTCAGAGGTGCTCATGGCGAAGCACCGGAGGGCCAAGGCGGCGGGCGACGCGGCGGAGGCCCGGAGCGGGTTGAACGGGAACGCGACGTCGTCGGTGTGGGACCGGATGAGCCGAAAGGTGGATTGGGCGGAGGCGGTCGGGCAGGCCCGGCATGAGATGGCCGCCGGGGATGGCGTCGAGGAGCGGTTCGCGGCGTTGGAGAAGGCGGATGAAGTGGACCGGTTGTTGGCGGAGTTGAAGGGGCGGTCGGCGGCGTAGAGTGCGGTGTTGATGCAGTTTGGCGGCGTCTGCGCGTGGTTTTTCGCCGCAGATTGCCGCCAAATTGCTGTTACCATACAATTAGATGCTGCTCAGATTCTGTTTTTCGAACTTCCGGTCGTTCCGCGACGAGCAGGAGTTGTCGTTGATCGCGACGGCGAAGGCCGGACCTGGAGACTTCCTGCTGACGAGTCCTGGGATCAAGGAGTCAGTGCTACCCGTGTGCGCGATCTATGGGGCGAACGCGTCAGGGAAGTCCAATGTCTTGAAGGCATTGAAGTTTGTGGAAGAGGCCGTTCTGGAATCGCACCGGCTTTGGGAGCCCGGCGGCGGCGTACCACTCCAAGCGTTCAAGGGAGCGAGCCCTGAACAGGGCGCGGAGTTTGTGGTCGATTTTGTCCTCGCGGAGAGCCGTTACCAGTTTGGGTTCAGAGCAACCAGATTGGAGATCGTCGAAGAATGGTTGTATGCTTTCCCAAACGGGCGGAGGCAGACACTCTACTCGCGTGGGCCGGTCGAGATCGCGTTTGGTCGCAACCTCACCGGAGACAACAAGACTATCGCCTCATTGATGAGAAAGAACAGTTTGTTCCTTTCCGTGGCTGCTCAAAACAACCACGAGGCATTGGGGCCCGTTTATGACTGGTTTCGGAACTCGGTCCACGTCGTGTTTGCGAGATCAAAGTATGAACAACACTATACGACGCAGCTTTGTAGTGATGATGCACGGCTGGCCGAGATCCTGGAACTGATGAAAGTTGCAGACATCGGAGTTGAGTCGTTGTCCGTCGAGAAGGCGGGAAACCCATATCAGATCGCGCTCGAGGCGTTGCCGGCAGGGGTGTCCGAAAAGATGAAAGCTGAGTTTGTGGTTCCCCTAGGTACGCTACGCCTACACCACCGCCTACAAAACATGCACGTGACCTTCAACTTGGAGGAGGAGTCTGCCGGGACCGTTGCATACTTTTCCTTGCTCGGCCCAATTCTCAGAGCGCTCCAAGAAGGTTCCGTCCTCGCCATAGACGAGATAGATGCGAGCCTTCATCCGACCCTCGCGGCCTTCATCGTCAAGCTCTTCCAGGACCCGAGGGGTAACCGCAAGGGAGCCCAGCTTATCTTCAGCACCCACGACACAAATCTTCTGTCGGAAGGCGTCCTCCGCAAGGACGAGGTTTGGTTTGCCGAGAAAGATCGCAAGGGAGTGAGTCGGCTATTTCCTCTCACCGACTTTAGGCTGCGGACAGGCGAGGACTTCCAGAAACGCTACCTTACGGGCAGGTTTGGCGGTGTCCCATTTATCGCTTCGGAAAGGCTCTTTGAGACCCTCAATGAAGAATCGAAATGACATGCGCCGCCCTGGGCCGTCGCGTGCACCGAAGCCTCTGTTCCTGATTGCTTGTGAAGGCTCGAGGACGGAGAGGGATTACTTTGAGGACTTGAACAAAAAGCACGGTAGGCCCGTAGTACTAGACTTCGTCAAGACTGGAGCCGATCCAAAGACCTTGGTCGAACATGCGGCCAAGGCCCGAAAAATGCGGCGCGACGAGTTCCCGGAGGTCTGGGTTATTTACGACTGCGATGATCATAAGCGCCTTTTGGATGCGGGTCAACAGGCTAGAGATAACAAACTGCGCGTCGCGTTCTCGAATCCATGCTTCGAGCTTTGGGCCCTGCTTCATTTCCAAGATCAGACTGCCCACATTGATAGGCACAAGCTCCGAGCCGTCTGCCAGACCCACATGCCGGGCTACGACAAGATGCTGCCCTGCGATACCCTGATTCCCTTGACCGATAGCGCTGAAGAACGAGCCGTCGCCCTTCGGAAGCGGCATGACCGCAATCAAACGGCTGGCGAAAACCCGTCCACGGATGTTGACCAACTCGTACGGAGAATCCTGTCAGCAGCCGGTTCCACTTCGCCATTGGACACTCCCGTGATCGCTCGGTGTTAGATCGGAGCCGAAAAGCGTCCGATGGCGATCAGGAGTTTCCGTTCCGCCACTCGCTTGTCGAGATTGATCTTGAGCACTCGCGCCGTCACCTCGCCTATCTGGGTGAGCGGCTCAATGACCGCGCCTCTAAGCACGAAATGCGTACTCCAGCGATCCCGGCGTGGATGGAAGAATCGGACCAATCTGCTGCCCCGTCCCGCGAGCGATCCAAGGTCCGTGCCCTTCCAAAGACTACAGCGAACACAGCAAAACGCGAGTCCCCTACCGGCTAAACCGCGTAGCCTTCTTCACCGCATGCCGCTCCAAGGCCAGTTCCACCAGCCGGTCGATCAAATCCGCATACGGAATCCCGGTATACTCCCACATCTTGGGGAACATGCTAATCGACGTGAACCCGGGAATCGTGTTGATCTCGTTGATGAACAACTTGCCGGTCGACTCCTCCCGCAGGAAATCGACGCGACCCAACCCTTCGCACCCGACCGCCTCGTAACACGCCACGGCTAGACGCCGCATTTCGGCCTCATCCTCCGGCGATAACTTCGCGGGCAGTTCGATCCGCGCCGCGTTGAGCAGGTACTTGTCCTCGTAGTCGTAGAACTCGCGCGACGGCAGGATCTCGCACGGCACGCTGGCCGCCGGGTCCTCGTTCCCCAGCACCGCGCACTCGAACTCCCGACCTTCGATCCCGCGCTCCACGATCACCTTGCGGTCGAATTCCGCCGCCGTCGCCAGCGCGATCTCCAACTCCGCCAGGTCGTGCGCCTTCGAAATCCCCACCGACGACCCCAGGTTCGCTGGTTTCACGAACATCGGGAACGGCAACCGCGCCGCCACTTCCTCCGCCGTGAACTGGCCGCGGTGCAGCACCAAGTAGTCCACCACGGGCAGGCCTTGGTCGCGGCAAACGCGCTTCATCACGTCCTTGTCCATCGAGACCGCCGACGCCAAGACGTTCGCGCCCACGTACGGCAGGTCAGCCAGTTCGAACAGCCCCTGCATCGTGCCGTCCTCGCCGAACGTGCCGTGCAGCACGGGGAAGACGACGTCAATGTCGGGGTGGGCACCGGGCTCCGGCAGAATCGGCCCCGGACTCCAGCGGCCTTCCTTGTCGATGAAGTACTTCTTCACCTCGTACTTGTCCGGGTTCAGGGCCGCGATGACGGACTCCGCGGATCGCAGGGAGATCTCGTGTTCCCCGCTGCGCCCGCCATAAACAACAGCAACTTTGATCTTCATGGGGTACGGTTAGGGCCTCAACGTGTACAGCATGCGCGGGAACGCGATGGTCTCCCGGATGTGCTCCAGCCCGCAGATCCACGCCACGCACCGCTCGATTCCCATGCCGAAACCACCGTGCGGCACCGTGCCGTACTTGCGCAGGTCGATGTACCAGTCGAAGGCTTCCTTGGGTAGATTGTGCTCCGCGATTCGCTTCAGCAACAGCTCGGGATCGTGCAGCCTTTGGCCGCCGCCGATGATTTCGCCGTAGCCCTCGGGTGCCAGCACGTCCACGCCCAGAGCCACTTCCGGTCGGTCGGGGTCGGGGGCCATGTAGAAGGCCTTGATGGCGGACGGGAAGCGGTCCACCAGCATCGGCCGGTCGAACTGTTTGGTCAGGATGGTCTCGTCGCCGCCGCCGAAATCGCTGCCCCACTCGATGGTGGAGCCGTTGGCCTGGAGGTTCTTCACCGCGTCGTCGTAGCTCATGCGCACGAAGGGCGACTGCACCATTTCCAGCTTCGACGTGTCACGCTCCAGAACCTTCAGTTCCTCGCGCTTCTTGTCGAGCACCCGGCCCACCACGTGCACGATGAACTCTTCGGCGACGCGCTTGATCTCCTCGAGGTCCGCATACGCCATTTCCGGTTCGACCATCCAGAATTCGGTCAGGTGGCGGCGGGTCTTGGACTTCTCGGCCCGGAAGGTCGGCCCGAAGCAGTAGACCTTGCCGAACGCCATCGCCGTGGCCTCGCTGTACAACTGGCCTGACTGCGAAAGATACGCCTTGTTGTCGTCGAAGTAGTTGACCTCGAACAGTGTCGTGGTGCCTTCGCAGGCCGCCGGCGTGAAGATCGGTGTGTCGACCAAGGTGAACCCGTTGTTGTCGAAGTAGTCCCGCACCGCGCGGACGATTTCATGGCGCACCCGCAGGATGGCGTGCTGCCGCTGCGACCGCAGCCAGAGGTGCCGGTGTTCCATCAGGAACTCGATGCCGTGGTCCTTGGGGGTGATGGGGTATGGGTCGGCCTCGGAGACGCGCTGCAGGATGTTGACGCCCTCCACATCCAACTCGAATCCGCCCGCCGCGCGGCTTTCGGCCCGCAACGATCCGCGGATGATCAACGACGATTCCTGCGTCAGGTGTTTCAGCGATTCGAAAACCTCCTCCGGGAGGTTGTTCTTCATCGCCACGCACTGGATCACCCCGCTGCCATCGCGTACGATCGGGAACACGATCTTGCCCGACTTCCGCAGGTTGTACAGCCAGCCCGCAATCTCCACCGACTCGCCGGCATGTTTTGCCGCGTCCTCAATCCGAATCCTGTTCGCCATAAGTGATTCCTACGCGGCCTCCAGCTTGTCGAAAACCCTGTTCATCTCGAGCAGCGGGAACTGCATTTCCGGTACTTCCTTTAATTCGAGCATCAGCGGATACTGCCCCTGGCGGGACCGCAGCATCTTCATGGTCGCAGCCCAATCGATCGTGCCGCCTTCCGCGCCATAACCATCAAGCAGCGGAAAAAGGTGTTGGTCCTCCTTGCCGTCATTGTCGTGGACATGCAGGGACCGCACCCGCGCCTTCATGGTGTCGAACTCGCCCTCCAGGTTCCCCAACAGGTGCGCATGCCCGGTATCGAACGCGTAGTTCATATTGAGATGCGTCATGTTGTTGAAGAGATTGAGCCGCTCGCCGGACGACAAGCCGTTCGGGATATTCTCGAGCAGAATCTCGACGCCCCTCTGGCGCGCGAATACCGTCAATTCCTCCAGCGCTGTAAAACCTGCGTCGATGGAATACTCGGAAAACTCCTGCCCGCTTACCCCCAGGTGCTGGATCAGATAGCGGAACGGAATGGTCTCGGCCACTTCGAGGGCCCGTTTGATCTCGTCGACCCAGCGGATCCGCTCACCCTTGATCCGTTCGGTGATGTTGATGTGGGTATCGGGGCCCGACCGGCCCCAAATCTCGTCGGTGAACGTCGGTGCGTGCACAGAATGCAGCTTCACCGGGGAGTCGCGGAAGAAATGCCCCAGTTCGGCGATCTGGGGACGGTCCCGGTAGTCGAAATGCTGCCGCGCGCAATAGATCTCGATGGCCGGGATTCCCGCGCCCTCGACCCGGTTCAGCCATGCCGCCGTTAGCCGGTGGCTGGCCATTGCGTGCGTCGAAATCATCCGAATCATAGTCGTCTAATACCCCTTCGCGGTGCCCTCGCCCCGACCATCCGCCGCCCCTTGTACCCATCCGCCGTCAACGAGGATCGTTTGCACGTCACCCAAGACACCCTGCACGCGGATCGAGTGGCCGCGCTGCTTCAGTAACTCTATGGTATCGGGAGGCACCGTCTTCTCGACCGAGAGTGCGTCGGGCATCCACTGGTGGTGGATTCTGGTCTGGTCTACGGCTTCCTGAACGTTCATGTGGAAGTCGACCACATTCAAGATGACCTGCAAAACCGTGTTGACAATGGTCGAACCACCGGGCGAGCCGGTCACCAGGAACACCTTGCCGTCTTTGAGCAGGATTGTCGGGCTCATGGACGAAACGGGGGTCTTGCCGGGGGCAATCGCGTTGGCCTCACCCTGAATCAGTCCGAACATGTTGGCACGGCCGGGTTCCGAGGCGAAATCATCCATCTCGTTGTTGAGGAGGAATCCCAATCCCGTTGCGGTGACGCCTGAGCCAAAGCCACCATTCAGCGTGTAGGTGAGCGACACGGCGTTGCCTTCGGCGTCTACGACTGAGAAGTGGGTGGTTTCGTGGCTCTCCGTGGGGAGCAGGCCGAAGGTAGCCGGGTCGGCCGCCCGAACCTCGGAGGATGGGGTTGCTTTTGCGCGGTCGATACTGGCGCGGAGCTTGGTCAGATACGCGGGCTCGATCAATGATGCGACGGGGACCTTGACGAAGTCGGGGTCGCCCAGGTACTGCGACCGGTCGGCATAGCAGCGGCGCATGGCTTCCGCCTCGTAATGGAGCGCGTATGCCGAGCCCGGACCAGACTTGGTGTAGTCGGTGCCGCCGAGGATGCCCATCATCTGGAGGATCCCGATGCCCCCGGAACTAGGCGGCGGCGAGGTGAGCACGGTGTAGCCCTTGTAGGCCCCTTCGAGGGGCTTCAACTCCCGGACTTTGTAGTTCTTGAGGTCGTCCAAGGTGATTTCGCCGTGGTGGTCGGCCATGTCCTTGGCCAGCATGCGGGCGGTTTCGCCCTCGTAGAAGTCTTTTGCGCCGACGTCGCGGATTCGGGACAGGGTCTTCGCGAGGTCGGGCTGCTTGAAAGTGTCGCCGACCTCGTAGGGTACGCCATTCTTTAGGAAGATACGCTTGGAGTCGGGATACTGGGATAGCTTGGCGGCGCTCTCCGGGATGCGCATGCGCTCGAACGACATTTCGAAGCCGTCGGTCGCGAGGTTGATGGCTGGCTGGACCAGGTCCTTCCAAGCTTTCTTGCCGAACTTCTGGTGCGCAGACTCCAAGCCGCGAACGGTGCCGGGAATGCCCGCAGACCGATATCCCTGGGTGGATTCCCGCGTGGCCTTGCCTGTCGCCGGGTCGATGTACATATTGCGCGAGGCGGACTTGGTGGCGCGCTCGCGGAAGTCGAGGAAGGTGGAGCGGCCGTCGGCCATGTGGACGAGCATGAAACCGCCGCCACCGATGTTGCCTCCAAACGGATACGTGACCGCAAGCGCGAACGCCACGGCGACGGCGGCATCCACCGCATTGCCGCCGGATTGCATGACCGCGACCCCGACATCGGTGGCATGGGACTCCCGCGAAACCACCATCCCGTGCTTGGCGTGGACGGGCTGCCGGGCAACCAAGGGCGCGGTCAGGGAGAAGATGCAAATGAGCGCGACGATCTTCCTCATATAGATGTGATTGTAGGGGATCGGCCTGGGCCGCGCCGTCGCGTTAAATGCGGACTCTGTGGGTTGCGAGGTTACAACCCGATCGCGTCGGCGTTGGCCTGCATGGCGGCGATGCAGAACCGGATGTGCTCGTCCAACTCGACTCCCAGGCCGATTGCCCCGTTCACGATGTCCTCCCGGCTGACCGACCGGGCGAACGCCTTGTCCTTCATCTTTTTCCGGACAGAGGCCACGTCCACGTCCGCGACCTTCCGCGTCGGCTTGACAAGTGAACAGGCCGAGATGAACCCGGAGAGTTCATCGCACGCGAACAGTGCCTTCTCCAGCAACGAATCGCGGGACACGCCGCTGTAGTTGGCGTGGGACAGGATTGCCCGTCGGATTTCGGGCGAGACGCCGCGCGCCTCCAGGATCGGCTCGCCGTGCATTGGGTGCTCCGGCGCGTTGGGATGGATCTCGTAGTCGAAATCGTGGAGCAGGGCAGTGACGCGCCAAGCCTCCTCGTCATGGCCGAAATGGATCGCGTAGGCGGCCACGCAGGTCTCCACTTGGAGGGCGTGGCGGCGCAGGCTCTCCGACTTGGTGTACTCGTGTAGAATCTCTAAAGCTGCTTGACGGGTCATGTTGGTCCAGAAGTGGGGTTAAGGTCAGGATACACTCGTTCCGCCGAGGAATGATCGACTGTCTATTCCATTTTCCGTAACCCGTTGGCGGTCTTCTTCGTCGAATGGAATAAGCGTAGGCTCAGCGTTCGAGGCGATTCGGTCCGGATCACTGGATGATGAATTCTGTGCTAAACTCCAAGCGGGGTAGTGCGGCTCTGCCTGATGAAGGGCAGCCGTACGGAATTGGTCCAACCGAGAAATGTCTGACGTAAAACTCCACAACGATCCCGACGACCACTTGGCGCGGCTGCTGGCTCCGCAGAACACGGAGCAGCCGTGGTACCTCTCTGTCTACGAGGCGGTCCACGACTTGATCAAGCCGCCGGTGTTGCCGCCGCTTGAGGTTACCTCGACGCCGGTCGCCGTCAAGGACATCTGGGGTCCAGGAGCGGATCCGAAGTCGCGGTTCTACTCGGTGGCGATCCACATGGCCGTGGGCTGCCTCTTGTGGTTCGGCTTCACGAGTCCACAAGTGCAAAACATTGTCAAGAAGCAGTTCAACTTGGTGGATCCCAACATCACGCCGTTCGTGCCGGAAAAGCCGAAGCTGAACAAGGCGCAGGGCGGTGGTGGCGGCGGTGCGCGCGAGGCGCTTCCGGTGTCGAAGGGTCAGGCTCCCAAGCCGAAGCCACGGCAGTTCGTTCCCCCGCAAATCGTGGACCACACTCCCAAGCTGGCAATGGCCCCGTCGATTCTGGCGCCGGAGGATACGATCCTGCCCCAAAATAACCTCAATAACTGGGGTGATCCGCTGGCCAAGCTGGTCAACGGTTCGAATGGCCAAGGTAGCGGCGGCGGTATGGGCAACGGCAAGGGCGGTGGTCTGGGTAACGGCAGCGGCGGTGGATTTGGCGACGGCAGCGGCGGCGGTATCGGCGGCGGCGTGTACAAGGTCGGCGGCGGCGTCAGCGCGCCCACCGTGCTTTACAAGGTCGACCCAGAGTACTCCGAGGAAGCCCGCAAGGCCAAGTACAGCGGTACGGTGAGCCTGCTGATCGTGGTCGACAAGGAAGGCCATGCCCGCGACATCAAGGTCGTGAAGAGCTTGGGCATGGGGCTGGACGAGAAGGCGATCGAGGCGGTCCAGAAGTGGAAGTTCAAGCCTGGACAGAACAAGGGTGAGGCTGTGGCAGTGCGGGCGCTGATCGAGGTCAACTTCCGGTTGCTGTAGGGCTTCGAAATCTCTGGTTTTTTGCGAAGGGCTGCCTGCGGGCAGCCCTTTTTCTGTCTTGCGCTATTCCATGAGTTCCGCCAGGCTCTGGGCATCCAGTAGGCGCAATCCGAGCGACTCAAGTTCCTCGATTGGCTTGTGCCGAGCCGCTCGTCGACCCAATGCGGGAGGAGCCAGAAACGGATCAGGCTGCGGACTTGGCTTCCAAGGCTTTGACGCGGTCGGAAATGTACTCGATTTCCTCGTCTATGGCGCGGAGGGCGGCGCTGTGGGTGCGGAAACGTGCTTCGAGCGGGCTGGCCCAGCGGTGGAAGGCGGTGAGGAGCTTGGTTTCCATCGCTTCGACGTCGGTGTGGACTTGGGCCTTGATCTCTTGGATGTCTGCGGAGGATTCAGCGCGGTTGATTGCGAGTTGCTTGGTAATCCAGAGTTTGTCGTTTTCTGTGAGTGGCATCGTCTTCCTTCCGTTTGAGCCGGCCAGGGCGCGGCTCAATGGCCCCGGTACCGGAAGGTTGTCGGACTCCCGACACCCCCCATTGTAAATCAGCAATAACTTCCCTGTCACGCGGAACTGGGGCGCGCGCCTGGCGGCCTATTGTCTTCCTTATCGGCGGAACCGGCGCAGTGCTTTAGCGGAAATTGCGCTTTCCCTATCGCCCCGGCATGTCCCATCGATGTTCGCGCGACTCGGAAGTGTTTCCGGGACCCCATGGTAAAACGGGAAAAGTGAAAAATGTTCAAGTGATCACCGACGGTGCCTGCCTCGGCAACCCGGGCAAGGGTGGTTGGGCGGTACTGCTGCGCTTCGGAGCGCACAAAAAGGAAATTTTCGGCTGCGAGGCCCACACCACCAACAACCGCATGGAACTCGAGGCCGCCATCAACGGTCTCCGGATGCTGAAAGAGCGGTGCGATGTCGAGATCGTCACCGATTCCGAGTACGTCAAGAACGGCATGACCCTGTGGGTCGCCAACTGGAAGAAGAAGGGCTGGATCACCGCCACCAAGAAGCCCGTAGTCAACCGCGACCTCTGGGAGCAGCTCGACGAACAAGTGGCGCGGCATGCTGTCCGGTGGACTTGGACCAAGGGGCACGCCTCCAACGAGGACAACAACCGCGCCGACGCGCTGGCCTCGCTGGCGGCCCGCGAGCAGCGTTCCCAGATGTGACATTCGGCGAAAGGTAGAATTAAGAAAATGGCAACTGAAACATACGCATTGTTCGACACGACCGAGGGGAGCTTCAAGGCGAAGCTCTACGCCGACAAGACCCCGAAGACGGTCCAGAATTTCACCGACCTCGCCGAGGGCGTCAAGACCGGCAAGCCGTTCTACGACGGCATCGTCTTCCACCGCGTGATCCCGGACTTCATGATCCAGGGCGGTTGCCCGCAGGGCACCGGCACCGGCGGTCCAGGCTACAAGTTCGCCGACGAATTCCACGCGTCGCTGAAGCACACCAAGCCGGGTCTTCTCTCGATGGCCAACGCTGGTCCGAACACCAACGGCAGCCAGTTCTTCGTCACCGTGGCCGCAACCCCGTGGCTCGACAACCGCCACAGCATCTTCGGCGAAGTGGTCGAAGGATACGACGTGGTCGAGAAGATTTCCAAGATGCCGCGCAACGGCATGGATCGGCCCAACAAGGAAGTCAAGATCAAGTCGGTCAAAATCGAACGCGTGTGACCAGCCGAACCGCCGTCTTTGGCGGCACTTTCGACCCGATCCACAACGCCCATCTGGAGGTCGCCCGCGCCGCGGCGGCCTCCTTTTCGTTGGAGCGGGTGATTTTCGTGCCCGCCGCGACTCCGCCGCACAAACGGGGCGCGATGGCCTCGTATGAGGACCGCGTCCGCATGGTGGAACTGGCCTGCGCCGGAGAGCCAGGGTTCGAGGTTTCCCGGATCGAGGAGGGCACGGGACCCAGCTATTCGGTGCAAACCATTGAGCGTCTGATGGAGCGCGGTTACCGCGACCTGTCTTTCCTGATCGGAGCGGATGCGTTCGCCGAGATCTCGTCGTGGCACCGGTGGCGGGATCTGGCCCGAATGGTGGAGTTCCTGGTGGTGACGCGCCCCGGCGCGGCATACGCTGTTCCCGAGGGCCTCAAGGTGCGCGAACTGGCGGGTGTGTGGCTGGACGTGTCTTCGTCTTCGGTGCGGTCGGCGCTGGAGGAGCATGCGGCGGACGTTCCGGTTCCAGCGGTCGTGCTGGAATGGATCTTGGCCCAGGGCCTCTATCAGTCACGGGAATCGAAAATATCGCTAAGCTACACATCCGGCTAGACTTAGCGGCATTTTCCCTGCTCGGCGAAGTCCGTTTTCGGGGTTCGAGGGTGTTACATGGTTGGCCGAGAGAACCATGCGACTCCTCCACACAAACCACTCAGCAACACGCGTCACGGGCCTGCTATGCGGCCTTCTCCTCGCTCATGCGGCTTTCGCCCAGAGCAATCTCAGTACCATCCAGGACACTCTTTTCAAGGCGGATGGCACCCGCTTTACCGGGACGATCACGATCCGTTGGAGCACGTTCGACGCCACAAATATCGGCACCATTGTCCAACAGAGCAAGGCTGTGTCCGTTTCCAATGGCAACCTGATGGTCCAACTGGCTCCCAATGCCGCCGCGCAGGCCCCCGCCAACGCGTACACGGTGCTCTACCAGAGCGACGGGCTGGAACAGTTCACCGAAACGTGGTCGGTGCCTTCCACCACCGTCCCCTTGAAGGTCGCCGATGTGCGGACCGCAGCCGTTAGTTCGACATCCAGCGGCACCTCGGGCAGCATCACTCCGATCCCGGAATCATCCGTGATCGGACTAACCGGGGACCTGGCTCAGCGACCGGTGAAGGGGCCTGGCTTCAGCACCGGAAGCGTTGCCACGATCAATGGCAGCGGACAGATCGAAACGGTGGTCGGGAACGTGGGCGATTGCGTGTACGCCGACGGGACCACGGGAACCTGCGGGTCGCCGGCGGCACAGTTCTTCGACGCCGAAATACCGGGTGGCATCGTGGACGGTTCGAACACGAGCTTTTCCCTGGCCAATCCCCCGAGCGGCCAGAGTCTCCTGCTCTTCCGCAACGGCCTGTACATGAAGGCCGGGCTGGATTACACCTTGTCCGGACAGACGATCACGTTCGTCTCGGGCGCGCAGCCGCAACCGCAGGACACGCTGGTGGCCTCCTACCGGATCGACCCCGTCTCGGGACTGGCGAACCTCTCCACGGGCCCGCAGCCGAAGGCATCGGTGATGGCGCAGGTGCTGTGCAGCGCCAACGGTCGGACCACGAACCGCAACGTTTGGGCGTCGCTGGGTGCCTGCGACATTCCGGCGGCATCGATCCATCCCGGCGACCGGTTCGAAGTGAGGTTCACCTTCAGCCACACGGGCTCGGCCTCGGGTTTTGCGGTGCAGGTGAACTGGGGTACCATCTCGCTCCTTGCCCGAACGGGCGGGGTGCAGGACGGCGCTCTGGCGGGCCAGGCGGAAGTCTCCATCAGCGCCACCGGCGGCCAGGCGACGGTGCAGAGCTGGGGCACGGTGCTCGGCTTTCTGCCGTCGATCCTGAATGTTCCACCCCAGAACGGCTTGAAGGTGGATCTGGAGGGCAAGGTGCTGGTTGACCAGTCGGACAGCCTTTCGGTGGAGAGTTTCACCGTGCTGCGCTATCCCGCGCACTAACTTGGGCGGCGGCATGGGCGGGGGATCTCCCAATTTCCCCCGCCCGCGCTTGCTTCCAGCCCGACAAACTGAGAGCATAGAAGGCTTGAACCTCATTCTTCTCGCCTTCGGGGCAGTGGCGCTGCTGCTCTTCCTAATCCTCGTTGTCCGCATGCACGCGTTCCTTGCGTTGCTGCTTTCCGCTTTTGCGATGGGGTTGGCCGCCAAGATGCCGCCAGCCACCGTTCTGAAGTCAATCCAGGCCGGTTTTGGCGACGCCTTGGGCTTCATCGCCGTCGTTCTGGGGCTGGGCGCGATGATCGGTGCCTACCTCGAGCATTCCGGCGGGGGCCTGGCGCTCGCGGACTGGCTCATTTCGAAATTCGGCCGGGAAAACTCGGCTTGGGCGATGGTGATCGCCGGCTTCCTCGTCGGCCTCCCGATCTTCTTCGAAGTCGGTTTCATCATCCTCGTCCCGCTGGTTTATAGTCTGACGCGGGAAGGCAAGAAGTCGCTGCTGGTTTACGGCATGGCCATGCTGGCCCCCCTGACGATCCTCCACTCGCTTGTTCCGCCCCACCCTGCCCCCGCCGCCGCCGCCCAGTTGCTCGGTGCCGACCTCGGGCACGCCATCCTCTACGGCGTCCTTCTCTCGATTCCCATGACCCTTGTCAGCGGCATGATGTACGGCCAGTGGATCGCCAAGCGCTTGAATGTTCCGATCCCAGCAGCGGCACTCGTGGCTCCGCCGGAGCAGGCCGCCAATCCCCCCTCGCCCGCCGTTGTCGCCATGCTCCTGATGCTGCCGGTATTGCTGATTCTTGCTGCGACGATCTGGCCGAAGAACCAACTCCTGGTCCTGCTCGGCCACCCGTTCTCGGCCTTGCTGGTGACCCTGATCGCCTCGATGGTGCTGCTGGGCTCCGCGCGCGGCCTCGACCGCGACAAGATCACCGCGCTGGCGAACAAGTCGCTCGGTCCCACGGCGTCCCTGCTCCTCATTATGGGCGCGGGCGGCGGGCTCAAACAGGTGATCGTGGATACCGGCGCGGGTGCCATGGCTGGCAAAATGCTCGCTGCCACCCATATCTCGCCACTGGTCGTCGCCTTCTTGATGGCGGCCGTGCTGCGCATGGCGCAGGGCTCTGCGACCGTCTCGATCATCACGGCTGCGGGCATTCTCGCCCCGATCATGAAGGTTGTGCCGGGCTACAAGCCCGACCTGATGTACTTGGCGCTCTGCTGCGGCGGCACGTCGTTGTCGATCGTCAACGACGCCGGGTTCTGGATCGTGAACCAGTATTTCGGTCTGACGGTTTCGCAGACATTGAAGACTTGGACGGTGATGAAGATCATCTCCGGGCTTGTCGGATTCGCCATCGTCCTGCTGGCCGACGCCTTTCTTAAGTAGACACCTTCTCGCGGCCGCTTCCGAGCCGCGACCGCAAAGGAGTGCCCATCCAACCTGCGATCATCTGGGAATAATCAGCCCGCCCAGCTTGTCCGTTTCCCCCGGCGCGGAGCGCGGGAACCGCGTCGAATAAGCCTCCAGGTACTTCAGGCCCGACCCCGTGTTGTAGATCACGATTTTCTCCTCCGATTTCAGGAAGCCCTCGGAGATCAGCCGCTCCGCCGCCGCCACGCAGGCCGCGCCCTCGGGGGCCGCGAACATCCCCTCCTCCTCGGACAAGCGGATTCCCGCATCCACCAGCGCCTCGTCGGAAACCGCGATCGCGGTGCCGCCGCTCTCGCGCACCGCCTGTAGCGTCAACCGGTCGCCCAACGGCTTCGGCACGCGGAGCCCGCTCGCAACGGTCGACGCTCCATCCCAGAAGCGCGAAACGACTTCCCCCGTCTGGAACGCCCGCACAACCGGCTGGCACCCCTCCGCTTGGACCGCGATCATCTTGGGCCGCTTGGACCCGATCCACCCCATCGCCTCCATTTCGGCGAACGCCTTCCACATCCCGATCATCCCGACGCCGCCGCCGGTCGGATAGAAGATCGCGTCCGGCAGTTCCCAGCCCAGTTGTTCGGCAACCTCGTACCCCATCGTCTTCTTGCCCTCGATGCGGTACGGCTCCTTCAGCGTTGAGATCTCGAACCACCCCTCGGCCTGCTTGCGCTCGCCTACGATCCGCCCGCAATCGCTGATCAGCCCGTCCACCAGCGTCACCTTGGCCCCGTAAGCCTTGCATTCGATGAAGTTCGACTGCGGCACGTCCTGCGGCATGAAGATGTTGGCCTCGATCCCCGCAGCCGCCGCGTAGGCCGCGAGCGCGCTGGCGGCGTTGCCGGCGGACGGGATCGCCAGCCGTTTCAGGCCCAGTTCGACGCACATGGAGACGGCGCAGGAGAGGCCGCGGGCTTTGAAAGAACCGGTCGGGTTGAGGCCCTCGTCCTTGATCAGGAGGTCGGCGGCCCCGATGCGGGCACCAGTGCGCTTGGCGGGCAGGATCGGGGTCATGCCTTCGCCGAGGGTAACCACGTGGGCGGGGTCGACGACGGGCAGGGCGGGGGAGTAGCGCCACATCGATTTTGGCGCGCCGGAGAGGGCGTCGCGGCTCCATCCTTCGCGCAGGGCGTCGAGGTCGTATCGAACCAGCAGCGGATTGCCGCACTCGCACAGGTTCCACGGTTTCCCGGCGGCGTAGGTTTTGTTGCACACACTGCATTCGAGGCGCGTCACAAATGATTGGGGCATGTTGGTTTAGGATTGTAGCTGGACTCGGTGTTGCGAATTCTTCATATTATCGGCCTTGCGGCGCTGGTGGCCGCCTGGCCCGCACTTGCGGCGGAGTTTGCCGTTCTGCGGACCGGCGCCACGCTGGCTGTCGACCGCCACGAGTCGGCGGGCGGCAAGCTGCGCCTGTACTCCGACGGCGGATTTGTCGAGATGACGGAGGAGTTGGTGGACCATTTCGAGGCTCGTCCGGACCCTCCCGCCGCGCCCAAGGCTCCCGAACCGGTTCCGGTTGTAATCGAACAACCTGCCCCCCCGCCATCGAATGACCCCCATGCTTTGGCGGAAAGCGCTGCTCGGAAGTTCGGACTGCCCGAGGAATTCGTCCGCAGCGTTATGAAGGCCGAGTCCGGGTTCCAGCCGCATGCGGTGTCGCCCAAGGGTGCGATGGGGTTGATGCAGCTTATGCCGGACACGGCGCGCGAGTTGGGCGTCGATCCGGCGAATCCACGCGAAAATGCCGAGGGGGGCGCGAAGTACCTGCGCGAGTTGCTGGCCAAGTACGAGAACGAGCCTGACCAGGTGGTGCTGGCGCTGGCGGCGTACAACGCGGGCCCGGCGGCGGTGGAGCGCTACCACGGCGTTCCTCCCTATGACGAGACGCGGGCGTACATCGTGCGAGTGCTGCGGGACTGGGAACGTCAGCGCAACGCAACCGCGAGAGCGATCCCCCAATAACTCTGGTCCCCTTGCGCTCAGGCCCTCACGCGCGCGGCTCGGACTACGACAACTGTGAAATCCCCCTAACAATCGGGTCCCAGACCGTCTTCAAATTTAGCGTGAAACCCTCGAGCGGCCCCTCGCCGTCGATGCTCTCGATGTCAGTCAGGATCCGCGGCTCGACACCCGCCCGGTAGACCTCGACAGCGCGCCGGTCCGGGTCGACCAGCCAAGCCAGTTCCACGCCGTTCTGGATCCACTCGCGCATCTTGCGCCGGACGGTCGGGAGCCGGTCGGATTCCGACTTCAATTCGACGATGAAGTTCGGGCAAAGCAGCCAGGTACGACCCCGGCCCGACACGGCCACGCCTTCAATCCGCCGACTGGAGATCCACGCGGCGTCCGCGCTACGGCGGGCACCATTGGGGAGCCGGAAGCCTCCCGAGGAATCAACCACGGCACCCTCCTTGAAATGGTGCACCCAGTTGTATATCTGTGCGTATATCCCGCCGCTTCTCGCCCCGGTGAACCAATGCGCAGGTGGCATGAGAATCAATTCCCCTTCTGCGGTGACCTCGATTGCGCAGTCCGGATGATCTGCGCAGAACGCCTCGAACTCCAGATCGGTCATTGGAGGCGCAGTCAGCGTGGCCGGGAGATATTGTTCGTCGATGACAACCGACATGTCCGTATTGTACCCTCCAGAAACGTGCCCACACCCGCCACACTCGCCTCAAACCTGAGACGCCGCTTCATGTCCGGGCTCGACGGCATCCGCGGGGTTTCCGGCCTCTCGCGTCCGGCGCTGCCCCAAGCCCCGTCGGGAATCCGGGTCGGCGCTGTTCGTCCTCGCCATCGGATTCGGCGCACTATCATATTTTCTATTGGAGCGACCGGTCCAGTCGTTCGTCCGCGCGAGGTTTCCCATCTCGCGCCCGAGCAAATCCTAAATCTGAAGGTGTCGGATGTCGATTCTATTACTTCGTGGATGGCTTTTCATTCTTCTCGCGGGGTCTCTCCATGGGCAGGGCACGCTGGAGGACTACCGCCGCGCCGCCGGACTGGCCGCGCGGACGTCCGGGTTGGTCGTGAACTCGCCGGGGCCGTCGACGTGGATCGGAAACACCAACCGCTTCTGGTACACACGTCAGGTAAAAGGTGGCAACGAGTTCGTCCTCGTGGACGCCGTGGCCGGCACCAAATCCCCCGCCTTCGACCATGACCGCATGGCCGCAGCCCTCACCAGGGCTTCCGGCGGCAAATTTACCGGTCTGACCTTGCCGACCGGCCCCAACACCCAGTTTCCCGATGCCGCTACCGTCCAATTCGCCAGCGGACCTTCCCTCTACCGCTGCACCTTGGCCGACTACGTCTGCGCCAAGACCGGCCCGATCTCCGCGTTTCCGAGACGTGCGACCCCCGAGGCCCCCGAAGTCGGCGGCGACCCGGCGGACGGGCTCGAATTCGAAGGGGAGTTCCCGCAGGAAGGCGGCGTGGTCGGGGCGGCCGTGCGCCAGCGCGTCGGCTGCGGAACGGCACCGGCGACAGGCGACAACCCCGTCTGCGTCTCCCTCGACGGCAAATCGGAGGCCTACGTCGAGAATTTCAACCTCTATGTACGCCCCGTCGGCTCCAAGGAGCCCGGAATCGCCCTCAGCACGGACGGCTCCGAGGGCAACCGCTACATCCCCCGCACCATCGCCTGGTCACCCGACTCCTCCAAACTGGTGGCCTATAAGACCCGGCCCGGCTACGACCGCCAAGTCCACTACATCGAGTCCTCGCCAACTGACCAGCTCCAGCCCAAGCACTCCAGCATCTTCTACCGCAAGCCCGGCGACGCCCTCGATATCGCGCGTCCGGCCTTGTTCGACCTCAAAACCAAGACCGGGATCGAGATCGCTGACGACCTTTTTCCCAACGCCTACAACCTCACCGCGCCCGTCTGGTGGAAGGACGGGCGCGGTTTCACGTTCGAATACAACGAGCGAGGACACCAAGTCTACCGGGTAATTGAGGTCGACGCCGCCACCTGCAAGGCCCGAGCCCTGATCGACGAGCGTTCCAAGACCTTCATCTACTACAACCTGCTGGGACCGGGCCTCTCGGGCGGGCGTCGTTACCGATATGACGTTGCGGGCAAGGAGACTATCTGGGCCTCCGAGCGCGATGGCTGGGAGCACCTCTACCTCTACGACGCCATAACCGGCAAGGTCAAGAACCAGATCACCAAGGGTCCGTGGGTGGTGCGGAACGTTGACTTCGTCGACGAGGCCAAGCGTCAGATCTGGTTCGAGGCGGGCGGCATGAATCCCGGCCAGGACCCCTACTTCACCCACTACTACCGGATCAACTTCGACGGCACTGGTCTCACCGCATTGACGCAGGTCGACGGGAACCACACGGTCGCGTATTCGCAGGACCGCAAGTTCTACGTCGACACCTGGTCGCGCGTCGACCTGCCCCCGGTTTCGCAACTGCGCCGCACCGATGACCCCAAGTTCGTCCTCGACCTCGACCACGGCGACGCCACAGCCCTCCTCGCGACAGGCATCCACTACCCCGAAGTTTTCGTCGCCAAGGGCCGCGACGGCGTCACCGACATCTGGGGCGTGATCGTCCGCCCCTCCAACTTCGATCCGGCGAAGAAATATCCGGTGATCGAGCAGATCTATGCCGGGCCGCAGGGGTCGTTCGTGCCGAAGTCGTTCAGCCCCGTCACGAACATGCAGTCGCTGGCGGAGCTGGGGTTCATCGTGGTGCAGATCGACGGCATGGGCACCAGCAACCGGTCGAAATCCTTCCACGACGTTGCATGGAAAAATCTGGGCGACGCGGGGTTCCCGGACCGCATCCTCTGGCACAAGGCGGTGGCCGCGAAGTACCCCTACTACGACACCAGCCGGGTTGGGATCTACGGCACCTCCGCCGGTGGCCAGAACGCGTTGGGGGGCGTGCTGTTCCATCCCGAGTTCTATAAAGTTGTGGTGACCAACTCCGGCTGCCACGACAACCGGATGGACAAGATCTGGTGGAACGAGCAGTGGATGGGCTGGCCCGTCGGTCCGCAGTACGCGGCGTCGTCCAATGTCGACAATGCCCATCGGCTGGAAGGCCGGGCGTTGATCATCATCGGGGAGATGGATTCAAATGTGGACCCCGCCTCGTCGCTTCAAGTCGTGAACGCCCTGGTGAAGGCCAAGAAGCATTTCGATATGCTTTTCATACCCGGCCAGAACCACGGCGTGGGCGTCCTGGCCAGCCAATTCTATCTGCAGGACTACTTTGTCCACCACCTGCTGGGGATTGAGCCGCCGGACTGGAACCACGTCCAGCCAGCCCTTTTCTAACGCCTGGAAACAAAACTGGGGCCAGAACGTGCTAGTGTAGGGTAAAATTGTGTTTCAGAAGGGTCAAAAATGAAAACCAGAACGCTCTTGCCCATCCTGCTGGCGCTTGGCATGGCTACCGCCGTCCACGCCCAGGTCTCCGGAACCATCGCAGGCTCGGTGGAAGATCCCACCGGCGCCGCAATTCCCAACGCAAAAATTGAATTGCTGTTGGAAGGTGGCTCCAAGTCCGTACAAACTTCCCAGACCTCGGCCAACGGCCTGTTCACGCTCAGCAGCGTCCGTCCCGAAACCTACCAAGTCCGTGTCACGGCGGAAGGCTTCATCCCGTCCGCAGTGAACAACGTCGTCGTCGCCCCTGCGGCGGTCAACTCGCTTCCGCCGTTCAAGCTGCAGATCGGTAGCGTTTCCACCAGCGTCGAAGTGAAGTCCGAATCGGAAGGCGTGCAGACCACCAACGTGGAAATCACCAACACGGTGACCATGGAGCAGGTCACGTCCTTGCCGATCGTCAACCGTAGCCCGCTGAGCCTCATCGGAACCCAGGCTGGCGTCCTTTCCACCGGTGCCGACACGACGACGATCAACGGCCAGCGCACCAGCTTCACCAACGTGACGCTGAACGGCGTCAACATCCAGGACAACTTCATCCGCACGAACGCGTTGGACTTCCTGCCGAACCTGCTTCTCGCGAGCCAGGTTTCGGAAGTGTCGATTTCCACCTCCAACATGGACGCGTCGCAATCCGCGGCCTCGGCCGTCAGCTTCATCTCGCCCACCGGCGGCAACAGGTACCACGGCATGGCTCTGTGGTCGAACCGCAACAACGCGCTGGCGGCCAACACGTGGTTCAACAACCAGAACGGCACCAAGCGTCCGTTCCTGAACCAGAACCAGTTCGCGGGCACGTTCTCCGGTCGCATCCTGAAGGACAAGTGGTTCTTCTATGGAGCGTACGAGGCCTTCCGCCTCCGCCAGCAGACCGCCTTCAACTCCACGATCCTCTCCGCCGACGCCCGCAACGGAATCTTCACCTACAAGGATGCCGGCGGCGCGGTCCAGAAGGCGAACGTCCTTGCCCTGATGGGAACGGCGATCAATCCCGTGGTTGCATCCCTCCTGTCCTCGGTGCCGACGCCGGACAAGATCAACAACTACAACGTCGGCGACAGTTCCTCTTCGCTGTTGCGCAACACCGCCGGGTATTCGTTCCTTGGCCGCAACAACCGCACTCGCGACAACGTCAACATCACGTCCGACTACATCATCAACGGCAAGCAGTCGGTCAGCGGTTCGTACAACTGGAACCGCGACTTGTTGGACCGGCCCGACCAGCAGAACAACTATGTGCTGGTGCCGAACGTCACCAACGCCGACTACGTCAAGTTCGGGGCCGGCTCGTGGCGCTACACCATCACGCCGACTCTGACCAACGAACTGCGGGGCGGCTTCAACATTGCCCCGGCGATCTTCGCCACCAACCAGCAGTTCGGTTCGACCATCGTGACCGGATTTGTCTTCAACAACCCGGTCAATACCTTCCGGGGACAGGGTCGCAACACCAATACCTACAACATCAACGACAACGCCAACTGGGTCCACGGCAACCACTCGATTAAGTTTGGAGCCAGTGGGCAGTTGATCCGCGTTGCGCCTTACAACGACGCCGGTATCACCCCGGTTTACTCGATCGGTCTCGGAACGGGTCACCAGGGCTTGGTGTCCAGCCAACTGCCCGGTATCAGCGCCACGGATCTTACCGCAGCCAACAATCTCTTCGCCAGCTTGAGCGGTGCCGTCACCAGCGCGTCCCAGACGTTGAACGTGAAGAACGCCACGTCCGGCTACGTCAACGGTGCCACCAACCTGCGCCATTTTGCCTACGACAACTACGGCTTCTACATTCAGGACAACTGGCGCATCCGCCCCAACTTCACCATTGAGGCGGGACTGCGCTATGAATACTACGCGCCGCTTCGTGAGACCGACAACCTCGAGTTGATCGCGCAGATCAGCGGCAACGATGTGAAGGGCGCGCTTTTGAACCCCACAACGGGCTTCAACTTTGCCAACGGCGGTTTCTACAAGGCCGACAAAATGGACTTCGGGCCGCGCATCGGTTTTGCGTGGAACCTCTTCGGCGACAACAAGACCTCCCTGCGCGGCGGTTACGGCATGTACTACGTGAACGACGAAGTGATCACATCGGTGCGCAACAGTCTGGAAACCAATCCCGGCTTGTCCTCCGGCGCAACCGCCACTGGGTTGACCACCTTTGCCAACAACGTTGCCGCGTTGACGATTCCGCCGTACAAGGTTCCCCGTACCTTGGTGGACAACTATGCGCTCTCCACCACGGGTGCCATGGGTATCACCAACCCCGCGTTGAAGATCCCCTATGTCAGCCAGTACAGCCTCACGCTGCAGCACGAATACAAGGGCACCATCTTCTCCGCAGCCTACATCGGTAACCACGGCACCAAGCTGCTGCGCGGTATCGACTACAACCAAGTCACCATCGCCCCCATCCTTCCGGACTTCCTCCGGGCCCAAAAGAATGGCTACTTGGCGAAGGCGGCAACGGGCAGCTTCAACCCGGCCTACAATGCCGCGATTCCCGGCAGCCAGGCACTGACGGTCTTCCCGACCATGCCGAATGGCGGCTACCTCACCAATTCGTCCGTCCTGAGCTACTTGCAGACGGGTGACGTGGGAACCCTGGGCCAGTTCTACCAGAGCAACGGCGTGAACGGGAATATCAATTTCTTCCCCAACCCGAACATCCTCGGTGCGAACTACACCTCCAACGGTGCAGACTCCACTTACAACAGCCTCCAGATTGATGCCCGCCACCGCTACTCGCACGGGTTGAGCCTGCAGGCGAACTACACGTGGTCCAAGGTGCTCTCGAATACGTTGGGCGATACCCAGACCAACTTCGAGCCCTTCCTCGACAACGGCAACGCCCAGGCTGAACGCGCTCCCGCGCCGTTCGACCTCCGGCAGATTTTCAAGGCCAACAGCATCTACGACATTCCTCTCGGTCAGGGCCATAAATTCAACCCGAAGGGCTTGGGTCGGATCATTGGCGGCTGGTCGGTCGGAACCTTGCTGACTTGGCAGTCGGGCTCGGCCTTCTCGATCTATGAAGGTGCCCGCGGCACGCTGAACCGTTCGGCGCGCTCGACCTACAATACGGCGAATCCCTTGGTCTCGGGCACGGCGCTTTACGACAACTTCGGAATCCGCATGACAGGCACGGGACCCTACTTCATCTCGGCCAGCGCTATCGGTTCGGACGGTCGCGGTACGGCGCCGGATGGTTCGGCGGCTTTCAGTGGCCAGTTGTTCGCCAATCCGGGTGCCGGTACGATCGGCGCTTTGCAACGTCGCGCGTTCTATGGCCCCACGGAGTTCAACCAAGACTTCGCGCTGCTGAAGAACGTGAAAATCCGGGAATCCCACACACTGCAGATCCGCATGGACGCCACCAACGTGTACAACCATGCGACCTTCAACGTGGGCGACCAGAACATCAACTCGACCACCTTCGGAAAGATCACCGGCACCTTCTTCGGTCGCCGTCTGGTCCAGTTCACGGCGTCGTACAAGTTCTAACGCCGGAACATTGCTTGCAGCAGGAAGGGGGCCCGGTTCGCCGGGCCCTCTTCGCTATTTTGGGCGGGCTTGACCTCGCGCTTACAATCCAACACCCTTCCTTTACGTATCGCCGCTAGACTTGAAACTGTAGGCGACTGACGTGCGGACAGCGATCATCCTCATCTTGACTGCGATTCCGCTCTGGGCGGCGGACCCCCGCACAACCTCGTGGATCCGTGGAACGGCACCCCTCACCGAGGCGCTGCAGAAGATTGCGCTCGACGTCCATGATGTCCGCTGGAATGACGATGCTGTGACGGTTGAGTCCGCCGGGTTGTCCCTGCGATCATTCGGCATCCTGCAGGCCGGCCCCTTCGACGCGCAACAGGCCGTGAGGCATTTCACCTATCGCATTCCTCGCGATCCCAAACCGGCGTTGAAGCCGGTCCCAACGCCACTGGGCGTGGTGGGCGCATTTGTCAACGGCGTGCCGATCTACAACTCGGCTGCCGTCCTCAGTTACCGCAATGCCAACCTTTGGCATGCCGACATCGTGTCGTTTCTGGACGACGGCACTCGGACGGCGCAGGGTTGGCTGCGGTCGGGGCAGGAGCGGACTCCGACCGCTCCTTTGCTCCAAGCGTTGCTGGCGCAGTCCGACCGGCATTCCCCGCTCATCGGATTCGCCTTGGACGGCTACCCCATTTATGGCCCCTACGGGTGGGATGGGGCTGGGCAGGTGCGGCGGTTCTGCTCCAGTTATGCCGTTCGACGGAAGCTCGACCGGTCCCGATTGCCCACCGGATCGCTGCTGACTCCCGAACAGGAGGGTCCTACAGTCGACTCCGATTTCCCGGCCGGCACCTTTGTTGAAGATTATGAGTACGTGGCCGGTTCCGGCGATCTGGACGAGCACAACGGGCGGTTCGCCGTCACGCCCGAGTTTCCCGAGGGTACCTACGCTTACTTCCTCGCCACCACCGAAACCGGCAAGTTGGCGTATCCGTATCTGATCGGGCCAACCTTCAGAGGCGAGTACGCGCCCCTCGATCTTACCGGCTACCGCGAACACTCGATCTCCAAAGGGCTGCGTCTGCTGACAAAGGGCCCCGGAGAATTTGTGTTCCAGTCCGAATACCCGGTCTTGGAGCAGGTCCACGAACGGCAAATGCACGTTGTGGTCGTCTCGCAGGATCTGGCGTTCTTCGACCATGTGCATCCGGAACCCCTGGCGGGTGGCCTCTACCGGTTGGACTACAAGTTCCCGCAAGCCGGAAAGTATTGGGTCTTTTCGGATCACACACCCCCGGGGCAGCCGCAGACGATTTCCCGCTTTGCAGTGGTGGCGGATGGACCCGCCGTATTTCACGAGCCTCCAAACAACGAGAGCGCTCAGGAGGTTACGGTTTCCGGGGTCACGGCCTCCCTCTCCACAAACGGCCCGCTACGGACCGGCCAGGATGTCCGCCTGCAGTTCCACGTGGGCGTGACCGACTTGGAGCCGTACCTTGGCTCCTGGGGCCATATCATGATCGCCAGTTGGGACCGGACCGATTTCATCCACGCCCATCCCGTCGAAGGGCCCTCCCCGCTCGCATCTCCCGGCGACTTCTGGAGCCATAGCCACGGCACACCTGGTCCGAGTCCCGATCTGATCGAGACTGTGACCGGCTTCAACCGGCCGGGGATTTACAAGATTTGGCTGCAGGTCCAACTCCAAGGCCAGGTCCTGACATTCCCGTGGGTGGTGCGGGTGTCGGAAGGGAAGCCCGCCGTGAGCCAGTCGAGTCTGATCCCGAAGGGGGCGGTGTTGGTGACGGTCAGTGCGGCGGGTTACAGCCCGGCGCGAATCGAAATCCTGGCGGATACCGCCACCACGCTCGCGTTCCGACGCACCGACGCCCAAAACTGCGCTGGCAAAGTCGTGTTCCCGGAGCTGGGGATTTCGAAGGACCTTCCGGTGGGCGAAACCGTGCTTGTCCCCTTGGCGGCCCGAAAGGCGGGGACGCTGCACTTTGCGTGCGGGATGGGGATGTTCAAGGGCTCGGTGGTGGTCCGTTAGCGGGGGAGCCGGTATCCGGACTTGGCGAGAATGTCGCGTCCGTTGCCAGTTAGCAGAAACTGCCGGAACCGGACTGCGGACACCTTGTTTGCCGCGTAACTAGTGATGCCCAGCTCTTGGTCCAGCCTGTGGTGTAGCTTGGGGTCCACCTCCAGCACCTTGCCGGGCTCGTTGCGGACCAGCGACATCGCGGTGAAGACGGCGTCGGCATTGCCCGTGGAGCCGTACTGCTGGACCATGCTCACGTTGGACGCATAGACCATCTTCGGCTTCACGACCTCCCAGAGACCGCTATGTTGCAGGGCTTCCACCGCAGCCAGTCCGTAGGGGGCCAGTTCCGGCTTGGCCGCCGCGACGATCCGGACCTCGGGTTTCGCGAGGTCTCCGATTCCGTGGACTGCGGCGCGGGCCGACGGGGGGATCCAAAGAGCCAGGATGCCGGTTGCGTACACGGCCCTGGAGCCCGCCGCTAGGAGACCCTTGCGTTCGAGTTCCTGCGAATGCTCGGTGTCGGCGGCGGCGAAGAGGTCGATCGGCGCGCGCTCCTCGATCTGCTGGGCTATTTGCGCCGTCGAAGCATAGCTGAAGACGGGGTGGATGCCGGTTTCGCGCTCGAAGGCTGGCCCGATAACTTGGAACACCGAGGTCAGGTTGGCCGCAGCCCCAACCACCACCTCCTGCGAGGCCTTTGCGGAGGCGAATCGGGGCAACGCCGCGAGGCTAGCCTGCAATGCGCGACGTCTTGTAAACACGACCATGTTCTCTTTTGAGGATAACCCGGCGGGCCGAGTTGTGTTTCGCTATCCTGATTCCAATGCGGATTTTGACAATCGTAGCGACTCTCTGCCTCTTCGTGCCGACGGGTTCGCGGGCCTCGGAGCAACTCGACAAGACGCTCCACCAGATCTTCGACTCCCGGGACCTCCAAGTCAAGTCGTTCGGGCCCGCCCGGTGGATCGAAGGCGGAGCGGCCTACACGACCCTGGAACCGGCGGCGGACTCTTCCGGTGCCAGGGAAATCGTCCGTTACGAGACCGCGACAGGCAAACGCAGTGTGCTGATCTCGGCGGCGGCCTTGACCCCCTCAGGAGCGGCCAAACCGCTCTCCATCGACGACTACCACTGGTCGGAGGACGCCAAGCAACTGCTGGTGTTCACGGCGTCCAAGAAAGTCTGGCGCAACAACACGCGCGGCGACTATTGGGTCCTGAATCGCGCAACGGCGGCGCTGAAGAAGCTGGGTGGGTCGGCACCGCCCTCCAGTATGATGTTCGCCCACTTCTCGCCCGACGGCACGCGCGTGGCCTACGTCCGCACCAACAACGTCTACGTCGAGGACATCGCCTCGGGCACGGTAAAGGCATTGACCACGGACGGATCTGCGACCCAGATCAACGGGACGTCGGACTGGGTCTACGAGGAGGAGCTGTCGCTCCGGGATTGCATCCGCTGGAGTCCCGACGGTCGCCAGATCGCCTACTGGCAATTTGACTCGACAGGCGTGCAGCAGTTCACCCTGCTCGACAATACCTCCTCTCTGTATCCGAAGACGACTGTGATTCCGTATCCGAAGGTGGGTACCACGAATTCGGCGGTGCGCGTGGGTGTGGTCTCCGCGGAAGGCGGTGCGACCCGGTGGATGAACATCCCCGGCGATTCCCGCCAGAACTACCTTTTTCGGATGGACTGGGCGGGCAACTCGTCGGAACTGGCGGTCGGCCAGTTGAACCGGCTGCAGAACCACCTGTCCTTGTATCTGGCCAGCGCCGCGTCGGGCGATGCCAAGGTGTTTTTCGAGGACACGGACCAGGCTTGGGTGGATGTGCGGGTCGGCTCTGCCTTCGATTGGCTGGACCACGGCAAACAGTTGTTATGGCTGAGCGAGCGGGACGGATGGCGCCATGCCTTGCTGGCGGCACGTTCCGGCGGAGCGCCCAAGCTTTTGACGACGGGCAAGGCCGATGTCCAAGGGATCGCGGGCATGGACCCCGAGGGCAAATGGATCTACTACACCGCGTCGCCCGAAAACGCCACCCAAAACTACCTATACCGGAGCGACATGACGGCGCGCGTCACCCCGGCGGACCAGCCCGGGAGCCACTCGTACAACATCTCGCCGAACAACCGCTGGGCCTTCCACACCTACTCGCGGGCCGACCAAGTCCCGGTCACTGATTTGATCAGCCTGCCCGACCACCGCCGTGTCCGCATGCTGGAGGACAACGCTGCGCTGCAGCGGAACGCGGCGAAGCTGCTGTCATCGAAGATCGAATTTCTGCAGGTCAAGCTTGACGACGGCACGGTCTTGGACGGCTCGCTGATCAAGCCGCCGGATTTCGACCCGTCCAAGAAGTACCCCGTGATCGTGCATATTTACGGCGAACCTGCGTCGACCACGGTGAACGACCGGTGGTCGGGCCGGAACGACTACTTCCACCGGGCGCTGGCAGCGGACGGGTATCTCGTGGCCAGCTTCGACAACCGGGGGACGCCCGCGCCGAAGGGCCGGGAATGGCGGAAATCGGTGTACGGGTCGGTGGGCGATTTGTCGTCGAAGGACCAGGCCGAGGCGGTGCGGAAGCTGGCGGCGCAGCGGAGCTACGTGGATGCAGCGCGGATCGGGGTCTGGGGCTGGAGCGGCGGGGGCACCAATACTCTGAACCTGATGTTCCGCGCGCCGGAGGTGTACCGGGTCGGCGTGGCGGTCGCGCCGGTGCCGGATCAGAAGCTGTACGACACGATCTATCAGGAGCGCTACATGGGCCTGCCGGAGACCAATGACGAAGGCTACAAGCGCGGTTCGGCGATCAACTTCGCTGCCGGGCTGAAGGGCAAATTGTTGATCGTGCACGGCAGCGGCGACGACAACGTCCACTTCCAGGGCACGGAACGGCTGGTGAACCGGCTGGTTGAGTTGGACAAGCCATTCGATTTCATGGAGTACCCCAACCGGACGCACTCGATCTCAGAGGGGCAGGGAACCTCGCTCCATGTCTACCAGTTGATTGCCCGGTATTTCGAGGAGCACCTGCCTGCGGGTGGCCGGTAAGGGCATGTCGGGCTGTTGGAACAAACGCTCCTTCGCAGTCGCGGCTCGGTAACGCACGGATTCTGCCGAGCCGCGACCGCAAGGTAGAGTGTTGACTGCCCCATCAAGGAAGTCTGGAACGCGATTCGAGGGCGGCACGCACCTCCAGAATAGACCGGACGTGCCGTTGCAGCGTCTCCAAACGCTCTAGCGGCGTCATGGAGAGCATCCAGCGGATCATCGTGACATCGACGCCGTCGACATACTCCCGGCCTTGGTCTTCCTCCGCTTCCATATTTCTATGTTCCTACGTGCGGCAGTATTGCGACGTCTTTGGCGCGTGGTACCGCACGTCGAGATGCGGGGTGTCGAGCCTTCGGTGCCCCTCCACCTTCGACGTCAGGCAGCTTTCCAAAATCCCGCAAGTGATCAGCGTCCGCTCCACCGGATACGGTGCGACCCCGGTGGTGATCATCTCCTCGATCTTATTCACCAAGCAGGCCGAATAGGTCACGTTCGGCACCGGCGACAGGAAGAACTGGGTCGAAACCGGTGCCTTCGCCCCCTTCAAGCGCGCGGCGAACATGTAGTCCTTCACCGCGCCGTCGAGCATCAGCAGCGTCGCCTTCAGGCCGTCCCTGTATTCGATGAAATAGGCCGCCGGTTGGGGCGTGATGCGCCGCGCCTCGCCCGAAAGCACCATCTCCTGTGTGCGTCCGTCCTTGACCGTATTCCCGAGGGGTGAATCGCTGCGGGACAGCGCCGCGCCGAGCAGTTGCTTCGACCAGCGACCGTCCTCGCCCGCCTTCCAAACCTCTTCGCCTTCCACCAGCTGGACCGATTTCACGCCCGTCTCGCCGCCCTTGCGCCGTTCCAGCATGCACTGCATCGCCTCAATGGCGTGGTAATCCATCGGGTCCGACCCGCCGCAGCCGACCATCAGCGCGTCCTCAATCTCGCAATTCAGGGGCAATTCCAGATCCGGCAGCCGCCACGTGACGGGCAGGGAAGAACCGGCCAGCATCGGGAACTTCATCGAGTGGCCGGTATCGACCATCTTCTTCGCCTTCTCGAAGCTCCACGAAAGGTGCTTGTCGTTGTAGTAAGGCACAGCGCGCCCGTCGGCCTCGAAAACCTTGGCGCACTGGTCGAAGAACTCGTAGCGCGGATAGAGGATCTGCCCCTTGTTGTTCTTGGGATAGTCGCCGTGTTCGCCAATTACGATCACGGCGTCCACCGCGAGTTTGCTGCCGCCGACCCGCAGCGCCTCGGCGATGGTGGGGTAGACGGTAAAGCCGAATTCCTTGGCGCGTTCGGCGCTGAGGTCGCCCTCGGGCTTCTGGTCGACGTAGAGCGACACGACTTGGATGTTTGGCTTGTGCCATTTGCCGTTGAACGGGTAGCCGACGAGGAGCCGGTCGCCCATGTGCTGGGCGTGCGAGAGGTACTTGTAGATGGTCGCGATGATGGCCACGCGCTTGGGCTTGCCCGCCTGGGCCAGCAGATCCGCGGCGGTGCTGGCGGCAAGACCCGAAACGGCGGTCGTTTCGATGAAGGTGCGTCGTGTCAGCATCTTATGTTCTCCAGAACGTGGATTCCTTGGGCGCTTGGTAGGCAAGCTTGAGGTGTGGGGTGTCGAGCTTCTTGCCGCCTGCGAAGAGACTATCGACGCCGGCTGCGGTCAGGCCAGTGGTCAGGAGTCCACGCTCGGCAGGGTAGGTCTCCTTGCCGGTGAGGTACATCATCTCGAAATTATTCACCAGTGGACTGAAGAAGTTCGCCAGTGTGGTCCGACCCGGAGGCATAGGCAGGTACATCTGGGTGGAGAAGGGTTCCGAACGGCCTTCGATGCTGGCTGCGAAGTTGAAGTCCTCCACCAGGCCCGACATCAGGATCATGGTGCACATGAGGCCGTCCGTGTGCTGGTAGCGATAGGCGACCGGGTTCTTCACGAGCCGCTTCATGTCGTCGAGGGACGGGAAGATGTCGTTGAAGCCGGGCCGGGCCGGGGTCAGCGTGTGGCTGCGGCAGAGGGCGGCGTCGAACAGGTCCCGCGGCCAGACGCCGTCGCGGTGCGCCTGCCAGAATTGGTCGCCGCGATAGGCCTGCAGCCATTTGACGCCGGATTCGCCGCCTTTGCGCCGTTCCACCATGCACTGGAGGGTCTCGATGCCGTGGTAGTCGTAGCTGTCGACACCGCCGTAGCAGATGCAGAGGGCCTCGCGAATCTTGACGCCGCTGGGCATTTCAACGGACGGGATGCGCCACGTCACGGCCAGGCTCGACCCCGACATCAGCGGAAACTTCATGGCGCGGGAGGTGTCGTACATCTCCTTGGCCCATTCCCATTTCCAGGAAAGGTGCTTGTCGTTGAAGATCGGCACCGCGCGGTTGCTGTCCTTGAAGACCTGCACGATTTGCTGAAAGAACTGGTAGCGCGGATATTGGACCTGGCCCTTTTCGGTGCGGGGGTAGTCGCCGTGCTCGCCGACCAGGACCACGCCGTCGACGGCCAGCTTGCCGGTGCCGAGAGTGAGGGCGTCGCGGATGGAGTTGTACACCTTCATCGCAGGGAAGCGCGCGGCGCGGTCGGGCGTCAGGTCTTCGGGCGGGTGCTGGTCGACATAAAGGGAGACCAGATCCATCGCGGGCCTGTGGTGTTCGCCATTCCAGCCGTAGCCTTCGAGAAAGCGGTCGATGATGTGCTGGGTGTGTGAGTGCTTGCGGTAGACCGTGCACACGCCGGCCAGTTTGGGACGAAAGGCGGGATCAGCCATTGGACAAAGCTTATCGCAGTCGGGGCGGCGGTGGACGGGGAGCGTCCGCTAGACCGGTCGTTCTGTGGGGTGGCCGGAATTGATATACTCCAATGGAGTAGAAGATGCAGACGGTTGTCGAGACTCCGGCGTTCCTCGCCGCCGCCCGTGAGCTTGGTTTATCGGAGGCCGAGAGAAGCGGGATAGTCAGTTGGTTGGCCGCCAATCCTGAGTCCGGCGATGTGATCGAAGGAACCGGCGGTGCTCGGAAAGTGCGGTTCGCGGGACGGGGCAAGGGGAAAAGTGGCGGTTATCGGGTCATCACATTCTTCAGCGGGCCGGACATACCTGTGTTCCTACTTGAAATCTTTTCCAAGAACGAGAAAAGCGACCTGACCGCGATCGAGCGCAAGACCCTGAAGATGCTGCTTGCCGAGATCACAAAGACATATAGGTCGAGAGGAAGGGAACGCCAATGAGTCGAACGGAACTTACCGCGGGACAGCGGATGATTGAAAGCGCTCGGCAGGCGCTCGCCTTCGCGAAGGGCGAACCCGGCCACGGTTGTCAGGTGCACGTGCCCGCGGAAATCGACGTGCGTGCGATTCGGGAGAAGATAGCCCTTTCACAAGCCGAATTTGCGGAATTGTTCGGCCTTAGCAAGCGTACACTGGAGCATTGGGAGCATGGTCGCCGAGTCCCCAGCGGTCCGGCACGTGCCTTCCTGACTGTGATCGCCCGTGAGCCAGATGCAGTCAGGCGCGCGTTGCTCGCTTCTTGAGCCTAAAATGGAAAAGCTATTCTTAATCGGAGCCGTGGTGCTAGCGGTCGGCATCTGCCAGCAGCCATCGGTCATCTCGGACCATGCCCGGAAACTCCACGCCGAGTCTCTGGTGTTCGACGGGCACGTCCACGCGGTGGACCGCATCCTCTTCCACGGCGGCGACATCGGCGAACGCAAGGCCGACGGCATGTGGGACCTCTCCCGCGCCAAAGAAGGCGGCCTCAAGGCGCTGTTCTTCTCCGCCTACGTGCCGGAGGATTACTACCCGGCCCGGCTGGAGACCAAGCAGGCGCTGCGGCAGATCGACCTCGCGCTCTCGCAAATCGCCAAGAACAAGGACCGTATCGAGTTGGCGCTGAACGGGGCCGACATCGACCGGATCGTCAAGTCCGGCAAGATGGCCGCGCTTCTCGACCTCGAGGGCAGTTTCGACCTGGACGGCGACCTCGGCCTGCTGCGCCAGTTCTACCGGCTCGGCCTCCGCTCCTACCAGCTCTCCGCGCACAACTGGGACAACGCCTATGCAGATTCCTGCTGCGCCCAGCACAAGTCGCACGGGCTCACCGAGCACGGTTGGGCCTTCGTGCGCGAGATGAACCGATTGGGGATGGTGATCAACGTATCGCACGCCTCCGACGAGGCCATCTCGCAGACCCTCGACGTCTCGACCGACCCCGTCCTCGCCACCCACCACGGGCTGCGTTCCGTCAACGAGCTTCCCCGCAACATGCCGGACGACCTCTTGAAGAAGCTGGCGGCCAAGGGTGGCGTCATCGGGTTCCAGATCGGCAACGAGTTCCACAACAAGAAGGTGTTCGACTGGCGCACCCAGCACGCCGGGAAGCCGTTCTGGGACACGGGCGACATCGCGAAACGGGAAGCGGGCATGTCCATCCTGGACATCGACAGGATGATCGCCCCGCAGTTCCCCATGCCGGGGATCGAGGCCCCCGACGACATCCGGCTGACGGTGGACGGGTGGGTTGGCGTGGTGGACAAGGCGGTGCAACTGGTGGGCGAAGACCATGTCGCGCTCGGCTCGGACTTCGACGGCGGCCCCACGCTGCCCAGCGGTTTCCGCGATGTCCGCGACCTCCCGCTGATCACGGAGGCGATGGTGCGGCGGGGCTATTCGGACGCACGGATACGGAAGTTCCTGGGTGGCAACATCCTCCGCGTGGTCCGCCAAGTTACCGACAAGCCGGCACTGCGCTAACAAGCATAAGTGCAATCCTGCGTTGGAATTAGCCGAAACCTTTGTTGAGGTTCGTCATCCAAGACTGCGTATGGTCCTGCAGGCCGCGATGGGCGGCTTTATCCAAGGGGTGGGACCGGTTTTTGGCGGGCGTCTGGGGCGTTTATTTTCGCCCTCGGAGCCGAGCCGGAGATCGGTCGGAACGGCTCCGATCACGAATTCTTCGGCAGCGCCCGCGCTGGCATGGGAAAATGAAAAATCCCGCCCCATGGCCACCGACAGCGCCACATCCGCGATCACCATTCCCGAACCCGCCGCCCTCCCGAGCATCGACACTGCCGCCGTCGAACTGACGGAAGAGGCCAAGGCGGAGTTGGAATTGGTGAACCGCGCCCGGGTGGGCGACGGTCGGGCGTTTTCGTCGCTGATCCAGCGCTACGAGGGCAAGATCTTCCGGCTCGCGATGAACATCACGCAGAACCGGGAGGACGCCGAGGACGTGCTGCAGGAGGCTTTCCTTAAAGCCTACGAACACCTCGACCAGTTCCAAGGCAATTCGCGGTTCTACACGTGGATCGTGCGCATCGCCGTCAACCAGGCGCTGATGAAGCTGCGGAAGCGGAAATCGGACCGGTCGGTGTCGCTCGACGAGCAGATCGACACCGGCGAAGACACGATCGTGCGCGAAATCGCGGCATGGGATCCGGACCCGGAACAACAGTTCAACCAGGAAGAACTGGGCGGTATCCTTTCGGGGGCCATCGAGAGCTTGGAGCCCATTTACAAAACCGTATTCACGTTGCGCGACGTGGACGGACTTTCCACCGAGGAAACGGCCGAGGCGTTGGAACTCTCCATCCCTGCGGTCAAAAGCCGTCTGCTCCGGGCCCGGTTGCAACTGCGCGAAAAACTAACACGCTTCTTCAAGCGCAAAGGAGACGACGCCTTTGCTTACATGTAAGGAATTCCTTTCGGAGCTCTCCGACTTTCTGGACGAGCGTACCGATGGCGAGATTCGTACCAAGCTCGAACGACATGTTTCCGAGTGCCCCAACTGCTGGGTGGTGTGCGACACCACTAAGAAGACCATCTCGGTCTACAAGGGCATGAAGGAGTGCTCGATTCCGGGCGACGTCCACTCCCGGTTGATGGCTGCGCTTGAAAAAAAAATGGCCGCGGGCCGCTCGGCGCAATAGCCCGATCCAGTTATCCTCGATATCCTCGATTCGGTTATCCTTGGGGGATGTCCCTCGTTGCCAAGCTGGAAGCATACTTCGAGTTCTCCCGTCTCGGCACGTCCTGGCGTACCGAAATTGTCGCGGGCGTCACCACGTTCATGACGATGGCGTACATCGTCTTCGTCAATCCCTCCATCCTGCATGATGCGGGCATGCCCATCGCCGCAGTCACCGCCGCGACCTGTTTGGCGGCGGCGCTGGGCAGCATCCTGATGGGCGTGTTTGCCCGCTATCCGATCGCCTTGGCACCGGGGATGGGCCTGAACGCCTATTTCGCCTACGCGGTGGTCAAGGGGATGGGTGTGCCTTGGCAGACAGCCTTGGGGGCCGTCTTCATTTCGGGAGTGGCGTTTCTGGTCCTCACAGCGGTGGGCGTGCGGCAGATGATTGTCCATGCGATCCCGCACGAGCTCTATGCCGCCGTGGCTGCCGGGGTGGGCTTGTTCATCGCGTTGATCGGATTCAAGAATGCCGGTCTGGTTGTAGCCAATCCGGCGACCCTGGTTGGTCTGGGCGACCTGCACCATCCGGAACCGTTGCTGGCGATTTTCGGCCTACTGGTGACGGCGGTGCTGTTGGCCGCACGGGTCAACGCGGCCATTCTGTGCGGCGTGGTGGCGACTTGGGTTGTTGCGCTGGCAACCGGTAACGCTCATCTGAGCGGCGGCTCGTCGGGGATCTCAGGTCTCTCGGAAACCGCCTTCCATTTGGACATCGCCGCGGCGGCCAGACTGGGGCTGCTCGACATCGTCTTCGTGTTCCTGTTTGTCGATCTGTTCGACAACGTGGGCACTCTGCTCGCGGTCGGACGCAAGGCCGGGCTGTTCGAGGGTGCCGGGGATGTCCCGAGGCTCAACCGGATCCTCTATTGCGATGCCGTGGCGACAGTGGCAGGGTCGCTGGCGGGGACTTCGACCGTCGTCAGCTACATCGAAAGCTCGGCGGGAGTTGCCGCAGGCGGGCGATCCGGTGTGACGGCGATTGTCACGGGCCTGCTCTTTGTGGTGGCGATGTTCGCGGTGCCGCTGGTTGGAGCGATTCCGGGCTCGGCGACGGCTCCGGCACTGATCATCGTCGGCAGCATGATGATGACTGCGGCGACCGAGATCGCTTGGGCCGATCCCGAAGTGGCGGTTCCGGCGTTTCTGACGATGCTGGCGATCCCGCTCACCTTCAGCATCGCCAACGGATTGGCCTTCGGGTTCTGCGCGTGGACCCTGATCAAGATCGGGCGGGGCAAATTCCGCGACTTGAATTGGATGGTGCTGGTTCTGACGGCCCTGTTCGTAGCGCGGTTTTGGTATATGAAGGGCGCTTAGCACAATCCGCGGCGCGTTTTGATCAGCGGGACGACGGGCCGGTAGTGCGGAAGTTGACAACCAGTCGGGCCAGTTCCGTAGCGGCACCGTCCACGGCGCCGTAACGGGCTTCGTTGTATCGAGCGGTGATCGGCTCGAGTGCCTCGCGATCCCCCTCGGGCAGAGTGAGGATAAACTCCAGGGGCGTCATCCCAGGCTGTTTTGTAAAACCGCGCCGTTCCAGCGACTCCAGCACGGTCTCGTACAGCAGGCTCGCGGCGACATCCGACCTAGCCGACCGCACCGCCTTCCGTACCCGCAGCCGCGCCCGGACTGAGCGCCAAATCCCGGGCAACCACATCCAAGCCAACGCCGCCACCAACGCGATTCCCGCGAGCTCCAGCGAGTCCGCCTTGAAACCGGCCCACCACGCGCCCGGCGAGGGCCGCGACGGCATCCGCCACCCGCGTGTCGCCGTCGCCACCTTGGACGCCAGCGTCGCCTGGCTCGACAGGTCGTAGGCCATCACCCAGCGCTGCCAAAAACTGTCGAGGGCGTCGAAGTAGACCCCGACTTGGGTCATCAACTCGGGTGCGGCCGGCGCGGAGGGTGTAGGATCAAACGTCACCCAGCCGCGCCCCTCGATCCACCCTTCGACCCAGGCATGCGCGTCCGATGCCCGCACCACCTGTAAGCCCGAAAGTTCGTTGTAGTAGCCGCCGAGGTACCCCGTGGCGACGCGCGACGGGATTCCGACCGTCCGCAGCATCACGGCCATCGCAGATGCGAAGTATTCGCAGTGTCCCGCTTTGGCGTTGAAGAGGAAGTTTACGAGCGGGTCGCGGACCGGGGTGGCGGCGGTTTCGAGGGAATAGCGGTAGTCGTTGCGGAAGTGGGCTTCGATCCGGTGGGCGCGCTCCCAGTCCGATCCGGCCTCGTTCCCGACCCATGCGCGGGCCAGATCCCAGATCCGGGAGTTGACGGCGGGCAGGCGGAGGCACCGGAGTCGCTCGACGACGGTCAGCGGGACGGGCAGCGGCATGGCGGAGAGCGCCGAGACCTCGTAGCGAAGTTCCCTCCCGCCCGCGAATGGCACGCGGAACGCGTCCTCAGGCGTCCGCAAGACCCTGGGGGCGGTGGTGTTGATGTATTCGGGGATTCCAGCGATGAACAGGGTGCCCGTTGTCGTGCTGCTCAGGTCGACCCGGTACAGCAATCGGCGGCCGTCGCGGCGCGAGCGTTGGGCGATGTCGGCGACCTCGGCGGTACCGTTCGGTGCGGGCACCTCGGTGAGGGTCAGCGGCGGTGCGGACCAGCGGCGGCCGTCGAACCGCGTAAGCGCGGCACCGCGCCATTTCAGGCCTCCGGGCAACGGACGCGAATAGGATTGCACGTACATCACCGGGCTGTTGTCGCGCGCGATGCGGCCGAACGTCCCGAGGTCGACCACATTCGAGAAGCCGGTCAAACGCCCCGAATAGGGGAGGAGGCGGGCGGCCACGCGGGCCGTCCGGGGCACGATCAAGAACAGGCCTCCGGCCATGGCGAGGATTCCAAATGCACCGAATCCGGTCGTGATTCCCAGGCGCCAGCCCAATCCGGCACCTGCCTCGAGCACCGTGCGGCCATTGCGGGCGGTACCGCGGCGGATCTCGGCCCCGGCCAACGCGGCTGTCGCGAAGAACGAGAACAGGGCTAGCCAGAGAAAGAACGTGGCTTGGAACGAAAGGACGGCTCCGGCCACCAGTTCCACGAAGGCGACTGCCCCGACGGAAATGTAGTCGCGGTTGGACTCCGCCGTAAGCAGTTTCAATCCGGCCAGGAAGCAGACGCTGTGGACGGTGGCCAGGAAGAAGTCCGTGTTGAGGAGGAGGATTTCAGCGGGGTAGAACAGGACGCAGCCCACGGCTAGAAACGAGACGGCGCGCGGTGGGATCGGGACGCGCTTGTGGAATAGTGCGGCTAGCGCGCGGAGGAACAGGACGGCGGACGTGAAGGCGATGGTGGCGGTGTCGAGCCGGCCCGTGCCGACGAAGGCGAAGAACCCGCAGGCCGCCAAGCCGAGCATTGCGAAATGGACGAACCGGTCGGTGGTAAAACGGTTGGGCTTCACAGGATTGGATGCCGAAGCGGGTCCCCGCGAGGGGACCCGCAAACGCCACGGCCCTACTTCACCTTTTCTTTTTTGGGCTTCTTGGTTTCCTTCTTGCGGTCCATTCCTTTGGCCATGCGAAACAGCTCCCTTCGTTTTGATTATGAACCGGCGGGAGCGTTTTGGCAAAGGGGCCTCGTCGAGAACGCTTCAGCGGGCGTCCGCGATGGCCCGCAGGATGAGTTTCTCCACCTCGGGTTGGGGGAGGTCGGTACTGATGAACAGCTCCTGGCGCGCGCCGTTGCAGAGTCCGATGGCCTTCCAACCGTTCTGCGTGGCGACGGTGACGCGGACTTTGACGTCGCCCTTGGCGTCGCGGACGGGGCGGATGACGCCGGGGATGATGGAGCGGATTTGGTCGGACTCGACGATGCGCAGGAGGACGGGACGGAGGTCGTCCAGGATGCTGTGCTCGATTTTGAGTTTGCCTTGCGCGGTGCGGAGCCGGAACGCCATGGAGTCCTTTTCTTTGAGGTTAGAATGTAGCTATGGCGCTGTTGATCGAAGAGTCTTGGCTACCGGCAACCATCAACCACCCGCCCATGTCCGATGAGGACTTCGCGGAGTTTTGCTCCGAGCATCCGGATCTGTTTTTTGAGATGACCGCCGATGGGGAAATTGTGATCATGCCGCCTCCTTATACTCTCACCGGCGTTCGTTGCTCCGAGATCAACGGGCAACTTTGGTATTGGAACCGGATGGCGCAACGGGGTGCGTCCGTGGAGGCAACGGGCGGATTTGTGCTTCCGAGCGGGGCGCGGCGCTCCCCTGACGCGGCTTTGACCACCCACCGCCGCATCGTCAAAGTGTCGGCGCGCGAGATGGGTCGCTTTTGGCATGTCTGTCCCAACTTCGTGGTCGAATTGAAATCCGACCACGACCGGCTTCGCGCCGTGCGCGCCAAGATGCGCGAATGGATCGAAAACGGCGTGGAGCTTGGCTGGCTGATCGATCCCGACCGCCGGGCCGTCGAGGTTTTCCGTGCCGAAGCGCCGCCCGAGATCCTCCTCGGAATCGACACCATCGCCGGCGAAGGGCCCGTCGAAGGATTCGTACTGGATCTGAAGCCCGTCTGGGAGCCCCCGTCCGTCGCGGACCACATGACGGACACGAGCTGGGAAAACTAGCCACCCCCCAACCACGCACCGCGCTTATATGATAGATGTACGCGCGATGATGTATCCGAAGTTTGCACCCCTTTCGATCCTCTTTCTAGTCCCGTTGGCCGGATCCGCAGCCACCGGTTCTGCGGTTTCCATCCTCCAGGAGCGCTGCGGCCAGTGCCACGGCGACGCGAGCGGCATGGCCGGACTCAAGGTCACCTCGCGCGACGCGCTGCTGCATGGCGGCAACCGCGGAACCGCACTGGTGCCGGGGAAATCGGCCGACAGCCTCCTCTATAAGGCCGTCGCCCGAACCGGCGAAGTGAAAATGCCCCCGACCGGCGCGTTGGGTGCCGACGAGGTTGCCGCCATCAAGGAATGGATCGACGCGGGAGCCGTCTGGGGCGACGTCCTAGTATCGAAGACAGCTCCGAGCAACTGGTGGGCGTTCCGGAAGGCGGTCCGTCCGCTGGTACCCGCCGGTTCGTCGAACCCGATTGACGCCTTCATCGACCAGAAACTGCGCGCAGCAAATCTCGCTCCGGCCCCCGAGGCCGACCGCCTCACGCTGCTCCGCCGTGCCGCGTACGACCTGACCGGCCTCCCGCCAGCCAAGCAGGACATCGACCAGTTCCTCGGCGACAAAGAGCCGGGCGCTTGGGACCGCGTGATCGACCGCCTCCTCGCATCGCCGCGATATGGCGAAAAGTGGGGTCGGCACTGGCTCGATCTCGCCCGCTACGGCGATACGGCAGGTTTCGAGCAGGACCCCTACCTGCTGCTCGCCTGGCGCTACCGCGACTACGTCATCAAGTCGTTCAACGACGACAAGCCCTACGACAAGTTCATCAAGGAGCAGATTGCGGGCGACGAGTTGTATCCGACCGATCCCGAGGCTAAAACGGGCACCGGGTTCTACCGCGTCGGCACCAACCGCGACATGCTGTTCAAGGTGGAGGACGTCAACCTGGTGGAGAAGCGCATCGACATGGTCGACACGACTTCCGCCGTGTTCCTCGGCCTGACCGTGGGTTGCGCCCGCTGCCACGACCACAAGTTCGACCCGATCCCCCAGAAGGACTACTACCGGCTCCAAGCCGTCTTCCAGCCCGCCGTTGCCGACAAGGTCTTTCTCGACTACAACCCGGCGCGGAACTACGACATCGCCGAGAACAACCGCAGCTTCCGGCTGTACCAGATCGGCGAGGAGATCGCGACCATCAACAAGAAGTACTCCGAGCCCATCCGCAAGGAGAAGATCGCCAAGCTGTCCCCCGAGTTGCAGGTTGTCTTCAACACGCCGGAGGCCAAGCGGACGCCGGACCAGAACCAATTGGTGCTGGACAATGCCGACAAGGTGAAGGTGGGGCCGGGTGAAATCACCGCCGCGATGGCCGGACCCGAAGGCCAACCCGACCGCGAACGGTTGGACGCTATCGGCAAGCGCCTTGTGGGCCTGTTTGCCGGGTACGGTCCACCGCCGATGTCCTCGGGGATCATTGACGTGGGCCGGGACGCGCCAAAGACGTTCGTGGCGATCCGGGGCAATCCCGAGAATTACGGCGAGGAGGTTCAGCCTGGTTTCCTAACGGCGCTGGGCGGCGGCGACATCCCCGAAGCCCCGCTGCACGCGGCATCCACGCTGCGCCGCAAGGGTCTGGCGGAGTGGATCGCGAGCCCCGACAACCCGCTCACTGCTCGTGTGATGGCGAACCGCATCTGGCAGTTCCATTTCGGAAGCCCGGTGGCGAAGTCGCCGAGTGATTTCGGCACCCGCGGCGGCCTCCCGACGCACCCTGAATTGCTGGACTGGCTGGCATCGGAATTCGTCGACAAGGGCTGGTCTGTGAAGCAGATGCACCGGCTGATCATGACGTCCGCAGCTTACAAGCGCGCCGCCACGGTTTCCGACCAGGCGCTGGCGAAGGATCCGGCCAACGAACTGCTTTCGCACATGAACCGCCGGCGCTTGGAGGCCGAGGAGATCCGCGATGGGTCGCTGCTCGTCACGGGCGAGTTGAACCTCAAGACGGGGGGCGTGCCGGTGGTGCCGCCGCTGTCGAAGGAAGAGATGTTCGGCATGATCGGCAACCCGGCCAACGCGTGGATGGTGACCCCGGACAAGACGGAGCACCAGCGCCGCACCATTTACCTGCTCTCGCGCCGCACCTTCCAGCAGCCAATGGCCCAGGCCTTCGACGGCCCGGACGGCGTGCTAACTTGCGCGCGCCGCAACGAGAGCACGACGGCCCCGCAGTCGTTGGCGCTGCTGAACAGCGGCTTTACGATGGACCGGGCGCGGATGCTGGCGACGAAGATCTCGTCGTCCACAGAGGCGTGGGAAAAGATTTTTGGACGGGCCCCTTCGACGGAGGAACTGGCCGCGGCCGATGCCTTCCTGGCGAAACAGACCGCCCTGCTCGGCTCCCGCGAGGCCGCGCTGGTCGAGCTTTCCCGCGGACTTCTGAATACGAACGAGTTCCTTTATGTCGATTAACTTGAACCGCAGACAACTGCTTTCGCGCGTCGGAAACGGCTTTGGGATGGCCGCGCTGGCGGGCATGCTCGACCAGGACGGGCTGTTCGGAGCGGAGGTCAATCCGCTGGCGCCGAGGCCCGCACCGCTGGCCGCGAAGGCCAAGAGCATCATCTATCTGTTCATGCACGGCGGGATCAGCCAAGTCGACACGTTCGACCCCAAGCCGGTGCTGAGCAAGAACAGCGGCAAGAACCTGTCGGCGGACCTCGCCAAGCTGATCAAGACGAGCTTCATCCACGACCCGTCCAAGGCCATTTTGCGCGGCAGCCCGTGGGAGTTCAAGCCCGGCGGTACCTGTGGCACGCCGGTTTCGGACCTCTACCCCAACGTGCGCGAGAAAATGGACGACATCGTGGTCCTGCGGGGCTGCTACGGCGACCAATTCGACCACGCGCCGGGAATCTACCTGCGCAGCACCGGGCACCAGTTGCCGGGTCGCCCGTGCCTGGGCTCGTGGGTGACGTACGGGTTGGGCACCGAGAACCAGAATTTGCCCGCGTTCGTGGTGATGTCGGACGGCTCGACCAAGTCCGGCCCGCCCGCGTATAGCGCCGGATTCCTGCCCGCGGTGTACCAGGGCACGATTTTCCGGGGCGGCGACAGCCCGATCCTGTACTTGAAGAACCCGGAAGGCATCGCGGACCCGGTGCAGCGGCAGACGCTGGATTTCATCAACCAGGTCGACCGGATGCAGCAACGGACGCGGCCCAACGATTCGACTCTGGACGCGCGGATTTCGTCGTACGAACTGGCGTGGCGGATGCAGTCGGCGGCACCGGAAGCGGTCGATATCACCAAGGAGACGGACGCGACGAAGAAGTTGTACGGCGTGGGCGACGGCGTGACGGATGACTTCGGGCGCAAGTGCCTGCTGGCGCGGCGTTTGGTGGAGCGCGGAGTGCGCTTCGTGCAGCTGATTTCCGGCACAAACGTTGGGCAGGACTGGGACGACCAGCATACGGATCTGACCGGCACGCTGGGTCGGATGACGGCGAAGACGGACAAGCCGATCGCGGCGCTGCTGAAGGATTTGAAGGCGCGCGGGCTGCTGGATTCGACGCTGGTGGTCTGGGGCGGCGAGTTCGGGCGGACCCCACTGGCGCAGGGCGACAACGGCCGCGACCACCATCCGTACGGGTTCTCGATGTGGATGGCGGGCGGCGGGATCAAGGGTGGGAAGGCGTTGGGGGCGACCGACGAGTTCGGGGTCGCGGCCACCGAGATGCGGATCGACGCGCATGACGTGAATGCGACGATCTTGAGGTTGATGGGCATCAACCACAAAGCCTTGACGTATTTGTACCAGGGTCGGGATATGCGGTTGACGGATGTGAAGGGCGACGGGGAGTTTTCGGCTAAGCTGGTGGGGTAGGAGAGCCGCGATTCCATGACCGTTCAGCAATCTGACCAACTCTACGACACGGATTTCTTCAACTGGACCCAGGACATGGCGCAGCGGCTCCGTGCACGGGACACCGAGCAACTCGACTGGGAGAACATCGCCGAGGAGATCGACAGCATGGGCAAGCGCGACTACCGTGCTCTGGGCAGCAGGCTGGAAGTGTTGCTGGCCCACCTGCTGAAGTGGCGGTTCCAAGTGGACAGGCGTTCGAGAAGCTGGGCCGCGACGATACAGACGCAGCGGACGCGCATCGGGAAGATTGTGGTGGATAGCCCCAGCTTCTTGGCACGGATCGCGGTGGACTTGCCGGAGGCGTATCGGATGGCAAGACGGCAGGCGTCGATTGAGACCGGAATTCCGGAGGGGAATTTCCCGGAGGAGTGCCCTTGGACGTTTGAGAGTGCGGTTGGGGAAGATTTGGAATTGTAGGCAGCGATGTGGCTGGAACTATGTCCCGTGAGTTGATGAACTCAGACAGCCAAGTGCTCTTCCGCAGCCAGTTCGGCATCAGTCCGGGCAAACAGAGACGGGAGCCAGCCTTCTTCAATGAACTCGGATTGCCGACGAGCCCAGTCATCGTGAACGGAGGAATCCAGGTCCGTGGTCAGAGTAAGACTCCTTGGCTCAAGCGTATCGCCGAGCAACGGCATATGTCAAGGAACGAAACCTTGAATGCCACGTTACAATGCTTGGCGATGGGCACCCAAACGCAGGATTCGCAGGCGTTCAACCGCAAACGTTTGTTGGAACTCGTGCTTCGGCAGTTCCGCATCAGCCGGGATGGCGTCCATGGCCCGAATCATTGGGCTCGCGTCCGGAAACATGCCCTGACCGTGGGGGCGGCCACTGGGTCGGATCTTCTGGTGGTGGAGCTGTTCGCTTTTCTGCATGACAGCCAGCGCCGCAATGAAGACGAGGATCCCCTGCACGGCGAACGGGCGGCCGTTTTCGCGGCCTCGCTCAACGGCAGGGAATTCGATCTAAACACCGGGCAACAGGAAAAACTGTATTTCGCGATCCGTCATCACAGCGACGGGGGCCGCCACCAAGACTCCACAATCCAGACTTGCTGGGATGCGGATCGACTGGATCTAGGAAGGGTCGGAATCAAGCCGGTCGCCAGGTACTTGTCGGCTGCAGGCGCGAGGGAAATCGAAGCCGCATACCAATGGAGCCTCCAGTGTCCCGACGAATTCGACGTGAGCCTTTGGGACCTCGTATAGGAGCATGCTCACCCGTGAACGTCTGCCAAGCTTATGGTGTAGAAGCGCCATCCCACACGTGAATCCTACGAAAGGCGAGCACGCCAACGATTGGGGTCGCGGGAGGTATGGAATACAGCGTACACCGTAACCGATTCTTCCTCCGACACCTCGTAGAACACCACGTAGGGAAACCTGCGTACCAGCGCCCGACGATACTGTTGGTGGATCGTCGCGTACATTCGCGGCCAGCGGAGAACTTGCTGGATGCAAGCATCGACACAACCCAGAAACTCCTCTCCCAACCCAATCCGACGCGTTTCGTACCAGCCGTACGCTTCGGCAAGATCTGCCTCGGCCTCGGGCGCAAGCACCAACTCAGCGGCCATGGAGTTGCCGAACCCTGCGCTTTACGTCTTCCCAAGACCGGGCAGACGCTGGGGTGTTCTCAAGGTTCGCCTTTCTTTTCGCGAGTTCCAGCTTCTGCCAATCCTCCACCGGGACGTCCGCGGGTTCACGTGCGATGTCGTCCCAAAGGTCCTCAACTAGCTGCAGCTTCTCGGCGGGGCTCAGTTCAAAGATGGACGTTTCGTGCATTCGGGTCTCCAAGCTTGCTTCATTGTGCCACGAAAAGTGGAAAACTCAGAACATCAACCCCATGACCGTCTTCACCGACATGTAGAGTACCCAGAGTCCGCCAATGGCACCCAACGCCAAGCCGTAACTCCACTTCGTTAGCCTCGACAACCCCAGCGACAGCAGTCCGATTTCCAGAAACACCAGCCCGTCCACCGAACTCAACAAGCCATAAATCCCCTTGCCCAAGCTGTTCGGGTCCTCGAACGCTGCAGGATTCGTCGGCAGGAGGTTGAGGGAATTGAGTTTCGTCGGGTCGGAGGCTGTGGCCAGCGCGGCGAATGTCGCCCCGGCAACCACCAGCATGTACGGGAACAGGGCCAGCGCCACCATCGAAAGCATCGGTCCGAAGTCCGGCGGACGGGACGACATCAGCGCAAACGCATACAGCGCCCCCGCCAAAATCAACTGGAACAGCAGGAACTCGACCGCCAGGAAGACGTACCCGCCCGCGATGTTCCCCGGCCTCGTCAACTGTTTCACCAGCGCCGCCGTCTGTTCCGGGTTCATCTTGGCAGCTTGCGCGCCTTGCCGGATCGCGGTCTCGCGTCCAACGTAGTGGGGCACCATCCACGACACGGCCACCGCCAGCAACGCATTCAGAATCAAAGGCAGCAGCCACGACGCCGGGCGCGAGGGCAGCGCCTCGAAAAGCGCCGCAGGTCGGAAGAACACTTCGATTAGCGCTCGCATGGGGGGACTGCCCGAAGTTTACCATCCGGTTCGAGGAACACTGGCGGGCCAGTTTCGGAACGGAGCGGCGTTCTAAACTGGAAGTCTCATGGCAAAGATCGGAATCATCGGCGGCAGCGGCCTCTACTCCATGCCCGGCTTCACCGCACAGCGCGAAGAAACTATCGACACCCCCTTCGGGCCCCCTTCGGACCCCTACGTCGTCGGCCAGCTCGAAGGCCACGAAGTCGCGTTCCTCGCGCGCCACGGACGCGGCCACCGCATCTCGCCGTCGGAGCTGAACTTCCGCGCCAACATCTATGGAATGAAGGCTTTGGGGGTCGAGCGAATCCTTTCGCTCTCTGCGGTCGGCTCGCTCAAGGAAGAGCACAAGCCCCTCGATTTCGTCATCCCCGACCAGTTCTTCGACCGCACGCGCGGCCGCATCTCCACCTTCTTCGGCGAAGGCCTCGTGGCGCACGTCAGCTTCGCCGACCCGGTCTGCCCGCAGCTTTCGGTCGCCGTCGAGGCCGCCTGCAAGACCGTCGGCGTCAACGTCAAGCGCGGCGGCACCTACCTCTGCATGGAAGGACCGATGTTCTCCACCAAGGCCGAATCCAACATCTACCGGTCCTGGGGTATGGACGTCATCGGCATGACCAACCTGCAGGAGGCCAAGCTGGCCCGCGAGGCCGAGATCTGCTACGTCACCGTCGCCATGGTCACCGATTACGACTGCTGGCACGAAGGCCACGACGCGGTCGAGGTCACCGATATCATCCGCGTCCTGCTGCAGAATGCTTCGAACGCTTGCGGCGTGGTCGCCGAGGCGGTGAAGACGATGCCGGGCGAGCGCACCTGCAAGTGCGGCTCCAGCCTGCAGCACGCGCTGATCACGGATAAGAAGGTAGTGCCGGAAGCCACGGTGAGGAAGCTGGGGCCGATTGTCTCCAAGTACTTCATGTAGCGCGATCTTAAGGGCGGCGCGGGGCTCGGAGGCGCTTCCCGTCCCGCTGCTGCGACGGATCGGGGCGGAATCGGCTTCCGAGTTTTTCCGAACGGTTGTAGAGCCGCTGTCGGATTCCTTCGACCTCGCTGACGCCGAAGCCTACGACCGGCTGATGCGCGCGTGGGATCTGGAACGGCCCGTGGCGAGACTTGGTGTACCGGTGTCCCCTTCCGCCGCATACGTTCTCTCCAGGGTCACGTTGGGGTCGGACATCAAGATCGTCAGCCCGGTCCTGGACGCGATGAAGCGGCGGTTCCCGGAAGCTCGGATCGTGTTCGTCGGCGGCAGGAAGTCGGCGGAACTATTCGCGGAAGATGGCCGTGTCCAATTCTTGGAGGCCGCCTATCCCCGCACCGGGTCCATGGAGGAACGGATCGCGTTCGCGTCCGAACTTCGGGCCAGGATCACGGAGCCCGACGCGATGGTGGTGGACCCCGATTCGCGTTTGACCCAACTGGGACTTGTACCGCTGCACCCGAACCATTTCCATTTCCCTAGCCGCACCGCCGGATCCGTCGGACCCGCCAATCTTTCAGACCTCACCTCGGACTGGCTGTTCGACACCTTCGGCATTCGCGGCGCGGCGTACATCGCCCCTACCCCGGTCCCGGCGGGAGACGAGCCGTTCGCGGCGATCAGCCTCGGGGTGGGCGGCAATGATTCCAAGTGCCTGCCCGGCAACTTCGAATCCCGCCTTGTGGGCGAACTCGGCAGCCGTTTTCCGGGGCTGTGGATCGACCGCGGAGCGGGCGGAGAGGAAGCACGCCGGGTGACGGCGGCGGTCGAGGCGTCGGGACAGGCCGCCAAGGTCCGCTACTGGGAGGGCAGTTTCGCCGCATTCGCCTCCATCATTTCGCAAGCGGCCTTCTACGCGGGCTACGATTCGGCCGGTCAGCATGCGGCGGCGGCCTGCGGAATCCCGACGTTCTCCGTCTTTGCGGGCGCACCTTCGGAACGTTTCGAGAACCGCTGGGCACCCAAAGGCCCCGGCTTGGTCCGCACCGTCTCCAGCCGACTGCAATCCCCGGACGACTGCCTCCGCGCCCTCGCCGACGCGGCCGCTATGATCGAGATATAGATGCTGGCCGAAAACCTCCAACAGGTCCGCGAACGCATCGCCAAGGCCTGCGCCCGCGCCAACCGCCACCCCGATTCCGTCAAGCTCCTCGCCGTCACCAAGATCTTCGGCCCCGAGGTGATCCAGGAGGCGTACGCCCTCGGCCTGCGGGAATTCGGTGAGAACTACGTCCAGGAGATGGAGCGCAAGGCCCCGGTGGTGTCCGGCTTGGAAGGTGCCCGATTCCACCTCATCGGCCACCTGCAGTCCAATAAGACGAAGAAGGCCTCGCAGCTGTTTTCCTCGATAGACTCCGTGGAATCCGCCAAGTTGGCGCGCCGTCTGGCCGCGGAAGGCGTACCGCTCGACATCATGATCGAGATCAAGACCTCGGACGAAGAGTCGAAGACCGGGGCACCGGAGGGAGAACTGCCGGAGATCGTGGAGGCGGTCCGAGCCCATCCCAACCTCCATTTGCGCGGTCTGATGACCGTGCCGCCATGGTCTGAAGACGCCGAACTCTCGCGCCCATACTTCGCCCACCTGCGGGAACTGGCCGCGCTGCATAGGATTCCGGAACTCTCGATGGGCATGTCCAATGACATGGAAGTGGCCATCGAGGAGGGTGCCACGTGGGTGCGCGTCGGCACGGCGCTGTTCGGACGCAGGAAAAAAGTGTGAGAGGTTGGCACCACGCGCCGCCGCCGGGTTCGCGCTCGGGCGTGGCCGACTACGCGGAGCGCCTGGGCCACGCTTGGTCGGGGCTCGACCACCCGGGCGTGGACGTGTACCACATCGGGAACAACGGCCTGCATCGGGAAATCTACCACCGCGCCATCGAGAACCCCGGCGTGGTGATCCTACACGACGCGGTCCTGCACCATTTCCTGCTGGGGACGCTGGACCGCGCGGCCTACGTTGAGGAATTCGTCCACAACTACGGAGAATGGCGGCGCGACTTGGCCGGGGAGCTTTGGGATGCCCGTGCCAGTTCCGGTGTGGACCCCCGCTACTTCGAATTCGCGATGCTGCGGCGTTTGGTCGAACGCGCGAGGGGAGTTGTCGTCCACAATCCAGGCGCGGCGCGGATTGCCGCTGCCCACGGAGCGACGAATGTTGCCGTGGTGCCCCATTTTTTCGAGGCCCAAGGGCTTCCGGACGCCTGTGACGCCGCCCGCTTCCGCCAACGCCTCAACATCGAACAATCGACGCTGCTGTTCGGATGTTTCGGCTACCTCCGGGAGACCAAGCGCCTCGGGCCGACAATCACCGCCTTTCGTCGGCTTCACGCGATTTATCCGGATTCCGCGCTTCTGATTGCAGGGGAGCCGGTGTCGCCGATTCTGGAGCGGTACTTGGCGTCCGAGGCCCGCCATCCGGCGATCCTACGCCTCGGCCACTTGGCCGAGCGCGACCTGTTAACCGCGTTCGAGGCCGTGGATTGCTGTGTCAACCTGCGCTACCCGGCCGCGGGGGAGACGTCGGGGATCGCCATCCGGTTGATGGGAATCGGGAAGCCCGTGATCCTAACCGAGGGTGCCGAGACGGAAGACGTGCCATTGGGAGCGTGCCTCAAGGTGCGCGCCGGCGTCTCGGAATCGGCTGAACTGTTCGAGCACATGGCGATGCTGGCGGCATGCCCGATGTTGGGCCGCGCCATCGGTGCCGAGGCCCGGCGGCACATTGCGACGCGGCACAGCATGGACGCGGTCGCGAGGACGTACGCCCAAATCCTGCGGTCTGTCTCCCGATAGAACTTGGCTAAGCGCGCTTGTGTCGCGCTTGCGTCCAGACGCCCTCGCTCCGCGAAGAAACTTCGCTAAAAATTCCCACCCTTCTCGCTTCCCACATTGAGGACCGCTCTCGCGGCAGCAAGTCCGCTTGGGCGTATCCGTACGGAGAGAGAACACAGGAAGGTAAATCACCATGAAAAACGCGCTTGCCCTTTTCTTGCTCGCCCTTGCCGCAGACTCCAGCTCGGCAGCCACGCTGGAGTTTTCCGGCCTAAACACGAACACCGTTGCCTTCCACCAAGTGGCCAGCTGGGATGCCAGCTCCTTCTCCGGCAACTATCACTTCACCAGCATCGGTGGCCACCTCGGAGCTTGGACAACGGCCAGCAACGGAACCTTCGTTGCCGGGCTGGACAACAACCCCCAAGGTGGAACTCAGAACGTGTCGATCTCAGATTATGACAACAGCGGACTCATCACGATGTCCGAAGTGAATGGCTTGACCTTCTCCGTCTCCAGCCTCGACATTACGCAGTGGGGCGGCTACGCTGCCGGTTCCATCCTTCCCAACACCGTGACTGTCACGTTCAACGGCTATGATTCTGGAGACCATCTGATCGGTTCTTCAAGCTGTCAGTTTTCTCCAACCACAGGCGCCGCGCCCTTGCTTTCGCCTTGCAACCTCGGTCTCAACGATATTGCATACCTTCAGGTGGAGCAGGGTGGGTACAATGCCGGCACCGCGTTCCAGTTTACCCACGTCGACGCCTATCTGTCGTCAGCACCCGAGCCAGCCACTTGGTCCCTCCTGTTGGGATGTCTTGGTGCCGCCGCATTCCGTCAGCGTTGCCGCCGAAGCTGACGGCGGCTGCCAACCTCTACTCGAGCCCCAAGGCGCGCGCGGGATTCGTGCGCGCCATCATCTCGATGTCTGACGCGGGAATCCCCTCCTTCGCCAATCCCGCGAAGAACGCCTCAAGGCCGTCTGGATGCAACGGGTTCCCGACCTGCCCCATGTCGCTCGACAGGATGCAATGCTTCGCCCCGACTTCGCGGATCACCCTCGCGTAATCGGCAAACTCGAACTCCTTGCCCTTGCCCGTCACGCCGTTATACACGAACTCCAAGTACGCTCCCAGCGCGGTCGCGGCCTTCATTTGCGCGAGGTCCATGTGCACGGGGGCGAGCATGGCGTGGGTCACGACCATGCGCTCCACCCCGGCCCTCTTCGCCGCCTGCAGGATCATGAGCCCCTCGGCGGGTGAGGAATGCCCTGTCTCCAGCGTCAGATGGTGCTTGGCGACCAGCGCGATCACTTCCAGCACCTCCGACCGTAGCTTGCCACCTTTCGACACCGGCACGAACGGTCGTAACTCCTTCTTGAACTTCACCTCGTTCTCGGCGTCGAAGGTCGGCATCCAGACCACCTTGCCGTACCCGCCCAGCGTCATCGCCATGCGCTCCACCGCTGCCGGATTCACGCCACCCACCGACCGGTTCAGGTCGATTCCGCCGAACACTTCAAGCCCCGGCACTTCCTTGCGAACGATGTAGGCCAACGACGCCGTCGATTCGTAGTGGTTCTTCAACACCAGCCCGCGCATCCCGCGCGCCTTGGCGAGACGGGCCAGGTCCACCGCGTCGATGGACCTCGGCACGCTGTCCGGCGCACTGTGGGCGTGGATATCGATCACGCCGTTCAGTTGGGCGAAGGCCGTGCCCGCCAAGACGAGAAAAAACAAACCCGATCTCATACCCGGAACCTCCCCATCACGGACCAAACGTCCTCCACCACCCGGCCCCGGCACGCGTGGATACGGTCGTACAGATTCACCGTCGGGTCGCAATGCGGCGGCGCCAGCTCGATCTTGTCGCCGAGTTTCGGGGTTGTGCGGCATTGCGTCAGGTCCAGATACCCGAACTCGTCGCCACCCCACCGGTAGGTCGCGCCGGGCAGGCCGAGCGGCTCGGGCCCGAAGTCACGGTCCGTCGAGAACGCCTTGAACCCGGCGTCGACGGTGACGAAATCGGCGTGGTTCGCGCTGATGACCGTGGCGAGCACCGACATCGCCGGTTGGAAATCCACGCCAATGCGCCGGTACGCCATGTCCATGAGCGCGTACGAGCCGGCCTGGATCTCCGTCACCGACGCGATGGACTGGTCCACATCCCAAGTCCCCGTACTGCCGCCCGAAATCACGTCCGTGTGCAGCCCGTGCCGGGCAAATGCCGCAGCCACCTCCGCCGCGAATCCGAACGTCTTCTCCGAATACGCCAGCCGCTCGGACGGGTCCTTGCCGTGCGAGCCAGCGACCGAATACGCCTGTACGCCTCGCAACCATAGATGGCTCGCTTGGTCGATTGCCAGCGCGATGTCCACCGCCTGCTCCAAGCTCGCGGCACCCGTGCGGTGGTCGCCCGGATCGAGATCAACCAGTACCGCAACTTGGACGTTGGCCGCGCAGGCCGCCTCCTGGTACCAGCGGACTTGGCGCAGGTTGTCCACCACCACCATCGCGCCCGCCGCGACCACGCCCGCCATCTTGAGCGGATCGGCCAGCGGCGACGTCAGCAGGATGTCGTCGATGCCGGCCGCGGACATCAACGCCACCTCGTTGGCGGTTGCGGCGCAGATGCCGACCGCGCCCGCCGCGATCTGCCGCTTCGCGATCTCGACGCACTTGTGCGCCTTGGCGTGCGGCCTCAATTTCTTGCCCGCCGCCGCAGTCTCGGAGGCCATGCGCGCGACGTTCGCCTCGAACATGTCAAGGTCGACGAGGAGCGCCGGTGTGGGGAGTTTGTCTTTTTCCAGTGCCACGTTGGTATTTTGGATCATACCTCCATGCCTGAGACCATCCGCGAGACCGACCGCATCGCAGCCCTCCGACCGACCGCCGTCAACGCCATCCTGGCCGAGGTGCGCGAACTGCAAGCCAAGGGTGCCGACTTGGTATCCCTGATGCGCGGCGAGCCGGATCTGCCCACGCCACCGCATGTCGTGGAAGCCTGCACGCGGGCGCTGCATGCCGGACGCACCGGATATCCCGACAACCGCGGCGAGAAGGGGCTGCGCGAGGCTGTCGCGGTCAAGCTGCAGCGCGACAACGGCCTGAGCTACAACCCGGCAACCGAGATCCTCGCCACGACGGGGGCAACTTTCGGCATCCACGCAGCCTTGACGGCACTCCTGCGGGAGGGCGGCGAGGTGCTACTCCCCGATCCGGTCTACGACGCCTACTATTCCCCGATCCGTCTCGCGGGCGGCATGCCCCGCGCGGTTCGGGCCGAGATCGTCAACGGACGCTTCCAGCTCGCCGACGGGGCCTTGGAAGAGGCGTGGACGCCGTCCGTGCAGGCGATGATTCTGAACACGCCATGGAATCCGGTGGGCACCGTCTTCACCCGGGGTGAACTGGAGCGGATCGGCGAATTCTGCCTACGCCGCAATGTGACGCTGATTTCCGACGAGATCTACGAGACGATCGTTTTCGACAACCACCGGCATATTTCTCCCATTGCCGCCGTGCCCGCCCTGCGGGACCAGGCGGTCTACGTTAACAGCCTCTCGAAAACCTATTCGATGACCGGCTGGCGCGTCGGGTACTGCGCGGGACCAGCCGCGCTCATCCAACGGATGTTCATGGTGTTGGCGCAATCCAGCCGGGGCCCGTCCACGTTTGTGCAGGACGCGGCGGCGGTAGCGCTGGGCGGTCCACAGGATTGCGTGGAATCGATGCGCCTGGAATATGCGGCCCGTCGGCAAACCGTGCTGGACTCGTTGCAAGGCATCCCGGGTGTTGCGGTTTTGGCTCCCGAAGGCGGCTTCTTCGCCATGGTGGACGTCCGGGGGCTGGGCCGAACGTCCAATGAGGTGAGGCGTGACTTGCTCGTCAACGCCGGAGTGGTGGTGGCCCACGGTTCAGCCTACGGCGAGGCTGGCGAGGGCACGCTCAGGGTCTCCTTCGCCAGTGGCGGCGAGACGCTGCGAAAGGGTCTGCAGCGTCTGCGGGAAGGGCTGGGCGGTTAGCGGTCGTTCCGTTTTCGCTCCCGGCGACGCCGAGCGGCCGCCGCGAGGATCACGATGACGCCCCCAATCGGGGCCAGCATCCATGTTTTGGGCTCGGGAGCACTCACCACGTCCAACCCGAGGATCACGGTTGTACTGGTTGCGCCATTGGCCACGGTGGCATTGCTTCCCAAAGTGGAGCCCTGCCCTTGGTACGATCCGCTCGAATTCCCTTCCGCGTCCAGCAAGACTGCCGTACCCTGGGTGTTTCCGGAAGTCCGGATTGTCACAAGTAGGTCGCCGCCGGTGTAGGTGAAGGGCAGCGAGAAGGTGATCTCCGGGCCGAAGTTATTGGGAGTGTGGCTGGTCGGAAAGGCTCCGGCCGCGAAGCTCAGCGCCCCGCTGCGGACCGTTGTCGCGTCAGTACCGGCGTTGGAGGCGAAAGTTGTGCTCAACGATCCCGGCGAGGCCGTGGATGTGGCGATCTCGACGTCGAACTGGGACCAGGACAGCGCTCCGCTGATGACGCTGGTGCCGGTGTTCAGGCGGAACGCCATGCCGATCAGCTTGTCGCCAGGATTGATGCTGAGCACCGAACTGGAATAGTCGTACTGGAAGGTGCGGGCGTTGGCACCGAGGACTCCGCCGTTGGAGTTGTTGGCCTCTGTCGCCGAGAACGCCGAGGGGATTGTGACCAGCGTCGCCTGGACGGGCACGCAGGCTGTAAGTGCCGCGAGAAGGAGGGTTGGACGTATCATGTCGCCCTATAAAACGCGACCCGGCGCGAAAATCGCTCAGCTATTTTTCGTCGGAACGCCGCAAAAGCACCACGGTGACGTTATCCGGGCTACCCTTGGCATGGGCCGCCGAGATCAGTTCGGAGCATTTGTGCTCCAAGCTGGTCATGGCGTCGCCGAGAATCCACTCGATGTCAGCCACCGAAACCACGCCGTGCAAGCCGTCGCTGGACAGCAGCATCAGTTCGGCGTCGCGCAGTTCGATCGAATAGTACCGATACCGCAACGCCGCGCCGACGCCGACGGCCATGGTCAGGACATGCCGCATCGGGTGGGTCCGCAGGCTTGCCTCGTCGAGGCCCAAGGGCCTACCGACTTCCTGGACCCAAGTCTGGTCTTCGGTAATCGCCTGCAGGCGTCCGGCCCTGAGCACATAGGCGCGGCTGTCGCCCACGCTGACGATCGCCAAATCCTGGTCGCCGGTCTCCAAAACCGCCACCAGGGTTGTTCCCATGCCTTCCAACCGGGGATCAGCCGTCGATTCCGCGAAAACCTTCGCGTTGGCCTCTTCCACGGCCTCGGTCAACGCCGAGGCGTCACGGCGCGCCTCGCGGCGTAGCGCGTCGGCGACCGAGTCCACCGCAAGCATGGACGCGCGTGCTCCACCCTTGGCGCCACCCATGCCGTCGGCCAGGAGGTAGAGACCCAAGTCGGGGAAGATCCGGAACGCGTCTTGGTTTGATGACCGGACTCTACCGGTGTCCGTTTGTCCTATCGCTTCGAGCATCGCCGCAAAGTCCACTATAGAACAAGCCCGACGTTTTCCGGCGAACTGGTGCGTTAAACTTGACAGTTTGGAACTAGTACCCGCCGGACCCGACGTCGACAACCGTGCCGTTCTGGAGCACGGCAACATCCTGTACTTCCCGCCAGCGCCTGGCGGGGCGGGCTTCCCCATCCCTTCCGCAGTCTTGGACGCGCTGACCGGCACGACGCAGGATGCCCGCGCCATCCACAAGAACATCGCCTACAAGCCCAACAAGGACGCGGTATCCGGGCTCGTGGACAAGTCCCAGACCGTGGCCACCCGCGACGCCATGCGCGACTATTCGGGGCGCGCGCTGAAATTCCTCGCGACGATCCTGCCCGAGTACGCCGCGATGTGGAAGGTGGACTACGCCAGCTTCCGCTCCATCGAGGAACGCGGGCGGCAACTTCCGCTCACCAAGCGGAACGACCTGCTGCATGTGGACGCCTTCCCCACCCGTCCGGTTTTCGGCGATCTGATTCTGCGCTGCTTCACCAACGTGAGCCCGTCGCAGAAGAGGGAATGGCTGACCTCGGACCCGTTCCCGCTACTCGCGGAGCGCGAGGCGCGCAATGCGGGTCTGGAAGGATATGCCGCGAAGTCGGGGTCGGCGGTGGAATCGGCTCGCCGTGCGGCCTGGCGGGCTCTGCACGCGGCGGGCGTGCCGCTGGTGGACCGGTCCCCCTACGATTCCTTCATGCTCCATTTCCACGACTGGATGAAGGCGAACGCCGATTACCAGAAGAATTGCCCGAAGTACCGCTTCGACTTGCCGCCGGGCTCGACGTGGCTGGTCTTCACCGACGTGGTGCCCCATGCGGTGCTCGGTGGCCGGCTGGCGATGGAGCAGACGGTGATTGTCTCGCGCAAGAGCATGAAGGATCCATCTCTGGCACCGGCGTCGATCCTGGAGCGGATGGCGGGCCGGAATCTGACGTCGTAAGAACCGGATCCGCACTCAGTGGGTCATCGAGTAGACCAGATAGTTGATCCCGTAGCGGTAGGCCAGCGCCGTCATGTGTTCGGGATACTCCGGGGCATCGGCATATTCCCAGGCATCCCCGATGTCCGTGTTGTAGTTCACAGAGACGATCATCCTCCCCTTGTCGTCCGACATGGCGCGCCAGGCAGGCTTGGTGCCGTAAGGCTGCTGCACCTCGACTTGGCCGCCCGCACCGCGCCGCAGGTGCCGCGTGCCCGGGATGAACGATAAATCCTTCTGCTCGATGTCGTACATCACGTGCATCACGGAGTCCGACTCGGCCAATTCCGTGATCGGCTTGCCCGGAAAGACGCGGTTCATGGTGTATGTGAAGATCTCCCATTGTTCCGGACCCGGTCCCCACATGTCGTCGACCACAAGGAAGCCGCCGCGCATCAGATACTCCCTGAGGCGCACGATCTCGGCCTCGGTGAGGCCCCACCAGCCGGTTTGCGTGGCGTAGATCCAAGGGTGGTCGAAGATGCGGTTGTCCCCGAGGCGCATATGGCGGGGCTCGCCCGTGTCGATCCGCGTCAGCCTCTGGGTGCCTTGGGAAAAATGCTCGTCCGCGTCGGGCCAGTCGACGAGCCACCAGCCGTCGCCCTCGCCGTTGCGGGAGCCGAAGCCGAAGCGGCGGTGGAACTGCGGGAGGTCCGTGTATTCGAGGCGGACGAAATGGAACTCGCCGTTGACGGGGAAGGTCGGCTTGGGCCCCTCGTCGTGGCCCTCGAAGCGCAAACCGCCGAAGCCGCCTCCTCCAAAACCGCGTCCCCGCTGGGCGAAGGCGACAGTTGCGAGGATCCCGGCGACGGTGAGCAGAATCAGGAAGTTCCGGGAGCGCATGCGTTGGTTCCATCATGCCAGAATTTGAGGTTGCGCGGCATACAGTAAGCTGGGTTTTATGGTAAAGAATGTTCTGGGCGGCGTCCTGCAGACCTGCTGCGTCGACCCGCTCACCGGTTTCTACCGCGACGGCAAGTGCAACAGCGGCCCTGAGGATGCGGGGAAACATACGGTCTGCGTGCTGGTCACCGACGAGTTCCTGCACCACCAGGCGTCGATAGGCAACGACCTGATCACGCCACGCCCGGAATTCGGGTTTCCCGGGCTCGAGCCCGGCGATGGCTGGTGCGTTTGCGTCGAGCCATGGAAACGGTCCTTCGAGGCGGGTGTGATCGCGCCGGTGCGGCTGGAAGCGACGCATGAGCGGGCGTTGGAAGTGGTGACGCTCGAAATGCTGCTCAAATGCGCCCGGTTGAACTGAGGGAGCCAGGTTTGAGCAACACCATCGACTTGGATTCGTATTTTGCCCGGATCGGATACGCCGGTTCGCGCCAGCCGACGCTGGCCACGCTGCACGCCATCACGGCTGCACACGTTCAGTCGATCCCCTTCGAAAACCTCGACGTGCTTCTGGGACGGCCCATCAACATCGAGCCCGAAGCTGTTTTTCAAAAGCTGGTGCACGACCGGCGTGGCGGGTATTGTTTCGAACAGAACGGGCTTTTGCTGCGCGTGCTCCTGGCGCTGGGTTTTGATGCGTCGCCCCTCAGCGCGAGGGTACGTCTGCAGCGCCCCCGCGACGTCATTCCGCCACGTACGCACGTCTTCATTCGCGTCAACATTGGTGGCGAAAGCTGGCTCACGGATGGAGGTTTGGGCGGAGTTTCACTGACATCCGCTATTCAGCTCCGTGCGGATATCGAGCAGTCGACCGCGCACGAGCTGCGGCGCATTGTGTGCGAGAACGGCAAGTGGTTCCATCAGGTGCGGTTCGGCGACGCGTGGGAGGATGCGTGCGAGTTCACCCTGGAGGAAATGCCGGCGATCGATCAGGAACTGGCCAACTGGTTTACCAGCGCGCATCCCCAATCGCACTTTAGGAGCAGGCTGATTGCGGCGAGGGCGGCCGCGAACGGACGGCGCATGACCGTGCTGAACGATGAATTCAGCATCCGTGAGCGCGATGGAAAGGCGGAAAAACGGCAGATCGCCTCCCCCGCCGAGCTCTTGGAGATTCTGGACGAGCATTTTGGCTTGCGATTTCCTGCCGGCACCAGATTTGGGTCGGCAGGCGCCCCTTGGCCTGTTTGAGGCGCTCCACCGCTTGACTCCGGGTCGGGGGTCTGCCACAATTTTCAAGGCCGCATGAATCGATCGCTCCTCATACTTTCACTCGCGTTGTTGCAAGCCGCAAGCGCGCAGACCCCTTACAAAGCACCTCGGGGGCCCGGTGGCAAGCCCGATCTGAACGGCATCTGGCAGGCGATGAACACCGCCAACTGGGATCTCGTGGAGCACGGCTCGCGCCCCGGGCTGGTGGTGGCGCTGGGTGCCGTTGCCGCCGAACCGGGCGGGCCGGGGGTCGTGGAGGGCGGGGAGATTCCCTACCTGCCCGAGGCGCGGGCCAAGCGCGACGCCAATTTCGCCAACCGGCTGGCGCTCGATCCCGAGATCCGCTGCTACCTGCCGGGAGTCCCGCGCGCAACCTACATGCCGTACCCGTTCCAGATTCTGCATAGCGAGAAGGCCATCTTTTTTGCCTACCAGTTCGCGGGAGCCGTGCGGAATGTCTTCCTGAAGGACCCCGGTCCGGCTCCGGTCGACACTTGGATGGGACAGTCGGTGGGCCACTGGGAGGGGGACACCCTGGTGCTGGACGTGACAGGCTTGGACGAGCGGACTTGGTTCGACCGCGCCGGCGATTACCACAGCGACGAACTGCATGTGGTGGAACGCTTCACGCCCGCCGGGCCGGACCGGCTCGACTACGAGGCGACCATTGAGGACCCGAAGGTCTTTTCGCGCGCTTGGAAGATCCGGATGCCGTTGTATCGGCACGTGGAGAAGAATGCGCGACTGATGGAGTTCAAGTGCGTGGAGTTTGTCGAAGATCTGCTCTACGGACAGTTCAGCAAGAAGCCGTAGGGGGCCGGCCGGTCCGCGTCCAACCCGTCCAGCCAACGCCAAACTACCCGATCAGCGTGTAGCGGCCAATATCCGGCGGGCTAGCCAGCAACTCCGGCACACGCGCGACCAAGCTCTGCAGGTGCGGTGTGGCCAAGTGCTCGTCGAGTGCCGCGTCGCTGGTCCATTCCTCTAGGAAGCAGAACCGGGTCGGATCAGCGTTGTTGAGGTGCAGTTCATACTTGATGCACCCGGCCTCGGCGCGCGTGGGCGCAATCAACCCTTCGAGTGCCGCGCGGGTCTCCTCGACTTTTTCGGGTTTCGACGTCAGATGTGCTACAACGATCAGTGCCATAGGGACACTATATCTAAGCGCGTGTCGAGTTGATCGCGTGCCTGGTCTCGCTGTGCGATGCCCATGCCCCTACGGCCAGCAGAAACCCGAAGTCGTACCAGCGGCCTTTGTTGTTGGTCTCGTAGATGCGGATATTGGGGGCGAAGAGGCTGATCCAGAAAACCAGAGGGGAAGTCATGCCGTGCCAGAAGCCTCCCCAGAATCCGGCCGGGTCGGCGTTCGGCTGCTTGTACTTGGAGTCGGGACCCGCGAGAGACAGGATGTTGGGCATTGGGAAATTGTATCATCTTTCCACGGGACGCGAATCGTCGCTGATCCAGTCCGACCAACTCCCGGGATAGAGCTTCGCCTGGGTGATGCCGCCCAGTTCCAGGGCGAGCAGGTTGCCCGCGGCACTCACTCCGCTGCCGCAATAGACGATCAAGTCGTCGGTTTCGGGGAACCTGGCCCGCTGCTCTTCGGCGGATTTCCAGAACCCGTCGCGAAGCCCCTCCGCCCAGTTCACGTTGATGGCACCGGGAATGTGGCCAGCTTTCCGGTCGAGGGGTTCCACGTCGCCCCTATAACGTTCCGGAGCCCGGGAATCGATGAGTACCGCGGATGCCGTCCGCGCCTGGACGGCGTACGCATCCACGATCATGTCGGGCTGGAGCCGCGCCACGAACGACGTTCGGGGATAGACGCGCTGCTCCGTTTCCAGGGATCCGCCGGCGGCGAGCCATGCGGGAAGGCCGCCGTTCAGCACGGAAACCTGATCGTGACCGAGATATCGCAGCAACCACCACAGGTGGGGCGCGTAAAACCCGGTCCCGGCTGAGGGATCGTCATAAGCGACAACTTGGTGCTGGTTGGAGATTCCCAGGCGCGTGAAGACGGCTTCCAGCTGTTCAACCGTTGGAATGGGATGACGTCCGCCGACCCGGTCCGGACGCACGGGCGCACTCAAATCACGCTCCAAGTCGGCAAACACAGCGCCGGGAATATGCCCCGCGTCGAATACAGCGCGCCCGTGATCGGGTTTGCCGAGAGTGAATCGCGTGTCCACCACACGCACATCGCCGTCGCTCGAATGTTCCAGTAGCCAGGCGGCTTCCACCAGAGGCGTCGTCATTCTCCGAGTCTAGCGCTTGTAGGCAAGGTCTACGAAGCTTTCGGCCCGAATCACCAAACCGTCACCCGACTGTCAGCACCACGAAACATGGTTTTGGAACGATGAAAGACTAGGGGGTTTTGTTCTCTTACACTATGATCCGATCCAACAGGCTACACCCTTTCGCGGTCCTGCTTCTCGCAGTGCCCGCTCTCCACGCGCAGTTTGACTCCGGCGAGGTCCTCGGCACGGTCCGCGACGCGCAGGGCGGCAGCATTCCGACCGCTTCCGTAACGCTCACCAGCACCGGCACAGGCATTCAGACGAAGGCCAAGGCCGACGCGAGCGGCAACTACGACTTTTTCAACGTCAAGGCCGGTATCTACTCGGTGACCGTCGAGGCTGCCGGTTTCTCGAAAACCACCACGCCCGACGTAAAGGTAGACGTCAATGCCCGTCAGCGCGTCGATCTGACGCTGCAGGTCGGCACGGTTTCCGAGGTTGTCGAAGTTCGCGGGGCCGCAGCCACTCTTGAGACCGATACCAGCGAACACGCGCAGGTGGTCGGCAACCAGCAGATTGTCGAGTTGCCGCTCAACGGCCGCCAGTACGCCGACCTCGCGCTGCTTTCCCCGAACATCCACAAGTCGGTCCTGGGCACCGCGCCGATCACGGGCACGCCCCGCGAAGGCGCTTTCAACGCCAACGGCATGCGCAGCACCTACAACAACTTCCTGCTGGACGGCGTCGACAACAACGCCTACTCGACCAGCAACCAGGGCTTCTCCTACCAGGTTGCCCAGCCTTCGCCCGACGCGGTGCAGGAATTCAAGGTCATCACCAGCAACTACAGCGCCGAGTACGGCCGCGTGGGCGGCGCGGTGGTCAACGTCGTGATGAAGTCCGGCACCAATCAGATGCACGGCACGGCCTACGACTTCATCCGCAATACGGACTTGAACGCCATCGGCTACGTCTTTGGCGCGCGCCCGGCGACCTTCAAGAAGCCGACCCTGCAGCGCAACCAGTTCGGCCTCACCGTCGGTGGGCCTGCCGTGAAGAACAAGATCTTCTACTTCGCCGACTACGAGGGGTTCCGCAATCTCGCCAAGGTGTTGAATTTCGACAACATCCCCAGCTTGACGGACCGTCAGGGCATCCTCCCGGTGACCGTCGTCAATCCGGCAACCGGCGTCGTTTACCCCGCCGGTACCCCGGTTCAGGCCACATCCTTCGCAAGTAAGGTCCTCGGCGACCTGCCGACGCCGACTGGTGCCGGCCGCGCCTCCAACTATCAGGCGCTGTTGCTGACCCGCGACTACTCCGACAAGTACGACGCCAAGGTTGACGCGCAGATCAACGACCGGATGTCCGCCTTCCTACGCTTCAGCCAGCGCAAGGACAACCAGTTCTACCAGCCCGACCTGCCCGGTCCCTCCGGCGGCAACGGCAACGGTAACCTCCGGGTGTTGGATCAGAACGCGGCGACGGGCTTTACTTGGACCGTCTCGTCGAACCAGCTCTTCGAGGCGCGCATCGGCTTCTCGCACATCCTCGGCGGCAAGTTTCCGGTGTATCTGGGCGGCGCGAGCATCGGCTCGATCTATGGCGCGCAAGGTCTGCCCACCGCCTCCTACCTCACCGGCGGCTTGAACACGCAGAACGTGGGCGGTTTCAGCACCTTCGGTCGACAGGCGACCAATCCGCAATTCCAGAATCCGACCAACTGGGACCCCAAGTTCAACTACTCGTGGAACAAGGGCCGCCACGCCATCAAGGTCGGTTTCGAGTACGGCATCATCCGCACTGAAGTAATGGATATCAACCCAACCTACGGGTTGAACGCCTACTCCGGCAATTTCAGCAAGCCGACCTGCGCCCAGATCGGCCAGGCCGCTGGCTGCACGGTGCCCGTCGACTCCACCAGCTACAACTTGGCCGACTTCATGTTCGGCCTGCCCAGCCAGGTGCAGCTTGCGAATTGGCTGGTCGGCAATTACCGTCAGCACCAGTATTTCCTGTACGGGCAGGACGATTTCCGCGTCAACAACAAGTTGACGCTGAACCTTGGCGTCCGCTATGAATATGCCTCGCCGCGCTGGGAGCGGGACAACGTGCTGAGCAACTACGATCCGGCCACCAACAAGATCCTGACGGCGTCGAGCGGCAGCGGCTATAGCCGCACGCTGGTGGATTCCGACAAATCCAACTGGGCCCCGCGCATCGGACTCGCGTACACCATCGACAAGAAGACGGTGTTCCGCGGGGGCTACGGCATCAGCTACGTCCACTTGAACCGCCTCGGTTCCGCCGACGAACTCGGCATCAACGGGCCGCAGGTCAACATTGTGACGGTGAACCAGAGCGTTCCGGCGGGCGGACCGCTGCCCGCCGGCTTCATCACGGCTCCGAACTTCCCCATCGGCATCGCGACTCCGGCCAACTTCAACCCGGTGAACGCGAACATTGCCTACATTCCGCGCAACACCAAGTGGCCGTACGTGCAGACCTGGTTCTTCTCGCTGCAGCGCGAACTGGGCGCGAACACGGTGCTGGAACTCGGCTACTCGGGCAACAAGAGCACCCGGCTGCCGATCGTGGCCGACTACAACCAGGCGGTTCCGAACGCCGTCACCGCGACCTGCAATGCCGCTACAGGCGTGACGTCGGGCTGCCTCGGCATCCAGCCGCGCCGCCCCAACCAGGCCTTCGGCGCGATCACTTGGGTCAACCCGGCCGGCTCGCAGAACTACAACGGCCTTTCGGTGCGGTTCGAGCACAGGTTCTCGAAGGGTCTGTACTTCCTGAACTCGTTCACGTGGTCGAAGTCGCTTGGCAACTCCGAACAGGAATTGGAAGTGGCTGGCGGCGTGACCGTGGCCAACGTCCAGAACATCTACAACTTGGCGGCGGAGCGTGGACCGTCCAGCTTTGATGTGAAGCTGGTGAACGTTTCCACGATGGTGTACCAGTTGCCGTTCGGCAAGGGCCGGAAGTATGGCTCGACTCTGAATCCGGTGGTGGACGCGTTCCTCGGCGGCTGGGAGGTCAATACGATCAACACGGCCAACTCCGGTCTGCCTCTGAATATCCAGTACACGCCGACGGCGACGTTCGACGTGACGGGGCGGATTTCGGACTTCCGCGGGCTGTCGGTGATGCGCCCGAATCTGGTCGGCGACCCGCAGGTCGGCGGCAACGGGCAGGATCCGACGAACTTCTGGCTGGCGAAGTCGGCCTTCGCGCTGCCCAACGTCAACAACCCGTACGGCAACCTGGGACGCAACGCGCTGCGCGGACCGGGCTTCTGGCAGTGGGACATGGCGGTCAACAAGACGTTCCGGATTCCGGCGCGGGAAGGGATGGCGGTGCAGTTCCGGTCGGAATTCTTCAACGTCCTGAACCACACCAACTTCGGCTTCCCGGACATGAACTTCTCGAACGCGTCGTTCGGGCAGATTCGTGCGACGTACCCGCCCCGGCAGGTGCAGTTTGCGTTGAAGTTGATTTTCTAGAGAGAGCGCGCACGTGGAAAAGGCCCCCGGTTCGCCGGGGGCCTTTTCTATTTCGATTAGCGCTCTATTGCGGTGCCGGGTCGGTCCCGGCGGCACCTACCGCAGTGTCGGTCTCGCCAATCGACCGATTTGGCGGCGCGGCGGCCAGCAGCACAGGATATGGATCCAGCATGACGCCTCCCGACCAGCGCCGTTCGGGGCCTGTGAGGCTGACGCCGAAATGCAGATGGGGGGCGGAGCGCTTCGCGTTGCCCGTATACCCCACATAGCCGATCACCTCGCCCTTGCGGACCTGCTGCCCCTCGTGCAGGTTCTTGGCATAGTGGTCCAGATGCGCGTAGAAAAAGCAGTATTCTGCAGAGCCGTCGAACAGGTAAATCGAGATACCGCCGGTCTTGCTGCGGTAGAGCTTGCGGATGACCCCGTCGGTAACCGCCATCACTTCGGTGCCGCGCGGTCTCATCAAATCGATCGCATGGTGCCTGTGGCCGCGCCGCTTGTCGTTGAATTGGCTGCGCAATTCGCGCGGCTTCACCTCGGCCAAGGGATAGCCGATATCCGGCATCTCAGGCCGCTTGGCGGCACCAAGAACGGCTGGCAGGATTAGAAGGAATACTCCCAGGGCGATTCGCATGGCAATTTTGCATGGTATCTCACTGGTTTCCGCGGCGGCCTCAAACGACGCTCCGGTCCATGGCAGAATAGGCCCATGGACCGCTTCTCAGGCACGCTGGAGGAACTTCGCGACCGCGTCCTTCTCTCGGGTTTCTATGGCGACTGGTCTGAAATCCCCCACGGCCATGTGTTTGTGGCCGAGGGCGGTGCCCGCCTGAACTGGTATCCAGGCTCCGGCAAGCTGCTCTACCAAGGGAAGAAGCAGGAGGCCGACGCCCTCAAGGCCGCTCTTTCGAGCGCCAGTCTGGACAGATTGCTGCGCAGCGGGCCCAAGCCCTGACTCAGGAGGCTCCGCCCGCTCCCGCCCGGACAATGGTACGGTGCCGGAACGAGGTGACCACCAATTTTTGCTCGGGCGCGTTGGCTTGGATCATCTTGACGTCGCTCCAAGTGGGTTTCTCTTGCAGTTTCCATTCCCAATTGGATACAACTCCCAAGGCGAGCAACTGCAGGATCAGGTTGACGACATCGCGTCCGGCGCACATCTTGTTGGTCGGAGCGGGTGCGGCGTCGCCGGGACCGTTGGCCCAAAGCAGGCCTTGAACGGCGGTCGGGTCGCTGTATCGGCCCGGGTCGAACCGGTCGGGCTCACTGAAGACGTAGGGATCCCGCCCAGCCATGAGGAACACGCCCATGAGCATTTCACCCTGGCGGACGGCGTAGTCGCCGGTGGTGGAGTGGATGACGAAATCCTGGATGGCCTCTCCGTAGGCGAATGGCACTGGCCCATGCAGCCGCATAGCCTCCGATACTGCCCCGCGGAGGGTGGGCATGCGTGCGATGTCGGCGAAGGACACGGCGGAAAAATCAAAGCCGTTGGGGGCAGAGGACTGGGCCTCGGCGGCGATCCGTGCCTGGACGTCGGGGTTCAGGCTCAATTCTCCCATTAGCGACAGCCAAGCTCCCTGCAACCCAGCCCAAGCGTTGAAGCAGAGGTAGAAGAGGATCTGTTTTGCCGTCTCGTCCTTGCCCAGCCCCGCCATTTCAAAGGCCAGGGAGGCGGCCGCTTGGAATTTTGGCGCGGCCTGGATGGCGTGCAGGATGCGGTCTCGGGCGGCGAGGGCGGCCTCCGACGCGTGGAAGACCGGGAGGTCCCACGGCACAGGGGAGAGGACGTTGGCGATCCACAGGGCGACGTCGGAAGCGGCAGGATGCGCTCCCAGCAGCCAGTCGAACAGGGTGTTGGAGAGGATGGCGTCAGCGTCGGCACCCCAGTCGAACGGGGCCTGGGCGGTGGCCCACTTCTGCAAATAGGGTTGCAGGGTGGCGGTCAGGACCGGAATCAGGCGGCTGGTTTCGCGATGGATGAGTTCCAGCACGAAGGCCTTCTGGCTCGTGTGCCGCTCGTCATTTTCAAATACAGTGGGAACGATGTTGCCCACCATGTCGTGCCGGGGAATGGCGGGTCCGAAGCCGTAGTGCTTCTTGACCAAGGTTTCGTCGAAGAGAGGTTGGAAACCCCGCACGTCGAGGATCGTGATCGCCGGGATGGCAATCCGGGTCCGGAACACGGTGCTGTTGTACTTCGCGTGCCGCGAGTCGAAGAATTTCTTCCAGCCCTGTTTGAACTCAAGGGTGTCGTCGACCAGTTCCAGCAATGCGAAGTGGTGACTGCTGGGAATTTCCCGAATTGGTTGTGCCATCTGCCTGCGATTATACAGGAGTTTTTGCGGGTTTCTTGTGAGTTGATCTTCCTATGCAGTCGCCAACAGGAACGTGCGCGCGTACCCTGCGTCGCCCTTCATGCCGACGTCGCGGGCGTCGAAGAGGCTCACGTCCTTAAATCCGGCATCGCGGAGGGCGGAATCGACGTCGCCCAGTTCGTGGCAGGTCTGGCGCAGGGTGAAATCGGTGCGGGTCCAATTGGGTGGACCGCCTTCGAATTGGGTTGCGTTGCAGGTGGCTTGGCGGGTTTCGCTGTCGTATTCCATCCGCAGGACGCAGACGCGGTCGTCGGCGACCACGGCGTCGGTGGTGTTCCAGTAGAGGTCGAACGCCTCCTCGCCGTTGAGGTCGAATAGGAACGGCGCTTTCGGGCGCAGGTGCTTGCGGATCTGGCGGAAGGCTTTTTCCAGGTCCGCGATGTCGGGGATGTGGTTCAGGCTTTCGAATACGGAGTAGGCGGCGTGGAACTTGCGGTTGAGGTCGAAATCGCGGGCGTCGGCGTGGTGAAGTTCGCCCTGCGGGAAGTTCTCGCGGGCGTATCGCAGCATTTCGGAGGAGGCGTCGATGCCGACGACCTCGAAGCCCTTGTCCCGGACCGTCGCCGTGATTTGGCCCGTGCCGCAGCAGACGTCGAGCACGGACTGGCCGGATTTCAGGCGGGAAAGCAAAAGGCGCTCCAGGATCGGGAGCGCCTCCTTGCGGTAATCGGCTCCCCAGTGCCGGTTGTAGATGGCGGCAAAGGGGTCGTATTCGTTATTCATTCGGGATCCTCGGGCCTTACGCGTCGAAAAAGCGCGTCGTTCCGACGCGTGGCGGTGTCGGCGACCCCGCCGCAGGTTGCCAACCTGCCCCACACAAAACCTAAGCGTGGTGGAGGGTCGGGCCGGTGAAGGCGGTCTCGCCGGAACCGGCGATGGCGTCGGCTTCCGCCGTCTTGCCTACCAGCCGCAACGCTGCCGCGGCAACGTTGCCCACGGTGAAGCCGTAGTTGGCCATGATGACGTCGCCCGGGGCGGAGGCACCGTAGCGGTCGATGCCGATCTTGACGCCCTCGCTGCCGGACCAGCGGTCCCACCCGAAGGTCGAAGCGGCTTCCACCGTGACGCGGTTGCGGATCGACTTGGGCAGCACGCTTTCGCGGTAAGCTGCGTCCTGCGCCTCGAACAGGTTCATGCTGGGCATGTTGACCACGCGGGCCTTGACGCCGAATTCGGCCAGCTTCTCCTGCGCCTTCACGGACAGGGCGACCTCGGAGCCGGTCGCAACTAGGATCACGTCGGGCGCGCCGCCTTCGGCCTCGGACAGAATGTAGGCACCCTTCGAGACGTCGGGGTTCACCGCCTTCGAGAGGTCGAGGTGCGGCATGTTCTGGCGGCTGAGGATGATGGCGGTCGGGCCGTTGTGCTGGACGGCGTAGGCCCATGTGGCGGCGGTTTCGTTGGCGTCGCCCGGGCGCATCACGTTGAGGTGCGGGATGGAGCGGAGGGCGGCCAAGTGCTCGATGGGCTCGTGGGTGGGGCCGTCCTCGCCGACGCCGATGCTGTCGTGGGTGAAGACGTAGACGACCTTGAGGCCCATCAGTGCGCCGAGGCGGACGGCGGGCTTCATGTAGTCGGAGAAGACGAAGAAGGTGGCCGAGAACGGGATGATGCCGCCGTGGGCCGCAATGCCGTTGACCGCCGCACCCATGGCGTGCTCGCGGACACCGAACGCGAGGTTGCGTCCAGCATAGCTCCAGCCGCCGCCGACCAGGCCTTGGCCGAGGCTGACGCCGTCATTGGCCGCGCCTGCTGCCGGGGCCGGGGCGGGCTGGAAGTCGCCTGCACCCTTGAGGGCCGTGTTGGTGGACGGATTCAGGTCGGCCGAGCCGCCGAGGATGTTGGGGATACGGCGCGCGAGGGCGTTCAGGGCCTCGCCACCAGCCACGCGGGTGGCGATCGGCTTGTCGGTCGTCTTCCACTTGGGAAGCTCGGAATCCCAGCCTTCGGGGAGGCCGCCGCTGGCGATCATCTCGAATTCCGCGCCTTCGGCGGGGTACGCGGCCTTGTAGGCTTCCACGGACTGATTCCATGCCGCCGTTGCGGCGGCACCTTTGGGCACCGCCTCCCGGTAGAGCGCGAGGGCGTCTTCGGGAAGGTAGAACTTGTCGGTGGTGGGCCAGCCGAGGGCGACCTTGGTGGCCGCCAGTTCCTCTTCACCCAGCGGGCTGCCGTGGGACGAGAAGTTGTCGTGCTTCTTGGGGCTGCCGAAGCCGATGTGGGACCGGACGAGGATCAATGATGGGCGCGAGGTGTCGGCCTTGGCCTCCTCGATAGCGGCGGCGACCGCTGCAGTGTCGTTGCCGTTGTCGACGTGGATGGTCTGCCAGCCGTAGCCGTCGAACCTCTTGCCGACGTCTTCGGTGAAGGAAAGGTCGGTGCCGCCGGCGAGCGTGATCTTGTTGTCGTCGTAGAGGACGATGAGCTTGCCCAGCTTGAGGTGGCCGGCGAGTGACGCCGCTTCCTGCGTGATGCCTTCCATCAAGCAACCGTCGCCGCAGATGGCGTAAGTGTGGTGGTCGACGATGCTGTGGCAGGGCTTGTTGTACTTGGCCGCAAGCCAAGCTTCCGCAATCGCCATGCCGACCGCGTTGCTGAAACCTTGGCCGAGGGGGCCTGTGGCGACTTCCACGCCCGGCGTGTGGCCGCGTTCGGGGTGGCCGGGGGTTTTGCTGCCCCACTGGCGGAACTGTTTGATGTCGTCGAGCGAAAGGTCGTAGCCGGTGAGGTGGAGGAGGCTGTAGATCAGCATCGAGCCGTGGCCGGCGGAGAGCACGAAGCGGTCACGGTCGAACCAGCCCGGCTCGGCCGGATTGTGGCGGAGGAACTTGGTCCAGAGCGTGTAGGCCATCGCGGCCGCGCCCATCGGCATGCCGGGGTGGCCGGAGTTGGCGTGCTGTACGGCGTCCGCCGAGAGGATGCGGATCGAGTTGATAGCTCTGAGTTCAAGGGTCTGGTTGTCTGGCAAAGTGTGCTCCAAGGAGGGTGGCCGAAAAATCTCTATTTTTCATTCTAGCGCGAGGATTTCAGGCTCGTGGTGGACGGGAAACCGCACTGAGCGTGCAATGAAACACAGCCGGGCGGCCTCGTGGTGGAGGTGTAGGGCGGCGGCGCGTTGTTCGTCGCGGGTGATCGTGGCCCTGGGGCGCAGCGTTACGGAGGCGAATTCGCCGGAGCCGTCGGGGTTCTCGCGCATTTCGCCCGTGGCGGCATCCTCGTAAGCGGTAACGACAATGCCCGCGTCGGCGCAGAGGTGGAGGTACCAGAGCATGTGGCAACTGGAAAGGCTGGCGACCAGGAGTTCCTCGGGGTTGTAGCGGGTGCCGTCGCCGCGGAAGTGGGGGTCGGAGGAGCCGGGAATGGGGGCGGATTTGCCGGGCGTGGAGTGCTCGTGGTCGCGGGAGTAGGCCTTGTAGTTGGACGTGCCGGGGCCGAGGTTGCCGGTCCAGCGGAGGGTGGTTGTGTAGTGGTGGGATTTCATGGACGGTCCCTATCTGTCTCCAGTATCACTGAATGGCAGGTTCCTGATAAGCTGGGCCTTCAACCTCTATATGCGGAACTATCTGGATCTAACAGGCAAAGTCGCGCTGGTCACCGGCGCTTCCTCGGGCATCGGCGCGGCGACGGCGGAGGTCTTCGCCGATTTGGGCGCGCTGGTCGCCGTCGGCTACCACAACAACGAGGCCGGCGCGAACGCGGTTGTCTCGCGCATCACGGCGGCGGGCGGCAAGGCGGTCGCCATCAAGTCCGACGTCAGCGTCGCGGCGGGAGTTAAGACTGTGGTCGACGCCACCATGGCCGCGTTCGGCCCCATCGACATCCTTGTGAACAACGCGGGGTCGCTGGTGGAGCGCCAGCGAATCGCGCAGATCACCGAGGAGCGTTGGGACTATGTGATGGACCTCAATCTGAAGAGCGCGGTGCTGTGCTCGCAGCTGGTGGTGCCGACGATGGTGGAGCGGAAGTCGGGCGCCATCATCAACATCGTTTCGATTGCCGGACGGAACGGCGGCGGTCCCGGCGCGCTGGCTTATGCCACGGCCAAGGGCGCGCTGATCACGTTCACCAAGGGTTTGGCGCGGGAACTGGCTCCGCAGGGTGTCCGGGTGAACGCGGTTTCGCCAGGCGTTATCGACACACCGTTCCATGAGGTGTTTTCTACTCCCGAGATGATCAAGAACTTCGTGGCTGGGATTCCGATGGGCCGGACGGGGTTGTCGGTCGAATGCGCCACGGCGATTGCGTTTTTGGCGTCGAACGCTGCCAGCTATATTGCGGGCGAGACGATTGAGGTCAATGGCGGACAGTTGATGCTATGACGTGGCTCACAAACCATTTGACGTAGCTACGTCGTAGTTTCTTCGACCCGTACTTGATCATCCTAGAGGATTGCGAGGCCGACGGCGAGACGCGGCGGTACCACGCCTTGGGGCATACACCATAGCGGCTCGGTCCGAATCGACGCGGATGTCCTGGATTGGCTCAGGTCGAAGGGCGAAGGCCATTTGACCCGCATCAATGACATCCTAAGGGAGCGGATGCTGGCGGAGAGGTAGTCACCCCAGCATCTGGATCAACGCCTGGATGTACCCGAACGCGTAAGCGAACGCCTGCGCGCCGCCCTTGTCGCCGGGGATGGCAGGAACGTGGTCCGGCATCAGCATGAACGGGTAGCCAACTGACTGGTAGGTCTTGATCGCATCGATCATGTTCACGCTGCCGACGTCCGGGAAGGTCTCCTGGAAGTCGCTGAAGCCGCCCTTGATGTTCCGGAAGTGGACGTTGAAGATCTTCTTGCGCGAGCCGAAGTAGCGGATGACGTCGTGGATCTCCTTGTTGGGGTCCTTCAGCATCTCCGACACTGTGCCTTGGCAGAAATTGAGGCCGTGGTACGGGCTCTCGTGCATCGAGATGAACTTCTTCAGCCCCGCCGGGCTGCCCAGAACGGTGTGGACGCCACGGTAGCCCTGCGGCTCCGGCATCCCTGGATCATGCGGATGGCAGGCCATGCGGACCTTTTCCTCGGTCGCGACCGGCACCACGCGGCTGAGGAAGTACTCGATGCGCTCCCAATAGGCGTCGGCGGAGACGGGACCGGCCTCGGTCATCTGGTCCTTGTCGGTGGCCTTCTCGTAGTTCCAAGTCGAGTAGGTGCTCTCGCCGCGGCCCGGCGTGCGGCCGATGCGGACCACGCCCAGGATGCTCATGTTGTACTTGATGGCCGGGATGCCCGCTTTGGCGCAGTTGCGGATCATCTGCTGGCACATTTCGATCTGCTTGTCGCGCTCGGGGTCCTTGCCCATCATGATGGCGGACATCGGGGCCCTGGCGATGACCGCGGAAGGCAGCGGGATCGGCACCATGTCGAGCGCGATGCCGTGCTTCTCCACCTTCTCGCGCAGCTTCGAGAGACTGTCGACCGACCAACTGGCGTCCAGTTGCGTGCCGAGGTCGGTGCTGCAGATGTGGTTGATGCCGAGCGACGACATCACCGACAGGACGTCGTCCTGGTGCGAATGCTGGGTGCCCGCGACCATGGTCGCCTTGGTGCCGCTCGGCTTGCGGGCCGGGGCGGCGGCGGGCTGGGGCGGGGCATAGGCGGCGGCGAGCGATGCGGGCGTCTGGGCTTGCGCCGACGTCGGGATCAGCGTCTGTTGCGCGGCCAGAGCCGCTCCGGCTCCGGCGGATTGGAAGAATCTGCGTCTATCCATAGTGAGTCCTCGAAGCCCTATCGTATATCACAGGCTGGCCGCGGCGGGCTGTGCCGGTTTCGGCTCGACTCGCAGCGCGATTGAATATTCCTTGACAAGAATATTCTCATTGCGGTATGTTGATCCAATGCTGGAAACCTTCAGGGCACTCGCCGATCCAAGCCGCCTCCAAATTGTCGCCCTGCTGCTTTGTGAGCCGCTTTCCGTCGGCACGATTGCGGAACGCCTCCGGATCCGGCAACCGCAAGCGTCCAAGCATCTTCGGACGCTGAGCGATGCCGGTCTGGTGGAAGTCCATCCCGACGCACAGCGCAGGATCTACGCGCTTCGCGCGCAATCCTTTCGGGATCTGGATAGCTGGCTCGAACGCTATCGGCGCGGATTCGAACAACAGTTCGAAAGGCTGGACCATGTGTTGGAGGATCTGCAGGTGAACGCAAAAAACATCAAGGAGCAAACCAATCCCGCCCTTGGCCGAGGCTGAGTGCGGTCGGAACCGAACATGATGAAGAACACAGGAACACTGGCCGTGAGCCTGCCGAGTGATTGCGAGATCGTTCTGACGCGGCGTTTCCACGCACCTCGTCAACTCGTCTGGGACGCGTTCAGCCAACCCGGAATCCTAAAGAAGTGGTTTGGGCCACAGGGCTGGTCGCTCGTCGGCTGTGACGTCGACGGGCGTGTGGGCGGCGGCTTCCGATTTGTCCTGCGCAATCCCGAAGGGCGTGAGTTGGGAATGACCGGGGTTTATCTCGAACTATCCCCGCCGGAGCTCTCCGTCCATTCGGAGTCCTTCGACGGTTTTCCCGGCGAGTCCGTTGTAACGACGGTTCTGAACGAGAGCAACGGCACAACGACTCTGGTTGCGAACCTCCGGTATCCCACTAGGGCTGCGCGCGATGCCGCCATCCAGTCCGGTATGGAGCACGGTGCCGCCGAGACCTACGACAAGTTGGCGGAGATGCTCGCGATAGAAGGCAACTGCGCAACTGTCTCCGCGGGAGGGCCCAAATGAGTGGTCACCTGCTACGGAACATCGTGATCGTCTTGGCCGGCCTGGTCGTGCTGCTGATCGGGATACGCTTTGTCTTCGGACGGCTCTTCCGTACCGGCGGTACTCCGCCGGGCGCAATCGAAAAATCAGTGACTTCGAAGGACGGAACGCGGATCGCGTATGAGCAGACCGGCTCCGGTCCCGTGCTGATTCTGGTCTCCGCCGCCTTGGCGGACCGCGACGGTGCGAGACTGCTTGCCAAGCAACTATCGTCATCCTTTACCGTCATCAACTACGACCGACGGGGCCGGGGCAAGAGCGCGAACACCAAGCCCTTCGCGGTCGAGCGCGAAGTTGAAGACCTGGCGGCCCTCGTACGTTCAACAGGTGGACCGGTTTTCCTGTTCGGGAGCTCATCCGGTGCCGTTCTCGCGCTGGACGCAGCCAACAGCCTTGGCTCGACGGTCGAGAAACTCTTTCTCTTCGAGCCACCGTTCATCGTCGACAGCAGCCGCCTGTCGATACCGGACACGCTGATTCAAGAAATCAACACGTCCCTCGCGGCCAACGACCGGGACGGGGCCATAGCGCTGTTCTTTGGCAAGGGCATGGGAATTCCGAGTCCGGGGATCGCATTCATGCGCTGGATGCTGCCCGCGTGGAGCGAGATGAAAGGCCTCGCGCACACTGCACCTTACGACCTGATGCTCTTGGCCGGTACGCAATCAGGCCATTCGTTGGACGCCGGACGCTGGTCCCGGGTGAGCGCCCGGACAATGGTCGCGGCGGGGTCGAGGGGGGAGCCGTTCTTCCACTCCGGGGCCAAGGCGCTGGTTGCTTGCCTACCCGCGGCCAAGTATCGCTCGCTGGAGGGCTTGGATCATTCCGCCGTCCTCATGGCACCCCAGACCCTGGCGGCCGCTATTCGGGAGTCCTTCGCAAAATAGCAGGATAGTCGCCAAGCGCGACGGCCGCCCTATCGTATATCAGAGAAGGCGGTCGGTCGCAGGATGGTGTTCGAGATGTTGGAAACGATGTCGGCGTCGGAAAGGCCGGGCGTGGCACGCAACTTCTGCCACTCGGGGTCGGACCCGAACGCCTTCCACACGCGGTCGCGCGCGGCGAGGTCGTCGTAGGCCAGCATGTAGCTCAGATGGGGCAGGGAACTGCCGACGATGGCTTCGCCGAAGAAGACCGGGTTCATGCCGAGGCGCTGGAAGATCTGCATCTCGCCCTTGTTGAACATGTCGACCTTCTTGGCGAGCGTGGTGAGGTCGTTCGACTCGTAGGTGCGGAGTTCGAAGATGTGGTTGCCGTCGCGCTTGGGCGGGAGTTTCAATTCCGGCATGGCCTCGAAGGCGCGCAGGATGGTGCGGTCGTAGCGCACGAAGCCCTTGTACGCCCCGAGTTTGTCGTCGATCCGCTCGGCCTCCGCGAACGAGGAGTAGGTGAACAGGAGCGTCAGGAACGGGCCGCCCTCGCCAATTACGGGATTGAAGGCCCCGAACGGGCCGTCGAGTCCGGTCGGTTTGGCGCTGGGCATCGCCTTGCCCGGCAGTGCCGGGCCGACACTGTTCCGTAGTTGGTAGCGGCGTAGCTCGTAGTACTGCCGCTTCGTCTGTGCGTCCACTGCCAAGGCTGCCATGGTGCCTCCGATTGTTCCTACTGCCGCGCGTCTTGTCATGTTCGTTCAACACCGCCTAGTTGGATATTGCAATGTTGGCGGCGTTGCTGACCGCGCCGCTGACTTTGACTTGGACCGACGTAGCCGGATTCGGGTAGAGCGTCGGCGGGATTTGGACATTGATCTGGTAGAGTCCGGCCAAGCCCGGGACCAAGCCGGTGAAAAGGGAGTCGGCGGAAGCGGAGCCACTGGTGAAACCGCCCCCGAAGGAGACGCTCGCGCCCGGTATCGACTGGCCGGAGGCTGCAGCACCTTCGACAGCCGCCGGGCTCGTTAGGCCGAAGCCGATGCCGAAGAGGACGATGATGTCGCCGGGTTTGGCGGGATGGCAGTTGCAGCCTGGAATTGCGTTGGCAGGCCATGTCAGGCTGCCATCCAAGTTGATGAAGATGCCGTAGCTGCCGGCGTTGGTGGCTACCGGGAGCAATTTCGGCGAACTGGCAAGGACGTTGACGCTCCGGAGGTTGCCGGTGTTGGAACCCGACACGACTTGGATCGTCGCGACCTGCCCCGGCGCAAGCGAGTACGGGGCCTGGAAGTTGATCTGGCCCGCCGATACGAAATACAGCGGTGCCGGCACGCCGTTTACCAAGACTTGTACGCTGCTAAGCGAGGTTGCGAGCGGAAGACTCGGCGCGCTCACCGTTGCCGGGGCCAGTTGACTGCCGAAGATGGCTACAATGTCGCCGGGTGCCACGCCGTCGTTCTGGTAGTCGCCGATGTTGATGACGCCGCCCGCGTTGATCTGCGGGGCGGTGCCATTCACCGTCAGTTCGACAGGAATCGAGACCGCCGAGTTGTTGGCGGCATTCGACGTTATCGTGACAGCCCCGCTGTAAACGCCTAGTGCCAAACCGGTTGGGTCGGCGGCGATGGTGACCACATTGTTGGCTACCGTGGCCGAGAGGAACTTGGTCGAGGACGTCGCGGCAGCTCCGGTCACCGAGAGCGTGCCTTCGCCAAGGTTGAAGACGCTGACACTGCTGTAGGCCTTGCCGTTGGCAGGGGTCGAGGAGAGGCGGACGGTCGACGTGGCCCGGACGGCGTCGATGATTGGGGCCGTTGTCACCGTTAGGTTTACGTTGATAGTCTTGTTTTCGGCGACGACTGACGATCCGGTCAGCTTCACGGTTCCCTGGTAGTTGCCCGCTGCTTGGCCGGGCCGAGCACTCACTTGCAGGATCCACGGCACGCCCAGGTTGACGATTCCGAGATTGCCGCTGTTGAACGACAGCCAATTGCCTCCGTTCGAGGTGGCCGTGGCGGTCTGGATGCCCGTGCCGGTAGATTGCACGGGAAGGATGTCCTTGGGGAACGGGCCATCAGACGGGGTTACAAAGAGGCTGATGGAGTCGGGTACGCCGGTGGTGTCCACTGTGACTTGGATGTCTCGCGGCGAATCGACAGCCTTGGGATCGGTGAGGGTGATCCACTCGGTGTATTTGCCCGGTGTGAGGGTGGAGGAATTCAGCGTGATCGTGACCGGGTTGCAATTGCCGCCGGGTTGCGAGCAGCTCGTCCGGGCCCCGACGCTTGCGGAAAGCCAAAAGGCCGACGAGGTCGCGGTCAGATTTAGCGTTCCGTCTCCCAGGTTGAAGGCCTGGACAGTCTGCGACGGGCCATTGCCCCCGCGCAATGTGTTGATTGGACCCACGGTTGTAGCGCTCAGCCCCAGTCTGGGGGCGGAAAACGCCGGGACGGCGAGCAGCAACAGGGCAGGGAAAAGCTTCAGGGAGATGGATTTGCGGGTCATGGTCTGGGCTCCGTTATACGACTGGTTGGTTCTACTGGCAGCAATCGGTGGGCCGTTCCGCCTTAGTGGACGAACCCGAGTTTGGTCAGCGTTGCGGCAGGCTCCTTGTCCTCGAACTGGAGCAGGATGCCTTTGGAATACCCGTCCTGGATCGCGACCCCGGCGGGCGGAAGGTCGAACGGGAAGAGTTTTTTCAGTGTCTCCAGATCCTTTACAACCGGGCCGCGGCCGGCCAGGTTGGCCTTGCCCATGAACCAGTCGCCGAACTGCGGGTTCTCGGTTGGGACTCCGACGAAACGCGTATCGCCCCATTTTAACGCCGCGAGTTTGCGACCGGCTTCGAGGCAGTGCATGCACTGGGGGTTGAAGAAGTAAATGAAAACCTTGCCTTGGTTGATGGAAACGGGTTTGCCGTCCATGGCGGTGAGGGTGTCGGGCGCCTTGGTGCCGGTGTGGCGCGATTCGTTGACGCCGAGCGACACCCCGGCGAAGACCACGATGGCTCCTAGAATCGCGATGCCGGAGCGGAAGCCGGTCGACGGGCGGGCCCAGTGTCCGGCAAGGATGGCGGCGACCAGCATCAGCCCGTCGCCGATGAAGAAGCCCGGGCCGACGGCGCGCTTGACCCATGGAAAGCAGGAGCATTCAGCCCCGCGCAACTCGGTGTAGTGGATTCCGATGAAGACCATGAAGGCGCAGAGCAGTAGGCCGATGATGATGGCACCCCAACGCCGGAACTTCGGGATGAGGACCATCACGCCGCCCAGTGTTTCGGCGATGCCGAATCCGAGGGCTCCGGCCAGGCTGAGCGATTCCGGTACACGCGCCTGGGCTAGGCGTACGGCCGCCCCTTGGGGATCGGTCACCTTCCACAATCCCGCCACCAGAAAGATGATCGCCACCAAAATCGCCGAAGTCCAACTGACTCCCGTCTTCCACGTACTCTGTTCTGGCAACGCTTGTTCCATCATTTTCAATCTAGTCGATCCCACTCAGCCGATAAAACAGCGAGGCCTGGTGGCTGCCGATTTGGGCCCAGTCAAACTCCAAAGCCCGTTCCCGTGCGCGCGCCTCAATTCCCGGTTTGTAGCCTTGAATCAGGGCGGCCATTTCCTCCGCGTCGCGCGCCAACATGATGTCGCGGCCCGGTTCGAGGTCGAGCCCGTTGATTCCGGCGGGCGTTGAGACCACCGCTTTGCCCATTGCCATGGCCTCAAGGACTTTAATGTTGGTCCCGGCAGATGCGGTCAGGGGCGCTAGGACGATTTCGGCCTGCCTGTAGGCCGGCCGGACGTCGGACACGAAGCCTTCCACCTCAATGCCGGGCTGGTTGAGGTCGATCTTGACCCGGTGGCGGTAGTACTCGAGGAAGTATTCCGGGGTACGCCCAGCGATTACGTGGAGTGTGTACCCCTCGCCAAGCTTTGGCCAGACCTGCTTCAGGAAGAACTCTAGCGCCAAGAGGTTCGGCAGGTGCGCGAAGGAGCCTATGAAGAGGAGGCGGCGGGGTTCCGGCGGCGCTTCGGAAGGCTGGAACCGGTCGCAATCGACCCCGTTGGGGAGGGTCTCGACGGATTTCGAGCCAGGGGCGGCGACTGCCGCGTCCTGCGCGGACATCACAACGACGCAATCGACGGTCTTCCACGCGGCGGATTCGAACTTTTCCCATTTGGCTGCCTGTTGCTCCAGCTCCCAGCGGGCCGCACCGGTTTCCGTGGTTGTGGCCAGGAGTTGCCGCTGCAGGTCGAAGGTGATGTCGTGCTCGACCAGGATCGTCTTGGCCTTGCCGTATCTGCCCGCGTACTGCGCCATCCAAGTGAATTCCAGTTGGACGACAGCGGGATTCCATCGGCGGGCCGTCTGTTTGAGGCAGGCTCGGAACGTGGCGGATTCGAACTCCTCCACCACGTCCGGTCGATCCGTCGCCTTCTTGTAGTGGCTGTGATGACGGCGGACGAGGACCACCTCGCAGCAGAGATCGAGCAATTCCGGTGGCGGGGGAGCGAATTCATCGCAGAAGGCGACCAGGATCAGGTCCGAGGTCTTCGCCGCTTCGCGCATTAAATTGAAAATACGGACAGCGCCCCCATGCGAAAGCGGGAAGGGCAGGCACGGGCTGGCGATCAGGATTTTCCGTCCATGGCGGGCTGGCAGGCCCGGAAAGGCCGCGACGTCGCCGTTGCCGAGCGCGAGGATTTCGTCTTCGGTGAGCAGACCGGTAGCTGTAGGCGGGCGCGGGCCAATTCGGGGGATTTCGCGGAGTGCGTCGAGGGCTGGAAGATGGCCGTTCGAGGCCAGAAGTTGGAGTCGCCGGATGGCGTCCTTCCAGAGGCGTTCGAACAGTGCCGGGTCGCCGATGGCGTGGATCAGGAACCGCAGGTAGTTGCGTTCGACGTAGAAATCCAGCTGCCGCGCGGTGAAAAAGCGAGACGTGGTTGCCCGGTGGCGGTGCTCGACGCGGGCCCCCGCGCAATAGACGGACGGCCAGCCGAGCGCCCAGGCACGGTGGCCGAAGTCCATGTCCTCCACGTAGGCGGGGTCGTAGACGGGAGAAACGCCGCCGATGGCGCGCAGCTTTTCGGTGTCGAAAAGGGAACAGCCGCCGCTGCCGTAGAAGACCCAGGTGAGATCCTCGCCGGGGAGCGGGTCGTCGCATCGGACAGGGAAGTCGAGTGGGTTTTCGCGCCGCCAGACGGCTTTTCCGGTCTCTTCGCGGCGGATGCCGGGCGGGAAGAAGATCTGGGCTGTGGCGCAGAAGAGGTCGGGAACGTGTTCGAAAGCGGCTTCAAGAGTGGCGATGAAGCCGGGTTCCACCACCATGTCATTGTTCAGCAGCAGCGTGTGGCTGCACTTGGCCTGGGCGATGCCGAGGTTGACGGCGCGGGCGAAAGAGAGCGGGGCGGAGGAGTGGATGGTGCGGATGGACGGGTGCTCGCCTTTGAGCCAATGGATGGTCCCGTCCGTCGACCCGTTGTCCACGACGATGATTTCGCCCTGCTGTAGCTGGGGGAGCAAGGGCGGCAGCATCATTTCAAGAAGCGCCTTGCCGTCGCGCGTGGGCACAACTATGGTCACGCCGGGTCGCAGTGGGGTTTCACCGGGAAGGGAGGCCGGTTGTTTCGTTCCGCGGAACCGGTTGGCGGCAATCCCGTAAGCTTGGGCCAGCCGCGCCCGCACCGGGATCTCGGCCTCGGACGGTTTCACTAGCCTTTTCAACCACTTGCGGGCGCGTCCGTCCTCTGCGAATTGGGTTTGAATTGTCGCGGTGGTCTGCCGGAGGAGTTGGGCGGGGAGTGCGCCGGGGTTGAGCTCCTCGTCGTATGTGATCAGGCTGCCGGGTGCCAGCGTCGCCGCGATGATGCGCATCGGCCCCAGTGCAGTGCCGCTGGCGAGGACCATCGCGGCCCGGCGGATGTCCTGGCCTCCCAGCGCGGCGCGGATGGCGGCGCGGTTTCGGGACATCGGGCGATGCACATGGTACGGAATCCAGGTTCCGACCTGGGGCTCGAACTCGGCCACCACGAACAGGGGCAGGTCCGGCTCGACGACCGCGAAGCGGTCGAGCAGGGCGCGGTTGAGCTCTGCGGTGCCGGAAGCGAACGCGACCTTCACCCCCATCTATTCGCCCGCCACTAGCGGCGCACCGGCGTGGGAAGTTCCCCGGACTTCAGTTGTTCCCGGATGGCGGCGCCCAAGCCCTCGGTCTCTTTTTCCTCGTCGTAGTCCGGGTTGTTACGGGGCATGTCGCCGCGCATCGTCCTCAGCCATGCGTCCAACTTGGTGCGGAGTTCGAGCGCTTTGGCCGGTTGTCGCTGTGCGAGGTTGGTATTTTCGCCGGGGTCGCCAGCCAAGTTGTAAAGTTCGACGGAATCGTCCTCGTACCAGCGGATCAGCTTCCAGCCACCGGACTGGACGGCCGCGCCCGGTCGTCCGCCCTGATTGGAGTAGTGGGGGTAATGCCAGTAGAGGGCGTCGCGTTTGGGCGGCGTGCCGTTCTTGAGGGTCGGTACGAGGCTCAGGCCGTCGCGCGGACTCCCGATGACGCGCTTTATGCCGGCCATTTCGGCAATGGTGGGGTAGAAATCGGTGGAGATGACGGGCTCGTTGCAGACGCCGCCGGGTTTCACGACCCCCGGCCAGACGATGCAGAGGGGTTCGCGGATACCGCCCTCGTAGAGGAAGCCCTTGCCCGCCTTGAGAGGGGCGTTCGAGGTTGGTGTTTGGCCCTTGTACTCGGCCGATGCCAAGCCGCCGTTGTCGGACATGAAGAAGAAAACCGTGTTCGGGAGCAGCCCCTCGTCGGTGACTCGCTTGACGATCCGTCCGACGCTGTCGTCGATGCTCTTCACCATGGCCGCGTAGACGGCGTGGTGCTGGGGATTCTTCGGGTCGGCAGTCTTTTCGAAATGCGGGACGTAGTCCTTCCGGCCTTCGAGGGGGATATGCACGCCGTAGTGTGCGAGGTAGAGGAAAAACGGCGTCTGGGCGTGGTTATGGATGAAGTCGTCGGCTGCGTCCGTGAGGGCGTCGGCGAGGTAGGCACCCTGCGTGGATTCGATGGGCGGGTTGCCCGTCCACTGCGGGAAGTAGTGGGATTTCGGGGAGCCGCTGTCGGTGCCGCCGACGTTGATGTCGAAGCCCTGCTTTTCGGGGTAGTACTGCGGGCCCCCGAGATGCCATTTGCCGATGGCGGCGGTCACGTAGCCCTGGGCCTTGAGTTCCTCCGCGATGGTGGTCTCCTCAAGCGGCAGGAATTGCTTCGAGACCGGCGCGATCATCTTCGAATGCGGCAAAGTGTGCTTACCGGGTAGGAAGTTGATGATCCCGAGCCGCGCCGGGTACTTGCCGGTCATGATGCTTGCCCGCGTGGGCGAACACACGGGACAAGCGGCGTACGCGTTGGTGAACCGCATGCCGCTGGCGGCGAGCTTGTCGATCTCCGGTGTTTCGAAGAAACTGCTGCCATTGAAGCCGACGTCCTTCCAGCCCATGTCGTCGATCAGGAAGAAGACGAAGTTGGGGGGCTTGGGGGGATCGGCAGCTCTCGACAGGCCTACCGCCGAGGCCGTCCAAGCCGCCGATTTCAGCAAATCGCGGCGTGTCACAAAGCTTCCGCGGCCGCGCCGAGGGTCACGGACATGCTCACCGTCTTCCCGTTGCGGAACAGCGTCAGGTCAAGCTTGTCGCCCGCGCGCTTCCTGTTGATCGCGCGCCGCAGAGCGTCGGGGCTGGTGGCAGGGGTGCCGTCGACTTCGGTGATCAGGTCACCGCCCACTCCCAGCCGGTACATGCCTACGATTACGGAACGGTTGGGTCCGCGCAGTCCGGCGTCGTCGGCCGGAGAACCACGATCAATGCCTTCGATCAGCAGTCCGCCGCTCGCGGGCAGGTTCAGTGCCTCCGCCAAGTCGCCCTGCACCAACTGGACGCTCGTAATGCCGAGGACCGGGTGCGAGATCTTCCCGGTGCTCCGGTATTCCTCAAGGATGGCCTTGGCCCGGTTGACGGGCATCGCGAACCCGATGCCGATGCTGCCAGCCTCTCCGCTGCGGGTCTGCGCGCCGTAGATCGCGGTGTTGATACCGATTACGTTGCCGCGGGAGTCGAACATGGGTCCACCGCTGTTGCCGGGGTTGATGGCTGCGTCGGTCTGGATGAGGCCTTCCAGCATTCCGTCTTCGTTCTGCAGGCTGCGCCCCAGCGAGCTGACGATGCCTGTGGTGAGCGTGCCCTCGAGCCCGAACGGGTTGCCGATCGCGAGCACCTTCTGCCCCACTTGGAGGTTGTCGGAGTCGCCCAAATGCACGAACGGCAGCTTCCGGTTGGCCTTGATGGTGAGGAGCGCCAAATCATTGCGGCGGTCGATTCCGAGCACCGTCGCCTTGTACTGCTTCTTGTCCGACAGCGTCACCGTGATGTTGCGCGAGTTGTTGATCACATGGTTGTTGGTGATGATCTCGCCTTCCTCGTTGATGATGAAGCCGGAGCCGGTGCCCTCGCGCGGGTAGACCTGGAAGAAGAAGTCGCGCTCGTAGACCACGCTGGTGATGTTGACGGTGGCGAGGCGGTTGGCCTTGTAGATGTCGATGTTGTTCTGTTCGTCGGCCCCGAAACCGGCCCCCTGCGCCGTGACAGGCTCGGACCACAGTTTGCCGCCGTTGGTCAAGGGGTGGACCAGTTGGCGGAGTTGCCACTGGCCGCGCGAGGTCGCGAGCCAGAAGCCGCCAACGAGGAGAAGGGTGAAAAGGAGGGTCCGGGGTCTCATGCGGTTTCTCGCGTCTTTAGTTGCAACAAGCTCTCATGAACCATTTTAGTTTGACGGAGCGTTTCCGCAAGTGTCCCATCGGTCCCAATTACATAATCGGCATATTCGAGCTTGGACTTTAGGGGGAGCTGGCGGGAAAGTCGCGCCCTCACGTCGGCCTCGGTGGCTCCGGGGCGCTGCAGGGCGCGTTCGATCTGGTGCTCGCGGGAGCAGGCGACCACGATCAGCTTGGGATATTCCCGGTAACCGCCGGTTTCGATCAGGATGGCGGCGGCATAGATGACGATGGCTTGGGGATCTCGGGCGGCGATCTCCGCGCAGCGCTGTTCGACGGCCGCGTGGACGGCAGGGTGGACGATGGCATTCAGTTGGTCCAACCGCGCGGGATCGTTGAAGACGATAGCGGCGAGCGCAGGGCGGCTGATTCGGCCTTCGGGGTCGAGGATGCTTGGCCCGAAGGCCTCGACGACGGGTTGGTATGCGGGTGCGTCAGGCTCCACGACGTCACGGCCGAGTTGGTCGGCCTCGATGACATGGCAGCCGAGGCGGGCGAATTCCGCCGCGACAACCGATTTCCCGGACGCGAGGCCGCCGGTTAGGCCTACGATGAACATGGCGAGGGTTCCATGCCAGCGGCGGTGTCAAGGGTCCGGGGCTTCGTGCAATGAGGGGTTCGCGCAAAGGGCGCAAGGGACGGACCGCAAAGGGCGCGAAGAAAACCGGGGGGCATCGGCGAGGCTCCCATTCAGTGTAGCCAAAGGATGCGAGCGCGGCTGTGAGATCTCTCGGTCGCCTTTGTGCGGCGAGGGGCCCGACAGCCCCATCTGGGACACCGTCCAAGCGTCACACGTCGAGCGGTTTCTGGCGGGCGGTGTGCCAGATGGGGATGACTTCGACGCCTTGACGGGCCTCGTGCGGAAAACGCGAAAGTAGATCGATGTGGTCCAGAATTCCGTCGCAGAAACTCGCAGCCACAGCGCGGTCGCTGACGGCGATGAAATCGAAAATTTCGAAGAATTCCTCCCAAGCCTCCGGCGAGACAATTACCTTGAACACCGCTTCGCCAGTTCCAAGCGGAGGTCCTCCAGCGGAACGCCCCGACCCGCATCCAGCTGCGCGATGCCGTTGCCAATCGCGGCGAGGGTCACCTGATCCTCGTCGTCCAGCCGGGTGGCGGGCGGGTGGTCAAAGAGTGCCAGTGTCATATGGCATTGATCTTAGCGTGTGGTGGCGGGAGCGGTCAACAGCGTTCCTGCGCCAGTCCCTTGGTCGTGCTCCCGAACGTGTGGCAGTTGGGGCTCGACCACTACGGAATTGTAGTGGTTGAGTAGGCACTCCGACAGGGGGTATTCTTGCAATCCAGTTGGGCGGCTTCGATGACGTGGCAACTGAGCGGGCGAATTCTGCGACGGCGACCGATTTTCCGGACGCTATGCCGCCGGTTAGGCCTACGATTAACATGGGATCAATCTAGGTTCGACTGTGGCTGGCCGACTGCCAAGCGCCGCGAATGTCGGACATGGATCACTTCCACCGATTGCAATGTCCTATTCACCCTGAATACGATGCGATGGGACTTGAAGACAAGTTGCCGCAGATCCTCGCCGAGAAACTCCCTCTCCCTTGCATACCCGCATCGTTCGGGAAAATATTCGAGCGTATCGATGGCGGCGTAGAGCCCCCTGAGCCACCGAGCCGCGTTTACTGGTGCCCTTTGCCGGATGTAATCGAAGGACTCGAGGGCGCCTGCCTCAGCTTCTGGCATGATGACGACTTCGTACTTAGTCACTCAAGCGAGATCCCATGCCGCGCGGCGAGTTCTTCTACGAACTGGCGCATCGGACGCCCTTCCCCGCACCGGGCTTGGGCCAGTCCTTTGGCCAGGCTGCCGAGGTTCTTCAACAGCTCACAATCATCCAACAGTTCTTGGTAGGCCTCGGGAGTCTGCAGCACGGCTTCAGTCTCACCATCGACCGTAAGGAGCGCGGCACCGCCGATCCTCCGCAGATCTCCAATCCTCGCCAACGGCTCGCGTTGAAAGTCTGACAACGGGTATCGGTTGGGTTCGTTGGCTAACATCTTGTCTGATTGTAGTGCAAATCAGGAGCGGAGGCCAACCCGCCGCTCGGCTGCCTCAATGGTATTCCGCATCAGCAGCGCGATCGTCAGCGGACCAACTCCCCCGGGAACCGGCGTATGGGCCGAGGCGAGTTCCGCCATGTCCACCGGGTGGACATCGCCCACCAAAACCGTGCCCCTCTTGTCGAACGCGGCCAATTTCGTGGGACCCAGCGTCTCCGCCTTCGCCCGGTCCGTCACGGCGTTGATCCCCACGTCAATCACCACCGCGCCGGGCTGGATGTGGTCGGCGGTGATCGCGGCGGGGCGGCCGATGGCGGCCACCAGGATGTCGGCGGTGCGGCAGACAGCGGGCAGGTCGGCGGTCCTTGAATGGCAGATCGTGACCGTGGCGTTCTCCTCCAGCAGCAGCATGGCCATGGGCTTCCCTACGATGTTGCTGCGTCCCACCACTACCGCGTTCCGCCCCGCCATGGGGATTTGGTGGCGCTTCAGGATTTCGATCACCCCCGACGGCGTGCAGGGGCGCAGTCCGGGCGCGCCGATGGAGAGGAGGCCCGCGTTGACCGGGTGGAAACCGTCCACGTCCTTTTCAGGCGCGACGGCGTTCAGGATCTGGCGCGAGTCGATGTGGGCGGGCAGGGGGAGCTGCACTAGGATGCCGTCGATCTCCGGGCGCAGGTTCAACGCGCGCACGAGTTGAAGGAGGGCGTCGGTGGTGATGGAGGCGTCGGGCGTGATGGTTTCGCCGTAGATGCCGAGGCTTTCGGCGGTTTTGGTCTTGTTGCGGACGTAGACCTGGGATGCCGGATCGGCCCCGACGAGCACCACGGCCAAGCCCGGCGGGCGGCCGGAACGGTCGATGACGCGCTGGATGCGAGGCCGGCATTCGTCGAGGATCTGGTCCCTTACTTTGTTGCCATCTAGGATTTGAGCCACTTCTTTGATTTTACGCGGGTTGGGTTGCGGAGTGGAATGCGGTGCCTTCCGGGGCATCCGGCTGCAAGACGGTGCGAACCAAACATGTTTGCCGGGTTTCTGAACTCACCGCCTGGCCGGTAGTCAACGGGAGTGGGGCGGGAGGCATCCGCAACATGCCTCCTTCTGAGGAACTCGCGCCCGACCTCGCCGCCGCGCCCCGCGGCCCTTGCGCTTCTAAGAAACGAGCGCACGTCCCGCCGAGCCAGGCGGCCGTTGCTCCCCCGAATTACTACTTGGTTACAGTATTGAACGTCCACGGCGGGTATGGTCGTGGATACCTGTATTTAGGCCCACTGTCCCTCCTTGACGCCGAAATCGTGATAGAGTACGGCCATGGCGAATCCAACCAAGCCGCTCATCGTCCCCTCGTGGAATGGGCTCAGCCTCTCTCTTTATACTCCCGGTACACAAACCGCCCCCACTGGACAGGCGGTCGCTAATGCCAAGTTCAATGTTTCGCAGACGGTCTGGACCCCGCTATTCCCGGGAGCACCGGGTATTCCCAATCCAAATTCCTGTTGCGTCGAGGGCAACGATGTCTATTTCTCCCTCAGCGGGCCGGGACAGGGTATTGTGAAGCTTCCCAACTTCCTGAAGGACCCCGCGGCCGCGATTGCGGCAGCGTTTGTGATCGACCTGAATCAGTCCGATTATGTCGGTTTGGCTGTGGATGCCAACGGCAACCTTTACGGCGCGGCGGGCGCAGACCCGGAGGGCGCAGATCCTGGCAACCAGATCTGGCTTTATCCCAACGCGCGCACAGCAATATCCGCGGTGGCCGGCATCAGCCTTGGCAACGCAGGCAAGAAGGCGTATTTCGGGAATCTGCGCTTCGACGCTGTCGGGAACCTGTGGGCAACCGATTACTGGAACAACAGGCTCGTAGTGTTTCAGGCAGCGGCATTGCAAACTCACACTGCGGTGACGGTCGTGATCGACAACCCGGCCGGACCGCTCAATCTGGCTAACAATAACTTCGCGACCACTCTTCCGTTTCTATTCGCCTCGCCGGAGGGGCTGGATTTCGACCTCGCCGGAAACCTATGGGTGGCGAATAACAACGACTTTGGCAACTCGGTGGGCGCGGGCAACGAAATTACTACCATCGTGAAGCTAACCGCCCTTGCGGTGTCGAAGATTCAGGTCCAGATCGCTGCGGGTGCCGGCGCCTACGCGCTGGCCCCCGCCGACTTCTCCATCTATCCGCTGCCGGCTTACTCCGGTGCGAAACTGCCACAGTTGGGTGGCCTCGCCATCGATGCCGCGTCGCAATGGCTGTTCGTGAACGATGAGACCCCGGATGCCTCCGGACACGGATGGGTGCGCGGTTATTATCTCGGCGCGACCGCGCCATCGAACGATCCGAGTGTGGTTCCGCTCGCGGCCATCGCGAACAATGCCGCTGATACGAGCAGCAGGGTGGTGTCGAACCAAAGCACGCCGGTCAATCCCATCGGCAATGGCGGAATTGCGATCGTACCGCTGGGCGCGTGGATCGGCGACACAGGCTCGGATAGTGGCGTGGAGCCGGATTCCTCAGCCTTGAACATTGCGTGGGACAGCCGGAACATTGTGGCGGCGGGCGCTGTTGACAATGCCGTGCCCGGCGTTGGTGGAACCTTGCCCACGCCAGCTACTGATCCTTCAGGCTCCAATACCATCCTTGGCGGCGCGGGCTTGCGGAATATCTATGTGCGCGTCGACAACTTCTCGAAGACCACCCCCACCGGCGGGCTTGACGTCGTGAATGTGTACTGGGCCAAGGGGAGCGCAACTTTGGACTGGCCGATTCCGTGGGATGGCAACGGCCCATCCGATCCCCAGCAGCAAGAGCCATTGGGTGGAATCGTGGCGTTAGGTGCGCCTGTTGGGGTCATTCCTCCGGGCGGATACACGATTGTGGGGCCTATCGCATGGACGAAGATACCCGACCCCACCAAGTATTTGGGCGACGACGGGCACTTCTGTCTGCTGGCGAGGGTGGTTACGCCGAACGCGCACTACTTCGAAAACGTGTCTCCGGACACGCCGGGCGGAACAAATCCGCCGGATTCCTCACTGATGGCCTACGCCGGAATGAGCTTCCCGGAACGCGGCGGATCACATGCGTTGCTGATTGACAATGTGGTGGACAATGCGCGCATCGCGTGGCGCAACATCCATATTGCGAACCCGGGCGACAACTCGGGTGCCTTCATCCGGATCAACCATCTGGCCTTCGGCGGACGCCTGAAGACCACCATGCATGTGCGCATCTCGCTGGAGTTGTTGAACGCGAGGCAGGTCGCGGTGGAGGTTCCGGCAAACCTACTCCATGTGCGGGCGAGCGGGCGGTCGCTCGAGGCTCTCGAAAAGAGCTCCCTGGGACGGTTTGCGCGCGAGCTGCCGAGGCATGCGCGACACGGGGAGCACAGACGCCACCCGCTGAGGCTGCCTTCGCACGGGATCTCCGGGATTCCAGTAGGTCACGGCGAGACGATCGGATTCCACGTCGAGGTCGACCGCAGTGACGAGCATCGTCTGCACAACCACGCTTTGCGTGCCAGCGCGTGGGTTGTAGTGGACGGACAAGAGCGCTTGGTCGGCGGACAGACTTTTGTCTTCGGCCATGTCCTGGGCCTGCACAACGGCTAGAGCCGCGACACGCATTTCCGCATACGGTTGGCCGTAGGAAGAATCGGCCCCGACATGCACGACGAAGCCTCGGCATTGCCGCGGCGTATATAACTCGATCCCAGACTCCTCCCGGATCAACGTTGCCAGCAATCCGTGCCCACTTGGCATCTGAGCCACGAATGGAACGGTAAGCAGGCTATTGACACCGGCGCCCTCGCCAGGATGGTTGCGTTCGGTCGATTCGGAGACGGTAGGACGAATCGCGGGAGGTTCGAAGGGCGGTTGATCCATCGCGGTCGACCGCCTCTTACTTGCGGGGAGTGGAGACCTTGACAATCAATAGCCGGATAGTTATGATTGCATCTGGAAGGACACCCCCATGAAAATCAAACTCACCAGCGTCTTCGTCGATGACTAGGACAAGGCCCTCAACTTCTACACCACCATCCTCGGCTTCCTCAAGAAGCACGAATTCCCTGCGGGCAACTACAAGTGGCTCACCGTTGTTTCGGCGGAGGATCCGGAGGGAACCCAGCTGCTTCTGGAGCCCAACAAGAACCCGGCTGCAAAGACTTACCAGGAAGCGATCTTCCAGCAAGGCATCAGCGCCGCCATGTTCTTCGTCTCCGACCTGCAGCAGGAATACGACCGCCTCATTGCCCTTGGCGTCAAATTCACCAAAGAGCCCACCAAGACCCACGGGTCCATTTACGCCGTCCTCGACGACACCTGCGGAAACCTCATCCAACTCACCCAGCTGTCCTGGTAGCCCGCCATGCAAGTCGTGACGGACGACGTCTTCAAAGCCCTCGCCGACCCTACCCGCCGTGCCATCTTCGAGCGCTTGTCCCGTGACGGCGAGCAGACCGTCCACGCGCTCACTGATCGCGCCGGAATCTCGCAACCAGCGGTGTCAAAGCATCTCGGCATCCTCAAACATGCCCACTTGGTGCGCGACCGGCGGGAGGGGCGCGAAACGCACTATAGCGCCCAACCAGACGCCCTCGGACCGCTGGTCGACTGGATGTCGGTCTACGGGGCCTTCTGGCGCGACCGATTCGACAGGCTCGAAACATTCCTCACCCATATGGATCAATAGGATGCCCGATACCCGATCCCTCGTTGTCGAACGTGACATGGCCCATCCCCCGCAACGCATCTGGCGCGCCCTCACCCAGGGCCCGCTCATCGAGGAGTGGCTGCTCCAGAACGACTTCCAGCCAATCGTTGGCCACAAGTTCCGTTTCCAAGCCCCCGCGAGGCCCAATTGGAGCGGCGTCATCGAATCCGAGGTTCTGGTGGTCGAACCGCCCACCCGCCTCGCCTACCGCTGGAGTCCGGTCGGCGACCAGCCCGGAACCGGTCCGCAGTGGGTTGTGACCTGGACGTTGACACCTATCCCCACCGGCACCCGCCTCCGCATGGAACAATCCGGCTTCACGTCGGAGCAGGAGGCCAACTACAAGGGCGCGACCTACGGCTGGCAGAAATTCCTCGGCAACCTCGAACAGGTTGTCGCCAAGCTGCCGTGAACCGAACATGCCACTATCCATCCCGTGGTTGACATCCTAAAACACTTGTTTTAATCTGGTGTTTTAGTGGCACACCACCCCGAAGACGCGGCCCGTACCCGGCTCATCGAAGCCGCCGGCGAGATTTTCGCCGAGCAGGGCTATGAGTCGGCCACCATCCGCGAGATCTGCGCCCGCGCCGGGGCCAACGTGGCCGCCGTCAACTACCATTTCCGCGACAAGCTTGGCCTCTATGGCGCGGTGATCCGGCACATCGCCGTCAATCCCGACCTGCCCGGCTCGGTCAGCGAGGACCCCGAAAAAGCCCTCCGTGGGTTCATTTCAGCCATGCTCGGAAAGCTGGTCCTGGGCGGTCAAGGCCGCCAATGGCACCTCCGCATCATGGTCCACGAACTGGCGCGGCCCAGCGACGGACTTCCCATCATCGTCGAGGAACTGATCGGTCCCCGCTACGCGCTGCTCCGTTCCATCATTTCCGCCATAGTCCACCTTCCGTCCGACCACGATACTGTGCGACTTTCCGCGCACAGCATCATCGGACAAATTGCGCACTATATCCACGGCCGCCCGGTCCTGGGCCACGTCTGGCCAGCCATGCAGTTTACGCCGGAGCAAGTGGAGCAGGTGGCAGGCCACATCGCCGAATTCTCGCTCGCAGGTCTTAGAAAGATCGCAGGTACAAGCAAACAATGAGTGACTCCAAGCCAAAGCGTCCGAATCCTCTCCGCATCCTGATCCCGCTCCTGCTAGTTGGCGGGATCGCGTTCGGCGTGTGGAAGAACTTCATCCAGGTGCCGGCCGTGCCCGGAAACATCGTCCAGTTGACCGGGCGCGTGGAGGGCGATGATTCCGCCATCTCCCCCAAAGTGGCTGGACGTATCGTCGACATCCGTTTCAGGGAAGGCGACGTGGTGAAGTCGGGGGACATCGTCGCGACGCTGGACGATAGCCAGTTGCGGGCGCGAGTGGACCAGGCCCGGGCCGCAGTGGTCGAGGCGGAGGCCCGCGTCCGCCAAGCCCAGCAGCAGACGGCGATCTTCCAGGACCAGTTGCAGGGAATCGACTTGGAGACAGGCCAGGCGAAGCTCGATTCGAGCGCGCGGGTGCGGCAGGCCGAGTCCGAGGTCTCCGCCGCCGAGTCGGTGCTCGCGCAGCAAGAGGCCACGATGAAGCTGGCCGCGTACGACCGCGACGTATACACCCGCCTAGCCAAGGAGGGCGCGGTTTCGGAACGCCAGGGCAAGCAGGCACAATCGAGCGCCGAGAGCCAGCAGGCGGCGGTCGATGCGGCTCGCAAACGGGTCGAGTCGGCCAAGCAGGCACTGAGCCTGGCCCGCACGACGGGCACCAACTCGGAAATCCACGTTTCGCAGGCTGCGGCGATCAAGAAGCAGATCATCCAACAACAGACGCAGATCGCCACGTACAACGCCGACGCAGCCCGCCTCCGGGCGCAGTTGGTGGAAGCCGAGGCCAATCTGAAGGACTTGGTGGTCGTTGCGCCTTTCGACGGAACGGTCGTCACCCGCAGCGCGGAGCCCGGCGAAGTTGTGCAAGCCGGCACCGCGATCGTCACGCTGCTGGATCTGAACCGGGTCTACCTGCGGGGTTTCGTGCCGGAAGGCGAGATCGGCAAGGTCAAGCTGGGCCAGGCGGGACGGATTTTCCTCGATTCCGACGTGAAGAAGCCGCTCGAAGCGGTGGTTTCGCGCATCGACCCGCAGGCTACGTTTACGCCGGAAAACACGTATTTCCGCGACGAGAGGGTGAAGCAGGTGGTCGGGGTGAAGCTCCAACTCAAGACGGGAATCGGTTTCGCCAAGCCGGGCATGCCCGCAGATGGGGAAATCTTGGTATCGGGAGACACATGGCCGCCGGTGACTCCGCGCAAATGAGGCGGACCATTCACATGACCCCGGAAGGAACGCTCCTTGGCGGTCGCGGCTCGGTGGAGTCCGCACGTGACCGAGCCGCGACCGCAAGGGAGCGATCTTCCCAGGGAGGGCGGCCATGACGCCCCCCGCCATCTCCGTCGTCGGTCTCAAGAAACGCTATGCCAACGGGACGGACGCCATCCGAGGCATCGATTTCGAGGTCCGCAAGGGTGAAATCTTCGGCTTGATCGGCCCCGACGGCGCGGGAAAGACCTCAACGTTCCAAATCCTCGCCGGCGTGATGGAGGCAACTGCGGGGACTGTCGAGATCTTCGGCCAGGCTGCGCGGGACGCCCGCGAGAACACCGGCTACCTTACCCAGGCCTTCAGTCTCTATCCCGATCTCACGGTGGCCGAGAACATACAGTACATTGGCGACTTGCGCCGCGTACCCCACAAGCAGATTCAGGAGCGCGGCCACCAGTATCTATCCATGTTCGACATGGACCGCTTTACAGAACGCCTTGCGGGACGCTTGAGCGGCGGCATGAAGCAAAAGCTGGCTCTGGTATGCGCCTTGGTGGCGCAGCCGCAGGTACTGCTGCTGGACGAGCCGACGACCGGCGTCGACCCGGTTTCGCGTCGCGAATTCTGGGACACGCTGGCCCACCTGGCCGACGACGGGCTGACCATCATGGTCGCCACTCCCTATCTGGACGAGGCCGAGCGCTGCCACCGGGTGGCGTTGATCCACTTGGGCGAGATCCGCCAGACTGGGACACCCACGGAACTGCGCGACAGCCTCAAGGCCAAGCGGCTCGAAATCCACACCAGCAACTTGGCGCAGGCCGAAGAGATCCTGTCGGTCGAATCGGCCAGACACGGGGAAATCCTCGACGTCCAGCGATTCGGCGACCGGTTGGACGTGATCGCGCCGGATCCGGTTCGCGGCAAGGCTTTGGTGGAGGAACGTTTGAGCGCCGCCGGCCTGACCTGCGACGTCTTCCGGATCGACCAGCCCACGCTCGAAAACACCTTCGTGGCAACGCTGCGGGCCATTGGCCAGGACGTCCAGAGCAAGCCCTATCCCAGCGAGCACCCGCACCAGGATATCCGTGGCCAAGTTGCCATACGGGCCACCGACCTTACCAAGCACTTCGGAGCCTTCACCGCCGTCCAAGATGTCAACATCACCGTCAAGTACGGTGAAATCTACGGGCTTCTGGGTGCGAACGGCGCGGGCAAGACCACCACGATCAAGATGCTGTGCGGCCTGCTCGGGCCCAGTTCGGGCGGCATGGAACTGGCGGGCGAAAGTGGCAGCCTGCGGTCGCGGTCGGTACGCGAACGCATCGGATACATGTCGCAGAAGTTTTCACTTTACGACGACCTCTCCATCGAACAAAACTTGGACTTCTTCGGCGGCGTCTACGGCGTGCCGAAGGATGAGCTGGAGGAGAAGAAGCGCTGGGTGATGGAGTTTTCCGGCCTGACGGGCAAGGAAAGCCTCGTCACCGGCAGTTTGCCCGGCGGCTGGAAGCAGCGCGTGGCGTTCGGCGCGTCCATCATGCACGAGCCAAGCGTGCTATTCCTTGACGAGCCGACTTCGGGCGTCGACCCTCTGGCGCGCCGGGCATTCTGGCGCATGATCAACCAACTGGCCGACAAAGGCACGGCGATTCTGGTCACCACGCACTACCTCGAAGAGGCCGAGCAATGCAACCGCCTCGGCTTTATGGTGGCCGGGGAACTGGTGGCGGAGGGTACGCCGCACGGCGTGAAGTCGGAGCAGGGCGGGCATTTGATCGAGATGATTGTGGACCAGCCGCAACGCGCCGCCGACCTTCTGCGCGAGCCCCTAGCCGCCACAGGCGACCGTTGGCGCGTCTCGTTGTTCGGCGACCGGTTGCACGTGATCACGGATTTGGACTTCGAGACAGGCAAACGGCAGACGGTGGCCTCGCTGGAGGCTGCCGGAATCTCGGTGGTCGACGCCTACGAGGAACCGTATTCCCTAGAGGACGTGTTCATCGTGGTGGTGGAAAAGTCCCGCAAGCTGGGGAAAGTGGGCAAGGAGGACTGATGCGCCGAATCTTCGCACAAACACGCAAGGAACTGATCCAGATCACGCGCGACAAGCTGGCACTGGCGCTGGCGCTGTTCCTGCCGATGATGCTGTTGTTGCTGCTGGGCAACGCGATTTCGCTCTCGGTGACGGACCTGCCGCTGGCGATCCAGGATTTCGACAGCTCGGTGGAGTCGCGGGCTCTGATCGCGGCTTACCGCAACTCCATCACGTTCCATGTCGTGGCTTTGCCGACGGACAAGCGCCCCATCGACGCGTTCCTCGGCAGCACGGCGCGTGGCGTGTTGATCATTCCCGAACACTTCGGACGCGACGTGACGCGTGGACGCAACACAAACGTGCAATTGCTGGTCGATGCGACCGACGCCAACACGGCGAAGTTGATGAAGGGTTTCGCGTCGGAGATCGCCGTGGCGTTCGGGAGCCCGGACGGCACGCTGACCGGGGCGGCACCGGTGAAGGCCGACATCCGGCTGTGGTTCAACCCGGGGCACGTGGCCAACAAGTTCTACGGGCCGGGCATTTTCGTTCTCGGGCTCTCGATGTTCCCGCCGCTGCTGGCCGCGCTTGCGATGGCCCGCGAGGGTGAGCAGAAGACGATCCTGCAGGTCTACGTCTCCAGTATTTCGGCGCACGAGTTCCTGCTGGGCAAGATTTTCGCCTTCATGACCATCGCGATGATGGAGTGGTGCCTGCTGTTGACGCTGCTGTTTACCGTGTTCGGACTCCACTTGGTGGGAGACCCGACGCCTTTCTTTGTGGCCACGATCTTCTACACCTTTACCGTGGCGTCGTTCGGAACCATGGTGGGCGCGGCGATTCCCAGCCAGGCCGCTGCGATCCAGGCGGTCGCGATGGGCGGCTTCCTGCTTGTGTTTCTGCTATCGGGTTTGATTTTTCCCGTGCAGAACATCCCGCCGGCGTTGCGCTGGATGTCGTCCCTGGTCTGGGGCCGGTACTACATGGAGATCGTTCGTGACGCCCTGTTGCAGGGCGGCGGCTGGCCCGCGATGTGGTCCAACGTGCTGGTAATCGCGCTGATCGGGTCGTTTTTCTACTTCCGCACCTACAAGAAGATGAAAAGGATGCAACTGTCCATATGACTCTAGCCAACCTGGTGGGACACCGCATGGCCGCGCTTCTGAAGAAGGAGTTCGGGCAGATCCGTCGGGACCGGCGCTTTGCCGTTTCGCTCATCCTGCCTCCGACCCTGCAGTTGGTACTGTTCGGCTTTGCGCTCAATGCTTCCGTGGAGCACCTCAATCTGGGCGTGGTGGACCTGAGCCAGACGCCGGAAAGCCGGGACTTGGTCGCCAATCTGACCCAGAGCGGGGCGTTTGTTCGGGGCGGGACATTCTTTTCCGCCGACACCATGGGCGTCGAACTGGCGCGCGGGAACATGGATGCCGGGATCGTGATCCCGACCGACTTCGCCAAGGACATCCAGCGGGGCCGGCAGACGACGGTCCAATTTCTCCTCAACGCCATGAACGCCAATACGGCGTCGATCGCGCAAGGGTATGCGGAGGGTGTGCTCCAGAACTGGAATGGAACGCTTCTGCGTGGCGAGTTCCGCAAGTTGGCTGGGCCCGGGATGGCTGCCGGGCCGCCTCGGGGCCGTGTGTTCCTGATTTCAACCTTCCTTTTCAACCCGGGCCTGATTACGGAGTGGTACGTGGTGACCGGCACGTTCGGACTGCTGCTGGTTCTGAACGGGTCCTTGGTGGCGTCCGCGTCCATGGTGAAGGAGCGGGAGAACGGCACCGTGGAACAGCTCCTGATGACGCCTGCGGGCACTGGCGAGATCATCCTCGCGAAGATCGCGCCGTTATTTGCATGCCTGTGTGCGATGGCCCTGTTCGCCACCTGCCTGCTCAAGCTGATCTTCAACATCCCCTTCCACGGGAACGTGCTGCTGGTGTTGCTGGGCGCGGCATTGTGCCTGCTGTGCGGGATCGGCATCGGGACCACGCTTTCGACGTTCTCGAAGTCGGCCCAGCAGGCGCAGTTGATGGCATTCTTTGTCAATCCGCCATTGTCGTCGTTCTCTGGGGCCTTGACCCCGGTCGAGGCGATGCCGAAATGGATGCAGCCGATCACCCAGTTCAACCCGATCCGGCACTTTTCGCTGATCGCGCGCGGGGTGTTCCTGAAAGGTTCGGGGCTGGACGTCCTGTGGCCCAATCTTGCGGTACTGATCGCCTTGGCGATCTTCTTGTTGTCGGTGAGCGTTTGGAGATTCCGGAAACAGTTGGGTTGATCAAGATGAAGAAAACTGCGGCTTACATTTTCGTTCTACTCTCGGCGGCACCCTTGCGGGCCCAACTCGGACCTCCGGCATCCAGCGGCGGTTCCTCGCAGGCGGCGCAGTTGCCGTTGTCGGGCCGGTCTGCGCAAGGCGGCTCGGCGGTTGCGACCCAGACTGCGGTTCCAGGGACGACCACCAGCGTCAACACCTTGAATAGCAGTGTGCAGGTGCAGGGTCCCTTCACCGGGAGCACCACGGCGGGCGCGACGGCCTTTTCGGGCAAGTTGACGCTCGCCGAGGCCGTGCAGCGCGCGTTGGCGCACAACATGGGCGTGGCGGGGCTTGCGAATGCCGTCCGGCAGGCGCAGGGACAGGAACGGATTGCCCGCAGCGCGCTGTTGCCCAATCTGAGCGGGTCCATTCGCGACAACTACTTCACACAGGACCTGCAGGCGCTGGGCTTCCGTCTTCCGGGCATTCCGGCTGTGATCGGCCCCATCAACTACTTCGACTTCCGTGTCACGATGACCCAGTCGTTGGCCGACCTCACCTCCACCAACAACCACCGTGCGGCTTTGGAGACGATCAAGGCGACGGAACAAGCGATCAAGGATGCACGGGAAACCATCGTGCTAGCGACGGGCGGTGCGTATCTGCAGGTGATCGCTGCGAAGGCGCGCGTTCAGTCGGCCAAGGCACAGTTTGAGACAGCGAAGGCGCTCTATGAGCAGACGAAACAGCGGCGCGAAGGCGGCTTGGTCGCGCAGATCGACGTCAACCGCAGTTTGGTCCAGCAGAAGACCCAGTCGCAGCGCATCGCCACGCTGGAGAACGACTTGGCGCGGCAGAAGATCAACCTTGCCCGCATCGTCGGACTGCCGGTGAACGACAACTTCGACATCCTGGATTCCTTCGACGACTCCCCGGCACCGCAGCTGGCGGTGGAAGAGGCTGTGAAGCAGGCCTTGGTGTCGCGGGAGGATTTGAAGGCGGCGGAAACGCAGATCCGGGCTGCGGAGCGTTCCAAGGCTGCTGCCAAGGTGGAACGGCTTCCGTCTTTGGGTATCTCCGCGGACCTTGGAGCCATTGGACCGCGCGCCTCGCAGATCGAGCACACGTATACGGTTGTAGGCTCCATCAAGATTCCGATCTGGGCTGGCGGCAAGGCGGCGGGCGACATCGAACAGGCCGAGGCAGTGCTTTCCCAGCGCAGGGCGGAGCTTGACGATACGCGAGGGCGTATCGAGAGCGAGGTCCGCAATGCGTACCTGGACCTTCAGGCGGCGTCGAGCCAACTCGAACTGGCCAAGCAGAATCAGGAATTGGCTCGGGAGACCCTGCGGCTGACTAAGACCAAGTTTGACGCCGGGATCAGCGAGTCGCTGGAAGTGACGCAGGCGGAGGAGGCGGTGGCGTCGTCGGATCTGGACCGGATTACGTCTCTGTTTGCGTACAATCTGGCGAAGCTGAGTTTGGCGCGCGGGTTGGGTCAGGCGGAGGCGAAGTTGGGTGATTACCTGAAGGTTGCGAGGTAGGGCTGGCGACGTCGGGACTTGCACATTTTCCATCCGTTGCCCGGCCGTGCCGGAGTCCAGCACGTTCGCAGACTTAGCCGACGAAGAGATCTTCGACGTGCTGGACGTCGAGCGCGCGGACTCCAAGTTCAGTCAGCTCCTCCGATTCCATTGCTGCCAAGCGCTTCCGTAGTCTAGGTGCCACGTCACCGAAGCGTTTTTCCAACTGGCGGAGAATGAGCTTCGCTTGTCCCTTGACCTCCCCCTTGGCCTCGCCTTCTGCCAGCCCCCGCTCACGGCCCTCGCGGTACGGCGGGCCGAAAACCGCGTTCTTCAGAATCTCTCGTTCGCTCAACATCTTCTTGGCCTCCTTGTTCACCTCGTCAGTCAACTGCCGCAATCCGGCCAGAATCGCCAATCCTGCCAACGCCTCCGCCCGCTCCTCGTCGTTGCGGGATCCGATCTTCTCGATCACTCTCCGCACGGTCCCAGCCTGACTCCCGAGCCGTGTGAGGACTGAAGCTACATTATCGCCGAGGATTGGGCTGGCCAGCAACGCCTCCCCGTCCAAATCGCGGATATCCACGACCCTCCACTCCAGACGATTGTACTCGTCCTCAAACCGGTTGGGCAGCGGCTTCGTCGACCGCCCGATGTACAGTACGATCTGCCTCGGCATCCTCCCATACCGCACGGCGGTGCTGTATTGGTACTCGCCGATATGGAATCCGAGGCGCGGACGCCTCTGGCTTTCGATCTCGATTCCGATCAACCGGCGGTCCGGCGTCTCGCCCAGCAGGTCGCGCCTCGGGTTGCGCACCTTTGGCAATTCCACGTTCAGCCAGCGGATCCCGCTGGTCCCGGTCAGCGTCTCGAGGAGCAGGCTGCCAGGCTTGGTCAACAGATTCTTCAGTGCAACGTCGTAATCCTGCATACCGCCCTACCGGAATAGTGGCGGCGGCACGGAATCTTCTCACCAGAATTAGTTGTAGGCCGGATTTTTCTTGAGGCTGATCATGTTCCCCAGCAGCCGGTACGCGCCCGGCACACCCGACGGCAACTGCCGGTAAATCGCGAAGGCGTCATAAATATAGAACCCCTTGCCGTAGCGCGCAATCAGCAATCCGCCCTTCTGCTCGTCCTGCTCCGGATCGTGGGTTTCGACCAGCGACGTGTACTGCTTGTCCCAAGTCTTCATAAACCCGTGGCCTCGCTCTTCCTCCCAGCCGTTGAAGTCGGATGGCGAAATCTTGTTCGGCCAAGTGAACATGGGGTGGTTGGGCTCGACGAACTTCACCGTTGAGGCCTCGTCCACCACCTTCTGCGGGTTTGACCCCAGTTCGAACGGATACGGCCCGTAGTTGTGGTCGAAGTCCTGCAGGTTGTACTGGACAACGAGCACGCCGCCGTTCTTCACGTAGTCGAGCAGCCGGCCGTTGGCGGATTTGAGGTCGGCCCGCACTGCGTAGGCGCGAACACCGAGCACAATTGCGTCATAGCCGCTTAAATCGCCTTGCGTCAGGTCCGACGTTGCTAGCACCCGCACTTCGTGGCCGAGGTTCTCGATCGCCTTGGGTACCTCGTCGCCGGTACCGGGGAGGTAGCCCAGCCGCAGCCCGGAAACTGTCTGTACGTCCACGCCGACTGCCTTGTACGTAGCCGAAGTATAGAAAGGATAGCTCCGGACGCCGGGATACCCGGTTGTCCGGTAGCCCTCCGAGTACTTCTTCCCGTCGAACTCGGCCACGGCCGAGATGTTGTAGGTCTGTGCCTTCACTCCCGACGGCACCACGTTGAACGAAATCACGCGGTCTTCGCCGTCGCGCGCCATGGAAAACGGCGCTTCGGCGGGCTCGGAGCGCCACCCGGCAGGCAGCGCCAATCGGAGTACACCCTGCGCTGCTCCCTTCACATTGCTGTGGACCGTCGCCGTCAGCGACAGGGACTTCGACGTCAGCGGGAGCGCCCCACCGGGCAATCCCAGACTGACTGAAATCGCCGGAGCTACCATCAGAGGCTGCTGGACCTGCCCGATCCCCGCCACGCGTTCCGAAGACTGCACCGCCTGCTCGACCTCAAATGGCACGCCGTGGTACGAGAACGTCGCTTTGGCCGTCAATGGGTAAGGCGCGGTGGATAGATTGCGGTAGCGGGCGTCGATCAGGTCGTAGTAGGGCTGCTCCAGTGAATCGCGCTTGTAGTAAGGACGCGTGATGGCGGCATCGGTAGGAACCTTGACCGTCATACGCCACATCTCCTGCTTGCCCGGCGCGACCGTGTTGGCGGGCTTGCCCTGCAATTCGATAGCCCAGTCTTTCCCGTCGGCTGGCACCAATGTTACGCGGTCCAGTCCGACGGCCTCGCCGCCCATGTTCAACACCGTCGTTTCCACGGCGAAAGCTTGGCCGGGAATCGCCATCGTGAATGCGGCGGACCGCATCATCCCCATGCCGCCCCGCCCACGGCCTCCCGCGTTCGGGTCCGGCATTTTCAATTGAGCGGACACCGCCGTGTTGAACGATACCTCCAACGCGGCAGCCAAACCTTTCTGGAACTGCTGCTCCTTGATGCCGAGTTCGAAGAGGACGTCGCTCTTGCCTGGCTCGGTCAGCTTGCTTGCTCGGACCTGCGCCACCAGATCGCGCGTACCCTTCAGGCCGTCGGCCAGCAGGGGCGCAATCGCGGCGGGCTTCTCCGGGGAGTACTGGGCGAACGCGGCGTCGGCCTTCGCGGTAATCTCCGCCAGACCGGATTTGAGGAACGCAGTGTCGCCGGTCGCCAAGGCCGCGATACCGTTCAAGGTCACGTCGACGCCGTCAAAGAAGGTCTGCTCGGCGTCCGAAGTCGGCACGCGGGAGCCGTACCGGTGGTAGCTGGCTGTCGCTGGAGCCGGTTGCGGCAGCGTGCCGCCGCCGTTCTGCGATTTCTGCAATCCCCAGCCTTCGCGCGCAATCTGCGTCGCCGTCAATCCGGTGCCGGCGATCACCTTGCCTTCGTCGATGGTCAGGTTCACCGAAGGCTTCTCGGTGGTCCACTTCTGTGCAACGTAGTCGAAGAAGCGCACAGGGACGTACTTGTCGATCGCGTAGTCGTACATGCCGTCCTTGGTGATTTCGGCGAACGGGGAACGGCCGTAGACCTTGAGCGGGGTCCAAGGGCGCAATCCTTCTTGAATCTGTTCCGGGAACTTGGTGGGGTCGCCCGCCGCCACATACGCCTCTTGCGCCAACTGACCCGCGACTTGGTGGTTGCCGTGGCCGTCGGTCGGGTTGCCGATGAAGACCGACGTGATTACCAGCGGGCGGCGCATACGGATCACGCGTACCGCATCTGCCAAGACACGGTCGTGCCCCCATTTTTCGAGCGCTTCCTCGCGGGTCTTGGAGAATCCGTAGTCGATGGCGCGTGTCCAATACTGCTCCACGCCGTAGAACCGGCCCGCCTGGAGGAGTTCCTGGGTGCGGACAAGTCCCATGGCGTCATAGACATCCGAGGACATTTCGTTCTGTCCTCCCTCGCCGCGGTTGAGCGTGAGCTGGATGGCTCGGGCTCCGACGCCACGGGTTTCCCAGACCAACATGCCACCGTCCTCGTCGTCAGGATGGGCCACGACCAGCGCAAGGCTCGCGCGGGTGCGGATTTCGCGCAGGATACGGGCGAGTCCGGCGGCACCGCGGTCGGGGTGGATCGGCATGGCGTCCCCCTCGGCGGATGCGCGGCGCACCGCGACCGCGGCTACGGCAAGTACAAGGAGGATGGAAAGACGACGGAGTGTTTGGGACCGCATGCCCCATTGTAATTCGGAGGGCCAAATCCTTCGCTCTGCTGAAGGATGCGTTCAAGGAATGTGAATGATTGAGACTGGCTTTTCGTGCTAGCATCCAATCAAACGCTTCAGAAAAAGTTCCCCCATGCCCAGTCGCAAGTACACATTTTTCGCCCTGTTCGCAGCTCTGATCCTGCCCGTCGGTACTTTCGCCCAAGAATTCCGCGGCACCTTGACCGGCAAAGTGACCGATCCATCCGGTGCCAGCGTGGCCAAGGCCGCCGTAGTGGTCATCAAGAGTGACACCAACAGCAAATTCGAGACCGTCACCAATACGGAAGGCCTCTACACCTTCCCGCTCCTGACTCCGGGCTCCTACCAGTTGACTGTGGAGTCCGGCGGCTTCAAGAAGTATTCCCAAACAGGGATCCAGGTCGGCTCCGATACCCGCGTTGGCCAGGACGTGACGCTAAGCGTCGGCAGCGCCTCCGAATCCATCACTGTCACATCCGACGCGCCGCAGCTCGAAAGCGTTAGCGCCTCCGCCGGCCAGGTGATCACGACTCACGAGGTCGAGAGCCTGCCCGTGAATGGTCGAGCGCCGATGGATTTGGCGATCCTCGGCTACGGCGTCGTCAACACCGGTACCCGCGACCAGAACCGCCCGTTCGAAAACAGCGGCTTCTCGGCGTTCGCGATGGGCGGTGCGGCGACGGGCGCGAACGGCGCGACGCTCGACGGCGTTCCCAACGTCGGGACTATCGGCACCACCAGCACCCGCGTTTCGTTTAGCCCGCCGGTCGATTCGGTGGTGGACGTCAAGGTGGAAGCGTTCAACGTGGACGCCTCCTATGGCGGTTTTGGCGGCGGCACGGTGGAAATCACCACCAAGGGGGGCACCAACCAGTTGCACGGCTCGGCATCGGAGTTCAACCAGGTTTCGGCGCTCGCGGCGACCCCGTTCTTCATCAACGCGAATCCCAACGCCCAAGGGAAGGTCCAGAAGCCGCCGTACCGGCAGAATTTGTGGAGCGGCACCATCGGCGGACCGGTGGTTCTGCCGAAAATCTTCAACGGCAAGGACAAGGTCTTCTTCTTCTTCGCGTACGAGGGTTTCAAGGACGCCTACGCGACTCCGACGAATTTCACGGTTCCCACTGCGGCCGAAGCGGGCGGCGATTTCTCGCGCCTGCTGTCTCTCAACAACGGCTCGAAGAATTACACCCTCTACGATCCTTCCACCGCCGTTCTCAACGGCTCCACGATCTCCCGCACGGCATTTCCGAAGAACATCATCCCGCAGAGCCGTCTGAATCCCATCGCGACCAAGTTTCTCTCCACCTACACGCCCCTGCCCAACACCAACGGCGTTTACGACGACACCAACAACTACATCTCGCCCGAGAACACGATCGACGACTACCACTCTTTCTCCGGCCGCGGCGATGTCAACCTTGGATCGAGTAACAAGCTGACGGTTAGCGGACGCCAGAGCAACTGGTGCCAGACGGGCCCCAGCGACATCATCCTGAATCTTGCCTACGCGCAGCACCCCATCTGCCGCGACCTCTGGGGCGGCATGGTGGACGCCGTCCACGTGTTTTCCCCGACCTTCTTCGCCGACCTGCGTATCGGCGGCAACCGCTACGACCAGTATTCTTTCCAACCTAGCAAGGGCTACGACGCGACCCAGCTGGGCTTCCCGGGCTACATCAACACCAGTTCGACGCATCCGATCTTCCCGCTCTTCACCTTTTCCGACGGCTATGCGGGTAACGCGGGACCGTCCAGCAGCTACATCAACCAGCCCTACAACACCTACCAGCTGTTCAATAGCTACACAAAGGTTTGGGGCACGCACACGCTGAAATTCGGCGGTGCCGCGATGCTGCAGGACTTCACCAGCGTCAGCTGGTTCAACGCATCGGGCAGCTACACGTTCGATACCGGGTCCTGGGTCAAGGCGACCAGTTCTGCCACCGCACCCACCCTCGGCGGTTCTGTCGCGCAATTTCTGCTGGGACTGCCCACAAGCGGCACATTCGATATCAACGCGACTTCCAAGAACGATTCCTGGTACAACTCGCTCTTCGTGAACGACGACTGGCATGTCCGTCCGAACTTGACGCTCAACATGGGCCTCCGTTGGGAAAACGGCTCGCCGAACACCGAAAGCCACAACCGGCAGATCGTCGGTTTCGACCCCAAGGCGGCGAATGCTGTCGCTGTCGCCGCGCAGGCCGCCTACACCGCCAAGCCGCAGCCGCAGTTGGCCGCCAGCGCCTTCAAGGCCACGGGCGGACTGCTCTTCGCGACTCCCGACCATCGCGGTGCCTATGCGACGCCGAACCTCTCGTTTGCACCCCGCTTCGGCCTGAGCTGGTCGCCGGAAGCAATGAAGAACAAGACCGTGGTCCGCGCGGGCACGGGTGTCTTCTACTACAACTACGGTGTCCTGACGGCCCAGCAACCCGGTTTCACGCAGCAAAACGCCTACGTGGCGACCAACAACAGCTACCTGACCCCGGCCACGACGCTTAGCAATCCGTTTCCGAACGGGATCGCGCAGCCTGTCGGAGCGTCGCAGGGCGTGAACACGTTCCTTGGAAACAGTGTCACCTTCTACAACTCGAATCTGCAGAACCAGTACAGCCTGCGTTGGACACTCGACATCCAGCAGCAGTTGCCGTTCGGGACGGTGCTGGAAGTGGGATATATCGGAAACCACTCGGTCCATTTGACGACCAACTACAGCCTGACCGCGCTTCCGGCGCAATACCTGAGTACCTCGCCGACGCGCGACAACAACACCATCAACGCCTTGGCCGCCGTGGTGCCGAATCCACTTTCGGGCCTGCTGCCTGGCAGCAGCCTCAACGGCAGCACCACGTCGGTGTCGAATATCTTGCGTGGCTTCCCGGAATTTAGCGGCGTCACAGAAAACACTCTGAACAACGGCGGGTCCTACTACCACTCGATGAACATCAAGATCCAGAAGCGCTTGGCGACGGGGTTGCAGTTCGTTCTGAACTACGACTACTCGCGGCTGATGGAGCATGTCAGCTACCTCAACAGCGGGTCGCCGATTTTGGAGAAACGCGTGTCTTCGTATGATCGGCCCAACAGTTTCGTGCTCAGCGGCACCTACGACCTGCCTTTCGGCAACGGCAAGCAGTTCCTGAACAAGCTGCCGTACGTGGCCGACGCGGTGTTGGGAGGCTGGTCTCTGGCCTCGATCTACACGCTGCACGCCGGCGCGCCGTTGGCGTGGGGCAACCTGATCTACAACGGCGGGCCGCTCAACTACAATGCGGAGAACGTGAACCACGCGTTCGATACGACGCAGTTCAACACGGTGTCGAGCCAGCAGTTGGCGTCCAACTTCCGGACGTTCCCATCGCAGTTCAGCAACCTGCGGGTGGACCACACCAACAACGTGAACATCACGCTGACGAAGACGTTCAAGGTGGGCGAGAAGGTGCGTGTGCAGTTCCGGGCGGAGTCGTTCAATCTGACGAACAAGCCGCTGTTCGCGACGCCGAACCTGACGGCGACGAGTTCGGCGTTCGGGACAATCACGAGCCAGACGAACAATCCGCGGTACATCCAGTTCGGGGCCCGGTTGACGTTCTAGGGCGTGCCTAAGCTAGGAGTGGAGTATCTGTTCTATGCTCCGGGCCTGAAGCAACTGGAGTCCTGTTTCTATCCGTCGTTCTTCTTTCATCGCCACCAAGCGTCGGCGCACCGTGGGAGGTACCGTGCCGAAGCGGACGTCCATTTGAGCCATGATCAGATCCACTTGGCACCGGGCATCGGCCAATGCTTCTCCTTTTGCCAGTCCTTCGCGGTAGGGCGGACCGAAAATGGCGTTTTTGAGGATTTCCCGCTCGCTCAACATTCCAGGTACCTTGACGGCCTTTCGCTTACGGGGTGCCCGTGCAGGGCCCAAAAGGGATAGAAAGTCTTCGACGCGCTTGCAATCGAGGAACCGTGCTCCCAGTTTCGTCAGTTCCGCCGAGTTCATCGACGATAAGCGCTCCCCGATCTCAGGTGACACGGGGCCAAAACGCACCTCCAACATGCGGGCCAGGAGCTTCACCTGGCCTTTGACGGAGCCCCTGGCCACACCCTTCGCCAGCCCTTCCCGATACGGAGGGCCGTAGAGCCCGTCCGCCAGTTTGTTCAGGTACCGGGAACCAATGCGGACCGCGAAGAATTTCGGCTCTGGCGATTCGGAAACAGTGCGCAGGGCAGATTGCCTAGACAAACAAGTCCTCAATGCGCTGGACATCCATGAAGCGCATGCCCAACTCGGTCAGTTCACTGGATTTCATCGACGCCAACCGTTTTCGGGTCTTGGTTGGCACCATGCCGAAGCGCTTCTGCAACAGCTTTAGAAGCATTTCCATCTGTCCTTTGACCATGCCCCGCTCCTCGCCCGCGGCAAGGCCCTCGGCAAGGCCCTTCTCTTTACCCTCCCGATAGGGCGGTCCGAACATGGCGTTCTTCAAGATCTCCCGTTCGCTCAGCATCTTCTTAGACTCCTGTTCCACTTCGTCCACCAACTGCCGCAAGCCCGCTAGCATGGACAATTCCATCAACGCTTCGGCACGCTCGTCGTCGCGTGGCCTGTCCGCGATCTTCTCGACGATCCGCCGCACCGCGCCCGCCTGCTCGCCGAGTTTCGTCAGGACCGCAACTATATTATCGCCAAGATTGGGGCTGGCGAGCAACGCTTCGCCATCGAGATCCCGGATGTCGACGACGTCCCACTGGAGGACGTTCTTTCCGTCGTCGTACCGGTCTGGCGGCGGTTTCCTCGCGCGCCCGATGTACAGCACGATCTGCCTCGGCATCCGCTTGTAGCGGTTGGCAGTGGCATATTGGTACTCACCGATGCGGAACCCGAGGTGGGGCTGGTCGCGGGTCTGGATCTCGATGCCGATCAACTTTCGGTCCGGCGTTTCGCCGAGCAGGTCGCGGCGGGTGTTGCGGACCTTGGGCGATTCCACGTTCAGCCATCGGAGGGCCGGAGTTCCGGTCAGCGCTTCCAGCAGGAGGCTGCCGGGCTTGGTCAAGAGGTTCTTCAGTGTGACGTCGTAGTCTTGCATGTCCGCCTACTGGGATAGTGGGCGGACGGGGCGATTTTTCTCAAGGCAAAAATAGGCGGTCAGTGACCTGTATGGCCCCAGCGGTAGCGCCTCAAAACCACAGCAACCGGCCTTCCCTCGCTGTAGCCGTCGAGCAACAGCTTCTCGCCTTCGACCCGGTAGGTGCCCTGTACCTGGTCCCGATTCCCCGCCACGGGCACGCCGGAGATTTGGAAGGTGTGCTTGGATTTATCCACTTGGTACTTTCCGGTCTCCTTGATGGATCCGGATTCCAGTATGCAACGCTGGTTGAAATCGAAATAGAGGATGGCACCCGTCCCTTGTGAAACGGGCACGTCGCCGATCCGCACTGATTCCACCGACCACGTTCCAGACCGGTTGATCTGGCGTTCGCCTATGAAGTCCGTATAGGGGAACAGAACCATCTCCAATTGTCCCCGGAAGTCCTTCAGGAACAACCCGATGACGACTGCGGGGACCAGGAACGCCACCACCTTCCCCGCGGTCCTCAACCTTCCGCCGACGACAGGCTCCGGCCTCTCCATCAATCGCGAAAGGAACCCGAGGTATAACGGCAAGTCGTAGAGGAGCAGAAACACGTTCAATCCCAGCAACACGCTGCTAATCATCTGAGTACCCGGCCACAGGTCGAGGAAGAAGTTGAACATCACCACGTTGGCCGCTACGGGAAACAGCAGCAGCGCGCCAAGACGGCGCGTGCGGGAGAACATCAACAGGATTGCGGGGACTGTCTCGAAGGCTCCCAACAGGATTTGGAAGACCGGCGAATATCCGAGGAACGCCCACGTGAGCGACGTGCCTGGAATCTCTCCCAACGGCTTCGCATAAACCGACGCTGGCAATTGGAACTGGAGGTCGAACAGCTTGGACATGCCGTAGGGCAGCATTCCCAGTCCGAGCGCGAATCGGGCCAACGTCATCGCCGCATATGCAATGCGTGGCAACCATGGCCGCCCGGCTGCGGTCGGCGCGGGGCTGTCGGAGGCAATCATCCAAACGACGATACCACAAGTTTCAGGTGCCGAAGCTTGGTGTTAGAACTTTTCGAGTGCGCCCAGCAGTGTATAGATCACGGGCATCGCGAACAGGGTACTGTCGACCCGGTCCAGCATGCCGCCGTGGCCGGGCAGCAGATTCCCGCTATCCTTGACGCCACAGACGCGCTTGACTGCTGATTCCGCGAGGTCGCCGATCTGTCCGGCGATATTGGCCGCAATAGCCAGCAGGGCACCTTTCCAAATGGGGAAGCCGGGGATCGCCCAGGGTAGGTACAGCAACCCGAACAGCATGGCGGCCACCAGTGATGCCGCCGCGCCCTCGCGCGTCTTGCCCGGACTCACCCTCGGGGCCAGCTTGTTCTTCCCGAACTTGCGGCCGACGTAATACGCGCCCGTGTCCCCCGCCCAATTCACGAGGAGTGCGAACATCAGAAACTGATGTCCGGCACCCGCCAGTGGCCGGTCCAAATCATGCAACAGGATCGCCGACTTCCACCCTCCGAATACATAGAGGATTCCGAGTGTCAGTGCACCCGCGCGCCGCACACCCATCTCCAAATCGAGATCCGAAAACAGCGGCACCGTCATCGACGCAAGGACGGAAAGAAACAACACCATCGTCGTCTCGGCGGGCGGGGCGATGAGGACCAGCAATCCCGCCACCAACGCCAGTGGGCCGAACGTCTGCGTCATCCGTGAGTATTCGATGGAGCACAGAACCGCCACCACCGCCACGATGGCCATAAAAAGGGCTGACGGGGCATACAGTACGGTATAGACCGTCACTGGGACAAGCAACAGGGCCGTCAGGATGCGCTTCATCTCAGGGAAAGTTCCAGTTCCTCGTCGCCAACTTCCTCGGTCAACGCGGGAATCTGGGGCTCGGGGTCGGGAAGGGAATTGGACAACCCGCCGAATCGCCGTTCGCGCTTTTGGAAATCTTGGACGGCGTAGAGAAGTTGCATGGTGTCGAAGTCCGGCCACAGAGTGTCGGTGACGTAGAGTTCGGCGTAGGCGATCTGCCACAGCAGGAAGTTCGAGATCCGCATCTCGCCCGAGGTGCGGATGAGGAGGTCCGGCTCCGGGGAACCGGCGGTCTGGAGGCGGCGCGACACCATCTTTTCGTCCACCACGAGCCGCGACAGATTGCCGTCGATGCGGGCCTCGTCCAGGATGGTGTTGATCGCGTCCACCATCTCGTTGCGGGCGCTGTAGTTGATCGCCAAGTTCAGCCGCATACCCTTGTTGCGGGACGTGGCGCGTTCGGTGGAGCGCAGTTCCTCGTAGGCGCGAGGAGGCAGCGCTTCGACGCGGCCAATGGACTGCAACCGGACGTCGTTGCGCATCAAGTCCGCCAGGTCGTTGCGCAGGTAGAACCGCAGCAAGCGCCACAGCATGTCGACTTCGGCTCGGGGGCGCTTCCAGTTTTCGGCGGAAAAAGCGTAGAGGGTCAGCGCTTGGATGCCCAGATCGGAACAGGCCTCGACGATGTCGCGCACCCGCTGGACTCCCGCTCGATGTCCCGCGAACCGCGGCAAGCCGCGCTGTTTGGCCCAGCGGCCGTTGCCGTCCATGATGATCGCAATGTGCGCGGGGATCTTGGACTGGTCCAGGCTGAGTGCCAGCCTGCGCTCCTTGCTATCAATCGGCAGCTTGTCCAAGAGCTTCATGGGGCGTCACTTCATCGTACACCGTGGCGCAAAGCTCTGGCGGAAACAAAGTCCCGGAGCCGAGGGGTCGGGGAGCGGTATGGCATGCTAGGAGTCGTTGGTTCCTCCACCGTTCCTCAAGAAGCTCGCGTTGTGGTTGGCGTTCGCGTCGGCGGTCTCGATCCTGATCGGCGTGTCGGTCTCGCAGATCCTGCTCGCCTTGGCGCTGGGGGTTCTTTTGTTGTCGGGACTTCCGTTGCGCTGGCCGCCTATCGCGAAGCCGTTGGGCCTGTTCCTGATTTGGACGTTCGTCTCCCTCGCCTTCTCGCCCGACCCCCGCGCCGGCACTGACCAAGTCCGCAAGATGTTCGTGTTCCTCCTGCTGATGGTGGTCTATTCGACAATCCGCAAAGTCTCCGTAGCGAAGTGGCTGGTGCTCTCGTGGATGGCCCTGGGGACGTTGACGGCTGGAAAGGGTCTAATCCAGTACATAAAGGACATCGCCGCAGCCAAGGAGGCCCATGTCGACTTCTATCACTTCTATGTGGTGGACCGCATCAGCGGCTTCATGAGCCACTGGATGACTTTTTCAGGTCAGCAACTGTTCGTCCTGCTGCCGCTCGGGGCCTTCTTGCTGTTCGCGCCGGACCTTCGGAAGCGGCTGTGGTTGGCGGTTCCCTGCGGCCTCGCAGTCGGGTTGGCGCTTGTCCTGAGCCAGACGCGGGGTATCTGGGCTGCCGCGGTGGTGGCGGGCGTCTACTTGATCTGGAGTTGGCGAAAGGTGGCCGTGCTGGCTGTTCCCGTCGTGCTGGGCCTGGGCCTGTTGGCCGCGCCCGAGGCGGTGAAGGTGCGGGTCCGCTCCATCACCAATCCGGACACCAAGACGGATTCGAATACCCACCGCGTCATCTGCTGGCGCACCGGCCGGGCGATGATTCAAGCGCATCCGCTGGTTGGCGTGGGCCCGGACGAGATCCGCAAGCCCGCTGTCTTCTTCGCCTACCTTCCGAAGGACATCGCGCAACCGCTGCCCGACGGTTTTTACGAGCATCTCCACAGCATTTACTTCCAGTACGCAGCCGAACGGGGCATCCCCGCGATGCTGTTCCTGGTCGGCGCAGTGCTGATGGCGTGGCGCGATTTCCAACGGGCGTTGGCCAAACTCCCCCCAGGCCGGTCCGACCGCCGCTTCCTCTTGCAAACGGCAATTGCCTGCATTATTGGGACCCTGGTGGGGGGCATCGGCGAGTACAATCTCAACGACACCGAGGTGTTGACCATGTTCCTCGCCATCATGTGCTGCGGCTATGTCGCTGTAGAAGGTGCCGCAGCGTTGCGGATTCCCGCGCCGATTCCCACTCCGATCAACGCTGGCAGGTAGGCAATGAAGGGCGCGTACGGGAAACCGGTACCCGTTGGCCAAGGTGCGGACAGAATTCCGTAGTGAACCAGGATCTCGGTGAACGGGACCGCGGAACCCACCGCAAGGGAAACGGCGAGCCAATCCTTGGGATAAAGGCCTGCCAGCAGCCCGGCCAGGATCAGGACCGAGCCCAGCAGGATGGGCATCTCGTCGGTGTGGGTATCCAGATAGGCGAGCGAGGCGAAAGCTGCGGCAAGGAGAACGGGTCTCATGCTTTGTATTGTAAAGTTCTTGCCGTCTGTGGTCAAGGCCGAAGTCGCGCCACCGGCGTTCCCGATTCAGCTTCACGGGTATCCGGACAGTCCTCCTTTAATATGAAGTGGCATTGCGCCGATCCATATCCGTGGAAATCCTAGTGCGCCGGCAGCACTATTTCCCAAAACTTATTTGAGCGTTAAATGTTACTATAAGCTGGAATCAACCCGGTGCAGCACATTCCCCAGGTCCGAATCGAAGAACGGATACTCGAGCACTGCAGCGACGCCATACTCGCCGTCGATGCCAAGGGTGGCGTATCATACCTCAATCCCGCCAGCCAGCGGCTGCTCGGATACACCGCCGAGGACTATCGTTCGTCGACATTCCATGATCTGCTCCATCGTGGACGGTGCGCCGGAGATCCATTGAGTTGCCAGTTGCTGCGTCTCCCGGGAACACGGGGATCGGTTGTCGACCACGGTGAATTCGTATTCGACAAGTCCGGCACCTGCCACGACGTGTCCATGTCGGCGACCCCGCTGGAATCGGACGGCGAACTCATGGGACACGTAGTCTCCTTCCGTACCATTTCTCACCCGAAACAGTTCCCTGATGCCGGGTTGGAGGGCGAAATGCGGCTGAAGCAACTGGTGGAAGCCGATGTCGTCGGGATTGTATTCGGTGACCGAGAGTCGCTCCATGAGGCCAACGACTACTTCCTACGACTGATCGGATACAGCCGCGAGGAACTCGGTGCCGGACTTGTAACCTGGGAACGCATCACCGCGCCCGAATACGGTGCCTCGTGTCGCCGTCTGCTCGACGTTATACACGACACGGGCGTATGCCCCACGTCCGAGAAAGAATACATCGCCAAGGACGGCACCCGAATACCCGTGATGATCGGGGGCGTCCGAACGAACCCCGCGCCCGATTTTCGCCTCATGGGTTTCGTGATTGACCAGACCGAGCGCAAAGCGCTGGAACAACGTCTGCAACAGGCGGAGAAGCTGGAAGGCATCGCGGTGTTGGCCGGGGGTATCGCCCACGACTTCAATAACCTCCTGACCGTAATTTCCGGCTATGCCAACCGGCTGCTCTCCCGGTTTCCCCAAGGCGTGCCGCCCCACGACCAAGTCCGGGAGATCAGCAACGCGGCCGTCAAGGCCGTCGAGCTGACCCGGCAACTCCTCGCGTTCGGCCGTCGCCAGACAGGCGACCCCGCCATCGTACATGCTCCCGATTTCCTTCGGGAAATACAGGATTCGCTGACGCGGCTGGCAGCTCCCGGCGTCGAGCTGTTGTTCTCTTTCGCTCCGGATACCGGTTGCATCCGCGTCGATGCAGCCCAATTCGACGTTGTCCTGCGCAACCTGATCACCAACGCCTGCGATGCCATGCCACAGGGCGGAAAGGTGTTTATCGAGACATCGAGAATGGTGGTCGCCACTCCTTTCGCCGCGATGTGCTTGGGTGCGCCTGAGGGTACCTACGTCATGGTGGCGGTGAGCGACACGGGGCTTGGGATGGGACCCGACGTTCAGGCCCGGATTTTTGAGCCATTCTTCACCACCAAGGCCCAAGGGAAGGGCACTGGACTCGGCCTCTCGACCGTATACGGCATCGTCAAGCAGAGCGGCGGCCACATACGGGTCCACAGCACGCAGGGACTCGGCACGGCATTCCGGGTCTTGTTTCCGGCTGTGGATACCACGGGCGCGATGGACATCGCCATCTCGGGCGACGACCTTGTCGGGGGCACCGAAACCATTCTGCTGGTTGACGACGAGCACGGCCTGCGCAAATTCGTGCGGGAACTCTTGGAGGGACAAGGTTACACGACTCTGGACGCCGGAAACGGCCAGGACGCGATCCTGCTCGCCGAACATTACCGAGGCAAGATTGACCTGCTGCTCACCGACATTGTGCTTCCCGAGATGAGCGGCGTCGAGATCATTCAGCGGGTACGGGCCATTCGGCCAGGCATCCCGGTGCTCCGCATGTCGGGATACACCGACCGGTTCGGTGTCGACATGGATGCCAACACGCCGTACATCCAGAAGCCCTTCAGCGAGCCGAAATTGCTCCGGCGCATCCGCGAAGTCCTTGACGCGGCGGCTAGGCCAGCAACTTTGTGACTACGTTCCCCGCCACGTCCGTTAGACGGAAATTGCGGCCCATGTAGTTGTACGTCAGTTTCGTGTGCTCCAGGCCGAGGCAATGCAGCAGGGTCGCCTGCAGGTCGTGGATGTGGACCGGGTCCTCGTCGATGTGGAAGCAGAGGTCGTCGGTCTTGCCCAGCGTCAAGCCCGGCTTGATGCCCCCACCCGCCATCCACATGCTGAACGCCAGCGGATGGTGGTCACGTCCGGCGTTGTCGGCCTCGGACGGATTGCGGATCTCGCACATCGGCGTCCGCCCGAACTCCCCGCCCCAGACGACGAGGGTGTCGTCGAGCATGCCCCGCTGTTTCAAGTCTTTGATCAGGGCTGCCGCGGGCTGGTCGGTGATGTCGCAGTTCTTTTTGAGCTTCTTGTCGATATTGGTGTGGTCGTCCCAACTGGCGTGCATCATCATGACGCAGCGGACGCCCCGTTCCACCAAGCGGCGGGCCAGCAGGCAGTTGGTGGCGAAGGGCTTGGTCGGTTCCTTGTCCACGCCGTACATCTCGAGGGTCTCCTTGGATTCCTTGGAGAAGTCGAGCAGCTCCGGCGCGGCCATTTGCATCTTGAACGCCATTTCGTAGGAGTTGATGCGGGAGGCGATTTCGCGGTCGCCGGTCTTCTCTTGATGCTCGCGGTTGAGGTCGCCCAGCGCGTCGAGGGTGGCGCGCTGCATGTCGCGGGTCACGCCCTGAGGGTTCGAAAGGTACAGGATGGGATCGCCGGAACCCCGGAACATAGTTCCCCCGTAGGTCGAGGGCAGGAAACCGCTGGAGAAGTTCGATTCGCCGCCGCTGGTTCCGGCACCGGAACTGAGTACCACGAATCCGGGCAGGTTTCGTGATTCGCTGCCGAGGCCGTAGACGACCCACGCGCCCATGCTGGGCCGACCGACCTGCAGCGTACCGGCGAACAGCATCAGCTGCCCTGGATGGTGGTTGAACGCTTCGGTGTGCATGGTCCGGACAACGGCGATGTCGTCGGCGACGGTCCCGAGGTGCGGAAGGTAGTCGCTGATTTCGATGCCGGACTGGCCATGTTTGCGGAATTGGCGGCGGCTTGCGAGGACGGCGGCGGTCGGCTTGATGAACGCCAGTTGCAGGTTCTTGGTGAGGGATTCGGGCAGCGGCTTGCCGTCCCACTTGGACAGTTCGGGCTTGGGGTCGAAGAGGTCGAGCTGGCTGGGTCCGCCCTCCATGAACATGAAGATGATGTTCTTGGCCTTGGGGGCGAAATGGGGCTTGCGGGGGGCGAGCGGGTCGAGGATGCCGCCGGCGGGCGCTGCGGCGCGGCCCTCCTGCTGGAGAAGCTGGGCGAGCGCGATGGTGCCGATGCCACCGGCGGCGTCCTTGAAGAATCCACGACGGGATTGGATCTGTCGGTATAGATGCTCGTTCATGCGACTGGCCTGTAATGATTCTACTGCCGATAGCCCGGTGATGGGGCTAGCCGTAGCTAAACCAGAATCTCCAACTCTGTCTGACAACCGTTGGAGGCATCCCGAACTCGACACGGGCCACGACGCATTCATGGATCGCGTCAGCGATGTTCGCTTTGGCCTCGGCCATTGATCTTCCCTGACTGAAACACCCGGGGATTGACGGGCATTCCGCGATGAACATGCCGTCTTCGTCTTGGTACAACGTCACTCGATACTTCATGGCGCTTCCAGCATAGCGCCCGACGGGCGGAACCTTCTTGAATGACTCGCGCACGTCAAGCCGCCAGACGCGGCTGGACGGGTGGTGCCTTGGCCTCTTGCGCCGCGTCCGGCGGCTCTTGCGCTTCTCACAATCCCGTTTCCGAACTACACTGGTTTCATGGTGAAAACCGGATTGGTGGTGGCGATAGCCCTCATGACGACCGTCGACACGGCGCAAGCGCAGAATTGGGACAAGCTCGTGGAACGCTACTTCCACGAGGCGATTTACCCGTTCAGCCCCAGCAACGGGGTCCAATCGGGATTCCACCAGTACGACGCCAAGCTGGACGACTTCTCGGCTGCCGGAGTCCGCCGCCAGGACGACATCCTGCATGCGTTCGAGAAGGAGGTGTCGGCTTACCCCGCTTCAACGCCGGACCGCGACCTCGTCCTGGCCAATATCCATGCCACGCTCCTCGCCAACGATTCCATCCGGATGTGGGAGAAGAATCCCGACGCCTACTCCTCCGCCGCCAGCAACGCCGCCTTCGTCATCATGAGTCGCAACTTTGCGCCCGTCGACGCACGGCTCCGCTCCCTCATCGCGCGCGAGAAGCAGATGCCGAAGCTGTTTGCCGACGCCCGCGCCAACCTCAAGAACCCTCCGAAGGTGTACACCGAGGTCGCGATAGAGCAACTCCCAGGCATCGTCAGCTTCTTTGAAAAGGATGTCCCGCTCGCGTTCGCGCAAGTGAAGGACAAGGTGCTCAACGACGAATTCCGCAAGTCCAACGCCGCCGTGGTCGCGGATCTCAAGGCGTACGAGCTATGGCTGAAGACGGATCTGTTGCCGCGCTCCAAGGGCGACTTCCGGATCGGCGCGGACAACTACCGCAAGAAGCTGGCGTACGACGAAATGGTCGATATCCCGCTCGACAAGCTTCTGCAGATCGGCTACACGGACCTCCGTAAGAACCAGCAGTGGTTCCGCGATACGGCCAAGACGATCAACCCGAAGAAGACGCCCGGGCAGATCCTAGACGAGTCCGGCAAGAACCACCCCGCGCCCGACAAGCTCCTGCAGGCCTTCCGCGACACGTTGGAGGGGCTCCGCGGCTACATCGAGTCGAAGAAGATCGCCACGGTGCCATCTCGGGTGATGCCGCTTATCGAGGAGACGCCGCCGTTCATGCGGGCCCTGACGTTCGCGTCGATGGACATGCCGGGGCCGTATGAGAAGGTGGCCAAGGAATCGTTCTTCAACGTGACGCTGCCGGAAAAGACATGGACCAAGACGCAGGTGGACGAACACATGGCCGCCTTCAACCACGGCGTGATCCTGAGCACGGCCATCCACGAGGCGTTTCCGGGCCACTATCTGCAAGGTCTGTGGATCGACAAGGCCCCGTCGATGGCGCGCCGCCTGATTGCCGCCAACACCTACGTGGAAGGCTGGGCGCATTACACCGAGCAGATGATGCTGGACGAAGGCTACGGCAACAACGATCCGGTGCTGCGACTGGGCCAGTTGCAGGACGCCCTGCTGCGCAATGCGCGGTTCATCGTCGGTATCGAGATGCACACGGGAAAGATGACCTTCGAGCAGGGGGTCGATTTCTTTTTGAAGGAAGGCTTCCAGACGCGCACCAACGGCGAACGCGAGACCAAGCGCGGCACGTCGGACCCGACATACCTCTACTACACGCTTGGGAAGTTGGAAATCCTGAAGCTACGCGAGGACTATAGGAAGAAGCTGGGGCCCAAGTACACGCTCCAGGAGTTCCACAACAGGTTCCTGAGCCAGGGTATGCCGCCGATCAAGGTTGCCAGGAAGGAAATGCTGGGCGACGACTCGCCGGTACTGTAAACAGCAATACCCCCCTTTGCACCCAGAACTCTACTCCTTGTTGGGATGGCCCGGCCGCCGCTAACCTGAGCACAGGCCCAGACAGTATAGGGGCTGTTTCCCACAAGAAAGAGAGATAACATCTTGCAACGTTTCCTTCGAGGCGGGCATTCGCTCTGCCTGCTCCTTGCCGCATGCGCCTTCCAGGCAGATGCCGCCACTGTTCTATACAGCACTCTGAGCGGATATGTGAATGACAGCTATACCGAGAATGGTCGTTTCGGCACCAGCTTTGAGACCGACTCCAATGCATACTCGCTGAGTTCGGTGACCCTGAGGATGGACCACCCGACTGCCGGGACCGCCTCGGAAATCGTTTCAATCTACGACAGCACGGGAACTGGCGGGGCGGAAGGAAACCTCCTGGGAGTCCTCACCAACCCCGCGCCGATCGCGGTCAGCAACAACATGGCGAACTACACGTTCACTGCCAGCGGTATCCAGCTCAACGCCAACACCGTTTACTGGGTGACATTGGAACAGAGCAATGGCGACGGCAATTTCGATTGGCCGGCGCACCTTTGGACAACCCGGCTCTCTCCGGTATTGACGCTTCGCTCAACTTCACGCCGCAGAACACCTACCAGGACAAGACCGCATGGTCGGGCCAATACTACATTCACGTGATGGAAGTGATTGCCGGCCCGGCGGATTCAACCTCGGTAAGTGGAAACTCGGCGGCGACGCCAGAGCCCGCCAGCACCATCTTGGTTGGCGCCGGTATGATCGGCGTGGTGGCGCTGCGCAAGCGCCTCGGCGCGATCCGGTAACCCCGGGCGGCGGGTTATCATGGGGCGACCACCCCCACGATGACCCGCCGTCAACTTCTTTCCACCGCAGCACTGGTTCCATCCGTACTGTCGGCCGCAGGCCGTGCGTCCCAGCCCAACATCGTCTACATCATGGCCGACGACCTCGGTTATGCCGACCTCTCCTGCTACGGCCGTACAGACTACAAGACTCCGAATATCGACAGGCTCGCCGCCGGTGGCATGCGGTTCCTGCAAGCCTATGCAAATTCCGCCGTCTGCTCGGCAACCCGCACCGCGCTGATCACCGGGCGCTACCAATACCGTCTCCCAGTTGGCCTTGAGGAGCCGCTCAGCGAATCCAGCAAACCAAATCAGGGGCTGCCGCCGTCGCACCCCACACTGCCGTCGCTCTTGAAGAACGCTGGGTACGGGACGGCGCTGGTTGGCAAGTGGCACCTCGGGGAGCCGCCGTCGTACGGCCCCCAGCAGAGCGGCTACGACCAGTTCTGGGGCTTCCGCGGCCCGGCAGTCGACTACTTCAGCCACGCCGGAGCCGACTGGACCACGGACCTTTGGGACAACGACCGGAAAATCGAACAACCGGGCTACATGACGACCCTGCTCGGCGACCACGCGGTTTCGATGATCGACGGGTATTCAAAATCCCGGAAGCCGTTTTTCCTCAGTGTCCATTTCAGCGCGCCGCATTGGCCGTGGGAAGGCCCGGAGGATACCGCGGAATCGAAGAGGCTGGCGGCGCTGAAAGGGAATATGAACCGGTACGACGCCGGGACCCAAAAGAGCTACGCCGCGATGGTGACCGCGCTAGATGAGCAAGTGGGGCGCATCGTAAAGGCCGTCGACAGCCACGGTCTTGCGGGGAATACGGTGATCGTCTTCACCAGCGACAACGGCGGCGAGCGCTTCAGCAACACGTTTCCGTTCACAGGTCGCAAGTCGGAGTTGCTCGAAGGCGGCCTGCGGATACCGGCTATCGTGCGTTGGCCGGGGCACGTGCGCGCCGGAACCACAACCCAACAAGCCGCGATGTCGATGGACTGGATGCCGACCTTCCTCGCCATGGCGGGGGCGTCTCCCGACCCCGCATTCCCCACGGATGGCATGGACCTAGGCCCGTCGTTAGCGGGTATCGGCAAACCGGCCGGGCGGAAACTTTACTGGCGATACAAGCGGCGGCAACAGCGCGCCATGCGGGACGGCGACATGAAGTGGCTGAAAATCAACGAGAACGAATTCCTGTTCGACCTTGCCGCCGACCCCATGGAACGGGCCAACTTGCGCAATCTACAGCCCGCCGTCTTCGACCGTATGCGCTCGGAATTCGCCGCGTGGGAAAAGACGATGCTGCCGGAAGATCCTGCCACTTACTCGACGTCGTTCGGCCCGGCCCAGCTCGCCGACCACTTCAACACGCAGCCCTCGCCTGCCGGAACGGTAAGTCCAGCAGCTCCTTTGGTGCCCCGGCCTTGACCGAATGCTCTGGTCATCAAAACGGCAAATCCACCAGCACCCTGGACCCCTCTGCCTTGACCGGATAAACAGCCACTTGGATCGTCGGGTTGAACGAGCACTGGCCCGTCTTGGAGTCGAATTCCCACATGTGGTAGGGACAAGCGACCTTTCCGTTGGTCAACACGCCTTCGCCCAGTGGTCCGCCCGCGTGGGGGCACCGGCCGTCCATCGCCCTCAACTCGCCATCCACATTGCAGATTGCAACCAACTCGTCCCCGTGTTCGACCTCGATCACGGTGCCGACCGGCAGCTCGGCGGTATCCGCCAATTTCGTCCAAGCCATTTTTCCAGTTTACGGGTGGGTCTTGACAACTACAGGCTGGTGGGGTGAAGAAGCAGGAAAGACTCCTCATGAAACAGCGGGACCGGGAGCGGCTGGTGGTACTACGAAAGGCCGAAAGCGGGTTGATCACCCAGGAGCAGGCGGCGACGGAGTTGGTCTGACCAAGCGATCGGGCCGTACTGCATGGACTGCGCTGCCGGCCCTCGAACCGGAAGACGGACGGGGAGGTCGGCACCAAGGTTGTTGAAGTCCTGTCGCGCAAGGCATGCCGGGATTTCGGCCCCACGCTGGCGGCAGAGTGCTTGGTTGGAAAACACGGAATCAACCTAGGCAGGGAAGCCGTGCGGAAAAATCATCTCCGACGCGGGCCTGCGGAAGCCGCGAAAGTACAAGGCCGGGCAGTTCCACCAGTGGAGGGAGCGGCGGAACTGCTGGGGCGAACTCGCGGCGCGGTTCGTGCCGCATTCCGCTACCGAATGCAACATGGGGGTTCTCCGGCTGTACCTGGAACGGCACGGCAGGTCCGTGGCCTTCTACCCGGACAAGGCAAGGCTATTCCAGACGTCGGCGAAGAGTCCCCGCGACGCACGGTGCTGGCCGGGACCATCTGGAACCGCCGCCCACGCAGATCACGCGGGCGCTGCGGGAACTGGCCATCGCGCGGATCAGTCCGGGCGCGACCGTTCGGACGAGTCCACCCTACCACGGCTTCCCGCCAGGCACCTCCAAAACCGGACATTTCTATTTGGCAGGGACGAGGACATTTTCTACTTGGTACTGACAATTACGGCGTGGCAGCTTGCTTGGGCGAGCCTGTGTATGCTAGCGTTGTATTCATGTATTTCGGTAAGAAGCGGATCATCGCGATCTGTCTTCTTCTGGCGGCCGCCGATGCCGCCCCGCAAACCCAAACAACTGGGTACGAAGCAAGCGTGGAACGGCGCTTGGAGCAATCTGGTATTCGAGCGACGCCTGAGGCCTTGGCGGCCCTCCGGGAGGTCTTGAAACAGCCAGTTTCCGATGGAACACGATCACTTGTACCGTCTAAGGCTGAGGTCGAGGCTGTGGAGAAGTTTGCTTTGGCTGTCGTTGAGTTCGCGGAAAAGTCGCCCGACGGCAAGTCTCAAGTAACCTCTCGATCTGTGCGACGAGCCGCTTCGAAGCTTTGCCCGCTCTATCCGATCTGCTAAGGCAATGGAAACCGACGTAACCTCTTTGGCGTTCACATTTGCCAAGGAGTCTGCCACCCAGCTGATAACGATTTCGACTGGTCTCCTTGCGTTGGGCATCACGTTTACCAAGGAGTTGCTCCATGGGGTTCGAAAGGGACAAGAGCGGGGACTAAAGGCCGCTTGGGGAAGCCTCGTCTTGTCGATCGTTCTCGGTGTCTGGTCCATCAACGCACTCACGGGAACCCTGATGCCTATCGACCGTGGGACGAGGCTCAATCCTTTGCGATTCGAAGAAAACGTACGGCTGCCAGCTTTGGGGCAGAATATCCTGTTCGTCTTTGGTGTCGGGTTGCTTGTTTTCGTATTCGGCAGCGCTGCGCTCACCCAAGGCCCGGAGCAATATGCTGTCTTCAGACTTGGCTCGGAGGACATAACTGGGCGGCTCTCAGATTTGGCGTCGGATGGCTGGGAACCAGTTACGCTGGGCTTGGCGGCGGACGGCTCGACCCTCAGCCTGATGAAGCGCCGTTCATCCCGTAGAGATCCCAAGGCCAAAGTTCCTTTGTGACTGTTTGCAGACGCGCAATGGCCTTCAGAAGCACGTTGTGGCGCTGCGGTGTCGGATTCGAGTGGGAATACGGCTGTGACAAAGGTGGATACTGCCCTGAATCAACTCAAGACGCTGGAGCGGGTGATTTCGAAGGCGGGGCTGGGGTCGCGGACCCAGGCGCGCTCGTGGATCCACGCGCGCCGGGTGAAGGTGAACGGGAAGGTGGTGGAGAACCCGGACCACTGGATCGATTTCCAGCGCGACCGGGTGGAGTTTGACGGGATGCCGCTGGAGTCGAAGGAGAAGAGGTACATCCTGCTGAACAAGCCGACGGGGTACATCACCACGTTCAAGGACCCGGACGGGCGGCCCACGGTGTACGACCTGATTGCGGATGTGGGGACGTTCGTGTCGCCGGTCGGACGGCTGGATTTGGACACGAGCGGGCTGCTGATCCTGACGAACGACACGCAGTTTGCGGAGCGGATGACGAATCCGGAGCACCATGTGCCGAAAACATATCTGGTGAAGGCGGTGGGGCCGCTGCCGGAGGAGTCGTTGGGGCGGTTGCGGACTGGTGTGGAGTTGTCGGACGGGCCGACGCGTCCGGCGAAGGTGGTCCGGGTGAGGGATTCGGAGAAGTACACGCACTTGGAGATTACGATCACGGAGGGTCGGAACCGACAGGTGCGGCGGATGCTGGAGGCGGTGGAGAGCAAGGTGCTGAAGCTGGTGCGGGTGCGGATCGGGGGCTTGGGGATTGGGGGGCTGGGGATTGGAAAATGGCGGGATTTGGAGGCGGGGGAGTTGAAGGGGTTGGGGGTGGAGCTGTGAGGGGCGCGGCGCGGCACCCGGCTTGGTAGAGCGCCGGGTTCGGGATCAGTTGGCTGTAGGTTGAATCCACCCGCCCGGCCAGTCTTTTCACTCAGCTTCGGGTATCCCGCCCCCAATAACAGGAGCGCCAGTTCAAGCGGCTGGAGAGAACTCTTCATCGGTGGAGGAGGCGTGCGAAAGCCTTGTCTGGGGCGGCCGTTCGATCAGCGCGTCACGGGGAGATGACGGGCGCGGGGGACTGCGATTGTGTTAGACTTACCGCTGTGCCGAAGATCAGGCCGAAGAGAGAGAAGGCGAACCCCGTTTCCGAGGTTCACCTCAGGCAGCGTTCAACCCCATACGATTTCGTGGTTACCCTCGAATCTCAAGGTAGACGAGCAACCCTGTACACGGGCTCCTCATGGAGGTTTGCGCACGGTGCCTACTGGCAAGCAGTGCGAGTAACAGTTCAGCCCCGCGGATTGCCATGCGAAGGTGCCGGGCGAAAAAAGTCTGAAAAAACTTCGCTTCGGACCTGGACTTTTGGTGCGGAACCTGGCAACCTGGATGTTTGGGGTGCGCCAACTGCCAGCAACG
>CAIVPR010000115.1 GCA_903907865.1 uncultured Acidobacteriia bacterium
ACGCTTCTAGTTCTGGTCAGGGGGCCAGCACCGTCAAATCAGCCCGGCGCACCCGCCACCGCTCGACCAAAGCACGTTCGGCCTCACCGAGTAGTGCGCGGCCCAAGCCCGTGCCCTCCCCTGTTGGCCGCTTAGCAAGCATGTGGATGTCACTTAATTTTGTCGTCAATGTCATTAATTAATGTCGTCGCCTGAGGGCTCCTGAAAATCAATTAATGCTGATATTCACGATCTTTTCGACGTACGCGTGCCTTGAGGCCCGATATTCACAGGATTGTCGCTGGATCGTCAAATTGTCGCTTTAGTGTGTCGCAAACTTGGGTTTCCAAACGCGAGGAATCGCGTGGCCAAGCGACCTTCGCCAGCGATCCGGTATTCGAAGCTGCCCCAAGGCGTGCAATACGCTGGGGCGCTGCGGATCGAGCGTCAGCAGGCGCGCGGGAAGATCGTCGACGTCCTGCAGATCCCCGAAAAGAAGTGGCTGGAAGCTCGCTGGCGGTTTCAGTACATCAAGAGACTTGCGGAGGACACCGGACCTCAGCGGCTACAGATCGACTGGGTCGCGCGGATGCTGAAAGTGACGCCCCGGACGGTCCAGCGCTGGCTCCGGAGCTATCGCAAGAATCCTGACGTGATGGCGCTGATTCCTCAGGCCAGGGGCCCTACTATGGGTCACCGACGGGTTATTCCTGAAGTCGAGAATCTGCTTCGGGACGTCATCGACGACTGGGTTCGCTCCGGCCAGCGGTTGCCGATTACCTGGATTCAGGAGGAGTGCAGGCGACGGGGGAAATCGACAAAGACCAAGCCTCCAAGCAGAGGGTGCATCGTCGCCCGACTGCGGGATCGAGGCCTGGAGGCGCTCCGGAGACGCCATCCGCCTAGAACGGTCACGGATTGTGTCTGGGCAACGCCCCCCGAGATCTCCGACGCCCCTCAAGATCGTTCAGATGGACCATACGCTCGTGGACGTGATGGTCGTCGACGAGATACGCCGGGAGTCGATGGGGAGGCCCTGGATCACGATCGCGTTTGATATCGCGACCCGAGCGGTACTGGGCTTCCATTTGAGTCTCCATCCGCCCTCTGCCGTTTCGGTGGGCATGGCACTCGCGATGGCCTGCCTTCCAAAGGACCGGTGGCTCGCGGAACGAGAACTTGAGCTCGAGTGGCCAATGCACGGGCTCCCGAAGACCCTACACCTCGACAACGGGGCTGATTTTCGAAGCGTTGCCCTCAGCCGTGGATGCGAGCGGCATGGAATCAACCTGGAGTACCGACCACCCGGCCGTCCGCACTTCGGCGGGCATATCGAGCGCTATCTCGGGACACTAATGCGCCGAATCCACGGGCTGCCGGGCACGACGTTCTCGAACCCGGTGAAGAAGGGGAAATACCGGAGCGAAGCCAAGGCGACCATGACGATGGCCGAGCTCGAGCGATGGATCGCCCTTGAGATCGCCGGTCGCTACCACTGCTATGTCCACAGCGGCGTCCATGCTGTCCCTAACCGGCTGTGGAAGCGGTTGCTTACCGCCCATCCCGTCGGCCGGGTGCAGGATCCGGACAGGTTTGTGCTGGATTTCCTGCCCGCCGAGATGCGGAAGGTTGGCCGAGACGGGTTCCAGGTCGGCCGGATCCGGTACTGGGATCCGCTCGTGTCGAGGCTGTTCCCGACGGGGACGAGGATCCTAGTTCGGTATAACCCCCGCGACCTGTCCAAGGTGTTTGTGCCGTCCCCCGACCAGTCGGAGTACCTGTCGATCCCGTATGCGGACCTCAGACGCCCTCCGATCACGAAGGCGGAGCTCGATCGGTCCCGGGCGGTTCTGACGACCAAGGGGGACGCGACGCCGTCGGAGGACGCCATTTTCGCGACCGCCAATGCACTGCGAAAGCTCGAGGACGCCGCCGCGAAGTCCAGCCGGAGGGCGCGGCGAAAGTCAGAGCAGCGGCCGCGTCAGCGGGCCGTCCGGAAGACCGAGCCGAAGGGCACCCCAATCAACTGGGACGAGCGGGTCGTCCCGTACACGGCCGAGGTCTGGGAATGACAAAGGTAGTCCGCCTCAAGGCCCCTCGACCGCCGCCACCCCCACCGCCGCCTCCGCCCCGGGCGCAGCTCGCTGCCCTGCAGCGTGACCGCTGGGTCAGCTATCCGGCCGGAGACGCTGGGCTCGAGCGTCTGGGCGAGCTACTTGCCACCCCCGCCCGCGTCCGAATGCCCTGCCTGCTGCTGTACGGAATGAGTGGCACCGGAAAGTCCATGCTGCTGGAGAAGTTCCAGCGCGACAATGCCACCAAGTCCTCGCGTGCGACCGGTGGGCGGATCATCGTGTCAACGCAGATGCCGCCGGTTCCGGTACTGCGGAGTCTCTACGCGGAATTTGTGCGGTCCCTGAACGCGAACGCTCGCCCGAACCTTCGGCTCCATGAGCTTGAGAGCACGGCGATCGCGATGCTGAAGCATGTGGCCCCGAGAATGCTGATCATCGACGAGATCCAGCACCTGCTCTCCTGCAACGCACGCGAGCAGCGGGCCGCCCTCAACGCAATCAAGTATCTTGCGAACACGCTTCGAATGTCGATCGTTGCCGCCGGAACGCACGAGGCGGTCCACGTCATGCGCTACGATCCTCAAATCGCGAGCCGGTTCGAGCAGATGGAGCTGCCGATCTGGGGCGAATCCGAGGAGTTCCGGCGCTTCGTGGCAGGATATATCCAAACCCTGCCGATCAAGACCCTGCCGAACGCCATCGACCGCCGATTCCTCGCGTACGTCCTTGAACTGACCGACGGCGTAACGGGTAGGGTCGTCGATTTACTGCGTCGGGCAGCGATACACGCTGCGAATTCGGACTTGAAGAATATCAGTCTCGACGTACTTCAGCGTGTGGGCGCCAGGCTCCCAGCAATTATTAGCCAGCGCGCGTAAAACATGGCTTCCGCAGAAGTCAACGACATTATCTAGTGACATTGACGACAAAATTAAGTGACATTCACAA
>CAIVPR010000116.1 GCA_903907865.1 uncultured Acidobacteriia bacterium
CGCCATGGCGTGGTGTATCAAAGCGCGAGGACGGACCTGTTGGCCCTCGCGGAACTCTCCCTGCTCGAACACCGGAAGGTCGGGCGTGCATTTGTGTTTGTTGCACCCAGAGATTTGGAATCGCGTCTGAAAGCCACGGGCAAATGAATCCGCGACCACAGGCCGAATCCTACTCCCTCCAACCCCGCTCGACTCCCAATAGCGACCCTCCCCCCAGCCACATCGGGGCGCCATCTCTGTAGCCCCCGGTCTACCCGATGCGCCGAGCTTCGCAAGGAGCGACATCCTCACCGCCAGCCCTTAACCCAAGTTCCGTAGATGGAGGAGATTTTGCCGTGAGTTTGGGTTTGGATGCCGGGAATACTCAGAAAATGTGGAGTCTTTTTGCGCAGGGGGCATGTAGTGGAGATTACCCCCCTTGGCGGAAGACTGGGGTCTTGAGAAAGTAGGGCGTGTTTCTCCGCAAGAACCGCAAGCGCCGCGATGGCGAACTCTACGAGTACTGGACCCTCTGTGAGTCCGTGCGAACTGAGCGGGGACCTCGGCAACGCGTCGTTGCCACCTTGGGCAAGCTCGCCGAGGAGGATTTTCACGCCGGATGGGACGACATTGAGGCGCTCCTCGACGGACGCCGGCCGTCGTCACGGCAACCGGATCTCACCCTCGGGGTCTCCGGGCCGGAATCCAAGTCCAGCGCGTGGGAGCTGACCGACCTGAGCGGTATCGAGGTCGGGCGGGTGCGTGAGTTCGGTTCGGTGTTCCTTGGGCTGGCCCTGTGGCGGCGGCTGGGTCTCCATCAGTTGCTCGAATCGCTCATCGAGCCGGGGCAGGAAGAGGTGGCGTGGGCGGATGTCGCCGCCGTGATCACGGTGGGTAAGTTTTGTGGCCAAGCCTCCGAGCTTGGCATCGCGGAGTCTTGGTACGCGCGCACGGCGCTGGAGGACCTCTCGGGCATTCCCGCCGATGCGATCAATGATGACCGTCTCTACCGGGCCTTGGACAAGGTCGGGGCACACAAGGATCGGCTCTGCGAACACCTCATGGCGCGGTACCAGAGCTGGTTCGGGGTGAACTTCGAATTCCTGCTCTACGACGTGACGAGCACCTACTTTGAAGGATTGGCGGAGGGCAACGAGAAGGCGGCCCGGGGGTACAGTCGTGACCATCGCGGCGACTGCAAGCAGGTCTGCATTGGCCTGGTTTGCACGCCCGAGGGGCTGCCGCTGAACTTCGAGGTCTTTGCAGGAAACCGGACCGACGTCACGACCGTCGCCGACATGGTTGAGAAGATGGAAATGCGCTTCGGCAAGGCTCAACGGGTGTGGGTGATGGACCGTGGCATGGTGAGCGAAAAGAACATCTCGATGCTCCGGGAGCGCAAGGCACTCTACCTGGTGGGGACGCCCAAGAGCGAGTTGCGCGCCTATGAGGCTAAGTTGGCGGAGAGGGAGAACTGGGTCGAGGTGCAGCACGGAGTCGAGGCGCGGTTGGTGGCACATCCCGACGGACGGGAGCAGGAGCGCTTTGTGCTCTGCCGGAGCACGGCCCGGGGAGCCAAGGAGCGGGCGATGCTGGAGCGTCAAATGACCCGCCTGACTGAGGAGATGGCAAAGATCGACGCCGCCCTGCGCCGCCGGCCTGCGGATGAGAACGGGGCTGTGGAGCGGCGCATCGGGCGGTGGATGGGCAAGTACCCTGCGGCGGCCCGGTGGTTGAAGGTGGAACTGGTGCGGGACGGGGAAGGAGGGGCGGTGACTTCGCTAAACCTGAGCTGCCCACTGAGGGAGGGCGATCACCCGACGCTAGCGAAGGGCGCCTACCTGCTGCGGACCAACTGCACGGAGAGCGATCCGGCGAAGTTGTGGCGCTGGTACATGCAGCTGACACAGGCGGAGGCGGCGTTTCGGACCGCGAAGAGCGATATCGGATTACGGCCCGTCTTCCACCAAAAGACCGAGCGAGTGGAGGCGCACCTGCTGGTCTGCTTCCTGAGCCTGGCGCTATGGCGGACGTTGGAAATGTGGATGAGGGGCAAGGGCCTTGGGACCAGCGCCCGGAAGCTAGTGGAGGCAATCGGCACCATCCGCTCCATGGACGTGAGCGTGCCCGTGAGGCGAGAGGACCGCACGGTGACGCTGCACCTGAGGACGGTGGCGAAACCAGATGAAGACGTGTCGCTCTTGCTGGCTCACCTCGGGCTGCGGATACCGCGGGGATCCAAACTGGTGGAAAATGTAGTGGAGAAAACCAACCTCTGATCCGCTAAAAGTCCAACAAAACCCAAGAAACACCCTGCTCAACTGCGGAACTTGGGTTAAGATAAAGAATAGGATTGTGACGAAAAGGGCTGAGGTGTCCCGATCCTCACGGTATCGCCCATCATTCCGTGTGAATCCGTGCAATCCGTGTCCCTCTCCCAGCAGTGGAATCAGCTCCAGAAAGGATTCAGCGTGGTGTGCTTTCCAATCCGGAGGCTCTGCGAAATGGCCTGCGTAATGTGGGTTTTTGCCATTTCGACGGACTGGGGCAAAGGCAGCCCGAGTGCCAGATAACCGACGATCGCGGCAGAGTAAGCGCAGCCAGTACCGTGGGTGGCGACACCCCGGACAAACGGCACCGAAAGCGTCAGTCCCGACTCGCCGTCAAAGAACACATCGGTGGCTTGGCGCGTCCCACGTAGATGTCCCCCTTTCACCAGTGCCGCACATCCGTACTGAAGTCGGATCTGCACCGCGGCGGCATGCAGGTCATCCACGGTCTTCAGCGGACGTCCCACAAGAATCTCCGCCTCGTCGAGATTGGGAGTCACCAGCGTCGCCAGTGGGAGAAGATCGATGATCAGCGTTTTGATGGCGGCCGGCTGCAGCAGCCTGGCACCGCTGGTGGCCACCATCACGGGATCCACCACCAGCGCCGGACGCGATTTCGCCGGGAGTTGCTGCCAATACGCGACCACCGCGCGAACCAGCCCGGCGTTGAACAGCATGCCTGTCTTCACCGCCGCCGGACGCAGTTCCGCGAACACCGCCTCCAACTGCGCCCGCAGAAACTTCGGCGGAACGGCGTGAACTGCCGTGACCGCAGTCGGATTCTGCGCGGTGAGACACGTCAACGCCGAGGTCCCGTGAACCCCAAGAGCGGCGAAGGTCTTCAGATCCATCTGGACACCCGCTCCGCCTCCGGAA
>CAIVPR010000117.1 GCA_903907865.1 uncultured Acidobacteriia bacterium
AGGGAGGCCTGGATCAATAGACCAAAGACCCCGGACAACAATACTCAGTAAATTCGGCTTCGGGGTGTCTCAAAGTGCTTGACATGTTCCGTCATGGCGTTTCTTTCGAAGACCAACAGCGGCCGTGGGCTTGAACTCGTGGTCAACCGATCACCTTCGCGCTACACGTATATTGACGAGGCGGCTGCGATGAAGGCGCTGGCCCGGCCCATCAACTGGAAAGTGCCGAACTGCTATGCTGCGGCCCGGGAAGCGCAGGACACCGGCGTCCCCCTCGCGATGAGCGACAATCCCATCACCCGCGTCTTGGTGAAGATGGCGGACGCTACCTGCGGCAAACGGCCTCCCGCCGAGAAAAAGAAGAACATGTTTGATTTCCTCGGTCTGAACTCCCCGGCCGGCAAGGCTGGTGCGTAAGTGCAAACCCTCGACTTCGACAAATTGAAGACCGACATGCACGCGACTCTGCTCTCCCGGATCGATCTGGAGAAACTGTCCTCGCTGGGCGAGCTAAAGGCCCGCCAAGCGGTTGCCAGCATAATCCAGGAAATCATCCTGTCGCTGCCAGTACCTCTAAACGGCGCGGAGAGGGAACTGGTTGAGAACGAGATCCTAGACGAGGTATTCGGGCTCGGACCACTGGAGCCACTGCTCCGCGACAAGGCGATCTCTGACATTCTGGTGAACAACCGCGATGTCATCTATGTGGAGCGCCGCGGAATTCTAGCGAGGGTACCGGTAAAGTTCCGCGACGATCACCACTTGATGCAGGTCATCGACCGGATTGTTTCGCGCGTGGGCAGACGCGTGGATGAAGCATCGCCGATGGTCGACGCGAGACTGCCGGACGGATCGCGTGTGAACGCGATCATCCCGCCTCTTGCCCTCGACGGACCCTGCATGTCGATCCGGCGCTTCGGGAGCGGTCCTGTGAGCGCCGAGGCGCTGGTGAAGCTCAAGAGTATTTCATCCGAGATGATGCAGGTCCTGGCCGCGGCGGTAAAGGCGAAGATCAGCGTGCTGGTCTCCGGCGGCACTGGTGCGGGAAAGACAACCTTTCTGAACATTCTTTCCGGCTTCATACCCGAAACCGAACGGATCGTCACCATCGAGGACGCGGCGGAACTACAGCTGAAACACGAGGATGTTGTGCGGCTTGAGACCCGGCCGGCAAACGTTGAGGGCCTGGGAGCGGTGCGGCAGAGGCAGTTGCTCGTCAACAGCCTTCGCATGCGGCCGGACCGGATCATCATCGGCGAAGTCCGCGGCGACGAAGCCTTCGACATGCTGCAAGCCATGAATACAGGCCACGAAGGCTCGATGACCACGATACATGCGAACACGTCCCGTGATGCGCTGATGCGGCTGGAATCGATGGTCGCAATGGCAAGCGTAAACATACCGGAAAAATCGGTGCGCCAACAGATTGCCTCTGCGATATCGGTGGTTGTCCAGGTTTCGCGCATGAGTGACGGCACAAGGAAATGCGTGAACATCTCGGAGATCACTGGTCTTGAAGAGAACATCATCAGCATGCAAGATATCTTCAATTTCGTCCGGAAAGGAATTGGCCCAGATGGCAAGGTTATCGGCTACTTCCAGCCCAGCGGCATCCGACCGAATTTTCTGGAGCGATTGCGCGTAGCGGGGATATTCCTCCCGCCAGAGTTGTTTGAGCGCACGGTGGAGGTTTCGTGAATCTCCGGAGTTTTATTCGTGCAAGGGCGAAAGGATTGGTGTCTGCGTCATGTGGCTGATCATCACATCGATCTCGCTGGCGGTCTTTGCCACCGCCGTCCTGCTCGTCATGACGCTGGGAACTGGCACGTCGAAAAGGGTGAAGCTGCGACTCGCGGCACTTGCGACCGAGTTCGCGCCGACGCTCGACGAGGAACCCGCGCCCGATATCAGGCGGGAGCAACACAAGATGAGCGGGATTCCTGTGCTGAACCACTGGTTGACGAAGCTGAACCTCGGACCGGCGTCAGGCATGTTCCTCTCTCAGGCCGGAGTCACGGTATCGCTGGGAACCCTGATTATCGTGTCGCTTGCCGGATCGGCCATCGCGGCGGTAGCTTTCCTCTGGTATCTCGGGCCAACACCGTTGGCTCTATTATTGGCCGCCGGTCTCCTCCCTCTGCCATTCTTTTTCATTCGCGCCAAGCGGGCACGGCGTTTGATGGCACTCGAGGAGCAACTGCCGGAGGCGCTCGGGATGATGGTCAGCGCCCTTCGTGTGGGACACAGCCTCATGGCGAGCCTTGGTGCCGTATCACAGGACTCTCCCGAGCTGATCCGGAGTGAAATGCGCAAGTGTTTCGAGGAGCAGAATTTCGGCATCGACCTGCGCAGCGCGCTCACCAATCTGACGGTGCGGGTCCCGGTACAGGATATTCGCATCTTCGTGGCCGCCGTGTTGATTCAAAAAGAGAGTGGCGGGAACCTCGCCGAAGTTCTTGAGAAAGTGGCGGCGACTACCCGTGAGCGGTTCCGCCTGAAGAAACAAGTTCTGGTTCACACGGCGCAGGGGCGTCTGACGGGATACATACTCTCCCTGCTTCCGGTCTTTCTCGGCATTGCCATGTATTTTGTCAATCCGGAAGCCATGAGCGTGTTGTGGACGCGACCGATTGGGCTCAAGATTCTCTACGTGTCCGCGGCCATGGATCTGGTCGGGGCTCTGATCATCCGGAAGATCGTCAACATTCGAGTCTGAGAGACCCTATGCTCCTTCCATTCCTTGCTTTCGTCGCGGTCTTCCTGCTGATCTCCAGTGCAGGTGTACTGTTATTCTATCGGCAGGCAACGCGAAAGAGATTGTCGGAGGTTGTGGCGCGGACGTCGCCGGACGGCCCCACCGTGGGGCCCGGGTCTCCGTCAAAACTCGGGAAACTTGTCAAGCCATTTGAAAACGTAGTCCCGCGAACGGCCGGGGACATCTCAACCGTTGAGAAACGGATGATCCGCTCTGGATATCGGAACAAGGCGGCAGTTGATGGCTTCTTCGCAGCTAAGGTCATGGTTCCGGGCGCTCTCTGCCTTCTGGTAACAGTAACCGGCCTTTACAGCTTCGCGCCGTTCTTTGCTTATGCGCTGGCTGGTGGACTCGGCTTCCTCATTCCCGATTTCTGGTTGAGCAACCGCATTTCAGCGCGGCAAATGAAGCTTCGGCTGGGGTTGCCCGAGGCCTTGGATTTGATTGTGGTCTGCGTAGAAGCCGGCCTCAGCCTGGACAAGGCGACGATGCGAACCGCGCAGGAGTTGCGCATCAGCCAGCCGGTGATTGCCGACGAGCTGAATCTGGTCTATCTGGAACAGCGCGCTGGCCGGCCTCGGGCGGAAGCGTGGAGGGACATTGGCGATAGGACCGATGTCGACACGATCCGCTCGCTCGCGAGCATTCTGGTTCAGGCGGATAAATTCGGAACGAGTGTGGGCAAAACGCTCAGGGCCCACTCGGAATCACTACGCACAAGGCGGCGGCAGGACGCGGAAGAGCAGGCGGCCAAGACGACCGTGAAGCTTGTGTTTCCCTTGGTCCTATTCATTTTTCCGTCCTTATTCGTCGTCACACTTGGCCCTTCCATGATTACGATGATGGAATGATTTAAAGAGTTTTTGAATTGATTAGGCATCTGCCTTCACTCTTCAAGGAAAGGAGAACACAAAATGGATACTGCCACCGTTATTCAGGTCGTCGCTGGGATTCTGTTTGTGGTCGGACTGGTCTACTTGATCCAGCGCCGCCGCAACAAGGTCGCTTGAATTGAATATCCGCGCGGCAGGAGTGCGCAATTCGCATTTTTGCCGCGCGGGCCGTGGGTAAGCCAGCTGAAAGATGCCGGGTACCGCACGGGACGTGGAAAGGCATGAAAAAATGGCTGCGAGTCGAACATTATGCGTGTTTAACCGAACGCGCGAATCGTTTCTTGGACTTCGCGTCGCCCCGGCAGATACGCTGCTGAGGCGTCTCAGAGGACTTCTTGGAAGAGTGCGGCTCAAGCCCGACGACGGTATTTGGCTGGCGCCGTCCATGGGCATTCACACCATCGGCATGCTGTTCGCCATCGACTTGATCTATCTGGACGACGCGAACCGGGTCATCCACCTCGTCGAGAACCTAGGACCATGGCGGATTTCGCCAATCCGAATCCGATGCGCCGGCATTCTCGAGTTGAAGGCGAGGTCGATCTTTTCATCAAACACCCAAGTCGGCGATCACGTGCTCGTCTGTACCGAGGACGAAATTCATAAGTTCTGCCGAAGTGGGGAGCCGTTGCCTATTGCGGTGGCCGCTTTTGAGGAACACGCGCAAGTTGGCACCGCCGGACGCGGCGGGACGGGTGTTCCTAAGCCATTTGTAGCCGCGTCCGGCGGCTCCCGCGCCTTTGAGGAACCCTAGGATGACGTGCAGGCACACCATCTCAATCCGGTCGGATGGCCCTTCCGCCCAAAACACTTCCACGTCGATGGCGACGCGGAGCGTCCGGCAAGGCCACGATGGAACAGGCGCGGAATTCGCATTCCGGCACGAGACGGACGAACAGCGCTTCCAGACTGTTCCAACCGCCATTGCGGCCCACCCGCCGCTTCCTCCTTGGCTTGCGCTGCCGTCGCACAGCGTGGCACCGGGGCGGGACGTGGCTGCGGGGAAGCGCGGCCAGGCACTGATCGAGTTTGCGCTCATCATTCCGCTGGTGTTTCTGCTTGCAGTAAACGCGGTCAACTTCGGTGCTTTTATCTTCGCGTGGATTACTGTGGCGGACGCAGCGCGGGCCGGCGCACAGTACATGGTGATGTCCAGCGCTTCCACGGGCTCGGCGGCTCGGGCCACCAATGCGCAGATCACGGCATTGGTGCAGAACGAGACAACCTCGCTCCTGAATCGGGCGAGTATTGTCGTTGCAACATGTGTGAACAGCACCTCTTCGGCGACGGCCTGCACGACTCTGGTCGATCCGGAAGCTCCGGCGTATACGCTCGCCGCGGTGGACGTTACCTACACTTTCAAGCCTCCGATTTCGCTGTTCTCGTTTCCGGGATTGGGGATCGGCGCCACGCTCCCTTCCGCCTCTATTCACCGCAAGGCTGTTATGAGGTTGCTGCAGTGACTGGACGGGGAGCTGCTGCAACTGTGGCGCGCCAGTTGATATGCCGGGGCCACGGCAGCCGCCTCCGGTCGCGCGCCGGACAGAGCCTGGTTGAGTTCAGTTTGGTTGCGGTGATGCTGCTCATCATGTTCCTGTTTATCGTTGAGATGGGTAGGATGGTGATGGTGTACACAACTGTTGCCAACGCGGCGCGCGCAGGGGAACGGTATGCCATCGTCCACGGCAGTTCACGCGCAGCCGGAACGACTGTCGACAGCGCTAGCGGGCCGGCGGCCGATCCCGCCCAGGTGCTCAATGTTGTCAGAAACTTCGCCAGCGCGGGACTCATTACGACAAGCCGGCTGGTGGTGCATGCCACTTATCCGGGCGCCTCCAATGCTCCGGGCCAGAACGTCGTCGTCACCGCCGTGTATCCCTACGACCCTTTGACGACATATTTTTCGAAGACGCTGCGTTTGGGTAGCAGCGCGCAGGGAGTGATCGTCTTCTGAGGATCACCCGCACGTCACGCCGCCGGACGCGGCTGGAAGGGTGGTTCCTCTGGCCTCTTGCGCCGCGCCCGGCGGCTCTTGCGCTTTTGAAGAGCCCTGTCGAGACTGCTCGAAGACTAGGTCCCAGGGATGGGCAGTCGATCCTCCTGCTGGTGGCGGCAATGGGCATCTTTTTGTGCGGCGTCCTCGGCCTGGCGATCGACGTCGGGCAGTTGTACGCACAACGTCAGATGGCGCAGGCTGCCGCCGATTCTGCCGCCCAAGCCGGCATCATGAGCATCTTTAACGGAACGAACACGACATCGTCCCATCCATTCGGTACCGGCAGCCCTCCCATCGCCACCTCCGTCTGCACCCCGACGGATCTGCGGACACCCTGTGTTTATGCACGATACAACGGATTCGGAGGGACGTCGGCGGACACGGTGACGCTCAGCTTCCCCACGACGGTTTCCGGTGTGACGCTGGGGTCGGGCAGCGTGCCGGCATTAGCGGTTACGGTGCAAAGGCAGGTGAAGACGGGCCTAACCCGTTTTATCCCCGGAGCTCCGGTAGCCACCACTATCACGGCGAAGGCTACATCTGGACTCGTAGGCATGGTGTCGCCAAACTGCATCTACGTCCTCAGCCCGACCGGAACGAACGCCTTCCTCGTTAACAATGGCGCAACGGTTACTGCAAACGGCTGCGGCATCATGGTCAACTCCTCGAATACCGTCGCCGCGACGGTCACCGGTGGATCGGTCGTCACAGCTTCGGCCATAAATGTGACCGGCGGAGTCGTCGTCAGCGGCGGCTCCACGGTAACGCCTGCCGCGGCAACCGGAGCGTCGACAGGGGCCGACCCGTTTGCGTCCGTGCCCGCCCCGGTCTTCGGGACCTGCGACTATAACAACTTCAGCAAAGGCTTCGGCACCTGGACGATCACTCCGGGTGTGTATTGTGGAGGAATCAGTCTGCATAACGGCGCTGTGACGACTTTTTCGCCGGGCACATACATCGTGAACGGAGGGGGACTGTCGCTCGCGGGGGGAACCACGACAGGTAGCGGCGTAATGGTCTATCTCACCGGAACCAACGCCTCGTATGCTTCGGTGACCATCTCCAACGGGGCGACGTTAACGCTCTCGGCGCAAACGTCGGGAGCATACATGGGGCTTATTTTCTTTCAGGACAGATCGATCACGTCGGCATCCGTCGCAACCTTCAATGGTGGCTCCACCATGCAGTTGACTGGCAGCCTCTATTTTCCGACCACATCCGTCTTATTCTCGAACGGAGCAGGCGTCGGAGGCACCTACACCGGTATTGTTGCCAACCAGGTGTCATTCCTTGGCGGAACCAGCCTCCGATACGATTCAACGGGCCTGAAGACAGGGCTGTTCTCGAAATCTGTCGCCTTGGTGCAGTGAAAAAGAGATCAATCCCTGCGTCGCTGCATCCTGACCGAGGAGTTGTGGTGAGCCGCGCGTCCTATGAGCTGACAACCGAAGGTATTCTCTCTGCCCGCACTCAGCAATCATGCAGAAACGGGAGCACCATCTTGGTACCGGTACGCGACCTACCTGAACCCCACCTTCAGCTATAGCTTTAAGGAGCCCTGCCGTTCCATCATGGGTGTTTGCTCCTCGCAATAAGACACCAGTTCGCTCTTCTCGGGGCCTTTCGCTTTTTTATAGCGCTGCAGTGCATGGACGCACTAACAACATTGCTGTTTCTGAGCAAGGGCGTCGGCGAGGGAAACCCGGTGGTGGGTTGGGCGTTAGCCCACGCGCATGCACCATGGACGGGCTTGGTTTTGACCAAAATGATCGCGGCATCGCTCGGCGGCTATTGCCGGTTCAAGGGAAGAATAGCCCTGCTGCGGAGGGTGAACACAGTTTACGTTCTGGTGGTGGGCTGGAACTTGGTCAGAGTCGCAGTTGCGGTTGCATCTACACGCTGACATCTGGTGCCGAATAATCAATGTGCTGGCGAAGGGGCGGCGCTTGGCGGAGCTGATGCCGGAATCTGGGGAAGCGGCGGGCGGCGGCACTACCTGCAGCAACTTCTCGATGGGAATCGGCCTGGGCTGCGGTGCCTGCACCGGACCCGTGATTGCAATCCCCGGAGTCCGTGGCTGCGTGGCAGAGTTGGCTGGAAGGAATGGTAGGGGATAATTCAGTTCCGGCAGGGGCTGGCCGGCCGCCATCGGACGAACCAGCTCAGGTGTCACAATCACGATCAGCTCCGTGTTTGTTTTCGAGACGGATTTCGATTGGAAGAGTTTCCCGAGTATGGGAATGTCGCCAATGAAAGGCATCTTCTCGAAGGTGTTGGTCGTCCGGTTATCCAGTAGCCCGCCGATGGCGAAGCTCTGCCCTTCATTCAGTTCCACTTGCGTATTCAGCTTGCGGGTGGTGAGGGCCGGTACGTTGAAGCCGCTGACCAGGAGCCCGTTGGTGAAATCGAGCGCGCTGACTTCGGGCGCCACCTGCAGATCAACGGTTCCGCGCGGCGTGATGGTCGGAGTGAAGGTCAGACGCACACCGAATTCGCGGAACGTGATGGAAACGATGGGAGCGCCGCCCGAGCCCGTACTCACGCTGGGAAATGGGAATTCTCCACCGGCGAGGAAACTCGCCGGCTTGCCGTTCTCCGCGAGCATGTTCGGTTCGGCGAGAATCTGCAGAATCCCTTTGGTCTGGAGCGCCTGAATGGTCGCTCCGAGATTCAGGTCGGGGCGGAGTAAGAAGAGATTCAGAGCGTTGGCAACCGCAACGCTGACCGGCGCCCCCGGCGCAACCGTCAATGTGGGCGGCGAGAACTGCTGTGTACCTACCGACCCGATCGTCTTCGTTGCGCCCGTGCTGAAAAAGTTGAGCCCCAGTGTTTCACTCAGGTTGCGGTCAACGCTGGCGAACTTAACCTTGAGCAGGATCTGAGCTTCCGCCTGGGGTACCTCCACGTATAGAAGGTTGACAGTCTTTCCCAGAGTCGATGCGATCGCGACCGCTCGGTCGGCACTGGTTAAATCCTTAACGTTGCCGCGGAGGAAGACGGTCTCGTTCTCGAAGCTCAGCCTGATCTGCTGCCCGGGCAATTCCTGCGCGATCTCCCCTTCGATGGCTGCAAGCTTGTTGTCCAGTAGAAAACGGCTCACGAGTACGGTGACGTCGTAGAAGAGTTTGCTTCCCCCTTCCTGCCAGATGATCAGACTCGTAACGCCTGGAGTCTTGGCGTTCAGAAGAATCTCCCGCGGGCTGATCGCCGTGGCTTCGGCGATGTCGCCAAGGCCCACCGAAATACGTTCGATAGCACTCGTGGTGTCGATAACGATGGACTTGCCCGCAGTCAACAGGAGCGGGACAGGGACGGTCTTGTCTGGCTGGGCACCCGGTGTCGGGACAGCAAGCGGATTGGCCGACGGGGCACGACGCTCCTGTTGGGCGGCGCTTCCAAACGACAGAGTGATGAGGCAGGTCAAACGTGCCAAGGCAATTGCGGTCCGCGCACGGCTTTTCCATGCACCCACCAGAGCCGAGTTGCTGATTCCGGATTGACGGCTCATGGTTCCCCCACAGTCCGGCTGAACGTTGCGGTGGACCGAACGGACCCGTTGGAGATCTGGATGACGTGCGGAACGGGAGCCACGGGAACCACGACCTGCGGAACGGGCACGGTCGGGGCGGCGGGCCGCGCGGAACGCACATGATCCGGCTGAACGGGTACTGTACGTTCGACGACACCGAAAAGGTCGGACATGTCCGTCCCTGGAGGCGTGGACAGCTGCGTATCCATGGGGTTTCTGAGAATCAGCTGAATGCGCGTCTCGTTTCCCGCGAGACTAAGGATCTCCGCTTGAGCCGGCGTCACCAGCAGGTTGACGACCTGCGACGGTTCCGGCTTGCCTTCTTGATTCTTCAGAAAGTTGGCCCCGGCCGAAAGAACTTCGATATTCTGAAGCAGCGTCCGCACACGGGGTCCGTCGGCGGCGTTTCGACCAGGCGGCAGACCTGTGATGAGTACGTCTACCCGCATTCCCGACACGACAAAACCAGCGACGCTGACCACATCGTTTACCCGAACCGCCACAGCCCTCATGCCGGGAGGAATTATGGCTGCGAGTCCGCCGCCGGAGCCCGACGTTGCAAGCCGGCTCTCGGTGATTGCCTCGCCTTCGTAGATCGAAGAAAGGACGCCACGGTTCAGAACAACCTCCCGCTTCTGCAACGACCCTTTCGGGTTGGGCCCGAACCAGAGTGACATTCTAACGTCAGCGTCGCGGATCAATGTTCCAGCGGGAAGATCCCGGGTGGCTACGGCCAGGCTCACCGTCGCCTCGGCGGGCGCAGTCGCCAAGCGGGAGTTGACAGCCCTGTATACCAAGTAGCTGGTGCAGACCGCGAGAACGAGCGCACTCACAACGATGATCAAGACTCTTCTGTTCATTCGGACATACCGGCATCAATGGCGTTCCACGATTCAGGAATGCACTTCGGTGCCCACGCCGCACGCTGCTGGGCGCGGCTTTCGATTCAAGCACTTACGATGGAACTGCAGCGAGGATAGCTGACTGCCGCTTACAGCTTCCCCCGGCAATGGTAGCCCTGGGGAGACAGCGGCGGCGGAAGGACGACGCGCTCCGGGACGTGTAGGGAAGTCGCGACCCGGAACGAAGGGGCGGAAGAAGAACCTTTGCCGTCACCAACCGCCGCTCAGGTCGAAGCCGTTCTTGCACACCAGCGCTGATTCGATTCGTCACTTGCAGTGCGCTAACCCATCCGTGCCATTTGGCCGCAAACGTGCTGAATTAATACGCTGAGTCGGAACCAGGGAGGACGCATTTCTTGATGATTCGTTTACTAATCTTTTCGCACGACCAGAGACTGCACTCGCTCCTTGGCCTTACCCTCGGCGCCGAGTTCCACATCCTGCCCGAGCGGCGCGAGGACGAAGTCCGGGAATTGATATCACGCGGCCAGTGCGACGTTCTCGTCCTCGATCTCGACTCCTCTCCGCACCTGATCGAGCGACAGCTGGGTTTCTTCGACGAAATCCGGGGCTTTGGCGTTCCCGTGGTCGTCATGACAGATGACGACAACAGGGCAACCGCTCTGGAACTTGTCCAGCGTGGCGTCTACAACTACATCCGCAAGCCACCGGCCCTGCCTGAGCTGAGAATCCTGGTCCGCCGGGCCCATGAGCATGCGGTACTGAAAAGGGAGCTGGAAAGCGTCCGACGGAGCCTGCCGCCCTATGGCTGCGACAAGCTGATCGGTTCGAGCGCCCGTTCCCAGGTAGTGTACGATCTCATTCGGCGAGTCGCCAACCTTGAGACCTCCGTGCTGATCACCGGAGAGAGCGGCACAGGCAAGGAGTTGGTCGCCCGCGCCATTCACAATATGAGCAGGCGCAGAGACCGGCCGTTCGTCGCCGTTTCCTGCGGCGCGATTCCCGAGACACTGATCGAGTCGGAACTATTCGGGGCGGAACGCGGCGCATTCACCGGAGCAGGCACAAGACGCCGGGGCTACTTGGAAGAAGCGGCGGACGGAACGCTCCAGTTCGACGAAATCGCAGAGTTCAGCCCCCACACCCAGGTAAAACTTCTACGCGTCCTGCAGGAAAGGCAATTCAGCCGCCTCGGAAGCAGTCAGATGATCCCGCTGAACGCCCGCCTCCTCTTTGCGACGCACCGCAACCTGCCTGAAATGGTGAAGGAAGGAACCTTCCGCCAGGATCTCTACTACCGGGTAAACGTGATGGGGATCCGGACACCCGCGCTTCGGGATCACATCGAGGATATCCCTCAACTGGCGCGCCACTTTCTAGCGGAATACGCCCTCGTCTGCGGCAAAGTAATGACCGCAATCACGCCCAACGCAATGGTCCTGCTGCTGGAGTATGAGTGGCCGGGCAACGTCCGTGAACTGGAGAATGTCATACAAGGTGCAATTATTCTGAGCGACGAGGACACGATCCAGCCCAAACACCTGCCCAGCGTCATGCAGCATCCAGACCTGCTTGGCGTCGGCGACTCCCTTCCAGGCGCCACGTTCGAGGAGCAACTGCAGGATTACAAGGTCAGACTGGCACTCAAGGCAATCGAAGGGTGCCATGGAAACAAGACGCTCGCAGCGAGAAGCCTGCACATTTCAAGGACATATTTGCACCGCCTCATCCGGGGTCCGGGGGAAGATGATGGTTCGGTAGGGGACCCAGAGGAAGCCGACGGTTTCCCGCGTGTTCGCGAGTTAGCGGGGCGTCCCACTGCCCAACGGACTTGCTGAATCCCCATTCAGCCGGCAGGGCCGGGACCGGGTCCACTCCATCACAACAGCAGCCTCGAGTGGATCCGTGTAGTAGCCCTCAATCCTGCGCGCAATCTGGAATCCGAACCGCCCGTTCAACGCAATCATGGCCGCGTTCGAGGCCCGCGAACTCGTCACCATCCGCTGGAACCCGTGCCGACGGGCATACGCGACCTGCCAGGACTTGAGAACCGCCCCCAACCCCTGTCCCTGATAGCGCGGCAGGATTCCGGTCGTTGCGATGTACAGCACCCCCGCGGCGGGCACGATGTCGCCGTCCTCAGCAAAGTCGACGTGCGTCTCGAACGCGCAGCAGCCGGCCTTCACGCCGTCCACCACCGCACAACCTGCTGGTCCACCGTCTCAAAACCTAGGCTCGCCAATGGTAGGGACGCAGGCGAATGAGATGGCCCGCCGACCGGTGTCGAGGTGCGGCGCGGTCACCAAGTGTGTGGGCTGGGGTCAGGGCGCAGCGGAGTTGTTCGAAAAGGTCCCCGCACGAACTGACTAGTATGGAACACGACCGAAGAATGAGCTGAACACGTCGGCAACCACCTTTGCCAACTCTCGAACATTCTCGTTCTTTTGCCCCTGTACCACGTGGGTACCCCGCCAAAGCTCGCGCCCATCCTTGGTCCGCAGGAGCGTCATGGTCATTCCGACCATGGCCTTGTTCTTGCTCCAAGAAATTGGAATATCGCCAACCCGCATTACGGTTGTCTCCTTCTGGACGCCAAAACCTAGAATCCGAGCGAGCAGGACTCCGTCGACTTGGCCGCCACGCTGCAATTCCGATAGAAAGGACATTGTTGCAACGCCGGTCGTCGAGTAGTTTCCCATGAAGGCGCGGTAGCTGGGGCCAAAGTGCAGCGACTCGACGTACTGTTTTGCTTCCTGCGGCGGCATGATGACAATGTTCGGATGAGCTTGGCGCATGGAGGAGATGAAGTTCTCGGACAGGATCATCGAACCTTCCTGATAGTCCAACTCGTTGACGAAGGGAAGGAAAATCAGCTTATCCAGCGGCGCGGAAGGAAAGGCAGGATCCAACTTCGCAGCGAGGATGACGTCTCGGTCCTTAGGACCCAGGTGGCGCTGCCCGAGACAAAGCACTGCCGACAGCAGACCGACCATTGACAGAAGAAGAAGAAGACGGCGTCTCTTCATTTTAGTATGGAACCCTGCCGAAGAATCGTGCAAAGACGCTGGTTATGACCTCGGTCGCTTCTTGTATCCTAGCCTGATTTGGAGGCGCAATTAGGTCTTTCCCAGACCAAATGCGACGTCCATCCGTGGTACGGTACAGGCTCATCTCAACGCCAACCAAACGCATCTTCCGTGTAATAACTTTGCCGTTGGGTAGCTTCTTGATTGGAACATTGGTATCGCCCCAAGCCGTGATCTGCCCTACGAGAACAGCATCGATCTTCAACTTGGCGTGCAATCCCTCCAAGAAGCTGAGCTTCGCGGTACCAGACGCCAGATAGTCACCAAGAAAGACGTTGAAGTCGTCATTCAAGCCCGAGCTGCTGATAAAGTTGACCATTTCTTCGGGTGACACGAACTTGTATTCGCTGTGGGACTGGGACAACTGCGAGACCAGATTCTTGGAGATGATGGAAGCGGCGTCCCTGAACTGGGCCGTATTGGCAAAGGGAAGCACAGCCACCCGATCAAGTTTCGTCGTCTGGAAGGCCGGGTCGAGCTTCGCCTCTTGAATGGAGTTGGCCGTCGCCGGACCCAGCTTGCGAGCTTTCTCGGTCTGAGCGCTGGCAATGGCTCCGGCCAGTATTACAGGTATTAGCAACAATCTTGAGTCCATGGGACCTTTCCGAGAGCGCACCAGCTTCGACCCCGCCTAGCGCATGGCTCCTAGAATGAGTCTACCCCCCCCCCCCCGGAGCTTGTCAAGTGTTTTGTTTTGAGACCGGATCCATAATCCGATGGCCTTATCCGCCCAATAGCCGAGCCAGTGGGGCAAAGGGAGACAACCACGTCATCCCTGAGCCACGACGCGAAATGGGCGCAGCAATGGACCGATTTGAATCCTGAACGGGTCTCTTCCAAGCGGCCGAATCCAAGCGTGGCTGTCGTTGTTGGAAACGCGTGGCCCTTAGACAGCCCACTCCATCACAACGCCAGCCTCGAGTGGATCCGTGTAGTAGCCCTCAATCCTGCGCGCAATCTGGAATCCGAACCGCCCGTTCAACGCAATCATTGCCGCGTTCGAGGCCCTCGAACTCGTCACCATCCGCTGGAACCCGTGCCGACGGGCATACGCGACCTGCCAGGACTTGAGGACCGCCCCCAACCCCTGTCCCTGATAGCGCGGCAGGATTCCGGTCGTTGCGATGTACAGCACCCCCGCGGCGGGCACGATGTCGCCGTCCTCAGCAAAATCCACGTGCTTCTCGAAGGCGCAGCAGCCGGCCTTCACGCCGTCCACCAACAGCCACCAAGACTCGTATAGGTCCCAATCCTCGCGGTAGAACGCGTCCGTCTGAAAGACCTTGCGGTCGAAAATGACCAAACTGCGGAGTTCCCTCGGCAGTTGCGCCTTGCGGAATTCGGTCTTCATTTGGGTTTTGCTGGCGGCGGAGGCGGCAGCGCTACGTCCAATCCAGGGATCTTCGCGGAACCCGGTGCGAGCGTGACAGGCAGCTCGGGGGGGGCGACCGTCTCCACTTTCGGCGGCACCGGTGGCGGAGGAGGCACGAAGGGCTTGGGTGCCCGAGTCGGCGCAACCGGCGTCCGCCATCGTACAACCTGCTGGTCCACCGTCTCAAGGCCCAGGTAGCTGAACGCCGCAGCACTCAGCAGCAGCAGTGGAACGACCCAACGCACGCGGCTAACCCTCGGCGGCAGCGCTGTAGAGCCAGCGCGAGGCGAATCCTGTAAACGTCTTCCGGACCGCCTCGGAAAACGCGGGTTCCCGCAGCGACCGCAAGGCCCGTATCAGTTCGTAATGCTCGTGGCCCATCGCCTCGGTCAAGGGAGCGCCGCTCGCCACCACGACGAAGCTGAAATGCGGAGCCATGAGCCGTTCCAAGGTCTCTGCGAGGAAGGTGTTGCCGGAAAGCCGCCAGCACTCGCGATGGAACCGGTAGTCGAGTTCGAGGAACTCCTTCTTGGACCCCCGTTTGCCCGCTTCCACCAGCTCGTCGACCAAGACGGTCAGATCCTCCAATTGCTGTTCGGTGACGTGCTCCTTGAGCCAACGCATGGCCAGCGTCTCCAGTTCGACGCGCAGCGCGTAGAGTTGCCGGACCTCGTCGTCGGAAAACTGCGTCACGAACGTGCCCGTGTTGGTTACCCGCCGCACGAAGCCCTGGCCTTCGAGCGATATCAGCGCCTCCCGGACCACGGGCGTTCCGACTTTCATCTGGCGCGCCAATTCGCGTTCCACAATGGCGTCTCCCGGCTTGAACTGCCCTTCGAGGAAGGCGTCCTTCAAGGCGTTGATCACTCGGTCTTTGAGGGAGACGGGCTCAATTTCGGCGAAGGTGGGGGGCATGGGCAAATAGCGACTGAATCATTGATTGTACATGGTTTATCGATTCTCCCAAGGGGACCGAGCCGCGATAACGCCCGCAGGGACCGCGACGGCAAGTCCGCAAATGCCCGGCACCCACAAGCCGTGGCGGAAAGCCAATGCGGTGAAGAACAGCACGACCGACCAGCCAACCAAGCCGCGCCCCCGCGGGGCGGACGGCAAGAGGCGCAGGATCACCCACGACGCGGCAAACCAACCCGCGTAGTTCGTCCAAGGGATACCGAAGTAGGGACCGCTGTCCAGCCAGCGCCAGTACTGGAGGGGACCGGCGGTCACCGGGTCGAGCGCCAAGTCCGTGACGGTCATCACCACCGCTCCGAGCAGCGCGGATTTGGTCACCGAGCGCACGAAATCGATCAAGATCAGCCATGCGCACGCCATGGTGAAGGGCACGCCGAAAAACTGGGGTCCCAGTGCCGAGGTGTATGCGTAGCGGCCAAACGGCAGACCGGTATGGACCCCGATCAGCTCGAAGCCGCACCCAAGTCCCGCCGCCAGCGCCAACACCCGCCAGGCAGCGGCGTTTTCGTACAAGGCCAACGACCCGGCGACAATCAGGAATAGCGGCGAAGCCCATCCGGTGCCGGGCGCGATGCCCTTGGTCGCCACACCGCCGGCCCACAACATGGCGTAGACGATCCACGCCGCCAAGCGAATCCGGGACCGGGTCAACGTTCGCGCTCCCCGATCTGGCGCGCGACAATGGCAGCCGACATCAGTACCGTTGGGGTTCCGCCGCCGGGGTGGGTGGTACCACCGACATGGTAGACACCGCGCACATCGGAATTTACGTTCGAAGGCCGGAGGAAGGCGTTGCGCCAGCCATGCGAGTCGGAGCCGTAGATCGAGCCGCCTGGCGTCAGGTAGGCAGTTTCCAAACGCGCCGGTGTCCAAACGTCCTCGACCATGATGTCGCTCTGAAAATCGGGAAACCCGCCAAGCCGCAACCGTTCGAAGACACGCCGACGCGCCTCGGCGACCGCGGCAGTGTTCCAGACGGTGGAGGCGTCGGTGTCTCCGGGAGCGTTGGCCATCACAAACAGGGTATCGCCCGCACCGGGGGCGTTGACGTAGACGGTGGGGTCGTCCGGGAAACGGTGTTCGTCGAAGATGTGCGCGAATTCCCGCTTGTAGTCGGAGGAGAAACACACGGTGTGTTCCCGGATGCCTGCCAGAGGCTTGCGCAAGCCGAAAAGCTGGACGAAACCCGACATTGATCGCGACCGAAACTTGCGGGGAGCCTTGCCAAGCAGGCTGTCCGTGCATTCGGCATCGCCGTTGACCACAACCACGTCCGCCGTCAGCCGTTCCCCGGAAACCAGTTCCACGCCGACTGCGGCACCATTTTTGGTTTCGATACAGGCCACTTTCGCGTTCGTCCGTAGTTCGACGCCCAGCCCGCGCGCAACCGCCACCAGACCTTCCACTATCTTGTAGAGGCCGCCGGAGACCGCATAGCCGCCGAAGGCGTACTCGATGTACGGAATCACCGCCAGCGTCGCCGGGGAGCTGTAGGGCGACGATCCCACATAGGTGGGGTACCGGGAAAACAACTGCCGCAGGTGCGGACTCTGGAAAAAGTGGTCGACCGCCTTCCTGTAGTTCCCCCAGCCGCGCCTCAACGGGACATGCCGCATGGCCCGCCACTCGCCCGGAGAGGGTCGTTCGAAGGGCGACCGTCGGAAGAACGTGGCCTCGGACACCTCGAACATCCGCGCGCCCAGGTTCATGAAGTCGAAGAAACCTTCGACGTCCCCCGGCGCTATCCGCCTCAGGGTCGCCAGCCAATCCGGCAGTTGTGCTCCGTAATCAAAGCGCGTGCCATCGTCGAACCGGTATTCGCAGATCGGGTCCAGCGGGAGCAGTTCGACGTGGTCTTCGAAGCGGGCCCCGGCGGCAGCAAACGTATCCCGGAAGACCCACGGCATCGTGATGAGGGAAGGCCCGGTGTCGAAGGTAAAGCCATCCTTCGACCAAGTGTTCATCTTGCCGCCGAACTTGGGACCCGCCTCGCAGACAGTGACATCCCAACCGGCGGCACCAAGTCGCGCACCGGACGCCAGCCCGCCCAGCCCCCCGCCAATGACTACCGCCCGCCTGCGCTTCATGCCGTGGCCTTGTAGACCCGCCCTTTCCACGAAACGCCCCGGCCCGTGGCGCAGCGCCACCAGGACGCAATTCCCAGCGCCACCAGAAGTACTTCCGTCACCGGGTGTGCCACCACGCTCAGCATGGGATGGCTGAACCGGATCGCCAAGACCAGCCGCGTCAACAGGACTAGCGCCGCCAGCTTCCACGAAAGACAAAACAAAGCCAGGAACAACCCGGCATGCAGCGCGAGGAACACCACGAAGCTGATTCCATGCCGGAAGGCGGGGTAGAAGTTCTTTTGGAAGCCCAGCCAGATGCCTTGGAAGCCGTCATACATCCGCACCCGCACCGCCGACGAGCCGTCCACGCACAACCCGCGTTCACCCGACTTCCGCCACAGTTGGGCGAGCCGGGTGTCCTCGAAGATCTCATTGCGCACCAGATCGTGGCCGCCCAGCCTGAAGTAGGTGTCCCGGCGCGCCATGATGCAAGCACCGTGCGCCAAGCCGAGACTGGGAGACCCTGCGAACAGCGACAGCGGTCCCGGAAAGATTGAGAAGACGACGAAGTTCAGGGTCGGCATGAGGATGCGCTCCGCCAAGGAGTGCATCTCCAGCTTCGGCCAACAGGAAAGGAAGGTCAGGTTCCGCCGCATGCATTCGGCCACCATGCGGGCAGGAGTGTCTGGTTGGAGGTGGGTGTCGGCATCGAGAAACAGCAACCAAGCGCCACTCGATGCATCTGACAACTGCTTGCATGCGAATGGTTTGCCCATCCACCCTTCAGGTAATGCTTTGCCATGGATGAGACGGACCCGTGGGTCGATGGCGGAAAATGCCCGGACCACGGAGGCCGTCGCATCGGAGGAGTGGTCGTCGCAAACGATCACCTCGCGGGCGGATGTCGCCAAGGCGGAGATCAGGCATCTCGGGAGGTTCGCCTCCTCGTTGCGGGCTGGAATCAGGATGGAAACGGCTGCCTGTTCGGACCGGCGGGTCAAGCGGGGAAAGAAAAGCGAGTTGGCCACGGCGATCGCCAGGAAGAAGCAACCCAAGGCCAACAGGAGGGATTCCGCGATCACGCCGCAGCCCGCTCCGCGCCCGCGGCTTCGAACACCAGTTCCAGCATCGCCACCAACGGCCGGGACTGCTCGCCGAACCTTTGCAGCAACGTGTCGGAGCAGGCAGCCACCTCCCCGAAGATCTCGCTCCTCGAGGAATTCCAAGCCGACCGCTGGTATCGGCGATCCTCGTCGGCATCCATCAGGTCGTCCAGCATCTGGTAGGCACGGCCCAAGCGTTCGCCGCAATCTGCCAGCACCGAGACGGACTGGTGCGTGGCACCGCCTGCGATGGCACCGGCTGTCAGGGTGAGACGCATGAGCGCCGTTGTCTTGCGGTCGCGGCTATCAAGGTCGCTTGCCTGGTCCGAGACGTCGAGAGCCTGTCCACCGATCATTCCGTTCATGCCAATACACTCGGCAGCTTCGCGAACCAAGGCTGCGGACCCAGCGAACAGCAGGTACGACTGGTTCAATAGCGCCAGGCCCGCCAGCAGGGCCGTGGACTCGCCATAGACACGGTGCAGCGGCGGACGGTCCCGTCGCAGGGCGGCGTCGTCCATACAGGGAAGATCGTCGAAGACCAGCGAACTGGAGTGCAGGAACTCGACCGCGCAGGCGGCGTCCAGAGCCCGCTCGATGTCGACCCCGGCGGCGTGGGAGGCCAACAGCGTGAACAACGGGCGCATCCGCTTCCCCCCGGGGTAGACGGCAGACCGCACCGCCTCATTCAGCATATCGCCGCCGGGCAGCGAACTGGTGGGAAGCCGGCTCTCCAACGCGATTTCAATCGAACCCCGAAGGCTCGAAATACAAAGGCCTACCGGACGGGACATGGCACCTCCATCAGGATCTCGCGGAGTTGATCGGTCGCCTCCAGGATCGGCAAATGCCCCGCCCCGCGAAGGCAATGCCGCCTCGCGGAGGGGAAAATGCCGGCCCAGATGGTGGCGGAGCGTCGGACCGCTTGGAATGAACGTTCGCCGAACACCACGTCAACGTCGGAGTCAATCCCGCAGAACCGGGTTGCCGGACCGACGGACGATAGAATCTGCAGGTGCTTGTAGACGGCATCGTGGTCCACCCGTGCGAAGCCGTCCGTCAGGTCGGTCTTCGCCGTCCGGTGCCGGGCGAGTGAGCGGTTGGCGATCCACCGTCCCACCGGATTGGCGAACGCGGTGGTGTAGGCGATCCGGCCCCAGAACGGGTGCAAGAACAATTGGAAGTAGGGCGGCCAGAAGGCGAAGGCGTCGATGAGAACGATACGGGAGACTGGGAGGCGCTGGGCGACCAGCAAGCCGTAAATACCGCCACTGCAGTTGCCGATGATCTCCAGCGGTCCGGGAATCCTCTTGGCGAGGCCGCACAATTGGGTGGCGATGTCGTTGGCGGTGGTGGCGGGGAGATCGGGACACCACAGGGTGGCACCGTCACACTGCAACGGGGCGAACGTCGTGTTGTTGCCGCTCCACCCGTGGAGGCAGAGGAAGTGACGGTTGCCCTTGCCGTAGGTCTTAAGGTTCACGAGAGGCAATCCTTTCCGCCACCATACGCCCGCCCAAGACCACCATGGGCATGCCGGTGCCCGGCGTGGTGCCCGCACCCACATAGTAGAGACCTTGGACATGGCGGGAGTAGTTGCGAGCACGCAAAGGGCCGATCTGGGTCAAAGTGTGCGCCGCCCCGAACGCGGACCCGTCATGCAGGCCGAACCGGTCCCGCCAGTCCTCCGGGGTCCAGACATGCTCGACCGCGATGCGGGAATCCTGCAGTCCAATCCGTTCGAGCACCTTGCCGCGGATCTCCCGTACGGTGGATGGCCAATCCAGCCCTGGCATGTCGCTCAGGACCGGTGTCGGAACCAGCACGAACACCGCGGAATCCCCTCGGGGGGCCAGATCGGGATCCGTGGCCGAGGGTACCGCCACGTAGAACGGGAGGTCGGCCGGAATCCGCTTGCGGTTGCAGAGGTCTTCGAAGGCGGTTTTGTAGTCGGACGGCAGAAAGATCGTGTGGTGCCCAAGGCCATCGACTTGTCCACGCACTCCCCAGTAGAATGTGAGGACGCCTGGAGTCATTTTCGGTGTCTTGATTGCTCTCTTCAGGAGATCGCGGTCCGTTGTCGGCGTGTCGACGTTCGAAACCACGAGTTCGTACGGGATCGTGCGGCCATCCACCATCTCCAGCCCGACGACGCGGTCCCGGTCGCGCACGATGCGCCGCACCTTGGAGGACGTGCGGATCAGCACACCCAGCTCGCGCGCCAGCCGCTCCATCCCTTGCACCAAGCCATAGACCCCGCCTTTCGGCAGCCAGAGCCCGTAGGCAAGTTCCCCGTAGGGCAGGATCGAGAATACCCCCGGCAGTTCGTACGGCGACCCGCCGAGATACATCCCGTATGACCCGAAGGCTTCGCGGATGTACCGCGAGGGGAAGAAGCGCCGCAGTTCCTGGTCGAGGGAGCGCCAAATGCCGGTCCGCAGGATTTCGGACGGGGTGAGGGCCGCGATCCAGCGGAGCGGATTGTCCTCGTTGCGGGTGACCAGCTTGTCGAAAGAGAGGCGGTATTTCGCCGCAGCGTCGGCAAAGAAAGCCGTCATGCCGGGACGGGAGCCAGGGGCGAGCCGTTCGCACTCGGCGAGAAGCGCGCGCATGTCACTGGACAAGTGGAAGTGCGTGCCGTCGGGCCAGAGGAACCGGACGGAAGGGTCTACAGGCAGGAGTTCAACGTAGTCGCGAAAATTCCGGCCCGCTGCGGCGAAAAGCTCTTCGAACACCCACGGATAGTTCAGCAGCGACGGCCCTGTGTCGAACTGGAAGCCTTGATCGACAATCCGGCTGGCCCGTCCGCCCACCTCCGGGTTGGCTTCATGGATGGTGACTTCGTGTCCGGCGACGCGAAGGTGGATGGCGGCGCTCAGCCCGCCCAGTCCAGCGCCTATGATGCCGATGTTCCGCTTCAAATGCCCCCCAGCAGGGCCAACGGCACCTTCCAGTAGCGCGACGGCGGCAACGCTGCCAGTTTTTCGGCCATTGGGACGCTTTCGCGGTGCATGATGCCTTTTGGACTCAGGCTGATGCGCTCGTTGAGTTTCCCGTACACCCGGATGCAGGCTTGGATAGCGGACCGGCAGTCCGGGGCGAAGGCGTCGAGATCCGCCTCGCTCAAACGATAGTAGGATTCGGCGACGTCGGCGAGGTGCTGGAGGACGCGCCGGAGCGGCTGCGCCTGGCCGGGGTCGGCGCAGTTGATTTGGCTGATGCCCTCGGCCCGAAGCAGGTCCTGGGGCAGATAAACACGGCCCCTTCTCTCGTCCTCGGCGACGTCGCGCAGGAAGTTGGTCAGTTGCAGCGCGATCCCCAGGTTACGCGAACTGGCCATGGTGCGTTCCCACGCCTCCGGCGACGAGGCTCCGTAGATGTGGGCCAGGAAGTAGCCGACGACGATGGCGCTGCCGTAGATGTAGTTATCGATCAGGTCGTCCAGCGTTTCGTACACGCGGGGAGTGGCGTCGGCATCCATGGCGTCGAGGAACGATTGGTAGTACTCGGGACGGATAGCCGCGCGGCGAACCACTTCGGCAAAGCCAGCCACCCAAACCGGGGTGCCGGTCGCCACCGATTTGCGCCAATCCCGTTGCGCCAGGGCGTTCGAGTAGTCTTCGCGCCAATGCAAGATCCGCTTGTGGCGCTCGGCGGCCGGCAGCGGGAAGGTGTCCACAATTTCGTCCGGATAGCGGACCGCAGCGTAGACCACCTCGACCTCGGCCCGCTTGATCGGCGGCAGGAAGCGTGTGACCAGGAAGAAACTAGTGCTGTAGTTGCGAAGGATTCCCCTGGCCCCGTGCGTCAGGAGACGCCATGCCGCCGGCTCGGACGAAGCGCAAGTGATCGAGTCCGCGATCTCCGCATCCCGTTCCCGCCATTCACGCTCCGTCCAATTCCGGCCCAAGCAGTTATTGCCCTCAATTAAGGGTATGCTGGACTTGCGCCTTCGATGCTGAATATTTACACTTGAGGGAGCCGCCAACATTCCGCATGCCTCTGGAAATCACACAACGGGAACGCGAGGGGATCGCACTGCTGGACATGAAGGGCCGGTTGATCGCCGGGGAATCCGTGACGACGCTGCGCGACTCCATGGAGACCCAGACGAAGATCGGGAAGGCCAACGTGATCCTGAACCTGCACGAGGTCGACTACATCGACTCCAGCGGCTTGGGCGCGCTGGTTTACTGCTCTACAAATTTGACCCGGAGCGGCGGAGTGGCCAAGCTGCTCAACCTCAACCGGCGGAATCTGGAGCTGCTGGTGCTGACAAAAATCGACACCATCTTCGAGGTGTTCAACGACGAAACCGACGCCGTGAACAGCTTCTTTCCCGGACGCGACATCAAGAAGTTCGACATCCTGTCGTTCGTGCACAACTTGAAGGGCAAGTAGGTAAATGCTTGCAACGGAATCAGTTGCGCCATTATCTGACCTGCCTGGAGTGGACCGTTCGAAGCCTGTCTTGCTGGTGTTCTTCAAGGTGTCGTGCCCTACTTGCCAGTTCACCTTTCCCTACCTGCAGCGGATCGCGGACGGGGCTGCGGAGTTGCAGATCGTGCCGGTTTCGCAAGATGGCGAGGCGGCCACCCATGCCTTTTTGCAGAGATTCGGCCCGGGTTTGACCGCCCTGATCGACAAGCCGTGGGTGTATCCGGCCAGCAATGCGTTCGGAATAGCCCACGTGCCGTCGATGTTCCTGATCGAAAGCGATGGGCGCATTTCGAAGGCAATGGAAGGCTTCAGCCGCGAGGACCTGCGGGAGATCGGAGACCGCTTCAACGCGCCGCCTTTCCGTCCCGGCGAACAGGTGCCGGTGTTCAAACCCGGCTGAGGATCGAAGAACTGAGTCCCGTGCGGATTCAACAACACGGGGACGCGCAGCGCCATGCTGCCCGTCCCCGTTCAGGTTCTTTAGTGGCCCTTGTTGTAGTAGAAACGTTCGTGCGCGATTTGGCCGTTCTTCCAACGGCGCACGGCGACCTGCTCCAACTTCATGCGGAAGCCGTTCTTGAAAGTGACGTCGACGACCCATTCAGAGAACGACACGTCGCCGTTGACGGCAGCCGCGCTGCACTCGCCGCCATGCCATTCGGCAATCGAATCGAAGAACTCGATCTCGCGCTTCCGGTTGAAGTCCTTGCCGACGAAAGGTTCGTCGGAGTTCTCCTGCATGACCACGTCGTCGGCGTAGTACTTTTCGAAGGCCTCCATGGCCCGGCCCGTGAGGACCATCTCATTCAGTTCCTGGTCAAATGCTGTGATGTCCATTGTCGTTTTCCTTTCCGTCGTTTGCGTTGGCGTTGCCGAACAGGTCGCGAATCTGTTCCAGTTGTTCAATCAGGGTGGACAGAGCGGCCCGGTCCATCCCCCCGAGGCGGGCGCGAAGAAAGCCCAGTATCGGTTCATCCATGACTCCGAGCAAGGCCAGACCCGCCGTCGTGATGGTGGTCATCACAACGCGGCGGTCCTGTATGCCTCGTGCCCTCGACACGAGCCCCCTGGCCTCCAGGCGGTCGAGCAATCGCGTGACGTCGGGGTCGCGGTTGACCATGCGTTCCGCGATTTCAGAACATGTCGCGCCGTCCCGTCCCGCGTCCCGTAGGATGCGGAGGACGTTGTACTGGGAGTTCGAAAGCTGGTAGTCCTTCAGCAGCTCCGAAATAGCCTGATCCAGGACTTCGGCAGTCCGATGGATGTTCAGTACGGCCTCCTCCTCGATCAGTTCGAAGGGCTTGGTCTGGCGAATTTCAGCGAGTAACTTTCCTGCCACATCCCTATATTGGTCGTGATCACGACCATTGTCAAGAGGAGCGTGCAACTTGCCGCCCCGCGCCCGCAGCAAACGGGATATTCTGGAAGGAATGTCCATGTCTCTCAGAGGGTTCGCAGTTGCAGCATTGCTCTGTCGCACGATGGCCGCGCAGCAGTCCCCGTCGGCGTCCGGAACCTGGCGCATAGACCCACTCCACAGCCTCGCGCAGTTCAGCGTACGGCACATGATGATTTCCACCGTGCGCGGGCAGTTCGGAGCGGTAAAAGGCACCATGGTCTACGATGCGGAGAATCCGACAGCGGCATCGGTCGACGCGACCATCGACTGCACAACCATCAACACGGGCGAGCCCAAGCGCGACAACGACCTCAAGGGCGAGGAGTTCTTCGATGTGAAGAAGTACCCTGTGATGAAGTTCCACTCGACCAAGGTGGAAACAGCGGGTCCCGGCAACATGAAAGTGACCGGGCAACTCACCATCAACGCCATCGCGAAGACCGTGGTTCTCAATGTCGAGGGGCCGACGCCCCCGGTCAAGGACACCCAGAACCGAATCAAGATCGGGGCCAGCGCTACCACGAAGATCAGCCGGAAGGAGTTCGGGATCCTCTACAACCCGATTATGGAAACTGGCGGTGTCGCCGTGAGCGACGAGGTTTCCATCGTACTGGACATAGAGTTCATCAAGAACTGAGTTCTGCCGCCGGGTGTCCCAGGAGCTCCAGCAGCACGCCCACCTCGTTCGCCTTCTCGATCGGGTGGCGCAGAGGCAGCGAGCCGTTGATCTCGTACCGATTCCTTCGACCGACCTTTTCCATCGATACGTAGCCTTCGGACAGCAGGTCCGCCACGATCCTTTGCGTCGACCGTTCGGTGATCCCCACCCTCGCTGCGACGTCGCGAAGGCGGATTTCGGGGTCGGCCGCTATGCAGAGCAGGACGTGGCCGTAGTTGCTGAGAAATGTCCACTTGTCCATTGAGAGCTTCTTAATCTCTATCACACGGGCATCTCCACACCCTGTGCACTGGGGAGGCTAGGCTGCGGGTCCCCAGCCGTCACGAGGCGCTCCAGAGCCCGCCCCGCACAAACACAACAAGCTAAATCGCTGGGATGTCGACCCAGGCCCGGTTGCGCCACGATTCGATGCCCTTTTCGGCCAATTGGACGCCCTTGGCGCCTTCCAGCAGGTTCCACGGGAAGGGCGTATCCTTCACAAGGTGCAGGAGGAACTTTTCCCATTGGACCTTGAAGGCGTTTTCGTAGCGGTCCTGGTCGGGGAGCTTCTGCCAGGTTTCGAAGAAGTTGATCGGCTGGGGGATGTCGGGGTTCCAGACCGGGCGGGGGGTGGCGGCGTAGGGCTGAACCCAGCAGTCGCGGAGGCCGGCGACGGCGGAGCCCTTGGTGCCGTCCACTTGCAGGGTCAGGAGGTCGTCGCGGCGCACACGGACCGTCCAGGAGGAGTTGAAGTGGGCGATAACACCGTCTTCCAGTTCGAAGGTCGCGTACGCCGAGTCGTCCGCAGTGCACTCGTAGGGCTTGCCGGATTCGTCGCGGCGCTCGGGGATGTGGGTGGCTCCGAGGCAGGATACGGATTGCACCTTGCCGAAGACGTTGTCGAGCACGTAGCGCCAGTGGCAAAGCATGTCGAGGATGATGCCGCCGCCGTCTTCGGCGCGGTAGTTCCAGGAGGGACGCTGGGGGGAAACGGTGTCGCCCTCAAAGACCCAGTAGCCGAACTCGCCGCGCACGGAGAGGATGCGGCCGAAGTAGCCGAGATCCTTCAGGTGCTTCAGCTTGAGGATGCCGGGGAGCCAGAGCTTGTCCTGCACGACACCATGCTTCACGCCCGCCGCCACGGCTTGGCGATACAGGGCGAGGGCGTCCTCCGTCTTGTCGGCGATCGGCTTTTCGCAGTAGATGTGCTTGCCGGCACGGATCGCCTTGGAGACGGATTCGAGGCGGCGGTCGGTGGTCTGGGCGTCGAAGTAGACGCTGTAGGCGGGGTCGGCGAGGGCTTCGTCGAGGTTGGTGGTCCAAGGTAGGCCGCCGCACTCGGCGGAAATGGCCTGGAGCTTGTTGGCGTTGCGCCCGACCAGGATGGGCTTGGGCATGATGGACTCGTCGTCGCTGAGCCGCATGCCGCCTTCCTTGATGAGGGCGTAGATCGACCGGCGGAGGTGCTGGTTCAGCCCCATGCGTCCGGTGACGCCGTTCATGATGATGCCTACGTTGTGGACGATTTTCGACATGATCGTTATTCCTTCGGGGCTTCCGTGTATTGCGGGTGCGCGCCTTCGGGCAGCGCGGGAACGTCGATACCGGCCTTGGGCAGGGTGCCGGCGAGTTCCTGGCGCCAGTGCGCGACGTCGCCAGCGGGGCCATAGACGTAAATCATGCGCATCGGGGTGGAACCGGTGTTGGTGAGCTGGTGGAACACGCCCGGCGGGATGAAGGCGGCCTGCCCGGCGGAGATTTCGCGCCGCTCTTCGCCGAGGCACATTTCGCCCGTGCCCTCGACGATGAAGTAGACCTCCTCCTGCTCCTGGTTGTGCCACGGCACCTGGCCGCCGTTGGGTTCCAAGGTGACATTGCCCATGGCGAACGCGGTTGCCTGGATGGGGCTCAGGCCTCCGACAAGGTTTTGGGTGCGGCGGCGGGCCGGGTAGACGCGGCCGGCTATTTCGGCCAGATCGGCGATGATCATATGTTCAGTTAGCTCCAGAAGGTCAGGTACGGGGCCCCGGTGGCGAGGCGTTGCACATAGAGGGCCAGTTCGCGGGCGTGGTAGTCGCCCCACATGCAGGCCTCGCCTCGGGGGACGCCGTCGGTGCCGGGCGCGAGGTCCCAGCCGTTGGGACGGTGGTAGACGGCGTGGAGGATCAGGCCCTGGTGGTCCGGGTCGGTGCTGAGGTAGGGCTCGTCGAAAAGGGATTCGCAGACGGTGAGGCCGGCTCGGAAGTAGTGGGTGTCACCGAGCAGGCGGCCGAGGCGCAGGAGGCCTTGGGCGGCGATGGCGGCGGCAGAACTGTCGACGGGCTCGTGGTGGTTGAAGGGGTCGGACGGGCGCGAGCCCCAGTCGCCGAGTTTGTGGAGGTTGGGCGCGCCGGTGTCCCAATAGGGGATGCCGTCGGAGGCGGAGTTCTCGATGTAGAAGTCGCAGGTGGCTCGGGCGGCCTTGAGCATGAACTCGGCGTTGGCGGCGCGGCCTCCGAAGGGTTCGAGTTCGGCGTCGGTGAGGGTTTCGAGGAATTCCAGCTGCTCGGCGAACCCGACCATGGCCCAGGCAAGGCCGCGGGTCCAAGTGCTGAAGGGGGAGTAGCCCTGCTGCGAGTTGGGGCAGCGGAAGTTGCCGTCGTTGGTGTTGAAGATGCTCTCGTGGGCTGTGCGGCCGCGGACGTCGTAGGAATCGCGGCCCTCGCCGTAGTAGACGGAGTATTTGGCGGTGGCGCGGGCGTGTTCGAGGAGGCGGCCGAGGAGGGAGATGCGGGCGTCGTTTTCTGCAGTGAGGACGTGGCCGAGGCGGTGGGCGACGGCGAGGGCGCGCATGGAGCGGATCGTGTCGACGAAAAGGGAGTGGGGCCCGTTGAAGGAATAGACAAAGCCGCCGCCGCCCGCGATGCGGCTCCAGCGCATGGCTTGGACGGCACCGGAACACTTGAGGGCGAGTTCGTAGAAGTGGCGTTCCCAGTCGGGCCCTTCAATTTTGCCCTCGTTGAAGAGGCGGAGGAGGTTGCCGTAGGTGGAGACGTTGTTGAAGCCGTGGTCGTGGACGCCGATGTGGGAGACATGGGGAGCCATGAGGTCGACGGTGTGGCGGCGGCCGGATTCGAGGAATTCGGTTTCGCCTGTGGCGTCGAACTGGAGGATGGCCGAGCCGAACTGGAAGCCTTGGGTCCATTCGGTCCAGCCACGGCTGGTGTAGCGGCCGTTGATGGTGAACACGGGCGCGCCCTGGGAGGGGGTCCAAGTGTTTTCTATGGATCGGATCTTGGCGGCCGAGGCCTCGAAAAGGGCGTTTGTCTTCTTCTCCAAGCTGGCCGGAGTCAGGTCTGAACGGACACGGATCATGAATTCAGATGATATCGAATCGACGGGTGCCAAGAAAAATATTATGGGCGGGTGTACGGTTTTGGCGGCCGGTTGCGCTGAACAGTTTGAACACGAACAAGACCGTCCGCGTGGCGGTAAATCCAAAACCAGGCGCAACACGAACATGAACCAAACACTCAAGCCGATCCTTCTGGCTCTCGCGGGCTCGCTCGCGGCCCTCGCCAGTCCAATCTCTGTCGATTCGCGCTACTCCCTCAGCCTGATCACCAACGGGCTCGGCATCACATCGAGCGGGGTGGCGCTCATCCCGTCCACGGGCAGGGTGGATGTGAACACCAACGCGTCGATCATCGACTCCGTCAACCCTGCAAACGGCTCTTTCACGACCCTGTCGTTGTATGGCTACTCACTGGCTGGCGACTCGTCCGGCAACATCTATCTTACGGAGACGGCTTCTGGCGCCCAGTACGGCACCAAGAAGTACGACAGCAGCGGTAACTTCCAGACGTTCTACAACACGGGGAACGGGACCGACATTATTACTGTCGATTCCGCCGGGAACCTCTACGCCGCCAAGTATGACGGCCAGTACAACACGACGATCCTGAAGTTCGCGGCGGGCTCGACCACTTCAACCACCTACGCCTCGGGCCTCTACTACGTCCGTGGTTTGGCGGTTGACGACAGCGGCCAAGTGTATGCACAGAGTGCGGGCCAAGTGTACAAGGTGGCGGCCGGAGGCACGACGCAGGGCTCCCATACGCTCCTCGCCACGGGGCTCAACGGCACAAGGGGGCTGATTTGGAACAGTGCAACAGGATTGCTCGATATCAACGGTGGTTATGAACTAGACCAGATCCACGCCGACGGAACTTGGAGCCAGGTTGCCACGGGATTCACTTTTGCCCTTGGAGCCACCGTGAACGCGGCGGGAGACATCTTCATATCCGATCAGGTTGGCGGATTGGGGGCCCAGACCGGCGGGGCACTTTACGAGTTGACCCCGACCTCGTCGAGTAGTTCCGGCACCCCGGAGCCCGCCAGCGGCCTCCTGGTCGGGATCGGGATGGTCGCCGCGGTTGTGGCGCGGCATCGGCGCTTGGCGGGGTCCCGCCCTTAGCTGCGGATTCCGGGACACCGGAATCTGCGACAATGGTGGCGATGATAAAACGAGTCGCCACCATTGTCCTGATCCTATCGCTCGCCCTAGCTGCGTTTGCCCAGAAGCCCAAGGTTGCCAAGGAGCGGACGGTTTCCGGGGTTGTCTCGGACGCCGCTGGAACGCCCCTTCCCGGTGCGGTGGTGCAATTGGAGAATGTGAAGACGCTGCAAGTGCGGTCGTTCATCGCCAAGGACAAGGGCGACTACATTTTCCAAAACCTGTCGATGGATGTGGACTGGCGGCTCAAGGCGCAGTTCAGCGGCAAGGAAAGCGTGACGCGGACGGTGAGCACCTTTGACAGCCACACCGAACTGACCATCAATTTCCGGATCAAGTGAGGATTGCGCTACCGCCCAACTACCGGATCGCGGAGCCGCTGGCGTTCTATGGACGCGACGCAGAGGGGGTGAGCGAATCGGTCGGGGCCGGTGGTTTCCGCAAGTGTTTTTTGGCGGACGGGCGGGCTGCGGTCGTTGAGATCCGGTTTGCGGACGGCGTGGCGGAATGCACTGTGGACGACGGTACGGATGCCGGCGAAGTGGTCTCGCGCATGCTGGGGTTGCATACGCCTTCGACTGCGTTTGAATCCAAGTTCGCAGACGATCCGCTGTTGGGGCCGGTAATCGCGCGCCAGCGGGGATTGTGCATCCCAATGACTCCTTCGCCTTGGGAGGCCTTGGCGTGGGCCATCATGGGGCAGCAGGTGAATCTCACGTTTGCGACCACTTTGCGGCGGAATCTGATCGTGCTGGCTGGGCGGAGGCATGCGTCCGGACTGATCGCGCACCCAAGCGCCGAAGACGTTGCAAAATTGCAAGTGGAAGACCTCCGGAGCCTAAAGTTTTCGCGTTCAAAAGCCGATTATCTGGTAGGAGCCGCGAGAACCGTGGCATCCGGGGAGGTGGACCTTGCGGAACTTCGAACCATGCCGATGGACGACGCGGCACGGAAGCTGGTGGCATTGCGCGGCGTTGGCCCGTGGACCGTCCAGTACGCATTCATGCGCGGCTTGGGGTTTGCCGATTGCCTACCCTCGGGCGACGCCGGATTGGCGCAGGGCCTCCACCGGCTGACGGGGCAGCGGCCAACCGAGCCCGAAATCAGGACGATGATGGCGAAGTATGCTCCGTACCGGAGTTTGGCGACGTACCACGTCTGGGCGAGCTTGAAGCCTGCGGAGTAGGCCGCTGCCGAACTACTTGCTGGATCCGGGGACCGAGGCGCCCACGACCTTGCGGATCATGCCGTCGCTCTTACTCGTGATATAGAGGTCGCCTTTGGAATCGGACCAGAAGTGGATGTCGGAGCGGCCTCCGTTGGGTACCTTCGCGAAGCCGGGCAGGCCCTTCGCCTTACCGCCGCGCTCATGGTAGACGAGTTCGGTGATGGGATACATCGAGCCGTAGACTTCAGCGGTGCCGCCGGGATGGGTCCAACGGATCTGAACCGGGTGCATCTCGACGGTCGTCCCGGGTTTGGAGACATTGGCGGCCAGCATGCCGCGGTAATCGACCCACCAGATGTTGCCGGTGGAAAGGTCGCCGAAAATGTATTTGCCAGTGAGCGCCGGGAAGGCTTTGCCGCGGTATGGGTAGCCGCTGGAGATGGCGTCGCCGCCTCCGGGCTGATGGGGGTATTGCAGTAGGGGATAGGTAGGCGCGATTGTGCCATCGGTCTCCGTAGCGCTGAGGCGGACAGGGATCCGGTCATCGTCCGGTAGGCGCGCAACCTTGTTCGTGTCGTCCAGAACCTGGTTGCCCTCGCGCAGGGAATATCCGTAGTTGGCCCCCTTGCGAATCTCTATCACGGTTTCCCAAGTGTAGAGGCCGATCACGCTTGCCAGAAGATGGTTTTCGCGGGGATTGCCCGGATCGACGTCCCAGACGAGGCGCGCCGGGTTGCGAATGCCCCAGGACCAGATTTCCGGCCTTGCGCCGCGTTTGCCGACGAACGGATTGTCGCGCGGGACGCGGTACTGGCCGTTTTCGCTGAGCGTGGAGGTCTTGTCCTGGCCGAGATCCGGGCTGATGCGAAGGATTTTGCCGACCAGGTTGTTCAGGCTTTGGGGATTCGACCTCATGACAGGGTCCTTCAATTCGCCCGACCCGCCGTCTCCGCAAGCGATATAGAGAACCCGCCAGTCGGGATCACCCGGGCGTGCGGTGGGGTTGAAGATTAGATCGGCCATGGGATGAACCTGGCCGTTCATCTGGACGCGCATGAGTTCGCGGGCGGTGCCCTCGAAGGTGGCGTTGGAGGTGTCGGTGTCGATCCATTCGAGGAGGACGGCTTCGCGAAATGCCCGACCGGGCGTAGGGATGAGCGGCGTTGTCTTCCATGCGGCGCGGATGCCGGGGAACTGGGTGATATCGGGCTCGGGGGCACCGTCGGCTTCGGGGTCTTCGAGGTGGATGGTGTAGAAGCGACCGTTGTGTGCGTAATCGGGGTCGAAGGTAAAGCAGATGAAGCCGTTGGCGAAGCCGCTCTGGGTGGGTAGGCGACGGAAAAGGCCGGGCTGGCCGTCGCGGCCATTGAAATTGAGGTAGGTGGTGAACTTGCGGGTTTGTTTGTCGAGGATGTAGAGGGGACCGTTGAGGTCGTTGACGAAGATTCTGTTCCTCGACACGCCAGGCTCCTCGTGCATGAAGTTGACACGGGCCAGCAGGCCCATGATCTGGCCGGTTCCGTCGACCTTGCCGGTCATGGGCAAGGTGGCGAAGTCCTGCAGTTCGAGGGTAAGTTGAGGTGCCCCGTCCGTTGCGGCGAGTGCGGGGGATGTGGCTGCCAAGCCCAACGCGGCCCATGCGGCCAGGGGGAAAATTCGCATTCTTCCTTGTAGTCTACACGGGACGTGCGTTGGGAATCCCCATGCTGCCGGGCTGCCTACAATGGATGCTTGGATGGAAGGAGCGAGTCTGAATGAAGTTCGAGACCCCGATCGGCCCGGCTTGGGCCGCCATCGACGAGACCGGGGCTCTCACCGCCTTCGGTTTCGGCAGCAATGCCGAGGAGGCTGGATACAGCGAGGAAGTGGACCGTCAGGTCCGCGAGTACTTCGACGGTACCCGCACCACCTTTGACCTGCGGTTGAATCCGCGAGGCACGGCCTTCCAGCACCAAGTCTGGGCGGAACTCTGCCGCATCCCACACGGCGAAACGATATCGTACGTCGAACTGGCCCGCCGCGTCGGCAATCCGAATGCTTCCCGCGCTGTGGGACGTGCCAATGCGACCAATCCGATTGCGCTGGTCGTGCCCTGCCACCGCGTCGTCGGGGCGGATGGCACGCTGACGGGGTATGCCGGGGGAATTGAGATCAAAAGGTGGCTGCTCGACTTCGAGCGCGGTACCAGTCTGTTCCGGTAGGCTCAGCGCGCGTCCAATTCCCTTAGCGCCTTGCGGGCTGAAACGCTATCGGGCCTGCGCGTGAGCAGGCTCTCGATCACGGTTCGAGCCGTATCCCGGCTGTCCAGGCGTATATACAAATCGGCGAGGTTCAGGTAGACCGACTCCTCGTCAGGGGCCACTTGGATGCCGTAGCGGAGTGCGGCGATGGCATCACCGAGTTTCCCCTTGCCCGCGTACAGGGACGCCAGATTGTTGATGGCTGGGGTGTAGTCGCGGCGGACCTCGATAGCGTGTTCGAAATTGCGTTGCGCGGCGTTCAGATTGGCCGTTCCGATTTCGACCGCGCCCAGACTGTTCCAGCCATCCGCCGAGGACGGGGCGAGCGAGACAGCCTTTTGGAAACAGGCACGCGCCCGGTCCCAGCGCTGCACCTGCAGATGGATTTTGCCCATCGTCAATTGGACCTGCTCGGTGTCCTGCGGAGCCAGTTCGAGATAGCCCAGGGCCGCCTCGGGGAATCCCGCCGTGATGAAGGCCGCTCCGAGCGCCGTATATTTGCGCTCGGGCTCAGTGAAGTACCTTCCTTTTGCGGGAAGGGCGAGAGCCATGCGGTCGGTGGACTTCATGCGCTCCAGATCGACGGGGTCGGGCGGAGAAAAGTAGATCTTGTGGGCCCGGTTGCGGTCGTCGACGAGGAACCAGAGCGGCAGGGACATGTCCGCGTGGAGGTCGAACAGGTAGCGGCAGAAGACGGCGTAGAGGCGGGAGCGGTCGCCAGTGAGACTCGACAGCCGGATGAGGCCCGGACCTTGCCGGGGTTCGGGCAGCGGGACGGGCTTCAGCAGCCACGCGTCGCCGAAGCGGGAATCGTTGTTGCCCGCTACAGTTGCGGCGGGGAATTCAGATCGGGGTGCAAACCGGGTCGCGAGGGGCGCGGCTGCAGCACCTTCGATGATGTCGTACCGGAATCCAGCTGGCAGGTCGTGGAACTCCTGGTGCTGGCCCGACGGCCAAAGGACTCTTACGACCCTCGCCGAATCGCGCTCGGAGAGTCCGAAGTACAACGTCTTCGTGTGCTGGGATAGGTAGCCGGAACCAGCCGCCACGAATTTACACTGCCCGTCCAATTCCACGCGCGCGCCGACCGCGTCGCGGTTCGACTTGGTCCCGCGCAGACGGAAGGCGATGGACCGACGCGCTCCCGCGCTGTTGTTCTGAAAAACGCGCACCTGCGGACCCAGGCGGTTCTTGACAATCAGATCAGGATTGCCATCGCCATCGAGGTCGGTGACTGCAAACGCGCGGCTATCGTCGGCGAAGTCCAACCCGCTGACACCGGAGAAGTCGTAATACCGACCTCCACGGCGGACGTAGAAAACGTTGTTCTGACGGCCCGCCTCGCTGGAGTTCTCGTGCGCCGCCTTGCTGAGCGCGTTCCAGCCGTTTTCGTAGGCGATGTCGGGTTTCGCCGAGGCGGGCGATGCTGCGGCCACCTTGCGCCAGAAGAAGCTCTCGAGGTCGGTCTCGGACGCGTTCGTCAGCATCCCGGTGGCAATGAAAATCTCCGGCACGCCGTCCGCGTCGAAGTCGATCCCGTCAGCGCCCCACGCCCAACGGCCCATTTCGACGCCCTCGGCGGCCCCGGTCTCCTCGAACGTGCCGTCGCCCCTGTTGCGGAACAGGGAGTTGCCCTTGGCGTGGCGTTTCCAAACGTCCGAGGGCTGGAGATTCTTGCCGGCAACCACGCGCTGCCCGGCATCGCTCCACATGTTCGAGACGTAGAGATCGGGGCGTCCGTCGCCATCGTAGTCGAACCACGCGGCGCTCATGCCATCTCCGATGTCCTCCACGCCAGCTTCGGCGGCGACGTCGCGGAAGTGCCCTCGCTCGTTCTTGTAGAGGTTCTTGCGGCCGAAGTCGTTGGCGACGTAGAGGTCGGGCCAGCCGTCGCCGTTATAGTCGCACCAGGCGGGGGCGAAGCTGAAACGGTTGTTGTGGTGGTTTAGGCCGACGGACTCGGTGACGTCCACCAGGTTGCCGCCGCCGTCCGGTTCCAGTTGGTTGCGGAAGAGGAAGTTCGCGGGGCCGTTTTGGGCGTCGAAATAAGGCGTAGGGTAGCGGTACTGGTTGCCGTCGCTAAAGAAGTTGTAGGTGCAAAGGTATAGGTCGAGCTTGCCGTCGCGGTCGTAGTCGGCGGCGGCCATGCCGGTGAAACTCCCCTGGGGCGTTGTGCGGAAGCGGAAGGCACCGGGCTTGTGCTGGAACCGTCCGTCTCCTTGGTTCAGAAAGAGCAGCGGGCCGTCGGGACGCAGGACGACCAAATCCTGGTGCCCGGAATTGCGTAGGTCCAAGAAAAGTGCGGAGGACGTAGGGTCAAGGAGCCCGACGCCAGCGCGGTCCGAGATGTCCTCGAAGACGCCGGCGCGGTTCTTGTAGAGGCGGTTGGGCAGGCCGCCCGGCTGGCAAATGTAGATCTCGTCGATGCCGTCGTTGTCGATGTCGCCGACGGCGATCCCGTTGTGCCCGTGGACGTCGATGCCGCTGGCGGCATCGAGATGCGCACGCCAGTAAGGGATACCGTAACGCAGTTGGCTTTCGAAGGAGGGTGCAGTGGAAAAGGCGTGGGCCGTGATTTCGCGAAAGAGCGGGGCCGGAGCCGTGACGAGGGTCTCCTCGATCGGGGCGAATTCAGTGATCCGTCCACCGCTCCACTTCTGTTTCCAGAGGCCCACCCGATACTGGCGGTCGGACGCGACTTCGAATCGAATGACATCGTCGGGCAAGACGAAGAAGCGTGCGGACCGGATCGGTCCCAGCGAATCGATCCATTTCTGCAGTCCGGTGCTGGCGTCGGTCCAATCCGGGGAATACTCAGCCTTGGAGACACCCTCGACCACAGGGAGATACCGGATAGCGCACGGAGAGACGCACCGTAGGCCCGACACCATAGGCAGGGAGCGGGTTCCTACGAGCCGACGCAAATGCTCCGAGATGTCGTAGGCCTCCTTCTCGAAGGCGAAGTCATCGGAAACGACCCCGTCAAGACCTTGAGCCAAAATGGTGTCGGCGGGTAAGAAACCCGCCGACACCACCATGCCAATAAAACGACGCCGGTCCACTAGAACGTGATACGCGCCACGATCTGGCCGTTGCGGGGCTGGATCGCCAAACTCGTGTAGTTGATGGACCCGAAACCAGAGGGCGACGAATAGCCCGCCGGGCACGAGTTGCTGCCGACCGGAACCGTCACGCTGTTCGCCAGTCCTGCGGTCGGCGTGGTGATCGTGCAACCGCGGTTCGCCTGGGGGCTGCCGCTGCTGGCCGTGTTCAGGTAAACCCGGTTGAAGATGTTGAAGAACTCCGCCCGAACTTCAAGCGACTTCCTCTCCTTGAGGCGGAAGGTGCGCCCGATGCTCATCGATTCCGCCGGACGCCGTGGCTGCCGGAAATCGCTGTAGAAGGGTGCCGAGGTTCCCCAAGTTCCTGGAGTCGGGTTGGCCCAGGCGGCAGGGTTGAGGATGAACTGGCCGGTTGGGTTGATGCAGTGGCAGTTGGGGTCGGTCAGATACAGAGGCTGACCCGCCACGCGATTCTGGAAGCTGCTCTGGCCAAACTCCTGGAAGGTGGTGTTGGACGAAGCAGGGGTCGCGATGGGAAGCCCCGACGTGTAGAGGAGCAGGCCGCCGATGTTCCAGCCACCCACGGCCTCCTGCAGCCACTTGTTCTTCGGGAGGAACCCATACTTCTGCAACTGGTAAGTAAAGCCGGTGTTGAAAATGATCGGCTGGTTGGTGCTGGCGATGCTCTTGAAGTTGCCCCGGTTGAAGATGTTTCCGGTGGTGGTTGTGAGCGTCGTCTGCGACTTGGACCACGTAAAGGCCGTCTGCAACGAGAGTCCATGCGACAGGCGTTGCGTGCCCTTCATTTGGAGCGAGTTGTACCAGCTCTGGCCGAGCGGTGCGCCGTAGATGGTTTCCTTGTTGGAGTTCTGCGGGAACGGCAGCAGCGCCTGCAGCACGGTCTGGGTCAACGGGAAGTTCGGATACGGGAGCGGCACGCCCGAGGCCTTGCCTGCGGCGCTGCCGATGGTCGAACCGAGCGTAGTTTGACCCGCGGTTGTAGTGGGGTCGATGCCGTACTTGGAGAAACTAGCGGGATTAACCGTGTTCAGGCCGCCGTCCAAGTTGTTGCTGGTGTTGTTCTGGGTCAGCCAGGCACCGCGATTCCCGACGTAGTTGGCCTCAACCACAAAATTGTGGCTGATCTCGCGCTCAATGCCGAAGCTCCACTGGAGGATCCGGGGCGCGCGTCCGGCGTTCGGATCGATGTAGAACGGCGCAGTGCTGGGCGCACCGCTAGCGGCGGAGTAGAGCCCCGGTGCAAGCGAGGCTGCGGTGAGAGCGCCAGGAGCATACACCAAGCCTTGGCCGAGCGTCGTTCCGGGCAACCCGAATGCGGCCGACGGGAAATTGATGTTGTTATAGCCGACACCCAGCAGCGAGGCGTTGGTGATGTAGGAGAAGGTACCGATCGGCGCGTAGCTGACACCGACGCCGCCCCTAACGACCGTCTTTTGGTCGTATTGGTAGGCCAGACCGATACGCGGCGCGATCGAGTACGGATACGCCTTGGAGAACGTGCAGTTGCAGCGACCGGCGCCGTAGCCCGAGTACAGGATCGCCCCGGTGTTACCCGTCACGGGGTTGGGCACGGTGGGACCGAATTCGGTCCAGCGGTAGTGGATCTCATGACCCCAGTCCTGCCAGTCCCAACGCAGGCCGTAGTCGAGGGTCAACTTGTGGCTGAGCTTCCACGTGTCCTGGATGAAAAGACCGTACGACTGGCGGCGGAGCTGCGGGTCTTGCACACTGTTCACGCTGGCAGTATCGATCTGGCCGAGCAGGAAGCTGGCGTAGGAGTTCCCGGTACCACCGGAGACGCCGTTGCCATTCACAGAGGTGGTGTTGTTGTAGGGGTTCGCGGTCTCGTTGGCCTGGAACTGGAAGACGCCCTGCGAACCACGCGAGTTGCGGTCGGTCCAACTGGCCAAGCGCCATTCGCCGCCGATCTTCGAGGTGTGGTTGCCGTGGACCCAAGTCGCGGTTGCGACGGCGGTCAGGGTGCCGTCGTAGTAGCTGTTGGCGTTCGTCGGGCCCAGTGTCTGCTCGCCCGATCCGTTGAAGATGAATTCGGGGAAACCAGCCGGGTTGGTGGCGCTGCCCTTGATGCCGAGCTGGCCGACGGCGTCATACTGCAGCACTTCGGCGGGCGAGCTGTCCGGATTGTGGAAGCGCTGGTAACCGAGGCCGGCGTGGATCAGGACCGTCGGCGTGATCGACTTGTCGTAGTTGATGCGCGGGATGGTGCCGTAGATGGCCTGTACGCGGACCACGGCGACGGGGTACGGCATGCAGTTCTGTGTCGTGAACTGGTTGGTGGTGAGTTTGTTGAAGTAGAACGAGAGCTTGGAGTTGTCCGGCAGGATCTGGTCGATCTTGATGGTCGGCGTCTGCTGGTTGTTCGGCGTGGCGCAGGTCTGGACCCAGTTATTGGTCTGGTTCCCGTTGGTCGGCAGCGGGATCAGGTTTTGCACCTTGAGAGCGATGGGGTCCATGCGGCTCTGAGGAATAATATTGCCGGGGAATTGCTGGGAGACCACGGTGCCGTTCGGGAGGGTCACGCGGGTGGCGGGGTCGTAGATGCCGCCGTTGACGAGTGCGTTGCCACCCGGGTCGGTGCCGAGGTTCTGGCCCGGGTAGATCGCGTTTGAGCTGAAGTTTCCAGCACGCATCGCGGTGGTCGGGAAGGTCAGGAAGGCTGAGCCGTTCGGGTAGGTCACGTTGCGGAAGACCTCTTCGCTGAAGAAGAAGAAGGTCTTGTTCCGGCCGTTGTAGATTTTGGGAATCCAGACGGGGCCGCCGATGGTGGCACCGAAGTCGTGCTTGCGGCTGCGGGGGCTGGTGGTGGGAACGGTTGGAGTGAAGTAGGGGCGATAGGCGTTCAGTGCCTCATTGGTGAGGTATTCGTAGCCGGACCCGTGGAACTGGTTGGTGCCCGAGCGGGTAGTGAAGTTGTAGAAGCCGCCGCCGACCTGGCTAAACTCCGCCGCGAAGTTGCTCGTTTGGAGCGAGAATTCCTCGATCGCGTCCACCGAGGAGTGGGACATCGAGTTGGTCCAGTTCGGCTCGTTCTGGCTGGTTGCGTCCTGACCTTCGATCTGGATACGGAAGGTGGTCTGGCCGTTGACAACGTTGTTGTCGCCGGAGGCATTGCCGGTCGCGGCGACGCCGGGAGAGAGGATGTTGAAGGCGAAGGGGCTGCGGATGTTGCCGGAGCTCCCACCGCCGCCGCCAAAGTTGAGCGGCAGGCCGTTGATGGTGTCGGTGGAAATCACGGTGCTCTGCTCGGCCGATTCGGTTTTCAGTTGTGCGGCTTCGGCAGTGATGGTCACGGTTTCCGAAGACGCGCCAACTTCCAGCGTGGTATCGACGCGGTTGGTGATGGAGACCTGCACCTGAATGTTCTGCTGGACGAATTTCTTGAAGCCCTTCATTTCCACGGTGAGCGTGTACATGCCAGCCGGGAGGGCGGGGAGCGTGTAGTTTCCCGTGCCTGTGGTGGTGGTACGGGACTCGGTGGCGCTTCCGGTGTTCTTGGCGACGACGGTCGCACCGGGGACGACGGCACCCGCCTGGTCTTTCACCTCGCCGGTAATCGTTCCCCTGTCATTCTGGGCAAACAGGGCACCAGCAAGCAGTGCGGATACGGCAAGAATTCGCGTCATTAACAACATGGTTAGGACCTCCCTGAATCTGGACCTCTACGAGGCTGGAGGGAACGATATCACTTTTTTGGGGCGGGGTCAACTGGACGAAAGATAGGTGTGAGCCAGTCGGCCGAAACGACAGCAATTGCGGCTGTCTAACTTGGATCACAATATCCGCGTTGCGTCCTCATGCCAGCCGGAACAACAACACGGTCATGTCGTCATACTGGGCGGCTCCGGCCGCAAACGCGTCCGCGCCAACGAACAGAGCCTTCATCACCTCCGACGCCGACCCTCCGCAGTTCCGGGCGCACTCGATCATCCGTTCGTCGCCCCATTCCTCGTCGTCCACCGTCATGGCCTCGCTGATGCCGTCGGTGTATGCGAGGAAAAGGTCGCCGGGCAGCAATTCCACGGACGCCTGCTCGAACGGCACGTCCTTGAGGAGTCCGACCACCGCTCCCGTCGCCTCCAGACGGATCACCTCGTCGCCCCGGACCACGGCGGGTGCGTTGTGCCCCCCGTTGACGTAGTCCAAAACGCGGCGCTGCGGGTCGTAGATGCCGAAGAAGAAGGTGGCGTAGCGGTTCGACGACGACGCCTCGTACACCAGCCGGTTCAGCTTCCGGACCATCTTCGCCAAGTCGTGCGAGTTGCCGTCGGTCATGCCTCGCAGGGAGGCGCGCAGGCTTGCCATCAGCAGGGCCGCGCCGATTCCCTTCCCCGACACGTCGCCGATGGCGAGCGCCAGCCGCCCGTCCTCCAACTCGATCATGTCGTAATAGTCGCCGCCAACACCCAGCGCGGGTCGGCAATGCCCGGCAAGATCGAGTCCGCGAATAACCGGAATATGCTGCGGGAACAGGCGTTCCTGCACCTCGCGGGCGATTTCCATCTCGCGTTGCATGCGCTGCTTGCCGGCCGCCTCCTTGGCCAGGGTTTCCGCAAGATCGTTGACCTCCAGCCCCAGCCCCGTCTGCGAGGCCACCGCAGACAGCAACCGCAGGTCGGCCGCCGAATAGGGCTCCTCGGAAAGCTTCGGGCCGAGCACCATCACACCCATCAGACGGGTACGGCCGGGCAGGGGCAACAGGACTTCGGGATTCAGGCGCTCAATGGCGGCGCGGTCGTCCGTCGACGCCTCAATCAGCCAGTCCTCCGGATCTTCGCGGTAGACAATGGCGGGGGTGCGGGTCGAGGCTAGGTGCTGAATCGGTGTCGATGCTTCCAGAAAAGATATGCCGCCCGCCAGCGCCGGGGCGGAAACCACCTGGAACACGTTCCCGTGGCGCACCAGAACGGCCATTTCGGTCACGTGCAGCACTTCTGCGATGCGCGTCGAGACGGTGTCGAGGAGTACGGACGGTTCCGTGATGGAGCGGACGCGGTCCACCAAATCGCCCAGGACCAGCTCGGCGTTGTAGGCTTCACGGAAGAAATGGCGGTCGACACGGTCGCGCAGACGATCAAAGATGCTACGCCCCACGAACCTTCGGCGGATCATGACCATCGCAAGAATCAACGGTGCCAAGACATAGCCGAACTTCGGGTGCCGTTCGACAACGGGTACGATCGCCTTCCAAATCAGGAAGGTAATGAACGCAATCTGCAGCAAGGTGACGCTGGACCGAGCCAGGATGTACTGCGTGCCCAAACGTGCGAGGAGACGCACGTCCATGGCGCGTTGGACCACGACGACGTAGGCCAAGGTCAAAGGAAATACCACCAAGAGACCTGCGCCGGTATAGCCCACCCACTTCAGTTGTGCGGGGTTCACGCCGAGCCAGGGCAGGACGCCCCAAATGACGATGTTGCTGGCGAACCCCGCAATCGACCCGGCCCAGAGGATCTGGAGGCGGCGCTTGGAGTCGCGATTGGTCTCGTTCCGCAGTTTGTCGAAGATCGTGACCCAGTAGGAGACGATGCAGATCAGCAGCGTCCAGTTCAGCACCGGATTAACCACGTCGTCGACGCGTTTGGCCCAGAGGTGTTCGCCGGGTTGGTACCAACTGGCGTAGTCGGTCGCAAGGGCCCAGATGGTGATTGCGACCAGGACCGCGGAGATGACGACCCGCGCCCAGACGGGCACCAAGCCTGGGCGACCCTTTTCCGGAAACCGGATGCCCAGCCAGAACAGCGCGAAGGCCGCGCCGGAAATCATCAGGATGTGCCATGCGAGCCGAAGGGGCAGCCACCACGGCCACCAGTTGTAGGTGGAAAACGAAATGAAGGCCTCGGGGAACGTCAGGATCACTAGGATCAGCCAAGCGTTGAGGTCGGTCGGACGCGCCATCACGACGCGATAGCCGATGAGGAGGCACACGAAGGGCACCACGACGTTTATGATTAACAGAAAAGCCGTTTCGGCGGGTCCGGGATCGATCTTGTAGCCTTCCAGCGGCAGAACCAGCGTGGTGGTGCGTCCGCCCTTCTTCCGTACCTCCACTCGCATCGGCTCCGAAGGCGAGGCGTACCAGCGGGCGGCTTGAAGCTGCGCCTTCCCCGAATACGGTTGCCCGCCGATGGAAATGATGTGGTCACCCACCTCCAGCCCGGCACCCGCGGCCAAACTGCTGGTCGTCGTCACGGTGGGCCGGTAGAAGTCGACCTGAAACGGCTCCTGGACCTGGTGTCGAAGGTCGAAGTATCCCGTCACCAGCGACACGCTGCCCACGACTTGGTAGGTCAGGCTGACCGCGATGTACAGAAAAAGCAAGATGAACAGGACTGGGTTTGTTTTGTTTCGATTCCTCACGCGGCTGGTCCCCCATCAAGTTTGCCAGATCCCGCGCGGCGCTTCCGTAGGAGGCCGTGTGATAACCATAAGGGTTCATGTGGCTAGGAATTGATATCGGAACGGGCGGGAGCCGGGCCCTGTTGGTCAACCGGGCGGGCGAAGTGGTGGCGGCGCACACGGCGGCGCACGAGGACATGCTGATGCTGCAGCCCTTGTGGGCGGAGCAGCGTCCCGAAAACTGGTGGGATGCGGCGGTGGCCGCGATCCGGGGGGTGCTGGCGTCCTCCGGGATCGCCCCGTCGGAAATCCGGGGAGTCGGGCTTTCGGGCCAGATGCACGGGCTTGTGGTGCTGGACGCCGACAACCGGGTCCTGCGCCCGTCGTTGATCTGGTGCGACCAGCGCAGCCAGGCGCAGGTGGACTGGGTCAACGCGACGGTGGGCCGCGAGCGCGTGCTCGAATGCATCGCCAATCCGGTGCTGACCGGCTTCACGTTGCCCAAGCTGCTGTGGGTCCGCGACCATGAACCGGAACTTTATGAAAAGGTCCGTAAGGTATTGCTGCCGAAGGACTACGTGCGTTTCATGCTGACGGGAGAATTTGCGACCGAGGTGTCGGACGCGTCCGGCACGGCACTTTTCGACGTGGTGAACCGGCGCTGGTCCACCGAGTTGGCGTCGTTGGTGGGCGTCGATCCGGCAGTGCTGCCCGCGTGCTATGAATCGTCGGACGTGTCCGGGACGATTTCGCGGGCCGCGTCGGAGTTGACGGGGATTCCGGCCGGGACCCCGGTGGTCGGGGGTGGCGGCGACCAGGCGGCCTCGGCGGTCGGCAACGGCATCGTGTCGCCAGGCATTGTCTCGTGCACGCTGGGCACATCGGGCGTGGTCTTCGCGCACATGGAAGAGGTAGCGTACGACCCGGCGGGCCGTGTCCACACCTTCTGCCACGCGGTTCGCGGCAAATGGCATGTGATGGGTGTGACGCAGGGCGCGGGCCTGAGCCTGCAGTGGTTCCGCAACCAGTTAGCACCGGGCACGGACTACGACTCGCTCATGGCGGAAGCGGCGACAGCACCGGCGGGGTCGCAGGGGCTGCAATGGCTACCGTATTTGATGGGCGAGCGGACGCCGCATCTGGACGCGATGGCGCGCGGCGGGTGGATCGGGTTGACGGCGAAGCACCGGCGTGCGGACCTGATCCGGTCGCTGATAGAGGGCGTTTCCTACAGCCAGAAGGATTGTTTGGACATTGTGGAGTCGTTGGGCGTGGCCGTGGGGTCGGTGCGGGCGTCGGGCGGAGGCGCGAAGAGCCCGTTCTGGCGGCAGGTGCTGGCGGATGTGTTCGACAAGCCGGTGGTGACACTGGCGTCGCAGGAAGGGTCGGCGCTGGGGGCTGCGTTGCTGGCAATGGTGGGGACGGGTGAATACGCGAGCGTGCCGGAGGTCTGCGGCGCGGTGGTGGCGGAACAGGCTCGCGTGCTGCCAGATCAGGCCACCGTCCCGGTGTATGCCAAGGGACACAGCGTGTTCCAAGCCTTGTACCCCGCGTTGAAAGCAACTTTCCGCGAAATGTAGGCTACTTGGGTACAACATACCCCGACCGAGCCCGGACCTTCAGTCCGGGCTTCCCTGCCACCGAAACTTCCAACTTCCGCTCCGACCCTGCCGCGCCCCCCGGCTGCGCGTAATACAGCGTGTACCGCCGCCGCAAACCCTGGACGGCCTCCATAAACGCCGGACCCGGTTCCGCGCCCGCCATTACCACGGATCCGCCGGTCTGTCCCGAAATTCCGCCCTTCGCGGAGCCGCCGCCCAACACCAACTCCGCCAGCGCCGCGTCGGCATCCCACAACGCGCGGATCGCGACCGCTTCCCCGCCCGGCCTGCCCTCCGACTTGTCCTCGATCGACAGCACCGCGCGCCGCCGGTGCGACTTCGGCTCTCCATGGAATCTCGCCGCAGCCGCCGTGGCCGCCGACTCCAGTACGAACTGGCCCGCGAACTTCTGCTTCAGGACGTCGATCAGGATCGCCTCGTTCACTTTGTCCATGTTTGGCGTAAAGGCCAAGATTTGGAACGCCTGGAACGGTCCCGCCATGACGCAAACGCGGTCGCCGGGCTTCAATTCGTGGAAACCCAGTTCCACCGCCCGCACCAGTTTCAACAACTTGCCCTTCATCGGGCCGCTGATGTCGAAGAGCAGGATCAGGTCGAGCGGATCTTCCTCGAAGTTGAAATCCGTAATCGCAACAGGCGCGCCTTGGTCCAACACACGGAAATCTTCCTTCTTCAGGCCAGTGACGATCTGGCCGGAGGCGTCGCGCACCTCGACATCGACCCGGACCAACGACACCCCCGTCCGGAACACCGCATCGTCCTGGGCGAAAGCCGCCGCCGCCAACACCAAAGTCAGAAACAACGGCCGCATACGCTATCGACCCGCCGGCGGAGCACCAATCATCTTCGGTTGCGCCGTCAACAACGCCTCGACATTGGCCTTGGCGTCGACCACCAGTTCTAGGAACGCGATGTGCATCTCGGAGGTGGTCTGGTCGCCCCAGCCGACGGTGGCCTTGGGGTCGGGATTGAATTTGTTATTCGGCGAATTGTCGAACCCGGCAACGGACTCCAGCACCGTCCCGGCAGGAAGCAGCGGCGGATCCTTGATCGCGTAGGTGGTCTGCCAGTTGAAGTCGTATTTCGGGACGCTGAGCAGAGTCTCGCGGCGGCCGTCGGGGTAGATGGCCCGCACTTCCATGCTCCTGCCGCGGACGTGCATGTGCGGCTGGATCGAAAGAAGCCGCGCCGGACTCCCCAGCTTCATCGACGCATTCGAGAGATAGTTGGCCGAGCCCGGCGGAATCGCGAGGTCCAGATCCCGGAGGGTGTCAATGGCGACCACCCGTTCCGCCGGAGCGGCCTTGGCAAAGTAGAGGCCCAATTCCGTATAGTCGACCGCCTCCTTGCCGTTCGGGTTGAAGTGCATTTCGAAAATGATGTCGGAACCGGCCTTGATCAGCTTGGCCCCGTCGGGGAGCCACGGCATCGGCGCATAGCCCGGCTCGTAGCCCTGGAGCAGCTGGCGGCGGGCGAAAACCGGTTCGTCGGCGCGTTTCTTGCCGCGCTCGGCCACGGTGGGCACGAATACCTGATTCTTCGGGAAGTCGGCGAGGTAGCTCGACCCCGGCTCGCGCACGAACGCGTTCATGTGGTGGACCTGGCCGCGCTGGTCGATGTGCCATTCAGCAGCCCGGACCCAGGTGTCGTGGTCGAAATGCAGCGGGAAAATGACGAAGTTGTACTGCATGATCCCGTCCTTCGCGATCTGGACGCCCGGCACGCGGAGCACGAGGTTGGGCTCGCCCAGACGCCAACCACCGGGTTCGCGGATGGCATGACTGCGAGCTTGAGACTCGGTGCCATCGGGGCTGCCGGCGTCCACCCACTTCACGACGGCGTCGATTTCCGCCTTCGGCATCGACCGGTCGTTTAGGAAGGCGTGCGCGGCCCCCGGCGCGGCGTGCCACGGCGGCATGGTGCGGGAGACCACGGCGGCGCGGATCGCCTTCGCCCAAGGCCGGACCTCGGCGTAGTTGGTCAACGGCATCGGCCCGATTTCGCCGCGGCTGTGGCAGCCGACGCAGCGCTTTTCGAGGATCGGACGGACGTCAGCGAACGTCGCGGCGCTGGCCGAAGCTGCCGCCACGATCAACGCCCCAAGGCACAGGGAGGGGATCTTCATGTCCCCTCTATTTTCACACCGTGGGCTTGGCGAAAATGACAACCGTGCCGGAGGGGTCGCGGACGCCGATCTCGCGCATGCCGTAGAACGTGGTGCGCTCGGCCATGGCGACCGGATAGCCTTCGAGGCGCTGCAGGATGTCTTCGAAATCGTCGACCTCAATGAAGAGGCTGACGGCCGCGGCACCGGGCACGGGGAGAAAGGCGGGCTCGTCCTTGGCCACCGAGGCGCGGCTCTGGATCATCAACTCGGCGTTGCCCTTGCCCAGCATGATGAAGCCGATGGCGTCGCCTTCAGGGACCTGGCCGTTGTTGGCGAAGCCGATCCGGTCGATCCAGAATGGCAGAAGGCTTTCGATTTCGTCGACGATGAGGACGGGAGTGAGTTTCATGCTTGGGCCATATTAGCGCATCCGGTTCGGGGCTGTCGCGACCGTTACGATGGGCGTATTCTGGTGTCTTGGGCCGTAGGGACCGTGCGAGGTGAACAATGACGCGCATGGATATTACGGTTGGAGGAGTATGGTCTTTGAGAGCTGGACCGCGTTGGAACGGGTGCTGAGCGGAAATCGGGTCCGGGCTGACTTCGACGCCATCGAGACCCGGATCGCGATTTAACGGCGATCCTTGTCCAAGTCCGGTAGGAACGCCGTCAGCAGCCCAATCGCGGGCAGGAACGCACACACATCGTACACGAAAAACACGCTGGTCGCGTCGGCCAGCCGACCCAGCACCGCCGCGCCGATGCCGCCCATCCCGAACGCAAGCCCGAAGAACAGTCCGGAAACCATGCCAATCCGCCCCGGCAGCAGTTCCTGCGCGTAGACCAGAATCGACGAGAACGCCGATGACAGGATTAACCCGATGATCATCGTCAGCACCGCCGTCATCTTCAGCCCCACATGCGGCAACAGCAGCGTGAACGGCAGCACTCCCAGGATCGAGCCCCAGATCACGTAGCGACGTCCGATCCTGTCCCCCACCGGCCCGCCGAAGAACGTCCCCACAGAGGCCGCGCCAAGGAACAGGAACAAATACAACTGCGCGTCCCGAACGCCCACGCCGAACTTTCCGATCAGGTAGAACGTGTAGTAGCTCGAAATGCTGGCGATGTAGAAGTACTTCGAAAAGACCAGCGCCACCAGGATCGCGATCGACATGGCAACGCGGCCGGGCGGGAGTCCGTTGCCGGGCTTGGCCGACGACGCCTTCTTCGCGCGTTCCGCCAAGTGCGCCTTGTACCAGACGCCGACCCGTGAAAGCACCACGATCCCGGTCATCGCCGCCAGGGAAAACCACGCCACGCTGCGTTGTCCGCCCGGCACCACAACGAACGCTGCCAGCAACGGTCCCATTGCCGTCCCCGCGTTGCCTCCGACTTGGAAGATCGACTGCGCCAGTCCGTGCCGCCCGCCCGACGCCATCCGCGCCACCCGCGCCGATTCCGGGTGGAAGACCGCCGACCCCATGCCGATCATCGCCGCCGCCAGCAGTAACAGCGAGTAGGTCGGCGCGAAGGACCACAGCAGGAGCCCCATCAAGGTGCAGCCCATGCCCATGGCGAGGGAGAACGGCTTGGGGCTCCGGTCCGTGAGCGTCCCGACAACTGGCTGCAGCAGGGACGCCGTCGCTTGGAACGTGAGCGTGATGAGGCCGATGTGGGAGAAGTCGAGGTGGAAGGTTTCCTTGAGGATCGGGTAGACGGCCGTGATCAATGACTGGTTCAGGTCGTTCAGCATGTGGCAAAAGCTGATGGCCAGCAGAATGCGGAACGTCGTCTTCTCGGTGCTCATCGTCTCTCTTGGGGACAAGTCCCAGTGTACCGGCGCAGGGGGAATCGGGCGCGTCTATTGGCCAAGGCGATTCGAATCATATATTTGGGGCGAACGTGCAGAGCGGCCGGGTTGGCTGGAATTACCCTTGGAACACGCGCACATGATTGCAATGCTCCGGGCCTCAATCGCCCTGCTTCTTGTTCCCGCCGCCCTCGTCCATGGGCAGTCCGGGATCTCCATCGCCGAGCCGACCAAAGGCCAACTGGCGAGCCCCTTACTACGCCCATTCCACATCGGCAAGCGCATTGTCTCTCCGGCCAATCTAACCGATTCGCCGCGCCTCGAATCCCTGGTCAAGAGCGGAAACCTGTATCTTTCGGCCCGCGACGTGGTGGCGTTGGTGCTGGAAAACAACCTCGACATTGAAATCCAACGCTATGGCCCGTTCCTCGCGCGCGAAGTGCAACGCCGGACCGAGGGGGGCGGCTTCCTCCGCAACACGGATTCACCGGTCCTGGCGGGTCCGCAGAGCGTCAGTCTGGCGGGCGTCAGCGTGAATGCCAACGGACTGGGCGGCGGAGGCGGCGTCGGGGCCGGAGGCGGCATCGTTTCGCAGATCGGCCCGGTCCCCCCGAACCTCGACCCCAACCTTTACGCCGGGTTCAGCTTCGGCCACACCACCACGCCCCTCACCAACACCCTGCTCAACCAGACAACGGCGCTGACGAACGACTATCGGCAGTTCGTCCTGCAGTACTCTCAGCAGTTTGTGACAGGCACTAGCACCAACGTGACGTTCTTCAGCAGTCGGAGCCGCCTGAATAGCCCGACACCGCTGTTGAACCCCTCGACAACGGGCTACATCGACCTGACGGTCAACCAGAATTTGCTCCAGGGCTTCAGCATCGGGGTCAACAACCGCGACATCCGGGTCGCCCGCAACAATCTTAAGGTCAGCACGCTCCAGTTGAAGCGGCAGGTGATCACAACGGTTTCGGCATCCTTGAACCTCTATTGGGATCTCGTCAGCTTCAATGAGAACGCACGCATTGCCCAACGGGCGGTGGACATCGCGGAACAGTTGCACCACAACAACGAGGCGCAGTCGAAGTTGGGAGCGCTCGCCGCTATCGAAGTTACCCGCGCTGCAGCCGCGGTTTCCGCGGCCAGGGAGGAACTTCTCATCTCCCAGACGAATGTTGCGCAGCAGGAGACTGTGCTCAAGAATGCACTGAGCAAGAACGGGTCGCAAAGCCCCTGGCTGGACGAGGTGCATATCGTGCCTCTCGACCATATCGAGGTGCCCAAAAGCGAGACCATCGCACCGGTTGCCGACCTGATCAAGGAGGCGATTGAGAGCCGCGCCGACATTGAACAGACTCGCGTGAACATCGACAGCAACAAGGTCCTGATCCAAGGCGACAAGAACGGCCTGTTGCCGAACCTGTCGGCGTTTGCGGAGTTGACAAACAACGGATTGGCGGGCAGCCCGAATCCTCTCTACAATAATTGCTGCGGGGCTCCCGACGCGTATTTTGTAGGCGGTGGTGGCACTCTGGCGGCGCAATTGGCGCGGCGGAATTTCCCGAATTACTCGGCGGGCATCTCGCTGAACATCCCGTTCCGCAATCGCGCGGCGCAGGCGGACTACGCGACCGACGAGTTGCAATTGCGGCAGACGGAATTGCAGCTGAAGCGTGCCCTGAACCAGGTGGCGGTGGACGTGAAGAATTCGGTGATCGGCCTGCAGCAGGCGCGCGCCCGCTACGAGACAGCGGTCAATACGCGGAAGTTGAGCGAGCAAACGCTGGAGGCCGAGCAGAACCGGTTCAAATACGGGGCCGTGACGGACGCGACGCTCGTGGTGCAGGCGCAGCGGGATCTGGCGGCGCAGGAATCGGCGGAGATCCAGGCCATGGCGAATTACACCCATGCCCGGATCGCGTTTGACGAAGCAGTGGGTCGGACGCTTGCAGAGAACGGGATCACCATGACGGAGGCGATTTCGGGGAAGGTGGTGCCGAAGTGATCGCGATGCAACCTGCCCCACAAGGGAAGTTCGGCGCTGGCTGGACGTGGATCGTGATCTTCCTGCTCTCGCACACCGCGCACGCCCAGATCACCGCCCCCTACCGAGTTCCCGCCATCCCTCCGGTCCCGTCCGGCAACAACACCCACACCGGCGAACTTGTGCGCGCCGGAAAGCTCTACCTTTCCCTCCAGGACGCCATCCGCCTCGCCATCGAGAACAACCTCAACCTTGAAAGCTACCGCTACGGCCCGATCCTTGCCGAATGGGCGCTGCGCCGCGCCGAGGCCGGTGGACCGGTCCGCGGGGTTCCCAGCGCCAGCGCCCAGGTTTCCAGCGTGAACAGCGGCGTCGGAGTGAACGGCACCACCGCAAGCGCCGGCCTTGGCGGAGGGGGAGGAAGCAACAACGGCGGCGGCAATGGGGGAGCGGCGATCCAGCAGATCGGGGCCATCACCCCAAACCTCGACCCCATCCTGCAGAACACCTCGACCTTCTCCCACCAGTCGCAGCCACTGGCCAACACGGTGCTGAGCGGAACCTCGGCACTGGTCCAGGATTCCCGTACCTACAGCACCGTCTACCAGCAGGGCTTGCTCTCGGGTGGCGTTTTTCAGATCAAGGCTTACGAACAAGGACTGCGCGAGAACGCCGCCTCCGACGCGCTGAACCCCGCCTACGGGCCCCACGCCGACATCGTCATCCGTCACAGCCTGCTGCAAGGCTTTGGGACCCGCTTGAACGGGCGTTCGATCCGGATCGCCGCGCTCGACATCGAAGGTTCCAAGGAGCGCTTCCGGTCCCAGACGCTAGATCTAGTGGCACAGGTTGTGCATCTCTACTGGAACTTGGTGGCAGCGGTGGACACAGTCCAGGTCCGCGAGTCCGCCGTTTCCGTGGCACGGAAGTTTCTGGAAGACACGCGGGCGCGGATTCAGATTGGCGCTCTGGCGCGCATCGAGCTGCCCCGCGCAGAAGCGGAGCTTGCCAGCCGCGAGCAGGATTTGGTGGTCGCGCGGGGCGCGGTCCAACAGGGCGAGATCGCGCTCAAAGCGGCCTTCGCGAGCGACATCGATGCCGGGATCGTGGTGCTGGACCGCATGGAGGTGCCGGAAGCCGACGACCTGCCGCCGTTGCGCGAACTCGTCGCCTCGGCCATGAAACAACGCCCTGACGTGGCGTCCGACTCGCTCCGGGACAAGGAAGCGCAAATTTCGGCCATTGGAACGGAGAATCCCCTGTTGCCGACGCTCCAAGTCGGGGCGCAGACCTACAACCGGGGCGTGGCGGGAACCCCGCAGGCATCCGGCGGTGCCGCGAATCCGTACTTCGTGGGGGGACTGGGCACGGCCGCGGCCCAGATCCTGCGTCGGAATTTCCCCAGCGAGTCGGCATCCGTAACGTTTTCAGTTCCGCTGAACAACCGCCAGGCCCAAGCCGACTACGGAGTGGAGCAGCTACAAATGCGGCAATCGCAGATCAAGGGCCGACGCGATGCGAACCAGATCCTGGTGGACATTTCCAACCAGGTCATCGCGCTGCGACAAGCGAGGGCCCGGCACGCCACGGCTCGCCGCGCGCGGGAATTGCAGGAACAACTCCTCGAAGCAGAGCAACAGAAGTTCGCGTTCGGGAAGTCGGCGGTAACGGGACTGATCGTGGCGCAGCGTGCACTGGCCGGGGCGCAGGCAGCGGAGATCGGGGCGCAATCGGCATACACGCACGCGCGGGTCTCGCTGGACCAGGTGCTGGGGGAGACGCTGGAGAAAAACCACGTCACGGTGGACGAGGCGTTGTCGGGTGCAAGACCGCGATAAGCTCACCCTATACTGGAATCCGTGCCTGACGTCCACACCCCGCCGCGCCCCACGCCCAGACTCGAATCCATCGACCTCCTCCGCGGCCTGGTAATGGTCGTCATGGCGCTCGACCATGTCCGTGACAACCTGATGCCGCTGGGGGATCCGGTCGATCTGGCCACAACCGATCCAGCCCTGTTCTTCACCCGAATCGTCACCCACTACTGCGCGCCCACCTTCTATTTCCTTGCGGGGATCGCGGCCTACTACGCGAGCCGGAGACGCACTCTGCCCGAATTGTCACGCTTTCTTGTCTCGCGAGGTCTCTGGCTGGTGTTTCTGGAACTCGTGGTCGTCCGTTTCGGCTGGTACTTCGCCTGGAACACCACTTTCTTCGAGGGGCTGACGATCTGGGCTCTTGGCTGGTCCATGGTGAGTTTGGGGGTATTGATCCGAATCCCGCGATGGGCAATGGTGACAGTGGGCGCGGCGATGGTGCTCGGCCACAACGCCTTGGACGGGATCAAGGCCGAATCATTCGGTCCCCTGGCGTTCCTGTGGACCGTGCTCCACGTTCCGGGCACAATCCACATCGGCCCGTCAACGCTGGCGATCGCCTATCCGCTGATTCCGTGGATCGGCGTGATGGCACTGGGGTACGCGTTTGGCCGCGGTGGCGTGCAGCGCGCCTTGAAGATCGGACCGGCCCTGATAGCGGCGTTCCTTGTCTTGCGCTTCTCCAACTTGTACGGCGATCCGCACCCGTGGACGCACCAGAAGAGTGCGGTCTTCACCGTGATGTCGTTCCTGAACTGCTGGAAATACCCCCCGTCGTTGATGTATTTGCTTATGACGCTGGGCCCTTCAATCACCATCATCGGGCTGGTGGAGTGGTGGCGCAAGGACGGGACAAGGGAATTGCCGGAGTTTACACGACCGGTCGTATTGTTTGGTCGAGTGCCGATGTTCTACTATCTGCTGCATATCTATCTGGCGCACCTGGTTGGGGTGGCTGTGGCGCTCTACCGCTTCGGGGATGCCCGATGGCTTTTCGTGATGGCAACGGAATCCGGGAACCAGTGGCTGCCGTCCAACTCGCCGTTGTGGATGGTCTATGCCGGGTGGATGTTCGTGGTGGTAGCGCTGTACCCCGCATGCAAATGGTTCGCGGGGGTGAAGGCGCGCAACCCCGGACAAGTGTGGCTGAGCTACCTGTAGCGGCGCTAGTGGGAATTTGGTGGCAGTAGTGATACAACTGGAACCGTGAAGCCTGCCGCCCTCCTGCTGATCCTCCTCTCCGCCATCCCGGTTCTTGCGCAAACGCCGAAACCAAACGACGCCCCCGTCTTCCCCTACGGAGCCGTCTACTTCCGCAAATCCAACCCGCCCGAGCAGGACTGGGCCAAGGACCACGCCACCGCAGCCCGCGTCGGCATGAACACCTTCCGCCACTGGTTCATGTGGGAGGCAGTCGAAGTCGCTCCCGGCAAATACGATTGGTCCGACTACGACCGCATGATGGACCTCGCAGCCAAGAACGGCATCAAGGTCGTGATCGCCGAACTCGTCACCTCAGCCCCGGAATGGGTCTACGAGAAATACCCGCACGCCCGTTTCAAGGCCTCTGACGGCTCCACCGTCCAAAGCACCAACTCCGTCTCCACCGGCACCGGCGGCTTCCCTGGCATGTGCCTCGACAACGACGACGTCCGCGCCCTGGCCGAGAAATTCCTCGTCGCGCTGGTCGAACGGTACCGCAACCACCCCGCCACGCTCGGCTTCGACCTCTGGAACGAAAACACCTACGACGGCGGCTCCCCCCAGAAGATGTACTGCTACTGCGACGCCACCCAGCGCAAGTACCGCACGTGGCTGAAGAACCATTACGGCTCGCTCGACGCCCTCGCCAAGACTTGGTACCGCTACGGGTACGCCGACTGGGCCAACGTCCACCCGCCCGCCAACTTCAACGGCTATCCCGAAAGCCTCGACTGGCTCGATTTCCGCGTCGACGACGCTTTCGACCTGATGAAATGGCGCACCGACCTCGTCCGCCGCCTCGACCCGACCCACAAGGTCATCGCCCACGGCGTGGCGGGAACTTTGGACACCTTCCCCGCCAATACCCATAACGAATGGCGCTCGGCGGAATTGGTCGACACATGGGGCTTGACGTGGATCGCGGCGCGCAAGGGCAACGAGCTCTGGCGGCAGTTCCAAGCGCTGGACCTCGTCCGCGGCGGCTCGCGCGGCAAACCGTTCTGGCATGCCGAGGCGCAGGCCGGACCGCTCTGGATGCAGCCGCAGGTGCTGAAGCGCGACCGCGAGGACGGGCGCATTCCCGACGAGAAGGATGTAAGACTCTGGAACCTCATCTCCTGCGCGGGCGGTGCGACCGGCCTGATGTACCCCCGCTGGCGTCCGCTGCTCGACGGGCCGCTGTTCGGCGCGTTCGGGGCATTCGCGATGGACGGATCGGAGACCCCGCGTTCGGAAATGGCGGGCAAGGTGGCGAAGTGGGCCAACGCGCACCCGGAAATCTGGAAGGCGCGCCCGGTGAAGGGCGACATTGGCATTGTTTTTGCGCCCGAGTCGGAGATGTTCAACTACGTCCAACAGGGCGCGACCGACTACTACACGCAGTCGGTGCGCGGTGCCTACCAAGGCTTCTTCGACAACAACATCCAAGCCGACTTCGTCCACATCGACGACCTGAAGCAGTACAAGGCCGTCTACCTTCCCTACCCCGTCATGCTGAAGGCGGCCTCGGCGAAGAAGGTGCTGGAGTACGTGCGCGACGGCGGCATCCTGATCAGCGAGGGCCTGCCTGCGTACTTCGGCGACCACGGGAAAGTCGGAACCAAGCAGCCGAACTACGGACTGGACGAGGTGTTCGGCGCGCGGGAGAGCTATGTCGAGTTCACGCCCGACATCCTCGACAACCTGACGCTGAACGTCCGCGGTTCCGAGATCAACGGCCGCTATTTCCTGCAGGCGTTCCAGTTGGCGGGCGGCGTGGCCGCGGGAGCGTACAAGGACGGGAAGCTGGCGGCGGTCGAACATGCGTTCGGCAAGGGCAAGGCGTTGCTCATCGGGAGTTTTCCGGGCGGCGGCTACTACCTGCACCATTCGGCGGGCGGCAAGGAGTTCTTCGCCGGACTGCTCGATTGGGCCGGGCTGCAGCAGCAGGTCAAGACCAGCGCGACGGGTGCGCAAGCCCGGTTGCACACGGATTCGACCGGCGGCTACCTGTGGGTGGTCAATCCCGAGAGATCGGAACGGACCATCGAAGTGACCGTTCCCGACGGCTACAGGGGTACTGAGGACGTATGGGGAAACCAAAAGATCACCTCGGATGGCCGAAAGATAGGTGTGAAGGTGAGCGACCGCGACGTCGCTGTCATCCGGTTGGTGCGAAACTAGGAATAATGCGGAGGCGAGCACCGCTAGGTGTATCCACGTCGATCCTGTTGCTGCTGTTTGCGGCCTTTTCAGCCCATGCGGCCGACGTCAAAAAGGATCCGACCGAGATCGGCGGGCGCAACGTTTCCAAGGGCGTCAACCTCTACAGCTTGGACCGCGAAGTTGCGCTGGGCAAACAGCTCGCCTTGGAAGTCGAGAAGCAGGCGAAGATTGTCGATGACCCCATCGTCTCCGAATACCTGAACCGGCTCGGCCAGGACTTGGTGCGGCACTCCGATGTGACTTTTCCGGTGTCGTTCAAGATGATCGACTCCGAGGAGATCAACGCCTTCACCCTGCCCGGCGGCTTCGTCTTCATCAACAGCGGCGTGCTCAAGCTCTCGGACAACGAGGCGGAACTGGCGTCGGTCATAGCCCACGAACTGGGCCACGCGGCGGCCAGGCATGCCACGAGGCAGGCGACACGGGAGCAGATGATCAATCTGTCGGCCATTCCGCTGTCGGTGATGGGTGGCATCGCCGGTTTGGCGGTGCGGCAAGTAGCGACCACGCTGGCGGCCCCGATGACGTTGTTCCACTTCTCGCGCGCCTTCGAGACTGAGGCCGACCTGCTGGGAATCCAGTATTTGTGGAATTCGGGCTACGACCCCGGTGCCAGCGTGGACATGTTCGAGCGCGTGGAGTCAATGGAACGGAAGAAACCGGGCTCGGTGTCGAAGTTGTTCCGCACGCACCCTCAAACCGAGGACCGCATCGTCAAGACCCAGCGCGACATCGAGCAGCTACTGCCGCAGCGGGCCGAGTATACGGTGAACACCTCGGAGTACGAGGATGTCCGGACCCGGCTCTACGAGTTGACCAAGCCGAAGGTGGCGGAGAAGGAATCGAACGTGCCGACGCTGCGTCGGAAATACGGCAACGATTTGGAGTGAGAATCCCCGGTCGCCAACCGCAATTAGGTGCCTCGCGCAAAGGACTACGATGACAACGATGCTGCGGCCAGTGGCCGCTCTTCTGCTGACACTGCTCGGCACACCATTTCTATCGGGCCAGGACGACCCGGGCGGCGCGCTTGACAAGCACCTGCGCGAAGCTACCCATGGGATGTTCGGACTCACGTTCGAAGAACGCCTCCGGGCTGAAACCAAGTACGGGGTCAACTTCGGCAAATCCTTGAATCAGCAGGGCTTGCTGACCCGGCTACGGATCGGTGCGGATTTCCAACCGGTGTCGTGGCTCAAGGTCGTTGCCATGGGGCAGGATTCACGAGTGCCTTTCTACGGCGTGGTTGCGCCCAACACGATCCGCGACACGTTCGACCTCCACGAGGCCTACATTGAGCTGGGTAATCCAAAGACCGGGTTCGGTGGAACATTCGGGCGACAGATGCAGATGTTCGGAGAAGGCCGGCTGATTGGGTCCCCGCAGTGGAGCAACGTCTCGCGGACCTTCGACACCGGCCGGCTCTACTACCGAGCGCGGAAGATGCGGCTCGAAGTGCTCATGGTGTCGCCGGTCAAGGTACTGCCGGACGATTTCAACCGACCGGAACTGGGGGAGCGGATCTGGGGCACGTACGACACGTTCCCGGACTTGGGACATGGCGTGGCTGTCGATCTTTACGCGCTCCGGCATTCGCAGAATAGGCCGGGCGGTTGGACGGCAGCCGGCACTCTGGGCACCGATACCTTTGGTGGCCGGCTTTATGGTCCACTTCCCAGCGGGTTCCGTTACAGCCTTGAACTCGTAGGGCAAGTTGGCCACATCGGCGTCTACACCCAACGGGCAAACGCGTATTTCTCGGGGATATCGCGGAAGACCTCATTGGGGGGCCACGCGTTCAGTTTCTCCGGCGAATACAGGGGGGCATCGGGAACGCGGTACGGGCAGAACGCTGGCGGCACTTTCGATCAGCTGTCGCCCGCCAACCACGACAAGTTTGGTCATGAGGACCTGTTCGGCTGGCGAAATTTGAGGACCCTGAGGAGCCTCGAAACGCTGAACGTCAACAAAGCTTTTGCTGTGAACGTGATGTACTCGAACCACTGGCTGTCAAGCGCCTACGATTCGCTGTACAACAGCACGGGCTCGTCCGTCGCGTTTTCCAAGACTGGGACGGCGGGCAAGCATGTGGGCCAGGAGCTGGACGCGTTTGTAACCTATTCGCACGGTGCCCATCTGTTCGGTGCCGGAGTCGGACATTTCTTCAAGGGCGAATTTGTCCAAGCGGCGACGTCGCACATCAATCCGCGCTACTTCTACATCTTCCAGCAATACTCGTTCAAGTAGTTAACACTCCCTCGCGGTCGCGGCTCAGCATGTTTCCGAGCCACGACCACAAGGCAGTGTTTGTTTTCGACTACTGGGGACGCCCCAGATACTGATCGTACAGCCGCTTCTGCCGCGTGTCCGTATCCACAGTCTTGCCCTTGATGAACAGGAGCTTGATCTGCGTCTTGGCCTCCAGCGGATCGCCGTCGGTCAGCAGCAAATCGGCCCACTTGCCCTCCTCCACGGTCCCGATCTGGTCGCCTACGCCCCAAATCTTCGCCGCGTTGGTCGTAACCGCCTTCAGCGCGTCCTCGTGCGGCAACCCGAAGGCCACAGCCTGGGCAGCTTGGTATGGCAGATTCCGTGAAGCCAGGTTGGTCCCGCCAGTCAGCGTTGCCATTGAGAACAGGATTCCCGCCTTCTGCAAATCCGCAGCGGTCACGTAAGCCCGGTCGTAGGCATCATCCTCGTTCAACGGCAACGACAGCGCAGGCCCGAGGATCACGGAGATGTTGTGCTCCTTGATCTCCTTGGTCACCTTGTTCGCCTCCACCGCGTCGCAGAGGATGATCTTGACCTTCTGTTTGTCAGCCCACGCGATTGCGTCGCGGATCTCGCGCTCCCGCCGAGCCGTCACCAGAATCGGTTCCGTCCCGTCGATCACCGCCTGCATCGCTTCCAGCTTCAGGTCCGGTTTGAAGTCCGGAGCCTTCGCCGACTTCATCTGCTTGTAGCGGTGGGCGCTCTCGAAGAACTCGTTCAACTCGGACATCTCCTTGTCGAACGCAGCCTTCAGCGCTGTAAAGCCGGTCGGATTGCCACCCGCCGCGCCGCCCGAGTCGCTCGAATCCGGCGTAAACCCGCCGCGGCCGCCCGGCAGTCGGATCGCGGGCATGGTCAGGTGCAGACCCGCGCGGGGCTTTACGCCCATCTCGTCCGTGGTCCAGCCGTTCAGGTGCATCAGCGAAACCTGGCCCGAGATCAGCACCCCGTCCGGCATTGTCGCCACCGTCGTGATCCCGTTCACCCGCGTTACCTCGATGTGCTCGCTCGACGGGTTCACCGCCGTCGCCGCCACCAACTGCGGGTTGAACTTGCCGATTTCCTGCACATCCTCGGTCTCACGCACGGCGTTGATTTCGATCAAGCCCACTTCCGTGCCCGAATCGATCATGCCGGGGTACACCTGCAGCCCCTTGCCGTCGATCACCTTGACGTCCTTCGGGACCGCCAAGTTCTTGCCGACTCCGATGATCTTCCCGTTGCGCACCAACACCGACCCGTTCTCGATATCGGCACCCGCCAAGGTATGCACCGTGGCACCTTTGATGAAGAACGAATCGTCCGACCCCGGAGCCGCCGGCGGCGTTGCCGCCATGGCTGCCAAACTAGGAATCAAAATCGCAATTGCCAGTCTCACTTAGTTCTGACCTCCCGTCGTCCCGGCGCGTTTGCCCGTCAGCGCCTTCTTTTCGATCTCCTTGGCGGGCCGCCCCTCGATGTCGTGGTCGCGGTCGAAATACTCGTGGCCATCGATGAACACCTTCACCACCTTGCTCATGTTCGACAACGGATGTCCATCAAACAAAAGCACATCGGCATCCTTGCCAACCTCCAACGAACCCACCCGCTTGTCGATCATCAACTGCTTGGCAGGATTGATGGTGATCAGCGAAAGGGCCTCGTCCTCGGTCAAGTTGCCGTACTTCAGGGTCTTTGCCGCTTCCTTGTCCAAGTGGCGCATCAACTCGGCGTCGTCGGAATTGAGCGAAGTGACAATCCCCTTCTTCACCATGATGGCGGCGTTGTAGGGGATCGCGTCCTTGGCCTCCATCTTGTAGGCCCACCAGTCGGCGAAGGTAGAAGCCCCTGCGCCGTGCGCCTTGATCTCGTTGGCCACCTTGTAGCCCTCGAGCACATGCTGGAAGGTGCGGATCTTGAACCCGTAGTCGTCGGCCACGTGGATCAGCATCAGGATTTCATCCTGCCGGTAGCAGTGCGCATGAACCAAACGCTTGCCTTCCAGAACCTCGACCAGCGCGTCCAACTTCAGATCGCGGGCCGGGGGAATGGCGATATCGCCCTTGGCCACCTTGGCGTTGTAGAGCTTCCAGACGTTCTGGTAGTCCTTGGCGTCGTTGAAGGCCTCGCGGATCACGTCCTCGACGCCCATGCGGGTCGCCGGATAGCGGAGCGTGGTGGTTGTGCCGAAGCCCTGGGCATTGCCGGCCCGCTTGGGATTTTCGCCGAGAGCGAACTTGATGCCCGGCAACGCGCCTTCGAATTTCATCTCGTCGGTGCTCTTGCCCCAGCGCATCTTGGTCACGACGGTCTTGCCGCCGATCGCGTTGGCGCTGCCGTGCAGGATGTTGGCGGTCGTCACGCCCCCTGCCAGAGCCCTATAGATCGCCACGTCTTCGGGATTGAGCACGTCCTCGATGCCCACCATCGCGGACACCGAAACCGTGCCTTCGTTGATGGCCTCGGCCATGATGTGCGAGTGGCAGTCGATGATGCCGGGCATCACGAACTTGCCGGCGCCGTCGATCACGGTCGCGCCCGGAGGGGCCATCACCTTGTCGCCGATGGCCGCAATCTTGCCGCCCTGCAGCAGAATCGACCCCTTCACGGTACCCTTCGTCACCGTCAGGATGGTGGCGTTCTGGATCAGAATAGGCGGATCTGCGGCGAAAGCCGACACCGCCAGCGCCATTGAAATCAGTCCAAGTCGTCTCATTGATTTGCCGGACCTCCGAAACCACCGCGTCCGCCACGGCCACCACGGCCGCCCGGAGCGTCTTCAACCGGCGGCTCGAACTTCGCGCCGTCCACAAACACGTACTTCACCTTGGTTGCCGTGGCGAACAGGTCGCCGTCGGCCACCACCAGATTGGCGATTTTGCCCTTGTCGATGCTGCCGAGCCGGTTCTCCACGCCAAAAATCTCGGCGGTTGAAAGCGTCAGGGCCCGCACCGCGGCCGCCGGGTCCAGCCCTGCGTCGATGGCCTTCTTGACGGCGGCCTTGATCTCGCGCGGAGTCGCCAAGCCGTCGGAGTAGAACGCGAATTTGACGCCGGCCTTCGCCAGTGCGCCTGCGGTCGACGGGGCCTTTTCACGCAATTGCAGCGTGCGGATCGGTTCCTCCAGCGTCGGATCGGCGTCGGCTGCACGCTCGGGGTACTTCAGGCTGAGCAGGACGGGATTGCCCGCCTTCTTCAGCGCATCGGCCGACCGCCACGCCTCATGCCCGCCGTAGAGGATGGCATTCAGCTTCAGTTCCTTCGTGAAGGCAAGCATCCGCTCAATCTCGACTTCGCGGGTCGCCGGGATCAGCACCCTCGGACTGGCGAGGACGCCTTCCAAAGTCCGGTCGTAGGCCGGTCGCTGCAAGCCCTGCGGATGTTTGGCGTAAATGTCCTTGGCCAGTTTGTAGTGCCCGGCGTCCAAGTAGATCTGGCGGATGTAGGCGATCACGCCCATCAGCGATCCGGGATATCCCCGGCCGCCACCGCCGCGTCCGCCACTGCCCAGAGTCACATACTGCCCGATCGCAGGTTCCACAACCAAGTCCCCTGCGCGTTCGCCGAAGAGGTTGATGACGCTTCCCTGCCCTGAAAAGATGTTGCCTGTCGGAAAACTGACAGCCGAGGTGAAACCGCCGTTGCGCTGCGTTTCTAGAATCCGGTCATTAGGATAGACCTGGTCGGAAGCCTTGAGGTAGGCCATGTTGGAGGGCCTGTCCTCGGGTCCGCGCGACGGCGTCGTGGCGACCGCCGTGGTGGTCGCGGTCGGAGCCGCAACAGGCGTCGCGGCTGCCGCTGCGCGACCGCCCCCGCCCCGTCCGCCCGCGCCAAGCGCCGGTGTGGCCGGTGGCGAATTGGTCTGTCCCCAATTGTCGAGGCCGTCGATCAAGCCGGGGTAAACGCTCAGTCCCTTGCAGTCGACCACCCAGGCGTCGGCGGGAACCGCTGTGTTCGCGTCCCCGACCGCCTCGATCAACCCGTCGCGCACCACGACGGTTCCGTGTTCGATCACCGGGCCGGATACCCGGACAATCCTGGCGTCCTTCAACGCCCAGGATCCTTTCGATTGTGCCTGCAGGCCGAGTGCGCCCGCGCCGGTCAGCGCGAGTACGGCCAGCAGCGTTCCATGCCGTTGTCCCATAGACTCCTTACGTAAAAACACCCCAACCTAATATACTGGTATGTTCCCTACCAAATGGCAACAACTGTTTCCTACCGCGACGCAGGCGTGAACATCGACGAGGCGGACCGCGCAGTTTCGGCCATCCGCAAGATGGCCCGCGCAACTTTCACCAAGGGTGTGCTCACCGACATCGGATCATTCGGAGGCTGCTTCGCGCTGCCGAAGATGAAAAAGCCTGTCTTGGTCAGTTCCGTGGACGGGGTCGGAACGAAATTGAAGATCGCCTTCGCGACTGGGAGGCATGACACGGTCGGCGAGGACCTTGTGAACCACTGTGTCAACGATATCGCAGTCCAAGGCGCGACACCGCTGTTCTTTCTAGACTACCTTGCCGTGGGCAAGCTTGAGGCCGGAGTGGCCGCGCAGGTGGTTTCCGGCATGGCGCGAGGGTGCAAGACCAACGGCTGCGCCCTGATCGGCGGCGAAACGGCCGAGATGCCCGGTATGTACCTCGACGGCGAATACGACCTCGCGGGCACCATCGTGGGCGTCGTCGAACGCGATGCCATGCTGACCGGTAAAAAGGTCAAGGAGGGCGACGCGCTGCTGGCGCTGTCGTCGACCGGCCTCCACACCAACGGCTACTCGCTGGCTCGAAAGATCCTGCTCGAAGTGGCCAAGTACCCGCTCGACGCTCACATCGCCGAGACCGGGACTGTGCTGGCAGACGAGTTGCTATCGGTCCACCGCAGCTACCTCAAGCCCATCCAGACGCTGGTGAAGGCGAAGGCGATCGGGGCTGCGGCCCACATCACCGGGGGGGGCATTACGGACAACCTGCCGCGAGTGCTTCCCGAGGGCTTGGCCGCGTCCATCAACACCAGTTCCTGGACGGTGCCGCCGCTGTTTGAGTTGATGCGGCAGCTCGGGCAGGTTCCCGTGGACGACTGGCGTCGGACGTTCAACCTTGGCGTTGGCATGATCTTTGTGGTGCCAGCCAAGAAGGTTGAGGACGCCCGCAAGGCGCTCAAGCGGATCGGCGAAAAGGCGTGGGTGATCGGCGAGATCGTAAAGCAGAAGCAGGACGGCGAACGGGTGGAGTACCACAGCTAGTGCGTCTGGGCATCCTGATTTCCGGGCGCGGGTCGAACTTCGAGGCCATCGCCAACAGCATTTCGAGGGGCAAACTGGACGCCGAAATCGCCATCGTCATCTCCAACCGGCCCGGTGCCAAGGGCCTTGAGATTGCGACGGCGCGGGGGATTCCCGCCAAGTGCATCCCTTCACGCGGCCTCGACCGCGAGGAGTACGACAAGCTCCTGATCGAGGAACTGAAGGCAAACGAGGTGGAGTTGGTCTGTCTCGCGGGTTTCATGCGCCTGTTGAGCGCGAATTTCATCAAGGCGTTCCCCAATCGGGTGCTGAATATCCATCCGTCGCTGCTGCCCGCGTTTCCGGGCTTGGACGGGCAGAAACAGGCGCTGGACTACGGGGTGAAGATCGCGGGTTGCACCGTGCACTTTGTGGACGAATTCCTGGATTCGGGGCCGATTGTGCTGCAGTCGGCCGTGCCGGTGCTGGACGACGACGATGTGGATAGCCTCTCGGCGCGGATTTTGGCCCAGGAGCATGCGACGTATTCGCAGGCAATCCAGTTGATCGCGGAGGAGCGGGTGGTGATCGAGGGCCGGAAGGTGCGGATCCTTCCCGAACGGGCGGCCTGATGTGCGGATCGGCTGGCTTTCCGACATCCACCTGAATTTCGTGGCACCCCGGCACCGCCAGGCTTTCTACGACACCGTACGCCGGGAGGCCCCCGACGCGCTGCTCATCGGGGGTGATATCGGGGAGGCGGATTCCGTCGTTCGCTTCCTGAGCGAGATCGAGCGGGCCTTCGATGTCCCGGTGTATTTCGTACTGGGCAACCACGATTTCTACGGCGGCTCCATTGCGGAAGTCCGCCGCCTGGTGGCTGCCGAGACTGCGAATTCTTCCGTACTGCACTGGCTACCAGCGACCGGCGTGGTTGAGGTGACGCCGAAAACGGCCTTGATCGGCCACGACTCGTGGGCGGATGGAAGGCTGGGAGACTTCTTCCGCTCGGGTGTCCGGCTGAACGACTATGTACACATCAGGGAGTTGACAGGCCTCACGACTTCCGAGCTTCACCGCAAGCTGAACCAGTTGGGGGATGAAGCGGCCGAGTTCCTCGAAGCGCGGGCCAAGGAAGCTCTCGATACCGGTCGTGACGTGTTGGTCCTCACCCATGTTCCACCGTTCCGTGAAGCTTGTTGGCACGAAGGCCAAATCTCCGGCAACGAGTGGCTGCCGCATTTTGCCTGCCGAGCTGTCGGGGAGCATCTGGCCCGCCTGATGTGCGAATACCCGGACCGGACAATGACCATTCTGTGCGGCCACACCCATAGTTCGGGCTTTGTCCAAATCCAAGACAACCTTGCCGTGCACACTGGCGGTGCCGAGTATGGCACACCGAAGCTGCAGAAAGTCTTGGACTTGTGCTAGGTTGAAGTCATGGCCGTCGCAACTGCCATCCCGATTGAAACCTATCTTCGGACCAGCTTCGTGGATCTCGACCGCGAGTTCCGCGATGGCGAACTGGTCGAACGATCCATGCCAGATTACTTGCACGGAAAAACACAGGCGCTGCTCTGTGTCTTTTTCATGGCCTTGCGAAAGAGCCTGTCCCTTTTTCCATGTGTCGAAACCCGAATGCGCATGCGGTCGGGACGGACACTGATTCCAGACGTGGCCGTGTTCTATCCGACAGAACCGTCACGAATCCCCGACACGCCACCACTGCTCGCCATTGAGGTTCTTTCGTTGGATGATCCGTTGGCAGAGGTGAGGGCGAAATTGGAAGAGTATCGGACTTGGGGTGTACCCCACGTCTGGTTGGTGGACCCGCACGCCCAACGACTCTATGACGCGAACGCAAATGGTCCGGGACGGCTGGGCGAGGTGGATCTCTTGGAGATTCCAGAGCTTTCAATCCGCTTGACCGCCGCTGACGCGTTCGACTAACACCGTCGCCACGTCGTCCTCAACGGGTCACTTCTTAGGGTCGACGAGAGCACCGTACAGGGGCGGGCGGCTCAAGGCTGCGGTCGGGGGTTGGCCGGGGCCGAACATGCGCTGGGTCATGCCGACGAACACCAGATCGTTGACCGGATCGATCCAGAACCAGGTGTCGGCAGCACCCTCCCAGTAGAAGGTCCCTTTTCCCACAGGCTCGTCGACGAGGGCAGGGTCGGTGTAGACCGAAACGTCGTAGCCGTAGCCGTGGCCGGGTTGCATGGTTTCGCGGCCGATCGAGAACTCGCCCGTCAGGAGCCGGGCCGGGAGGTGGTTGGAGGCCATCAGGTTCACCGTGGCGGGCGAGAGGATGCGGACGCCGTCGAGTTGGCCCCCGTTGAGCAACATCTGGGCGAAGCGGGCGTAGTCGCGGGCGGTCGAGGCGAGGCCGCCGCCGCCGGATGGGGCACCGGGGGGCGCGACATAGTCGGCGAGGGGGCCGTCGGGGGTGCTGATCGGGACCAGACTCCCGTTGGGGCCGCCACCGTAACTGGTGGCGAAACGCGCGCGCTTTTCCTTGGGAACGTAGAAGGCCGTGTCGGTCATGCGCAGGGGCTTGAAGATGCGCTCGTCGAGGAAGTCGGCGAACGACTTGCCGGTAATGCGTTCGACGATGGCGCCTTGGACGTCCATCGAGACGCTGTAGACCCACTTCGTGCCGGGCTGGTACAGGAGCGGGATGGAGGCGAAGGTGCGCATCATGTCGCCCAGATCTTTGGCGGCCATCCAGTTCTTCGCGGTATAGGCCTTGTCGACGGGCGACGTGCCGAACAGCCCGTAGGTGAACCCGGCAGTGTGGGTCATCAGTTCGCCCATGGTGGGGGGATGGGCGGGCGGCTCGGTGAGCATGGCACCGGAGGAATCGAGACCCTTGTAGACCCTGACGTCGGCGAATTCGGGGAGGAATTTCGCGATGGGATCGCTCGGGTGCCACTTGCCCTCCTCGTAGAGGATCATCATGGCGACGCCGGTGACAGGTTTGGTCATCGAGTAGATGCGGAAGATGGCGTCGTCGGTCATGGGGGTTCCGGCGGCGATGTCCTTGTTTCCGTAGGACTTGATCTCGACGATCTTGCCGTGGCGCTGGACGAGGGTTACGACGCCGGGGAGGCGCTTCTCGTCCACCTCGCGCTGCATGGTCTCGTGGAGCCGGTTGAGGCGGTCTGTGGAGAAGCCGTAGGTTTCAGGCTTGGCGGCGGGGGTGGTTTGCGCGGGCGCGAAGACCGGGAGGAAGGCGAGGACGAGGACAGCGAGCGAGCGGCGGATATCCATAGACGAGGCGGATTCCTTTCTCATACAGGTTACGATATTCCGCGCCCAGACGGCAGGGTGGTGTGGCCTGGATCAAGCCGCTCCGCTGTAATGCCCCCGCACCTTGCGCGCCGCGGCCCGCCCCACCACTTTGGCCAGATCGTCCTCGCTCGCGGCACGCACCAGAGTCGAGCTCCCGAACTCCTTCAACAACTTGCGCACTGTGGCATCGCCCACGCCGGGGATCTGGTCCAGTTCCGATGTCAGCGTCCGCGCATTCCGCCGTGTCCGATGGAACGTGACGGCGAACCGGTGGGCCTCGTCGCGGATCGTCTGGATGAGGTGCAGGATGGGCGAATAGCGGTCCAGAATGACCGGCTCATTCTCCTGACCCAGCACGTAGACGATCTCTTCGCGCTTGGCGATCGACGCCAGCGGCTGGTTGATCACCCCAATCGCCTCCAAGGCATTCGCCGCCGCGTGCAGTTGGCCGAGTCCGCCGTCGATCAGCACCAGACCCGGAAATGCCGTGCCTTCCTCCAGCAGGCGGCCGTAGCGACGCGTGACCACCTCGTGCATGCTGGCGAAGTCGTCGTTGCCCTCCACAGTTCGGATGATGAACTTGCGGTAGTCGGACTTCTTCATCGCCCCGTTCTCCCAAACGACCATGCTGGCGACCTTGTCGGTGCCCTGAATGTGGGAGATGTCAAAGCACTCGACGCGGCTCACGGGCTCGGGCAGGTTGAGGGCGTCCTGCAGCGCTTCCTTGATCGCAGCCGACGACGGCTTGAGCACCCGGAACCGGGCGTCGAAGCTGTGCTTGGCGTTGGTCTCGGCAAGGGTCAGCATGGCCTTCTTTTGGCCGCGCCGGGGTGTGTGGATTTCGACCTTGCGCCCCTTCTTCTCGGACAGCAGTTCCTCCATGGTGTCGCTGTCGTCGAAGTCGATGGAAAGATGGATTGCCGACGGCACGTACTGCTGGTCGAGGTAGATCTGCAGCAGGAGGGACGAGAGGAATTCGGGGGCGTCGAACTCGAACTGGTCCTCCCAGAAGAAGTCGCGGCGGTCAACCACCTGGCCCTTGCGCAGGTGGAACAGGTTGACCGCGACCAAAGGGGGCTCGGCGTAGTAGGCGATAATGTCGATGTCGTCACCCGAAGCGGCGGCCACCTTCTGGCGCTCCTCCAGTTCCTCGACCGTGGCGAGCAGGTCGCGCAGGCCCGCCGCCTCCTCGAAGCGCATGTCCTCGGCGGCGGCCTCCATGCGGGTTCGCAGCCCGCTGGCGAGTTGGCCGAGGCGTCCATCGAGGAACATGCGGACGTTTTTGACCGCGGACCCGAAGGCGTCGATGGTCGTCAGGCCCTCAACGCAGGGCCCGAGGCAGCGGTGGATGTGGTACTGGAGGCAGGGCTTGGGGTGGTAGCGGGTCAGGTCCACCTTGCAGGAGGGCACCAGGAAATGGCGGTGGATGAAGTGCACCAGCCGGTGGGCCAGATTGCCGGGGAAGTAGGGGCCGTAGTAGGTGCTGCCGTCCTTGCGCAGACGCCGGGTGACGTAGACGCGGGGGAAGCGCTCGCCGGTGACCTTGATGTAGGGGTAGGTCTTGTCGTCGCGCAGCAGGACGTTGTAACGGGGCTTGTACTGCTTAATGAGGTTGTTTTCGAGGGCGAGGGCTTCTTTTTCGTTGTCGACGAGGATGTAGTCGATGTCGCGGGCTTCCGAAATGAGGGTGCCGGTCTTGGCCTCGGCGAGGCGATCCTCGTTGAAGTAGGAGCGGACGCGGGCACGGAGGCTTTTGGCCTTGCCGACGTAGACGACCTTGCCGGTGCCGTCCTTGTAGAGGTACACGCCGGGTCCGGCGGGCAGTTGCGACGCTTTTTCCCGGAGTAGTACGAACGCCGATTCCCGCAGGGACAATGTAGCCTGATTATCCCATGGGGCGGATTGGAGAAGCTAGACACCAATAATCCTCCCGTCGTCGTCCACGTCGATCTCGCGCGCCCGCGACTCCTTCGGCAAACCCGGCATCAGCATCATGTTCCCCGAAATCGCTACCAGGAACCCGGCCCCGGCGGATAGGGACACGTCGGAGATGCGCAGGTTCCAGCCTGTTGGGGCTCCGAGGCGCTTAGGGTCGTCGGACAGCGAATACTGGGTTTTGGCGATGCAGACGGGCAAGTCGTCGTAACCCCAAGTCGAAAACCGTGCCAGCTTGTCCAGAGCGAGCGGCGTGAATTCGACCGCGTCCGCGCCGTAGACGTTCTTGGCGACACTGAAGATCTTTGATGCCGCGGAATCGTCGCGGCGGTAGGCGCTGACCGGCGCGGCAGTTCCCTGCTCCACCGCGGTTACGACGGCCTCGGCCAAATCGACCGACCCCGCCGCCCCTTTGGCGAAGCCCTCCGAGAGCGCGCTGGTTGCTCCGTGTTCGGCGCACCAAGACCGAAGGCGGTCCAAGTCGTCGTTGGTGTCATCGGGGAACCGGTTGATCGCCACAACGACTGTCAGACCGAAGCCGCGCACGATCCCGATGTGCTTGCGGAGGTTGGCGAAACCGCGTTCCAAGTCTCCTTCGCCCTGCGTGCGGACGCTCTGGACGGTGGTCACCAGGACGGCTGCGCTGGGCTGGATGCCGGAGGTCGGCATGACGATGTCCATGTACTTCTCGAAACCGAGGTCGGAGGCGAAACCGGCCTCGTTGATGACGTAGTCGGCCAGGCGCACGCCCATGTCGTGGGAGATGACGCTGCTGGTGCCGTGGGCGATGTTGCCGAACGGGCCGCAGTGGACGAAGGCCGGGGTGCCCTCGGTGGTCTGGGCGAGGTTGGGGAGGATGGCGTCGTTCAGCAGCGCCATCATGGAACCGGTGGCGTGGAGGTCGGCGGCGCGGACCGGTTTGCCGTGCTTGTCGGACCCGACGACGATGGCTGCCAAGCGTTCGCGGAGGTCGCGGCGGTTGCGGGCGAGGGCCATGATGGCCATCACTTCGGAAGCCGCGGTGATGAGGAAGCCCGTGGCGCGGTTGGCGCCTTCGCGCTTGCCGCCGGCGCTGACGACGATGTTCCGCAGGGCGCGGTCGTTCATGTCCATGGTGCGGGGCCAAGTGATACCGGAGGGATCGAGGCCCAGTTCGTTGCCGTGGAAGAGTTCCGTGTCCACCAGCGCCGCCAGCAGGTTGTGGGCCGACGAGATCGCGTTGAAGTCGCCGTGGAAGTGGAGGTTGATCTTACTGGCGGGCTCGATGCTGGCCCTGCCTCCGCCCGCCGCTCCGCCCTTGATCCCGAAAACGGGTCCCAGCGACGGTTCGCGAGATGTGATCACGGCTTTCTTGCCGATCCGTTCCAAGCCCTGGGTGAGGCCGATGGCGGTGACGGTTTTGCCTTCGCCGGAGGCTGTCGGGGTGGTGGCGGTTACAAGGACCAGCTTGCCCCGCCGGGGGAAGCGGGCGTCGTCGAGTAGGCCGAGGCGCACCTTTCCGGTGTGAGGACCCATCCGCTCAAGGTATTCGTCGGGTAGGCCGAGCTTGGCGGCTACGGTCTCTATTGGGAGTAGTTCTTGTGTCATGGGGTTACGCGAAACGGATCTGGCGGGTCTCGCCCGCCTTCAGGCGGATCTTGGATGGTCCGACGATCTTCTGACCATCCGGCGGGCGCAGTTGGAATTCGCCTGCGGTCGCAGACTTCAATGCGGCGGAGACCGCGCGGCCGTTGGACCATACGATGTCGACCGTCACATTGCCTCTTGCCTTCAGGCCGGTTACGGAGCCTGCCGACCAATCCCTGGGCAGCGCGGGTAGGAACGAGATCTCGCCCTCGTGGCTCTGCAGCAGCATCTCCGCGATGGAAGCAGTAGCCCCGAAATTGCCGTCGATCTGGAATATGGACGTCGCGCCGGCCGGGTGTGTGTCGAAGAGGTTCGGGCCCGTGCTGTGGTTCATCAGCGCAACCAGCGATTCGTGGGCTTTCCCGCCGTCCGCCAGGCGCGCCCAGAATCCGATGGCCCAGGCGCGGCTCCATCCGGTGTAGGCACCGCCCGCCGCCAACCGGCGCTCCAGGGAAACACGCGCAGCCTTGGCGATGGCAGGATTGCCCCGGGGAGTGATGTCGGAACCTGGATAGAGTCCGTACATGTGCGACATGTGGCGCTGTCCGGGCTCGGGCTCGGCGAAATCCTTCGACCATTCCTGCAGTTGGCCGAACTGCCCCACCTTGTAGGGCGGGAGTTTGGCGCGCGCGGCTTCCAGTTTGGTGCGGAAGTTGGCGTCCACACCTAGGAGCTTGGAGGCCTCGATGCAGTTGGAGAACAGCTCGCGGATGAGCGCGATGTCCATGGTGCACCCGGCGCTGACTTGGCATTTCTTGCCGTCGGGGGCGGTGAAGGTGTTTTCGGTGGAGACCGACGGACAGGTGGTCAGAGTACCGTCCTTCGCCGGAATCAGCCAGTCGAGGCAGAACTCGGCGGCACCCTTCATGGTGGGCCATGCGCGCTTGGCGAGGAAGTCGCGGTCCTGGGTGAACCGGTAGTGCTCCATGAAATGGGCGCAGAGCCAAGGCGCGCTCATCCCCCAGTTGGCCCAGGTGGGCGAGCCTTCGCCGAAATTGCCGACCGGTCCCGACTGCCTCCAGAGGTCGACATTGTGGTGGGACACCCAGCCGCCCGCCCCGTAGTTGATCCGGGCGGTTTCGCGACCGTTCTTCGCCAGATCCTCAACCATGTCGAACAACGGGCTGTGGCATTCGGAGAGGTTGCAGGTCTCGGCCAGCCAGTAGTTCATCTCGGTGTTGATGTTGACGGTCCAGTTTCCACTCCAGGGCGGTCGGACCTGGTCACTCCAGATGCCCTGGAGGTTGGTGGGCTGGGTGCCGGGTCGGGAGCTGGCGATCAGGAGGTAGCGCCCGTAGTGGAAATAGAGGGCGAGGAGTCCGGCATCGTCGCCGTTGAATGCCTTCAGGCGCTCGTTGGTGGGAAGATTTTGGCCGCTGGTCTTGGCCGTCAGTTTCAAGGTGGTGCGTCGGAAGAGTTTCTGGTGGTCTGCGATGTGGCGGGCCTTCAGTTGGTCCCACGTATGTTGGGATGCGGCGTCGAGGGTACGGACGCATTCTGCTGCGATTTCGGAGGCTGGGCGGTCCGGCCTTTGGTCGAAGCCCCGGTATCCGGTGGCTGCGGCGATCAGGATGGTGGTGGACTTTGCGCCTTCGACGCGGAGCTTGCCGTCTATGGCCTGGACGGTGCCGCCGTCAGCGAGCACGCGGACCCGCGCCTCGAAGCGCATGCCCTGGCCTTCGGCATCGGAGTAGCGGATGGGATTGTCCATCCTTTGGTAGTTGGGGGCTGAGAAGGACGGAGCCTTGCCGGTGAGGCGGAGTTCATCTGCGTCTGCTGTGACGGTGAACCGCAGGGGGCTGTCCATGGACAAGGTGGACGAGCCTGCGGGGAGACGCATGACCACGACTTGGTCCGGGGCGGAACTGAAGACGTCGCGGGTGGTGCCGTTCGCGGAGGTGCGGGCGATGGCGGTGTCGAGGTCCAGTTCGCGGCGGTAGCCGGTGCCGGATGCGACGTCGAAGTCCACGTAGAGGTTGCCCAGCGGCTCGTAGGCCTCGTTGTAGGGACCTTGCAGCTTTTTCATCAGGGCGTCGGCTGCGGTGTAGTTTTCGTCCTCGAGGACCAGGCGGCGAACTTCGGCGAGATGGACCTTGGCGTCCGGATTGTTCCATTCCTTGGGACGGCCGGACCAGAGGGTGTCGATGTTGAGTTGGAGGCGTTCGCGCTCGACGCCGCCGAAGACCATGGCACCCAGGCGGCCGTTGCCGACGGGGAGGGCCTCGGTCCACTGTTTGGCGGACTCGCGAAACCAAAGGACGGTTTCGGGGGTGGACTCGGTAGTGGCTGCGGGAAGGGCCAGGGCGGTGGCGGCTGTCGCGGCGAATTCTCGGCGGGTGAGTTTCATTTGGCGTACCCCACGATCATCATATGTCTTTGGGTTTGGGGGATGGGGGCTGGGGGGATTGGTGTTGGGGTGAATAGGGATTTGAAGAAGGTCTGGATGGTGTGGTGCCATGGGGTGGATGGGAGGCTTGGTGCTGGCGCTGCGGGCTTTCCGGTTACGGCTGGCTGAAAGCCCGCCGCGGGCAATATTGCCCACCCCACGGTCGGAGTCGGTGCAAGGTGCAAGGAAGTTGCGGTTAGGCAATGCGATGTGAGTTCTGATTCGTAAGTGGTTGATTCTGTTTGAGTTGATGGGGTGGATGGGGTGCCGGATATGGGTTGTACGGGGGTCGGAACAGAGCCAAACAGACCCATTAGGTCTTCGGGGAAAGTGCCTTCCGGGTCGGCGGGCGGGGGCGTGGCCTGGATTTTGGCCTGGGTGGTCCGGAGGCGCAGGAGGGTGGCGAGGGCCTTGTGGAAGTCGCGGTTGTGGCGGGCGGCGTCGCGGGAGAGCTGGGGCAGGACCTTCGAGGTGTCGACCAGTTCGCGGTAGCCGAGGGCGTTGCGGAAGGCGACGGGGCTGTGGTCGGGATGGGGTGCCGGGGCGTCGGGCGCGAGTTGGGGGAGGAGTGGCTCGGGAATCGTGTTGTAGGAGTGGTCGATGAGGCGGGCCTCGAGGACTCCGAGGCGGTCGCGTCGCCAGGAGGCGGCGACCATGTCGTTGACGAGGGACTTTTCGAGGTGGCCGACGGGTTGGAACTCGCGGTGGTATCGGCGGGAGTAGCGGATGAATTGTTTGCGGTCCTCGCAGGCGAGGAGGACTTCGTCGGCGAGTTTCCCGTGGCGGGAGGCGTTTTGGGCGCAGATGGATTTGCCCTCGGGCGTGCGCGGGCCGGTTGATCTTTGCGCGTTTTCGCGGTTTGCCGCGAGTTTTCGTTCTGAAAGCATAGGAGCTCCTCCGGGATGGAGTATGCCATGGAGGGTGGGGGAAAACGAACTCGGGATGACGGATGTTATTGATTTGGTTGGAAATATAGTTTGTGACTGGGTTGGTGGGGGGTGGGGGAAAATCGGGGTCGCAGTTGATGGCGCGCCTTTGGGCGCGTGCGGAGGTCGGCGACCTCCGCGCAGGGTGCCACCCTGCCCCACAACGGAATGGGAGTACAATCACAAGACCGGTGCCACCCATACTGCCACAACCGAGTAAACTGCTTGCGGATGTGCGTGAAAGGATTTACGCCTTCGCGTCATCAAAGGTAGGGCCCGATCACGCGGGTGACCTGGCCAACGACACGATGCTCGTGCTCCAAAACAAGTATGCCCATCTTGATTCGGCCGCGGACTTGATCCCGGTCGCCGTTACCACCATGAAGTACAAAATCCTCGAGTTCCGCCGAGACCGCGACCGGGCGCACAGCTCGATCGAGTCCACCCCGTTCGCCCCTCCGCGCTCCAAGGACCCGGACCCGGAACAGTCGGCCTACATCCTGGAAATGCGCACGCTATTGCTGGCTGCGATCCAAGAGTTGGGGGAGCGCTGCCGGGAACTGTTCCGGCTGAAACTGGAAGGCTACAACTACCAGGAGATCAAGGAACGGATGGGGGCTGGGTCCCTCAATACGGTCTATGTTTGGGACTTCCGTTGCACGGAACAACTCAAGCCCAAGCTGAAGGGGGCCAAATGAATCCCCGCGACGAACGCCTTCTGCTGGGGGGCTACCCGACAAATACGCTGACCCGCGACGAACGCGAGGCCCTGATGCTGGCCGCGTCCCAGGATGATGAACTGTTCGCTGCCTTGGTGGAGGCGGACGACCTGCGGGAGGCGCTCTCCGACGATGCTTTCCGGCATGAGTTGATCCGAAACCTGCGGGTGGCCAGCCCCGAGACGGAACAGAGCCTGTGGGGACGGCTGCGGCATTTTGTATCGCGCGCCTTGGGGGCGCGTGGCGGTGTCGGCGACCCCGCCGCAGGTTGGCAACCTGCCCCACGATGGCGGTTCGGATGGCCGGCGGTGGCCAGTGCGGCGCTCGCCATCGTCGCCATCGTCTTGATCCGCATTGGGACGATCAGCGAGACTTCCCCCGTGGCGCGGATTGCACTTGGTCCGGGCACGATCCCCGCGCTGCACGCGGCAGGGATTTTGGAGGGCCCTAGCCCGTCGGAGAGCCGACTGGAATCGCAGAGCCGCCAGGCTCCGCCAGCCGACGGCAAGGGTTCGGCGACGCTCGCTCTCGACCGTTCCGGCGCGATTCCCGAGTACCGGATCGGCGACCGGTTGCGTATCGGGTTCAGCGTCGCGTCACCTGCCAATGCGCTGCTGATCGAGGAGCGGCCCGACGGCAGCACGGTGCGGCTTTTCCCGAACCGATTCACTTCGTCCCCAGGCGTGGCGAAGGGGGTGACGACGTTGGTGCCGCCTGCGGGGCAAGGGGATTTCGAAGTCGAAGGACCGGCGGGGCGGCGGACGTTGCGGCTGCTCATCTTCCCGGCGTCGGTCGATCCGCTGGCTTCGGAGTTGGATTGGGAGAGTGTTCGGGCGCAGGCACGGGTGGTTGAAAGACCGTATGAAATTCGTTGAAAGGATTTTTCGAGTGGGTGCATGAGTAGGTGTGGACGCCAACGGGCGGGTCACAGAAAGAGAGATTGAGATGATGTACGCGAAGTTTGAAGAGACGAAGTCCGCGCCTTTTGGGCGCGTGCGCCGGTCGGCGACCGCCGCGCAGGCTGCCAGCCTGCCCCACAACGGAATCGTGGCGGTGGTGGTGGCGTTGATGGTTGGGGGGGCGTTTGGGCAGACGGGCGATCCTCGGGGAATGTATCTGGACAGCGCGGGTAATGGGCCCGCGGCGATCCGCTTCAATGTGCAGTTGGAGCACGAGGGCAACCGCACCTTGGTTCCCGCAACCCACACGTTCGAGTCCGGCGACCGGATGAAGTTCCAGTTCGAGCTGAACCGCCAGAGCTACGTCTACATCCTGCTCCGGTCGGTCTCCACGGACCCCGCTGGTTTCGACCGCTATGCGGGATCGCGCGGCATCGAGATCGTCCGCGACGAGGACGAGCGGACCACGACCACGGGGTCGGGCACCACCAAGACAACCAGCACGACCAAGACCACCACGACTGCAACTGGAACCGCGCCCTTCCAGTTGCTCTTTCCGACCCACCAAGCCGGGGGCGACAACCTGGTGCCGGCCCACGTGAGCAAGGCGTTTCCGTCGGCGGACGACAAGTACTTCCGCATGGACCGCAAGCCCGGCATGGAGAAGCTGCTGGTGGTGGTCTCGCCGACTCCCATCGACTTCAGCCCGTATTTCGACATGGCCACTGGCAAGTTGCGCCCCAACGCCGAAGTTTCGGTGCAGCTCACCCGCAGCCTGATGGAGTATAGCGGCAACGCCAATGTGTCGTCCTCACGCGGGATTGAGATCGAGAGCTATGCGGCGGCCTCGAAGGCGGCCAAGCCGATGCTGGTGCCGGTGGATCTGCGGCATGTTGCGGGGAAATAGAATGAGGATGTTCAGGAAGTTGGTTGGATGGTGGTGGCGGCCAGGGATGGCCGCCTCGTGGGGTGGGGGCGGCGAAAAGACCTGCGCCTCACGGCGCATGGCGGTGTCGGCGACCCCGCCGCAGGTTGGCAACCTGCCCCACACGGGGGGCGGGGTGGATCGGCGGAGTCTGTTTGGGGTGGTTGCGGGCGCGTTCGGATTGGCCGCTTGTTCGGGCGGTAGTGGGAGCGAGAAGGCCGAGTTGCCGCTGCCGCCGGTGGAGAAGTCGGGCGAGTCGGAACTTGCGTATGCCATTGAAGTGCGGACGGACGGCGGGGCGGATGCGCCGAACACCGGGCTGGTTCGGGAAGACCGGCGGTTCCGCAGCGGCGACAAGTTCCGGCTGATCTTCCGGCCGGAGTTCGACGCGCATGTCTTGGTGGTGGCGCGGGGTCCTCGGCAGAGTACCTACCAAGTGTTGTTTCCGAGCGAGCGGGCCAGCTTGAAGAATCCGATCGCGGCGGGCGAGAAGGTTACGGTGCCCGACGAGGAATCGGGCTGGATGCGGATGGACAACCAGCCGGGCGAGGAGAATTTGGTGGTGGTCGCGTCTACGGCCACGCTGACGGAGTTTGCGGGGATGGGCTCGACCGTGGAGCGGGAAGATTTCGAGGCTCGGTTGGCGGAGGTTGAGCGGCGGCATCGACCGTCAAGCTCGCGGCGGTTTGAGGATGGGGAGTGGGTGAAGTTGTTTGCGGCGCGGGGGTCGGGGCAGAAGGGGGAACAGTTGGCTATTGTGGTGCGGTTGCCTTTGTTGCATGAGTAGGGGGAGGCTACCAACTTTTAGAAGTGCCTTGGCTGGGAATGGCTTTGCTGGCGCACCGGACGGCACGGTTATGGCCGCCTAAAAGGCGGCTGCAGGCAAGAATGCCTGCCCCACAGCCAGATTGAAGTAGAAGGGGAGGAAACTGATGGGAAAGCAATTTTTTTGGTTAGTGGTGGGGACGGTGCTGGGGTGCTCGGTCGTTCTGGGACAGAGCAGCGTGAAGCCTCGGGGGATTGAGGTGGAGGCGGGGTCGCGGCGGCGGGCTTTGGTGATTGGCAACCGCAATTATGCGATGAAGCCGCTGCTCAATCCTGTCAACGACGCCACCAAGCTGGCCCAGACGCTGCGCGAGACGGGATTCACGGTCACACTTGCCACCGATCTCAACCGCCAAGCCCTCGACGGCGCTGTCGACAAGTTTGTCCAGTCGGTTCAGGAAGGCGACACGGCGCTGTTTTTCTTCGCCGGGCATGGTATCGAGGTGAAGGGGCAGAACTTCCTGCTGCCGACCGACTTCTCGGCCAAGATCGAGGCCCAGGTCAAATACCAAGCCCTGAACGCCGCTGAACTGCAGGATCTGCTCCAGGACCGGAAGGCCCGCACCGTCATCCTGATCCTGGACGCCTGCCGCAATAACCCCTACCGCAGCTGGGGGCGGGACACCGGTGGCGGTCTGGCGGGCATGTCCGGTGCCGGGGTGTATGTGGCCTTCGCGGCCGCTCCCGGCAGGATGGCCGACGACAACCCGCTCGAAGAGAACGGGCGCTTCACGAAGCACCTTCTGGCTGCGCTGCGGGAACCGGGCCTTGGGATCGATGACGTTTTCAATCAGGTCCGGTCGGGTGTCGCACGGGAGACGGGCGGAGACCAGGTGCCCTTCTCGAATAGCGGGCTGCTGGGAAGGTTTGTGTTCCGCGAGGCGGCCCCGAGGGAGATCATTCCAGCCACCCCGCCCCGGCCTGAGCCGGCGGTGATCAGCCGAGCACCGTATGTCAACCCCAAGGACGGGTTGACGTACGTTTGGATTCCGCCGGGGAGTTTTGTGATGGGGTGCTCGGGCGGGGACAGCCAGTGCGACTCGGATGAAAAGCCCGCGCACCGGGTGACGATCTCGCGTGGGTTCCGCATCGGTGCCACGCCGGTGACGCAAGCGGCCTACCAGCGGGTGATTGGGACGAATCCGAGCTATTTCAAGGGGCCGAGGTTGCCTGTCGAGACTGTGAGTTGGGACGATGCGCGGAAGTACTGCAGTGCGGTGGGGATGCGGTTGCCGACGGAGGCGGAGTGGGAGTACGCGGCGCGTGCGGGGACAACGGGGGCGCGGTACGGGGAGTTGGACGCGATTGCTTGGTACGGCGGGAACAGCGGCTCGAAGACGGATGACGTGGGGACGAAGCAGCCGAACGCGTGGGGGCTGTACGACATGCTGGGGAATGTTTGGCAGTGGACGGCGGATTGGTACGGGCCGTATGCGGCGACAGCCGCGACGGACCCCGCAGGGGCTGCCAGCGGGGAGTACAGATCGCTCCGCGGCGGGTCCTGGGGCGGCGTTGCGTCGGATGCGCGCGCGTCCGGGCGTGGCAGGGACCAGCCGTCGGACCGGGGCCTGCTCAACGGGTTTCGGTGTGCCGGGGAGTAACTTTGCTTAATTCTTTTTTCTTTTTACTTTACATGCTTCTATTCTACCATGTATGTAGGGTCGAAGACTAGGGTTTTATTGGCGGCGTCAGCCGCCTGGAAATTTTTGTGGCCCTCCACATGGGCGGTATGGCGGCACCTTCAGAGGAGATCGATGAACTTTTCGATGGACAGTTCGGCATCCTTGAGGATGGAGCGCATGAGCGGCTCCTTGATAGTGCGACCGGCATGAACCGGGATCACAGTCCGGACCTGTTTCATTGGATGAATCAGAATGAGGTGGCTTCCCTTCTGGCGGTCCTCCACAAACCCTGCCCGTTTGAGGGCGCGGATTGCCTGTTTGGCCGTGATGGACGAGAGCTTGCCCATTGATTTAGGAGGAAAGATTCAGCAGGAAAGATTCAGGAGCACGGACTTACGCGGAAAGGGGAAGATGAACGGTAACGCGGCCTTGGAAAGAGGATGTCTCGCGCGGGACCTCCTCGCCGTGGGCGGCAAGGCTCTCCAGGTAGAGTTCGATGGCTTCCGATGCGTTGATTTCGGCCTCCTCGAGGGTTTCCCCTTGGGTGTGGCAACCGGGCAGGGCCGGAACGTGTGCGACATAGCCGCCCTCGGAAGCCTTCGCGTAGTATACGGAATAGGAAAGGGTCGTTGGTCCGGTTGGGGACATGCTCATGATTGTAGCGCCGGTATGGTGGCGGTGGGGGGCTTGGTGGGTTGGGGTCGGGGTTGGCGGGATGGATGGGTGCGCACCTTTGGGGCGCGTGCGGAGGTCGGCGACCTCCGCGCAGGATGCCATCTTGCCCCGGAACGGGAAGCTAGTATTGTGGTTGATACGGAGACACTTTATGAGGAACGTGATTTTGTTGCTGGTGATGGCTGTGGTCGGTTTGCCGCTAGCCGGGCAGACATCGGCCAAGCCGCGCGGGATGCAGGTTGAGGGGCCCCGGCGGCGCGCCTTGGTGATCGGGAACCGGAACTATCCGAAGCAGCCGCTTTTGAACCCCGTCAACGATGCCACCGACCTCGCGCAGGTGCTCGCCGACGCCGACTTCGACGTCACCCTCAAAACCGACCTCAACCGGCAGACGCTCGACCGCGCCGTCTCCGACTTCGCCAAATCACTCCATGATGGCGACACCGCCCTCTTCTTCTTCGCGGGACACGGCGTCGAGGTGCAGGGGCAGAACTACTTGCTCCCCACCGACTTTGCCGCGCAGGAGGAGGCGCAGGTGAAGTACCAGTCGGTGAACGCGGGCGAGGTGCAGGATCTGCTGCAGGGACGCGATGCCAAGCGCACCGTCATCCTGATCCTGGACGCCTGCCGCAACAACCCCTACCGGACTTGGCGCGCCACCGGCGGCGGTCTGGCGACCATGTCCGGGGAAGGCGTCTACATCGCGTTCGCGGCGGCAGCGGGGAAGATGGCCGACGACGGCCGCGCGGGCCGGAACGGGATCTTCACCAAGCACCTGTTGACGTCCTTGCGCGAATCCGGCCTGTCCATCGACCAGGTCTTTACGCGGGTCCGGCAGGGAGTTTCGCGGGAAACGGCAGGCAGGCAGGTGCCGTTCTCCTACACCGGGTTGACGGGCGAATTTGTGTTCCGCGATGCCGAGGCCGAGCGCGCGCAGTTGGAAGAGAAACTGGCCGACCTGCGGCGCCGCGCCGCCGAAGCGCAGAAAGCCAAGGACCAGCAGGCTTTGGATGACATCCGAAACCAGCAGGGGGCCATCAACGTGCGGTTGGAGACCGTACGGACCAAGACGGCACCACCCGCATCGACCGGCGGTTCTGCGGACGTTCAGGCGCTCCGCGACCGCCTTGCCGCCGAACAGGCGCGGCTGGATGGCCTCACAAAGGGCGTTTCCACCGTGGAAGAGGCACGGGCCGAGGTGGCCTCGCTGGAGCGGCGGGTTGCGTCGATCCGTATCCAGGTCGACGCCGCGCGCGACGAGGCGCTACGGGACTCCAACGTGGAACGCCGGCCCTTCGAGCCGAAGGAGAAGTTCGACGCCCGGCGCAGCCAGGCCGAGGCGGACCGCGCCAAGATCAGCGGGCAATTCGAGCGGGAATTCGAGGCACAGTCAAAGCCCTCTCGGGACCGAATCACGGCGCTCAAGGCGCGGACGTACCCGTCGGCCAAACCGGTCCGCGCCGAGTGGCGGGACAAGGCCTACGACCCCGACCTCAAGCTCCTGGTAGCCCGGCTGGACGGTGCCGACACTAGGTTCACCATCGCGCCCGAGAAGGCGGAACAGCTGTACAACCGCTGGAATGAGGTGAAGGTGGAGGCGACGTACGGCGGGGCACCGGTGCTGGTGGACCCGGCGACGGGGGAGCGGTTTGTCGGGGCGATGCCGCCGTGGATCAACCCCAAGGACGGGCTGCCCTACGTTTCGATTGAAGCGGGGAGCTTTGTGATGGGCTGCTCGGGCGGGGACACGGGCTGCGGGTCGGACGAATCGCCTGCGCACCGGGTGACCATCACGCGCGGGTTCCGCATCGGCGCCACGCCGGTGACGCAGGCGGCCTACCAGCGGGTGATCGGCAGCAATCCGAGCAACTTCAAAGGGCCGCAGTTGCCGGTGGAGACGGTTAGCTGGGACGATGCGCGCAAGTATTGCTCGGCGGTTGGGATGCGTTTGCCGACGGAGGCGGAGTGGGAGTACGCGGCGCGGGCCGGCAGCGGGGGGGCGCGGTACGGGGAGTTGGACGCGATTGCCTGGTACGGCGGGAACAGCGGAGGCAAGACGCATGACGTGGGAACGAAGCAGGCGAACGCGTGGGGGCTGTACGACATGCTGGGGAATGTTTGGCAGTGGACGGCGGATTGGTACGGGCCGTATGCGGCGACAGCCGCGACGGACCCCGCAGGGGCTGCCAGCGGGGAGTAC
>CAIVPR010000118.1 GCA_903907865.1 uncultured Acidobacteriia bacterium
CCGTTGCTGGCAGTTGGCGCACCCCAAACATCCAGGTTGCCAGGTTCCGCACCAAAAGTCCAGGTCCGAAGCGAAGTTTTTTCAGACTTTTTTCGCCCGGCACCTTCGCATGGCAATCCGCGGGGCTGAACTGTTACTCGTCTTCGCTCTTACACTCTGGTCGTGCTCTGCTGTAAGTCGCCTTACGGCGCGCGAAAGGTACGAATTCAAATGAGAAAACTCAGCCTCATCGAGAACACTGGCTTACTGTTGGCAGCTCCAATAGTAGCATTTACACTGATCGGCTCTATTGTCAATTCAATCCAACACGAGCTCGACAAGCGACGAAAAGAGTCTGAGGAGATCCATTTGGCCACTGAAGAAAGCCGTTTCGTCGATGAACTCAATTCGTCAAATGACACAGACCTGGCTCGGAGGATTGACGATGACGTTAGAACCGGAGGGGTGCCGTCCGCGAAGGGCGAGCGGCGACTCGAACAACTCGGTCGTGGCTGTCTTGAGGACGCAAGAAGCTGTCTTGAAAAACTAATTCTGCTACGGAATATGAATCCGCCGTCCGCTGCTTGGAGGAACGCGCTTGCGGGCGTAATGCTGCGTCTTCGAGGGAAGTATTTGTATGCGACATTCACGCATGGGCAGCAGCCCGTGCAGGTAGATGCTGAACCACTCATATTGCAAACCGAGTCGGTCCACCCACTTCAATCCCATCCCCTGAGATCTGTCTTCTTGTGGAGCCTACCGTTCGGAACTTGGTATGGATCTTCGCCCCTCTCATTGAAGGAACAGCCCGGAACTTCAAGAGAAGTTTATCAGCCAGTACTCGACAGCTCGATTCCTACAGTTCCTTCAATGGGTAGTTCGGGGGAGGCTCGCTTTGGAGCGGAACTGATAATTGACAATCCAACGAACCAAGACGTGATAGTCTTGGTCGTCCAAGGTGATACAGAGCGAGCCTACACGTTGGAGGCAGGTTCGCATTGGCGGGACAATGGGCGATTGAACCGGGCTACGCTCGCGGTTATTCGATGGAACGAGTCGCAGGAAAAGAAGAGGATCTGGTCAGCTGGGCCAAACGAGTTGTCTTCCACGCAAGGACGGCGGCTGCTCAATTACCAGCGGTTGGGAGCGATGGCCGGGTCAAACTCGCTTTTGTACACGGTTGCTGGCAAGGCGGATTATTCAGTTCGTAAAGTCTATTACCGTTTTTCCGTGGTTCCGCGCTAACAGCCCGGTGAAAAACGCGACGTTTTGCCACGGGCTGCTAGAAGTGTTTCCGCTATCAACAGGAGCGATAGACAGATGCCGAACAATGTAGTGGAGAACGTCCCGCCCCGAGGGAAGACACGGATTATTCTCGCACCTGACCGCCCGATCATAGGGGTTTACGAACCCGTCGGATCGGGAGAGTTCGGGCCCGTAGCCAGTGCCCGTCCGGCTCCGCCGAAGGGTGGTTCCGGCCTTCCGTCCAACAGCAAGGAATAGGAGATTGGGCTCGACAGATGGCCCGACTGAGGGCCGTCCCCTACCGGGCCGCGACATCCCGGTTCAACGCCTAGTGGAGCAACATCTTGATATAGGCCTGGTATTTCAGACCCTTGGCCTCGGCCTGTTGCCGGGCGCGCGCAAGCTCGTCGTTTCCAAGACGGATCGTGATTTGCCGCGACCCGTGGATCAGAATCGCCTGTGCCTTGCGGTCCAGCGCGCCCCGGTCCCGATAGATCAAGGCTGCGAATTCCTTTTCCGCCTCAATTAAGGTCGTGCTTTCGGTCTTCATTGCGTCTCCCTTGGTATGCGGCACGGGTCTTCCGGTTTGCGTCAAAGGCGGTTACAGGTCGCCGGAGCGAGCCGCGAGGGATCCAAACGACGAACAGGACCCGACCGGCGTTCGCATGACCCAACTCGAGGATACGGCCCTCGCCACTCCTTGGGTCCACCTGTCTTTCAATCCGGACGGGATCGTTGGCCATAACCTCTCCACCTCGATTGCCGCGACGTTGTGTAATGCAATGCGCTGGACATTGTACTCATCCCATTGGCTCACGAACGCGCACGCAGCTGAACCATGCAGATCTGGAGCCGTATTCCGGATTTACATGGTTGCCTCTGCGACGACCGCAGCCGGACTGAATTCACCCAGGGTAGCGGCCACACTGCGCGGCCAGCGAGCCAGACTCCAAGATGCGCCGTCCATGAATCCCAAGCCGCGCGTCGCAGTTTCCTCCAAGGTGTTCACGAACGAATCACCATTGATCACCAACTCGCCCAGTGCATCTTGGCCTCGAAGAGGTTGGCTTTCGGCATCGATTTCTTGGTTCTGCGCCTACTTCCCCTCCAGCGCAAACGCCATAATACTATCGTCCGTAACCGGATTATTAAAGAACCCGCCCCCGGTCGCCGTAATCACCACATACTGCCGCCCGTCCTTCCCCAAATACGTCATCGGGGTCGCCTCGGCCGCGCCGTTGAGCTTGTAGGTCCACAATTCCTTCCCGGTCTTCGAGTCGAACGCGCGGAAGCGGGCGTCGTCGGTGGCACCGACGAAAACCAATCCGCCAGCGGTCACAATGGTCCCGCCGTTGCCGGGACGACCGGTGTTGCGCTTGTCCTCGGGCAGCACATCGGTGACGCCCAGCGGCACTCGCCACGCGAACTCGCCCGTGTTCACGTTGACCGCCGTCAGGTTGCCCCATGGCGGTTGCTGGCAGGGAATCTGCTGCGCCGTGCCGTCGACCCGGATGCTATACCGACCGCCGCCCGGAAACCCTTCGTAAGGACCGGTCGGATCGACACGGTTGCCCTGTCCCGCCGCCGGGGCCGGGCCGTCCTTGGGGTCGTGGTCGCGCATGCCCGACATCTGGCCCAGCTCGTTCGTGTTGACGAAGAGGTAGCCCAGTTGCGGGTCGAACGAGACGCCGCCCCAGTTCACGCCGCCGTGGTTGCCGGGGAACTGCACGCGGAGCCGGTTGTAGGCCGGGGGCAGGAACGGGCCGCCCATCAGTACTCCCTCGCTTAGCTTCTTGCAGCCCGCCTCGAATTCCGGCGTCAGCGTGTTGACGTCCTTCGGGCTCATCATCATACGCACCAGCGGCTGCGGCTTCAGCGGGTAGGGCTGCGTCTTGGCAGCACGCTCCAACGGCACCTCGCTCTTAGCGACCGGACGTTCCTCGGTCCCGTAGATCGGCTTTCCCGTCACCCGATCCAGGAGGAACAGCAGCCCAACCTTCGATACCGCCGCCACCGCCGGAATCGTGCGCCCGTTGCGCTTGATGTCGAACAGCGCCGGAGCGCCGGTCATGTCGGCGTCCCAGATGTCGTGGTGGACCACCTGGAAGTGCCACATGTACTTGCCCGTGTTGGCGTCCGCCGCGACGAGGCTGGTGCCATAGAGATTGTCACCCTCGCGGTCGCCGCCGTACTGGTCAACCGACGGCGCGCCGAATGGCATGTAGACGATGCCGCGCTTGGGGTCCACCGTGATGGCCCCCCAGACGTTGACGCCGGACCGGTTCTTCCAGCTTTCGCCAGCCCAAGTTTCGTTGCCCTTCTCGCCGGGGCCGGGGATGGAGTGGAAGGTCCACGCGACCTTGCCCGTACGCATATCCCACGCACGGACATCGCCGGCGGGCCCGAGCGAGGGCACCTCCTGGGTGGTGCCGCCCGCGATAACGAAGTTCTTGTAGACGATCGGCGGGGCGGTGAGCGCGTTGCGTCCGGGCAGGCCGCGCATGATTTCGGGCGTGTTCATGTTGACGACGCCGTTGTCGCCGAAAGCGTTGTTGGGCTTGCCGGTCTTGGCGTCGACCGAATAGAGTTTGCCGTCGCTGGTGCCGAAGACGATCTGGGAGGGAGTCTTGCCGTCGCCGGGCCAGTATTCGACGCCGCGGGTGGCAGGGGTACCGGTGGGCAGCGGGAAGGCCCAGAGTTCCTTGCCCGCGACGGGGTCGATGGCGACGACCCGGCTGTAGGGGGTGGAGAGGTACATGATCCCATCGATTACAAGCGGGGTTACGCTGCTGGGGCGGAAGCCGTTGCCACCCCTGCCGCCGCGACCGCGTCCGCCTGCTGTCGCTGCGGGCGGGGGTGTATCGGGGACGTCGCCAGCGGGGGTGACGGCACCGCGTCCGCCTCGTCCGGGGGCCGCGCCTTCCCCGGCTCCGAACGGAAAGCCAGCCGCGCCGGTGAATCCGGCGGGCCGCATGTGGTAGGTCCAGGCGACTTTCAGCTTATCGACGTTGGCGGGAGTGAGCTGGTTCACCGGCGAGTAGCGCATGGCACCGGGGTCGTGGCCGTAGGTGGGCCACTCCTTGGCTGTGTCCACAGCCTGGCCGCATAACGCGGCGGAAAACAAAACAACCCCAGTCAACCGCTGAACGAACGCCATGGCCAGAGTCTATCAAGACACCCCCGACCAAGTCACCATCCCTGAGATAGGGCCGGAAGCGAGGGATAACGTCCATCGCTACAATAAAGGACGAATGATCTCGCGCGCAGAAGCCATCGACATGTTCGCATCCGACGACCTGATTGGCGTCGGCATGGAGGCGGACGCGGTCCGCCGCAAGCACCACCCGGACGGCCTGGTTTCGTACATCATCGACCGCAACATCAACTACACCAACTTCTGTACCGAGTACTGCAGCTTCTGCGCCTTCTACCGACCCATGGGCCACAAGGAAGGCTACGTGCTGCCCCGCGAGGTCATCTTCGACAAGATCCAGGAGACCATCGACCTCGGCGGCACCGGCATGCTCTTCCAGGGCGGTCTCCACCCCGACCTCAAGATCGAGTGGTACGAGGACCTGCTGCGGGCCATCAAGGCGAAGTTCAATATCTGGTGCCACTGCTTCTCGGCACCTGAGATCGTGAACATCGCCGAGGTCAGCGGCCTTTCCCTGCGGGACACCATCGCGCGGCTGCGCGACGCGGGCCTCGATTCGATCCCCGGCGGCGGCGCGGAGATTTTGGACGACGCCGTCCGCTACCGCATAAGCCGGCTGAAGTGCGGGGTGCAGGAATGGATCGACGTACACCGGACGGCGCACTCGCTGGGCATGCGGACGACGGCGACCATGATGTTCGGCTGCGGCGAGACGATCGAGCAGCGCATGAACCACTTCGACATCGTGCGCCAGATCCAGGAGGACACGGGCGGATTTACGGCGTTCATCCCGTGGGCGTTCCAGCGCGAGCTGACGTCGCTGGGGCGGTTCATTAAGGAAGAGGCGACGGCGGTCGAGTACCTCAAGACGCTGGCCGTTTCGCGGATATACCTGGACAACATTGTGAACATCCAGAGTTCGTGGGTGACGCCGGGTTTGAAGACGTGCCAGATCGGGCTGCGGTTCGGCGGCAATGATGTTGGCAGCATCATGATCGAGGAGAATGTGGTGTCGGCGGCGGGCACCCACCACAAAGCGACGGAAGAGGAACTGCGGCGGCTCATCCGCGATGCCGGGTTTGTGCCCAAGCAGCGGGACACGCTGTACCGGACGTATTTTTTGAATTAGATGGAGAAGTGGACGGTACAGCTCGGCCAAGAGTTCTCCCCAGAATTCCGCAACTTGCCCACCGATGTTCAGGACTCGATCCTTACGATTGCGCACCTCCTCAAGCAGTATGGTCCCCGGCTTGGCCGACCCCGCGTCGACACCCTGAAGGGTTCCCGACATCCGAACATGAAGGAAATGCGGTTCTCTGCGGCGGATGGCATCTGGAGAGTCGCGTTCGCCTTCGACACTCTACGCAGGGGAATTCTACTGGTTGCGGGGGATAAGTCCGGCTCGGGGGAACGAAGGTTTTACCTTGAGTTGATTCGCAAGGCCGATGACCGCTTCGACGCACACTTGGCTCGTGTGCAAGACTGGCAATAGAAGGGAGGAGATTGAAGATGCTCACGAACGTGGACGATTTGATCGCGCAACTGGATCCGGCCCGCAGACTTCGAATAGAGGCCCGCGCCGCAGAGATGCTGGCAGAGGAGCAGGCCCGCCGCGCAGTTCGGCGGGAACGAAAGCGGGCCAAGACGAACATGGCAACAGCCTTGACACTGACAGTCGCGGCCGTTTCGCCGGTTGAGAAACAGAGCCATCTCCGCGTCTCCACCTTCCAGAAGAACATCGCCGCAACCGGTGGAAGGCTGTCGGTTGTCGCCGAGTTCCCCAACCGGCCAAACATCATCCCGTTCGACGAACCAGAATCGGTGGGACCAGGCCGCAAACTCGTAAAAAAGGCAATTGCACTAACCCGCACTGCGGGACAAGGCTGACCCCCTGGGGGTCGCGGGGGTTGAGCTTCAAACCCGACGTTGCGAAGGAAAGTTAGCCTTGCCTGATGCCGCGCCGAAATTTCCCCGAACTGGAAACCGCCATGCGCCCGCGCAAATCGCCGAGCGCGAACAACACGGGAAGGAGAGACTCGAAGCACGCCGCTCAATAGGCTCCAACTCCTGCTATCTCGCCAAGCCCACGAGGGCGAGACCCTGTAAAAAGGAGCAGTCGGCTAATTCCAGGATTTAGAGCCACCGCGAAAGTCAGCGACAACCCCACCACCCCAACTGTGCGAAAATTGCGTTCAAGATGCGCGCAATCCTTATCGCCCTCCTCGTTGCACCCCAACTCTTAGGCCAAGGCACCGGCCGCGGTGCCCAATCCGCCACTCCGGCAGCCCCCGCAGCCACCCCCGCAGCCCCCACACCCGGCGGACGTGCCGGTCGCGGAGGCGGTGTCTCCGGCCCCGGACCCGCTGTCGGCGGCGAGGTCGACGAGACTCCGGTCGTCACCAAGCACTCCATCACAATCGACGGCAAAACCCTCAACTACACGGCCACCGTCGCCCAGATGCCCCTCAAGGACGCATCGGGCGAGACCGAGGCGCACATCTTCTACATGGCCTATACCTTGGACGGGGTCGCCGACCCAGCTAAGCGTCCCGTGACCTTCTGCTTCAACGGCGGCCCAGGCTCGGCCTCGCTATGGGTCCACATGGGCGGCATGGGCCCCCGCAGCCCCAAACTCATGCCGAACGGCAGCATGCCGCAACCGCCCTACCAGCTGCGTGACAACCCCGACACCTGGCTCGACAAGACCGACCTCGTCTTCATCGACCCCGTCGGCACAGGCTACAGCCGCGCCAAGTCCATCGACGTCGCCCGCCGCATGAACGGCGTCCAAGGCGACATCCAGTCCGTGGGCGAATTCATCCGCATGTACGTCACGCGCAACGCCCGCCTGGTCTCTCCGCTCTTCATCGCGGGAGAAAGCTACGGCACCTTCCGCGCGGCCGGCCTCGGCGGCTACCTGATCGACCGCGGCATCGCCTTCAACGGCATCGTGCTGATCGGCACCACCCTGAACCTCGAAACCATCTGGAGCCGCAGCGACGACCTCGTCTACCAGCTCGAATTCCCTACCTACACCGCCGACGCTTGGTACCACAAGAAGCTGCCCGCCGACCTGCAGAAGAAGGACCTCAAAACCATCCTCAAGGAGGCCGAGGCCTTCGCGATGGGCGAATATGCCGCCGCGTTGGCCAAGGGAGACGACCTGACGGCCGCCGAGCGCAAGACCATCATCGACAAAATCGCGCGCTATTCCGGCCTCGACACGCGCTACATCGACGACTCCAACCTGCGCTGGGACGTGTCTCATTTCACCCGCCAGTTGCTCCGCGACAAGCACGAGACCATCGGACGCTACGACGGTCGCCTGACCGGCGCGTCGGCGATGAACACCAACGAGACCAGCGACTACGACCCCTCCAGCACGCTGATCACGCCCCCGTTCACGGCCATGTTCACCACCTACATCCGCAATGAGCTGAACTACAAGAGCGACCTCTACTACTACCCGACCGGCGGCATCCAGCCGTGGGACTACGGGGTCCAGAACGGTTTCGGCGACACGACCGCGATGCTCCGCAGCGCGATGGTGAAGAATCCGTACATGAAGGTGATGGTTGCCGCCGCCTATTACGACCTCGCGACGCCCTACTACGCCGCGGAGTACACCTTCAACCACATGGGCCTGAGCCCGGAGCAGCACAAGAACATCCGCTGGGACTTCTACCAGTCGGGGCACATGCTGTACATCGACAGCGACTCGCACGTTAAGCTGAAGCATGATTTCGCGAGTTTCATCGACAGCTGCCTGCCAAAGGACGACGCGCGATAGGGTATCCGCCATCGTTTGAGTGATTGCTAACAGAAAGCTCCGGGCCTCCCGAGGCCCGGATCAGGCACAATGGAAGGTGCCCATGCGCTCCGTAATCGCATTCCTCGTCCTCGTCGCCTCCGCCCAAGCCGCCACCACCGTCACCAAGGTAGACCCGCCCAACTGGTGGACAGGCCACACGCTGAACCCGGTCCAAATCCTGCTAACGGGTTCCGACCTCGCCAACGCCACCGTCACCGCCCCCACCGGCCTCTCTATCAAGACCCGCCAGATCTCCCGTGACGGGCGCTACCTCTTCGCCTATCTCGACATCCCCAAATCCGCCAAACCCGGCACCTACAAATTCCAGATCAAGTCCCCCGCAGGCACCGCCTCGTTCGATTTCCGCCTCGACCAGCCCGTCGCCACCAAGGGCCGCTTCCAAGGCCTCTCCGCCGACGACACCATCTACCTCCTGATGCCGGACCGCTTCGCCAACGGCGACCCCTCCAACGACAGCCCCGCCGGACTCGGCGCTCCAGCCAACCCCAACGTCGTCATGGCCACCCACGGCGGCGACTTCCACGGCATCCGCGACCACCTGCCCTACCTCAAATCGCTCGGCGTCACCGGCATCTGGCTCACGCCGGTAACGAAGAACTCCGTTCCCGGAACCTCGGCCTACCATGGCTACCACGCGAGCGACTTCTACGCGGTCGAACCGCGCTTCGGGAACATGTCCGAGTACCGCGAACTCGTCGACGCCGCCCACGCCCTCGGCATCAAGGTCGTGCAGGACCAGGTGGCAAACCACACGGGGCCGAACCATCCCTGGGTGAAAGCGCCTCCCACTCCGACTTGGTTCCACGGCCTCGAGACCTTGCCCCGCACCCGCAACAACTACGACATCGCGGGCCTTTCCAACCCCTACTCCCGACCCAAGCGCCGCGAATCGCCACTCGACTACTGGTTCGCCGGCCACCTCCCCGACCTCAACCAAGACGATCCGCTCGTTACCGACTACCTCATCCAGAACGCCATCTGGTGGATCGGCATGACGGGCGTAGACGGCGTCCGCCAGGACACCTACCCCTACGTCGACCGGCCTTTCTGGGAAAAGTGGCAGACCGCCATCGACCGCCAATTCCCCGGCTTCTTCGTCACCGGCGAGGTGACGGCCAGAACGCCCGCCGCCCTTTCGTTCTTCGAAGGCGGTCGCCGCCACGACGGCGTCGACACCAAGCTGCCCAGCCTGCTCGATTTCCCGCTGGAATCGGCCATGCGGCACGTGTTCGGCGAAGGCAGCCCCATGACCGAGCTGTCCGACATCCTCGGCCAGGATTCCATCTTCCTACACCCCGAAAAGCTGGTCGCGTTCTTCGACAACCACGACGGCCCCCGTTTCCTCACCATCGCGGGCGGCGACACCGCGAAACTCAAGATGGCGCAGGCGTTCCTGCTCACAATCCCGCGCATCCCGCACCTCTACTACGGCGATGAGATCGCGATGGGCAAGGGGCCCGACCGCACCGACCTTACCATACGCGCCGACTTCCCCGTACCCGCCTTCGACGCCCCGGGCCGAACCGGCGATGCTGCCGACGTCTACGGTTGGACGGCGAAACTTCTTGCGCTCCGGAAGGAGGCCGCCGCCCTGCGGGGTGGCAAGATGACCGAGCTGCTGATCGAGAAGGACCGCTATGCGTACATCCGGCAGTCAGGCAAGGACGTGGTCTTGGTCGTGCTGAACCGGGCGGGCGCGGGACCGATCAACCTGGATCTGGACGACGTAGGACTCGACAAGGCAGTATTCGTAGCCGTCAGCGGCCCCGAGCCGGAGAAAACCGCCAAAGGCATCGCACTGAAGGCCCCGGCCACGATCGGCATTTACCGGTCGAATTAGCTCACTGGACGAACACCAACTGCCCGAAACGCGCCGGCACGTGCGGATTCGCCCTCGGCTGGACGGGGTCGGACCAGTTGCTCATCCTCCGGTTGGGCTCCGTGCCGTCCCACCGGTTGATATTTGCCGACCACACGGCCCCCGGCTCCGGGCGCTTGGACAGCGCGTCGAAATTCGACCAGGGAATCGCCACTTCCAAGCTCCAGCCCTTGTCCTTGTCGCCGCGCATATTGAGCGTGCCGTCGATGTGCGTGGCTAGCTTCACCCCGCGGAGGTCGAACTGTTTGAAAAGCTTGCCAGAGTTGTACATCACGTAGTCGTAGAGCACCGCGCGGGCGTTCATTTCGAGCCCGTAGTAGATCCCCGTCTGGGAGGGCATTGGGTTGATGAAGATCTCGACGGCGTCGTCCTGGTAGGTCGGGTCGTCGTGCTCTGTGAACTGGGCCGTAATATCGGCGTCCTCGCACTCGTAGGAGACGTAGAGGTAGTTGTCGTCCCACAGAAGGCGGGCCGTGGTCTTCTGCTTGGCACCGGTCTGGGCATCCCAAGGGAAAATCAACTCGATCTTGTTGGCTGCGGCCCAAGCCTTGTCGTCCGGGACGCCATCGATGTTGATCGGGCTGGCGGCGCGCTTCACCTCGTAGCGCGGAATGGGCGGCTGCGCATGGGCGGCAACCGCCAGGACACTCAAAGCCATCGCGATGGCAAGTCTTTTCATACCGGTATCTTATATCAGCTTTCCTGAATCAGTTCCCAGAGCACCCCGCCGGTGCTTGCCGGATGCAGGAACACATAGAGATGCCCACCCGCACCATGCCTCGGAGCCCCCAAAACCTTGCACCCCTGGGCTTCCAAGCGCGAAACAACAGCAACCAAATCCGGCACCCGCAGCGCGACATGGTGCAACCCCGGCCCCCGCTTGTCGAGGAACTTCGCAATGGGCGAATCCGCCGCCGTCGGCTCCAACAGCTCTATCCGCGACGCACCCACAGGCAGCATCGCCACATTCACCCTCTCCGCCGCCACCGTCTCTCGCGATGCAACCGCCATCCCCAGCCCGCCCCCGTAGAACGCCAGCGCGGATTCAATGGAAGCCACCGCGATCCCCAGATGGTCGATCACCGTCGGCCCGTCCGCCACCACCGCATTCTTCCGTCGAGGTCGCGACTCGATCTCATCGGCCAATTCCGGCACCCCCGTGCCGTGGATCGCGACGGTCTTGAAAATCGGCACCTCCACCGTTCCCAGCGACAGCATCGCCCCGATCTCCCGCTCGGTCCTCTCCACACCCGGATAGTCCGCCTTGTTGATCGCAAAGACGTCCGCGATCTCCATCATCCCCGCCTTGATCGCTTGGACATCGTCGCCCATCCCCGGCACCATCACCACCACCGTCACATCCGCCTTGCCGGCAATCTCGACCTCGTCCTGCCCCGCCCCAACCGTTTCAATGATCGAAATGTCATACCCCGCCCCGCGGAACATGCGGGCCAACGCGAGCGTGGCCTTCGCCAACCCGCCCGTCTCCCCGCGCGTGGCCATCGAGCGGATGAAAACCCCCTCGTCGGCGTGGTGGCGTTGCATCCGGATGCGGTCGCCCAGGATCGCCCCGCCCGTCGCACGGCTCGAAGGATCCACCGCGATCACGGCAACGGTCCGCCCGCGCCGCCGCCATTCCGTAGTCAGGGCATCGACGAGCGAACTCTTCCCCGCCCCGGGCGGCCCCGTGATTCCGAGAATAAGCCCCCCACCTTCGGGCCAGTCCGAAGGCAGGGGGTGCCCGTTTTCAATCGCAGTTGCAAGCCGGGATAGTTCGCGAATCGAGGGCATCTTTACTTGAGCAGTTCCCGCGCGATCACCAGCCGCTGGATCTCGCTGGTGCCTTCGCCGATGGTACACAGCTTCACGTCGCGGTAGAACTTTTCCACCGGGTAGTCTTTCGTGAAGCCGTACCCGCCGTGGATTTGGACCGCCTCCCCCGCGATCCACACCGCCGCTTCCGACGCAAACAACTTCGCCATCGCCGACTCCCGCGTCACCCGCTTCCCCGCGTCGATCATCCGCGCCGCCCGGTACGTCAGCAGCCGCGACGCGTCGATCCGCATCGCCATGTCCACCAGCTTGTGCTGGATCGCCTGGAATTCCGAAATCGGCCTCCCGAACTGCTTCCGCAACTTCGAATACTTCAGTGCCGCGTCGTAGGCCCCCTGCGCCATCCCGATCGAAAGCGCCGCGATCGACACCCGCCCCCCGTCCAAAATCCGCAGACTGTCCACAAAACCCTCGCCCTGCTTGCCGAGAAGTTGCGCCCCCGGCAACCGGCAGTTGTTGAACAGCACCTCGCCCGTGTCGCTCGCCCGCAACCCGAGCTTGTCCTCCTTCTTGCCCGGACGGAAGCCCGGCATGCCCTTTTCAAAGACGAACGCGGAGACGCCGTGCCGCGCAGCCGTCCGGTCCGTTACCGCCATCGCCACGCAGACATCGGCGTAGTGGGCGTTGGTCGTGAAGGTTTTCGACCCGTTGACCACCCATTCGTCGCCTTCCGCCACCGCCGTGGTCCTGGTCCCGGCGGCGTCGGAACCGGCCTCGGGCTCCGTCAGCGACCAGCAACCCAGCCATTCCCCTGTGGCCAGCTTCGTCAGGTACTTCTGCTTTTGTTCCTTCGTCCCCGCCTTGGCGATGTGGTTCGAGCACAGCGAGGTGTGCGCCGCCACGATAATCCCCACCGAGCCGTCCACCCGCGAAAGCTCCTCGATGATGATCGAGTACTCCACGTACCCCAGACCCGCGCCCCCGTACTCCTCCGGGAAAATCGCCCCCAGATAGCCGAGCCCGCCAAGCTTCTTGATGACCTCCGCAGGGAATGTCTGGGCATCGTCCCATGCGCGGACATGCGGTGCAATTTCAGCCGCGGCGAAGTCGCGGACCTCGCGGCGCAGCTGGATCTGCTCGGGCGTATAGTCGAAGTCCACAACCCGATTATCGCAACTTTCGCGTCCCGAAAGAGTTTGTAAGACAATAGGATTCTAGTGCGCACGCTTTCAGGAACCTTCGTCATTGCTTGCATCGTTGTTTCACAGACCTGTGCCTACCAGGCCTTTGCGCAAGTCGCCGCCACCCCGGTGATTTACGCCCGCGGCATCGTCGACGCCATGCGGCACGACCCCGCCCCCGCCACCGTCGCTCGCGGCGGCATCATGGAGATCTCCGGCTTCAACCTCGGCCCCTCCACCCCTGTCAAGGCAAAACCCGGCCCCTTGCCCCAAACCCTGGGCGACCCCGCGGTCCAAGTCCTCGTAAACGGCGCTCCCGCCAACCTCTACTCCGTCGCCTCCGACAAAGTCGTAGCGCAGGTGCCAACCGACGCAACCCTCGGTGCCGCCAAAGTACAAGTCGTAGTGGGAACCGCCACCAGCGACCCCCGCATTGTGACCATCGCCGCAACCAATCCGGGCGTCGCCTCTGCCGACGGCACCGGTACCGGCGTCGCGGCCGGAACGTTTTCCAAATCCCCTGTCGTCCTGGTTGCCGACGGCTATGGCGCGGCCGCACCCCGCCCCGGAACGCTGACCGCGTTCGTCGGCGGCGTGGCAACAAAGGTCGCAACCGTCGAGTCCAAGGCCACGCCCGGCGAGTTCAGCACTTCCGTTGACATTCCAGGCACTGCCCGCCCCGGCGACCTGGTCTACCTCGCGCTCAACGGACGCGCCGCCAACCTCGTCACCGTCCAGCCCGCAACCGGCCCAACCGCCAAGTTCGTCGCCTCCCCCGGCGGCGCTCCCGACCTTGCCGCTCTTTCAAGCCCAGACGTCACCGGCACCTACGTCCTCGGAACCGCCGCGCGCGGCACCGACGGCTGCTACAAGTCCTTCGCCTTCAACATCACCGCCGCAACCTCGGCCGCCATCGACCCCTGCCTGATCGCCCCTGCGACCAGCACCACCCCGTTCGTAACATCGCCCACAACGGAATTCGTCGCCGCGCTCGTGGGTCCGTCCGTTGGAACCGCCCCGGCCGGAATCGCCAAACAGGCCGTCATCCTCACAGCCGCCGCCGCACCCAAGAAAGTCGACCTCACCGGAGCCGCCTCCGCCCTTGTCAGCGCGGCAGGCGGCACTTTCACTGCCGCGATTCCCGCCCCCGACAGCGCCTCCAAGGCCACCGTCGACACGATTACCGCGTCCACCGGAGCCGTCAAGAACGGCACTGCGCCGGGTAACGGTGGTGGCGGCGGGGGCGGTGCGGCACCGGTTGCCATCAATGTCGACGGGCTCACCAAGGCCCTCACCGCGCGCGTCACCATTCCCGGCACCGGCGGCGATTTCGCCCTCGTCGTCGGCGACGCCACAACGGCCCCCAAAACCTTCGAATTCGCCGTCCTCAAGTCAAACGGGGACAAGCTTGTTTCCACAGCCTTCCCCAGCGGCTTGGTGCCGCTGCTCGCCCCCCAGGCACCCGGCCCCGGTGGAGCAGTTCCCAACGTCACTGCTGCGACCGGCCTCGCGTTTTATTTGGCCTCGCAGTCCCAAGTCTGGGTGGCCGCCAAGATGCCGGACGATTCGCTCCACCAGTTCGTAGGCTTCCCCGTGGACGGCAGCGCCCCCACCGTGGTCTCCCTGCCGAGCGGCTGGTTCATCGCCGCCTGCAGCAATTCCATCAGGACCTATACCTTCATATTGGGCCAGCAAATCGGCCTGTTCGGATCGCAGGCGGGCGACAACACCTACAAGGCATCGTGCCCCGCGTCGGGCTACCTGGAGATCGACCCCGCCACCGGCAACATCGCGGCCATCCCGGCCGGACAGAATCCCGACCTCGTCACAGGCACCCAGACCGGAACGTTCAACGATTTCCTCTGGGGCACGAATTTCACCGCCACTTCGCGGACCTCGTCCGCAGTCTACGCACTCGACGGTGCCGACGGCTCGACCGTCCGGCTCGACCTCCCCGCCGGCACGACCGCCATCCAGACAGTCACCGCCATCCCCCAGATCAACGCCCTCATCGCCCCGGCCATGAAGAAGGTGGCGGGCGACGACGGTTTCGCCCTGTTCTCGCTGGCCGACGGCACCTCGACCCGCCTTGCGGTGCCGGACGGCTTCGCGACGGTGTCGCTGGTGGGCTACTTCCCCGCCACGCGCAAGATCGTGGCCCGTGGAATTTCCACCGACCGCCTAACTTCGAGTCTGATCGTTTACGATTTGACCGGAGCGTCGAAAGTGGTGGCGAATCCCGACGGCGTGGCGTCCCTGGGCGGCAAGCCCGGAGCGGCGGCAAGCGCGCGCCTGCTGGTGGCGCATGCGAACAGCAACACCGTGGCCGCCGCGGCCTATGACGCCAAGGGCAACCAGACCGGCGTTGTGTTGGTTTCCATCCCGTAGGACTTCGTGTGGGGCAGGTTGCCAACCTGCGGCGGGGTCTCCGTGCGCAGACCTGTGCCGGACTTATCCAGGTGGTCCTTCGTCTGGAAGTCGTCGCCTCTGGTCAACACCGCCACGCGGCGTAAGCCGCGCGTCCTTTGCCATCCCTCGGTCCCACTTAGACTACTCTAATCATCCAAAGAAGCAGAAGACTGTAACGGCACTGACGGGCCGCCCGTGGCATCAGGTGGAATTAGAGATGGTACAAGTGGGGCCGAAAGGTTGACCAAGATCGCATCTTGACTTGGATCTTCACGCAACTCGTCAGGTGGAATTCTAGCTGGCACAAACGGGATCGCCTCTGGAACTGACTCGTCGGGCAACTCGCGCGGCCCACACACGCCCGTATCGGGGTCAATTATCAAACTCGGCACCAAAGGCCGACCGTCGAGAGTCGCTCGGGCGAAACGGTGCGGAAACGCAAGTAATCCTTCGCCAAGTGTCTGCCAATCAATGGCAGTCGAAGAGGAGAACTTCGCATCCATCCAGTTGCACCCAGCCACAACAGAGTTTCCAAATTTAGCGCCACGCAAATCACTGTTGGTGAAATCCGCTCCGGTTAGGTCACAACCGTCGAAGGCAACGCGCTGGAGATTCGCCGAGTTGAGGTTACAGAACGCCAGTCTGCAGTCGGAAAACTCCAAGGCCCACCCGCCCTCTGCCGAAGCAGGTGGAGAGGCAACAAAGGTATCCCTGAAGCTCGTCCCGGCTGAAAACTCGCACTCCTCCAGAAGCCTGGGCAGAGAAGCCACAGGTGGCAATGTCGCGTCCAAGAACTTTGTGCCGACGAACTTGCAATTCCGCAAATCGGCACCAGCGAGGTCGCACACTGATAGGTCCGCATTGGAGAGGTCAATCTCAGCTCGGCGACGGAGAGGCCTTTCAGGTCGAGGCCACCGCAGGTTCCGCATCTGTGCGCCGGACAGATCGAGCTGCGCAACGTCTCCTTCAAAAGTTAGTAGGCATTCCAAGGCAGTTTGTCGGTCAATTCGCGCCTTCTGGGCTGATAGGTCGACAGAATAGTTCCGCAGAAAGAATGCCAGTAACAGTTCAGCCCCGCGGATTGCCATGCGAAGGTGCCGGGCGAAAAAAGTCTGAAAAAACTTCGCTTCGGACCTGGACTTTTGGTGCGGAACCTGGCAACCTGGATGTTTGGGGTGCGCCAACTGCCAGCAAC
>CAIVPR010000119.1 GCA_903907865.1 uncultured Acidobacteriia bacterium
CGCCTTCTCACAGCCACCCAAACCTGCCGCGTCCAGGGCCGCAATCCTCTCGACTACCTCAAACAGGCTGTCCGCTCACACCGCGCGGGCCTTCCCGCACCTTCGCTCCTACCCGCCAAACCACGGGGCTGAACTGTTACAGTCGAAACCGGACCACCTACCAATTCGACGCGGCCTTGAAGTCGCTGCTACGCGGCTCGTCAAGAGTACTGATGGGAACCCTTGCCAACGACCAAGTCGTGGAGTGGCTCAATGTGGAAGTTCCCAAGGTCGAAGGGCGGAAGCTCGACTTGCTGGCAAAATTGGCCGATGGCAGCCTGTTCCACATCGAACTGCAAGCGGACAACGACCCGGACATGGCGCTCCGCATGCTGGAATACGCCACGGGCGTCTACCGGCACTACCGCCAATTCCCGCGCCAGATACTCCTGTATGTCGGCAGGCCTGCGCTAAACATGGAGTTCGCCCTCGCGGGGCCCGGCCTCACATTCGAATACGAGGTTCGGGACTTTCGGGATCTGGATGGAGCCCCCCTGCTGGGCAGCCCCGATCTGGGAGATAATGTACTTGCAGTCTTGACGCGGCTCCAGGACCAGAAAGCGGCCGTTGCGGCCATAGTCGGCCGGATTGCATCATTGCAGGGTGCGAGGCGAGAGGAGTCGTTGAACCAGTTGCTCGTCTTGGCGGGGCTGCGGGGGTTGGAGGAATGTGTTGAGGAGGAGATTGATCAAATGCCTATCATGATCGACATCATGGAGAACAAGGTCATCGCGCGGAAGTTCAACGAACGGGCTGCTGCGGTCGAAGCGATTGCGGAGGCGCGGGGTGAGGCACGAGGAGAAGCACGGGGTGAGGCAAGGGGAGAAGCGCGGGGAGAAGCACGCGGCCAGTTGCGGACGTTGAAACGACTGATGGCCCGTCGATTCGGAGACCTGCCTGCATGGGCCGAGGAGCGCATGGCATTAAAGACGCCCGATGAACTGGAGATCCTCGTCGACCGGGTTCTGGATTCGCGGACAGTGGAAGAGTTGTTGAACTAGTCCGAATGCTTCCCGCCCCCCTATTTGGATGATTTCCACGCTTGGGCTCGGCTGCGGGCCTCGGCAACATCCTTCGGGGACATGCGGGCGGCCAGATTGTCCCGCATCTCGACTATCGTCTGCTGGTCGCCGCCTGTAGACCGAGAGATGGCAACTTCATACCACATCAGGGCTTGGACCGCGTCCTTCGGGATGCCCTTGCCGAAGCCCAAGAGAATGCCGAGGCTGGCCTGCGCGAACGGATCACCTTGTTCGGCAGCCATCCTGTACCAGTGCTCAGCTTGGGTAAAGTCCTTGGGTAGACCAATCCGACCCGCCTCATAGTTCTTGCCGAGGTCGAACTGGGCTTCCGCATCGCCCTTGAGGGCGCGATCAAGAAGGCGTTCTCGCAGGGGCTTCTGGGGCGGTGCGCCAGGTGCCTGCTGGGGTGGTTGGGCGAAAGCCCCCGGAACGGCAAGGAGCGCGGCAAGCATCAGGACGGCAATCGCGTTTCGCATGTTGTTAACCAATACTCTATCCAATCGCCAAACAGGATTTCGTCAGGCTACAAAAGCCGCACGCAATAATGGTAGGGCTCAGCCGCATCCAAGATGTCCAGCCCCCCATCGCCCCCCGGACGCCCTGCCGCCATTCCATGGCGGGTCTGGGTACTCATGGCGCTTTTCTTGGTGCGCGGGACGTTCTATTGCCGCATGTTGCCCCTTTGGGAAGGGTGGGACGAATACGCGCACTTCGCCTTCATCCAGCACTGGAACGCCACGGGAACACTGCCCTTGTTCTCGACGCCGTTCTCCCGCGAGATCGACGAATCGATGCGCCTTGCCCCGTTGGCGCACGAGTTGGGATGGCTCGGGCCACCGTATCTGACGCACGGGCAATGGTGGGCCCTGCCGGAGCCTTCCCGTTCTGCCCGGCTGAAGGAATTGACGACGCTGTCGCCGGAACTGGCAGAGTCTGCGTCGCTCCACCCGCAGACGTTTTATGAGGCGCAACAACCACCCCTCTATTACTGGCTGGTCGGGCCCGTTGTCGGAATAGCGAAGGCTTGGCCTATTGGGGAACGCGTGTTCTTGGCGAGGCTGCTTGGCATGGCCCTTGCATCGCTGGCCATCCCGCTGGCTTGGCTGGCCGCCCGCCTGCTGCTCGGCGATGAACTGGCTTTGTTTTGTTCGGCGCTTGTTGCGGTCGCACCTGGATTCGCAATCGACACGAGCCGGGTTGCCAATGACTGCCTTGCGATCCCCTTGGCCGCCTTGCTGTTCTGGCTGGTTCTGCGGCGGACAACCCACTGGGCATGGATCGGCGTCGTCCTCGGGGCCTGCCTGATCACAAAGGCGTATCTGCTGATATTCATTCCGGCCCTGCTGGCGTGGTCCGTGATCGAAAGCAGGCGGCGCGGCGAGCTCGATTGGAAGACGCCGGCGCGAACTCTCGTATTGGCCCTCGTCGTCGGAGGTTGGTGGTACGGGCGAAATCTCGCAATGGGACATACCCTGACCGGCTGGCTGGAGCACGCGGCGCCCGGCGATCTCGTTCGCGCGGTCTTCCTGGTCAACTGGTTTGCGGCGGCACATGTGGCGGCGAAGTCGTTTATTTGGTTCGGGGCCTGGAGTTTCTTGACGTTGAAGTCGTGGATCTATGCCGTTGTGGAACTGGCGACCCTTGTTGCGGGGACCATGGCAGTCCGGCGGCATGGCCGCCAACTTGGGCTACCGCTGCTCATCGCAGGCTGCTATGCGGTCGCGTTGGCCTACGGGGTTGTGGTGGATCAGGTGGTCCATCACCTCGGGAATATTCCGGGTTGGTACCTTTGGTCGATCGCACCGGTCCTGGCCGTTGTTACGGTAGCCGGTCTGCAGCGCTGGACCCTCGCGATTTTGGTTGTCCTGGCGCTGATCGACCTGTATGGTGCCGCCGGGTTACTCGTCCCGTACTATGCCGGATTGGTGGAGCGGAACCACGCCGACGTCGCGCTGTTCATGGCCGGACTGGAGCGATTGAACGTGTCGGCGGGCATTGCATTCGCTTGGATTGGGGCCACACTGGCAATACCAGCCCTGTGTGCCGGTGGTTACGGAAGACGATGAAGGTCTCGATCATCATCCCGGTCTACAACGAGTTCCGCACTTTTCCCGACGTGCTGGAGCGGGTCCGCAACGCCCGTCTGCCCGTTGGATGCTCCAAGGAGATCGTGGTGGTGGACGACGGCTCGACAGATGGAACAACCGGGCTGCTGTCGTCATACGCGGAACCGATGCTCGTGGTACACTACTCCGTATTGAATTTTGGCAAAGGAACGGCGATACGGATCGGCCTAGCCAAGGCGTCGGGGGACATCATCCTGATCCAGGACGGGGATCTGGAATACGATCCGAATGACTATGCTGCCATCGTGCAGCCAATCCTCGACGGGCGGGCCGACGTGGTGTACGGGTCGCGTTTCCTCGGGGAACCTACAGGCATGATGCCGTTGAACCGCATCGCCAACCGCATCCTGACCTTGGCCGCGAATCTGCTCTACCGGGCACAACTGACCGACGAGGCGACAGCGTACAAAGCCTTCCGGACCTCGGTTCTGCGGCGTCTGACACTGCGTTGCCGGAGATTCGAGTTCTGTCCCGAAGTCACCGCGAAAGTGCGGCGCCTCGGATACCGGATCCACGAGGTCCCGGTCAGCTACAACGGGCGGGGAATCGCGGACGGGAAAAAAATACGTGCGCGGGACGGTTTCGAGGCGCTCTGGACACTTGTGCGGTACCGGTTCGGACGGCTGGCCGCTAGGCGCTAGGCCAGCAGGCCGTCCACCACCTCGCCCGCTACGTCGGTCAGCCGGAACGCACGGCCCTGAAACTTAAAGGTGAGCCGCTTGTGGTCGATGCCGAGGCACTTCAGTACCGTGGCTTGGACGTCATGTACGGGCACAGGGTCCTTGACCACGTTATAGGAAAAATCATCAGTCTCCCCATGGACGATGCCGGGCTTGATCCCGCCTCCGGCCATCCATGTCGAGAAGCAACGGGGATGGTGGTCGCGGCCATAGTTGCCGTCCATCAGCTTGCCTTGGCAGTACACCGTGCGCCCGAATTCGCCGCCCCAGACGACCAAGGTATCGTCCAGCAGTCCCCGCTGTTTCAAATCCTGGACCAAGGCTGCCGACGGCTGGTCGACACTTTGGCACTGTAGCGAGATATCCCGCGGAAGATCGCCGTGCTGGTCCCAGCCGCGCTTGTAGATCTGGATGAACCGCACGCCGCGCTCGGCCATCCGCCGGGCCATGAGGCAATGGGCCGCATAGGTGCCCGGCTTGCGAGCGTCGGGCCCATAGAGGTCGAAGGTGCTTTGCGGCTCCTTCGAAAGGTCCATCAACTCCGGCACCGAGGTCTGCATGCGATACGCCATCTCGTACTGGGCGATTCGGGCCTCGATCTCCGGGTCGCCGTAGACCTCGGCGTTCATGTGGTTGAGCTTGCCGATACCGTCGAGCATGCGCCGCCGCGTTTCCTTCGAGATACCCGGCGGGTCCGATAGGTACAACACAGGGTCGCCGGAAGCCCGGAAATTCACGCCTTGGTACTTGGACGGCAGGAATCCGTTGCCCCACAGGCGCGAAAACAGCGGCTGGTCGGTATTGACGCCGCTGGTCTGGGCGATCATCACGACGAACGCCGGCATGTTCTGGTTTTCGCTGCCCAGCCCGTAGCTGACCCACGAGCCGAAACTGGGTCGTCCTGGCTGCTGGCTGCCCGTCTGGATGAAGGTGATAGCGGGGTCGTGGTTGATCGCGTCCGTGTTCGTCGTCCGGATGATCGCGATGTCGTCGACAATCTTTGCCGTGTGCGGCAGTAGTTCGCTCACCCAAGCACCGGACTTTCCGTGCTGGGCGAACTTGAAGATGCTGCGGACGACGGGGAACGAGGCTTGCCCCGATGTCATCCCGGTGATCCGCTGCCCCATGCGCACGCTGCCGGGAAGCTCGGTACCGTGAAGCTTGTCGAGTCCGGGCTTATAGTCGAAGGTTTCGAGCTGGGAAGGCGCGCCGGACTGGTGCAAATAGATAATCCGTTTCGCCTTGGGCGCGAAGTGCGGCAAGCCGGGGAGACCTCCGGTCGCATTGGCGTTCGTAGCTGCACCGTAGCCTTCGCTCGCCAAGAGGGAGGCCAGCGCCGGGATGCCGATTCCGGTTGCGCCCTGGCGGAAAAAGTGGCGCCTGGTCGAGTTCAGAGGATTCATTGCTTGGTCACCGCCTCGTCCAGATTCAGGATAACTCCAGCCACGGCTGAGTAGGCCGCCAACTCCGACTTGTCCAGCCTCGAATTCACGGGAGCCTCGCCGTTGGCGAGCAGTGATGCCGCCCGGTCCTCGTGCCGCTTGTATTCCAACAATTCGGCGTTCAATTCGTCGCGCAGCACTGCCAACTCCCTCGCAGCCGGTGGGCGGGCCAAGGCCACGCGGAATCCGTAGGCTAGCCGCGTTGCCGATGTCTTGCCTCCTTCAACCAGCATCCGTTCGGCCAACGCACGCGCCGCCTCAACAAAAGTGGTGTCGTTCAGCAGGCTCAGAGCCTGTAGCGGCGTATTGGTCACCGTCCGCCGCGCGGCGCACTTCTCGCGGTCTGGTGCATCGAAAACCAGCATCTCGGGCGGCGGCGCAGTGCGTTTCCAGAAGGTGTAGAGACTCCTGCGGTGCAGTTCGTCGCCCGTGCCTTGGACGAAGGCTTGCGACGTGAACCCGTCGCCATACGCGATTTCCTCCCACACACCGTTTGGCTGGTACGGACTCACCCCGACACCACCCACCTTTTCTTTGAGGAGTCCGGCGGCGTACAGCTCGGAATCGCGCAGGACTTCGGCCGGCATACGGAAACGCGGACCGCGCGAGATCAGCCGGTTCTCCGGGTCCTTCTCCAACAGTTCCGGTGTAACCTTGGAGGACTGCTTGTACGCCGCCGAGGTCACGATCAGACGTTGCAACCCCTTCACGTCCCAATTCGTCCGGATGAACTCGGTCGCCAGCCAGTCCAGCAATGCTTGGTTGGTGGGTGGCTCGCCCTGCGAACCGAAATTCTCAAGTGTCTTCACGATACCGGTCCCGAAGTACACTGCCCAGAAGCGGTTAACCGCCACCCGCGCGGTCAGGGGATGGGAGGGATCAACCAGCCATTTGGCCAGCGCCAACCGGTTCGCCGGTGCTCCGTCTGGCAGTGGGGGCAGCACCGACGGAACACCGGCAGTCACTTTCTCCGTCTGGTTCCGGTAGTCGCCACGTGCGAGGATGAAGGTCTCGCGCGGCTTGTCGGTCAGTTCCGACATGATCATCGTCGTGGGGATCGCCGCCGTGAGCTTCTTCTGGTCGTCGCGCAAGGCTTTCAACTCCGCCCACGTTTGGCGGTCGACCGTGGGTGCCGCATGCGTGAGGTAGTAATCCCGAATCCAAGCTGACTGGTCCTTGGAGCGCTTCGTCGGCAGGATTCCCAAGATTGCGCGCAACGGCTCCAAGCCCGCAAGGTACTCGGACTCCGCTTGCTCCAGCACCCGGCTGTAGACGCGGAGGTCGTCGATCTTGCCCTTGAAAAGTGGGATCTCGAAGGCCGGTCCCGTTGATTCGATCCCTGCGGCTGACGTCGGCTCGGTCCGTACCAACTTCCCATTCACAAACACCGACGCCACCCGACCGTCGTAATTGATCGCCAAGTGGTTCATGTTGTCCGGCCACGGAAGCCGGTCCACGGTCCGCACTGCTGATCCACCGACCTTCACGTATAGCTTGGGCACCCTCTGCTGGACGCCGGACAACTCGAAATCATCCAGCCAAACCGAGAAGGAAGGCTGCGCAAACACAGGGTCCAGTGTCTTCTGATTGATCTTGAGCCAAAACGCCACGGAAAACGGTTTTCCCGGATCGATGGCCGCCACGGAAGGAAACCCGGCCCGTGTCTGCCCGTCGAAATCCGCTCCACGGTCGACAGCCCCGTTCGAGTAGGTCAAATCTCCCTTGGTGACCCGTCCGTGGAGATAGTGCCCTGAGGAATCGCCCAGGCTTCCGTCGAACTCGAAATGAGCGGCCAAGCCCTTTCGTGCCCGCGCCTCGAACGTGGCGAGTTGCTGCTTCTCCCACGCTGCTTGGTCGTCGGACAGCCGGGTCTCGGGCAACGCCTTCTCATGGGCGGCAATCGCCGCCTTCAACTGGTCCTGCGTTGCCTTCTGTTCCGGCGACGGCAATTGCAAGAACGGATCGGCGTTGCCGTTCCGCCCGTCCAGACCCTTCTCGTTGACGTTATTGAAGAAGGCGAAAAATCTGTAGAAGTCCCGCTGCGGGATGGGGTCGTACTTGTGGTCGTGGCACCGCGCGCAGCCCATCGTCAAGCCGAGCCACGTCGACGACGTTGCCTCCAGCCGGTCGACCACGTATTCAACCTGATATTCCTCGGGAATCGCGCCGCCCTCGAAGTTGATCATGTGGTTGCGGTTGAAGCCGCTGGCCAGTTTTTGTTCCGCAGTCGCGTTCGGCAGCAGGTCACCGGCAATCTGCTCGACCGTGAACCTGTCGTAGGGCATGTTCGAATTGAAGGCTCCCACCACCCAGTCCCGCCAATGCCACATTTCGCGATGGCTGTCGATGTGATACCCGTGCGTGTCGGCATACCGCGCCACATCCAGCCACACGGACGCCATCCGCTCCCCGTATCGGGGCGAAGCCAGCAGCGCGTCAACGCGCCTCTCGTAAGCGTCCGGCCCCTTGTCCCCCAGAAAGGAATCCAGTTCCGCGATGGTTGGCGGCAACCCTGTCAGGTCTAGCGAAACCCTTCGTAGCAGTGTGGCCTTGTCGGCCTCCGGTGACGGCTTCAGCCCCTCCGCCGCAAGTTTGGCGGCCACCATGTTGTCGATCGGATTGCGCGGCCAGCTTCCGGCCACATTCGGCACTTCAGGCCGCGCCGGAGGCTCAAAGGCCCAATGCTTCCGCCATTTTGCGCCCTCGTCAATCCATTGCTTTAGTACCGTAACCTGCGGTGGCGTCAAGCTCCTTCCGGTTGATGCTGGCGGCATTTTCCTGCCATCCGCCGCCGCGATCCTCTGCACCAGCCGACTCTCCGCGGATTTCCCCGGCACCACGACGCCATTTTCGAAGATTCCCCCGTCGACCGTGTCGAACCGCAACTTGGCCATGCGCTTGGTCGAATCCGGGCCATGGCATGTGAAACAGTTTTCAGAAAGGATAGGACGGATCTCGCGGTCGAAGTCGACCGCGGCGGAAGCCAAGAGGGCTCCAGCTGTCAAGAAGGTCAAGGCTGTCACGATTCTGCGCATTGCGGCCACCGAGTCCATCTTAATCGATTTCCATCGACACGCAGTCTATCGGCTGGCACGTCCGAAAACTTTAGGCCGGGGCGACTGAAATATATTCAATGTGCGCCCTAAAGTAAACTGCCCAATACGTCGATAGACATCCAGCGCGGCATGCCAGCGGCATCACCTGCCCCAGCATCGTCCGCGCCCGGCTCGGGCTCTGCGCCGATGGGTGCGGCAAATGGCTGAAACGGGCCAAGTCCAACTGACGCGCTACCCTGAAATCGATAGGACCCAGTCTCCATGTCTCAGAAGATCGACGCGTACGTCCAAAGCAACGAAGCACGGTTTCTCGATGAGTTGAAGGAATTCCTGCGCATCCCCTCCATCTCCACCCTGCCCGAGCACAACACCGACACCCAGCGGGCCGCTGAATTCGCAGCCACCAAACTTGCCGCGGCAGGCCTCGAAAACGTCGAGATCATCCAGACGGAACGCCATCCCCTGGTTTATGCCGACTGGCTCCATGCGGCTGGCAAGCCCACCGTCCTCTGTTACGGGCACTTCGACGTCCAGCCACCCGATCCCCTCGACCTATGGGAAACACCCCCGTTCGAACCTACCGAGCGCAATGGCAACCTTTACGCCCGCGGCTCGGCCGACGACAAGGGTCAGATGTACTCGCACATCAAGGCCTTTGAAGCCTTGCGCGATGTCCATGGCACCCTTCCGGTCAACATCAAAGTCCTGCTCGAGGGAGAGGAGGAGGTCGGCGGTCTGTCTGTCGCCGCGTACGTCGCCCAGAATCCCCAGAAACTCCACGCCGATGTCGCTCTGGTCTCCGACACCGAGATGTACGAGCCGGGCATGCCGACCCTCAATGTCGGTCTGCGGGGACTGCTTTACATGGAGATCGAGGCCCAAGGCCCGGCCCGCGACCTCCACTCGGGCCTCTACGGCGGAGCCGCTCCCAATGCGGTCTTCGGTCTGGTCGAACTTCTCTCCAAGGCCAAGGACGCCGACGGCCACCTGCAAATCCCGGGCATTTATGATACGGTCGAGCCGCCTTCCGCCGACGAAAAGGCCAGTTGGGCCCAGCTGCCATTCAATGAGGCCGAATATCTCGCCTCCGAAGTCGGCTCGACATCGCTTACGGGCGAGCCCGGCTACTCCGTCTTTGAGCGCACTTGGGCACGTCCAACCTTTGAAGTCCACGGTATTGCCGGTGGCTTCACCGGTTCCGGCGCGAAAACGGTAATCCCCGCCAAGGCCGTTGCCAAGGTCAGCATCCGCCTCGTACCCCGCCAGGACCCGGCTGCGATCGAAGCCGCCGTCCGTAAATTCGTCGTCGACAACACACCCAAGGGCATCCGCTTTGAAGTCCGCGTCCTCAGTTCCGGACCGGGCCCTATGGTCAACACAGACCACCCCGCCATCCGTGTCGCCGCCAAAGCGTTCAGCGATGTTTTCGGCAAGCCAACGGTCTTCACGCGTTCCGGCGGCTCCATCCCCATCGTCGGCGATTTTGCCAGCCATCTCGGCATCCCCACGATTCTCATGGGTTTCGGACTCCCCGACGACGGGCTTCATTCCCCGAACGAGAAGTACAACATCCGGAACTACTTCGACGGCATCCGTACCCTCGCGCACTTCTTCGAGGAATACGGTGCGGCTTCCTAGACCCGTTCCCGCGTCAAAACCATGACCGGTAGGTGCCAGTCGCGGGGAAGGAGGGGCGATTGGCCAATCGCGGTAGGAGATGTCGCCTCTCTGGGCAAGCAGGACCATGTCGACCTGGCTGCTGACGGGGGACGGGTGTAGGCCCGCACGTGGCACCATCCCCCCCGTTCAGCCATTCTTCAGTCAAAAATGCTGAACTGGTAGACTGCCGGAGGAAGCTCCCGCATACCCGCGACAATGAACCCGCACAGCATACGAATCCTTTTGCTCTCGCTCGCCGCCACGGCGGGTTCCGGGCTCGCCCAACCAACTCCTAAAATAACGCTGACCGACGCCATCGCCCGCGCCCGGCAGTACGGTGGACAGGTCACATCCGCCAACCTCGGCGTGCAGCAGGCCAGGGAGGATTCGCTTCAAGCCCGCGCTGGCCGCCTCCCCACCGTCAACGCCTTTAACCAGTACATACACACAGAGGGCAACGGTACAGCGTCCGGGGTTTTTGTCGCCAACGACGGGCTCCATGTCTACAATGAGCAGGCGCAGGTGCACGAGGATGTCCTCGCAATCTTCCGCAAGGGCGAAATTAACCGGGCCGCCGCCAACGAGGCCGCTGCGAAGGCCCGGGTCGAGATTGCCGCGCGGGGCATCAACGCCACCGTCATTCAGGGTTACTACGCCATCGTTTCCGCCGGTCGAAAGTTTGCGAACGCCCAACGTAGCCTGCGCGAGGCCGAACAGTTCCTCGACATCACCGACAAGCAGGAAAAGGGCGGCGAGGCGGCAAAATCAGATGTCATCAAGGCCCGCATCCAACTCCAGCAGCGGCAGCGCGACCTGCAGGACGCCCAAGCCGGCATCGAGAAGGCCAAGATCGGCCTCGGCGTCCTGATCTTCCCAAACTTCAACGCCAATTTCGATGTCGAGGACGACTTGGCAGCCGCTGCGCCTGCCCCCCCAGTGGACGACGCCAAGGCCAAGGCCGCCGCTTCGAGTCCCGAACTTCACGTGGCACGGTCGGTTGTGGAATCCGCCGGTTACGATGTCGGCGTGGCCCGCTACGGGTACCTGCCGTCCCTCTCGATCGACTTCTTCTATGGCATCAACGCCAACGTTTTCGCCGCCTACGGGATTCGCGACGACGAGCGCCGCCGCAACTTGGGCTACTCGGGCCAGATCACCCTCAATATCCCGGTGTGGAACTGGGGTACGACGAAAAGCAAAATCGCGCAGGCCGAACTTCGGCGCACGCAAGCCAAACTGGACCTCTCGCTGGCCGAGCGCACCCTGCAGGGCAACCTCGCAGCCGCCTACGCCGAGGCCGAGGCCGCGAAGGCGCAGATCGAATCGCTCAAAAGCTCGGTCGATCTCGCCGCCGAAAGCCTCCGCCTGACCCTGCTCCGCTATCAAGCGGGCGAGGCGGTAACGCTCGAAGTCGTAGACGCCCAATCTACCGCAACCCAATCGCGCAACGCCTACGACGACGGACTGGCGCGGTACCGGATCGCCATCGCCAACATTCAGACTCTGACGGGGACCCTCTAATATGCGAACGATTTTCAAAACCCTGTGGCCCTCCGCCTTGGCACTGGGGTTGCTCTGCGCGGGATGCGGAAAGACCGAAAAGAAGGCTGCGGTCGAGACAGAGCCTCCGGTACCGGTTCAGGTCGCCGATGTGCGCAGCGGACCGATCGACCGGGTCGTGGAAAGCGACGCCGTCCTCTATCCCATCAACCAAGCCAACGTGACGCCGAAAATTTCCGCGCCCGTCAAGCGCGTGCTGGTCAACCGCGGCGACCACGTGAAGGCGGGACAGGTGGTTGCGGAACTCGAAAGCCGCGATTTGACGGCGGCGGTGGGCGAGAGCAAGAGTCTCCATGAGCAGACGCAGGCCCAATACCAAGCGCTGACCGGGGCGACCGTGGTGGATGACAAGACGAAGGCCGAGGCCGATGTCGCCGCCTTCCGCCAAGCGCATGAGGCGGCCAAGCGGGTTTATGAAAGCCGCGTCGAGTTGGTGAAGCAGGGCGCGCTGGCGCGCAAGCTGGTCGACGACGCGCAGGTTTCCATGGTCCAGGCGCAGAGCCAGTACGACACGGCGCAACGGCACCTCCAGACGCTGAATTCGGTGGGCCAACGCGAGCAGATCCGGGGCGCTCAGGCGCAGATGGATGCGGCCAAGGCGCACCTCGAGTCGGCCACGGCGCAGCTTTCTTACGCGCAGATTACCACGCCGATCTCCGGCATCGTCTCGGACCGCCCGGTCTACCCCGGCGAAATGGCCGCGCCGGGTGCTCCGCTGCTGTCGATTGTCGATATTTCGCAGGTGGTGGCGCGGGCCAACATTCCCGTGAAGGACGCAGCCTTTATCAAGGTTGGCAGTCCGGCTACGTTGGCCGGTCCCGACGGCAACATCGCCGGCCGCGTGACGGTGGTGAGTCCGGCGGTGGATCCGGCGACCACCACGATCGAGGTCTGGGTGCAGGCCCCCAACGAGGAGGAAAAGCTCAAGCCCGGCGGCACGGTGCGGGTTTCGATCAAGGCCGAGACCCTGAAGGACGTGATGATCGTTCCAGCGGCGGCCATTCTGAACTTCGACGAGGGCGGCGAGAAGGTCATGATCGCGATGTCCGACAACACGGCCCGCGAACGGCGCATCAACATTGGGGTCCGGCAGGGCGACAACGTGCAGATCATCAGCGGCGTCTCCGAAGGCGAAAAGGTGATCGTCGCCGGTGGCCTGGGCTTGGAGAACAAGGCGAAGATCAAGATCGTGGAAGCGCCGGTGGAAGCCGACGATGACGACGACAAGTAGGCGATGAATGAGTGACCTGACCCCCGTTCTGCCCCCGAATGAAGATCCGTCGCGCGACCACTGGACGGCGCGGTTCTCCCGTCCCATCCTGTTCAGCATCGTCGCGTTGGTGGCGATGGGTGGCTACTTGGCGCTCTCGATTCCCGTCGCGGTGTTCCCGTCGACGGATTTCCCGCGTGTTGTGGTTGGCGTCGACAACGGCGTCGCCCCGATCGACCAGATGAACGTAACGGTGACGCGCAACATCGAGGAAGCGATGAACAGCGTGCCTGGACTGGAAACCGTACGCTCGATCACCAGCCGCGGGTCGGCCGACATCAGCCTGTTCTTCAACTGGAACGTGGACATGTTCCAGACGCTGCAATCGGTGAATGCCGCATTGGCGCGGGTACAGACGTCGCTGCCTCCATCGGCCAAGCTCACATCCAACCGGCTAACGTTCGCGGCGTTTCCGATCCTTGGGTATAGTTTGACGTCGGACAGCATGCCGCAATCGAAACTGTGGGAGTTGGCGAATTACACCATCAAACCCCGGTTGAACCGGGTCACGGGCGTGTCGATGGTGGTTTTACAGGGCGGCCAAGTACCCGAGTTCCAAGTAGAGCCCGATCCGGCCAAGATGCTGCAGGCGCAGGTGACCGTGCCGGGAATTCTGGACGCCATCGCGCGCAGCAACCTGATCGATTCGCCGGGCCTGCTGGAAAACAACCACGAGTTGTCGCTGGCATTGGTGACTGGGCAAACGCGGAATCCCGAAGAGATCTCGAATGTCGTTGTGAAGACGTCGCCCGCAGGTGTTCCCATCCGTATTGCGGATTTGGGGAGCGTGACGGCGTCGGTGGCGCCGGTCTACACGATTGTGACGGCGAACGGAAAACCAGCAGTGCTGCTCAATATTTTCCGCCAGCCGTCGGGCAACACGGTGGCGGTGGCGGATCTGGTGGCGCAGGAGTTGACGCAGATTCGCACCACGCTGCCGCCCGGCGTGAAGCTTCAGGCGTTCTATGACCAGTCGCAGCTGGTGCGCGACTCCATCGCCAGTGTCCGCGACGCGATCTTGATCGGGTTGGTTTTTGCCGCCATCATCCTCGTCCTGTTCCTGCGCGATTGGGGCAGCTCGATTGTCGCGGGGTTGGTGATTCCGGCCACCATTGGCATCACCCTGATCGTGATGCGGTGGTTGGGCGAGAGCTTCGACCTGATGACGCTGGGCGGACTCGCTGCGGCGGTCGGGTTGGTGATCGACGACGCGATTGTGGTGGTCGAGAACATCGTGATGCACCGGGATTCGGGGCAGTCGCGCGGGGAGGCAATTCGGCTTGCGCTGAAGGAAATCCGGGTGCCACTGCTGGGTTCCACCATCACTCCGATTGTGGTGTTCCTGCCGCTGGTTTCGATCACGGGCGTTACCGGGACGTTCTTTCGGGCGCTCGCAGTGACGGTCGGAACTTCGTTGCTGACATCGCTGGCCTTGGCGCTGACTTGGACCCCGGCGCTGAGCCACTACCTGCTGCGTCGGCAACGATCCGGCAAGCTGGAACCATCCTCGACAGCGGACGCCCACGGGCACGTTTCGACCACCGGTTTCATGGGGAAGGTAACGAACGCCTATACGTCGGTATTGGGTCTGTCTTTGCGTCAGCCTCTGTTGTTGTTGCTCGGTTGCGCTGCGTTGGTCGGGGTTTCATTCCTTTGCTACCGGTCGCTGGGCTCGGATCTGCTGCCCGAAATGGACGAAGGCGGTTTCGTGCTGGACTACCTCATGCCCGCAGGTTCCTCGTTGCACGACACGAACGAGGTGTTGTTGGGCGTCGAAAAGATCCTGGCGAAGGTGCCTGAAGTGGAGGGGACTTCGCGCCGAACGGGCCTGCAACTCGGTCTCGCCGCCGTGACCGAGGCCAATACGGGCGACTTCCTCGTCCGGCTGAAGGCCGACCGCGAACGCGGCATCGACGAGGTCATTTCCGATGTCCGCAAGCAGGTCAACGCCACATACCCGCAGCTGGATGTAGAGTTCATCCAAGTCCTGCAGGACATGATCGGCGATTTGAGCAATTCGCCAGAGCCGATCGAGATCAAGATGTTCTGCCAGGATCAGGCAGTCTTGAAGAAGTGGGCCCCGAAGGTAGGCGACCGGATCAAGAAGATCGAGCAGGTCAAGGACGTCAAGAACGGTATCGAGAACACGGTCAGCGGGTCGGCCATCGTAATGCGGGTGGATCCGGTGATGGCCGCACGTGCCGGATTCAGCCCGCAGGAGATCGAGTTGGACGCCAGCGCGATCCTGCAGGGCGAGCCCGCGACGACTCCGGTGGTTGTGAACGACCGGTCGTACGCTATCCGCGTCCGCTTCCCCAACTACACCCGTGCCACGCTGGAGCAGGTCAAGAACACGATGATCGTGAGTTCGACCGGCAAGAACGCCACCTTGGGGTCGCTGGCGAAGTTCGAGACCGAGGCGGGACAGACGGAAGTGCGCCGCGAGAACTTGCAGCGCGTGGTGGGGGTTACGGGCCGGTTCGAAGGGATCAGTCTCGGCAAGGGCATGGAGTTGGTGAAGGCAGCCGTGGCGGAGATGAACCTGCCGCCCGAGATCCGGGTAGTCTACGGCGGCACGTATCAGGAGCAGCAGAAGTCGTTCAAGGACTTGGGGTTTGTGTTGTTCTTGGCCGTGGTGCTGGTGTTCGTGGTGTTGCTTTTCGAGTTCGGGACGTTCGGCGCGCCGTCGGCGATTCTGGCGTCGGCGCTGCTTTCGACGTCGGGCGTGTTCCTAGCGCTGCTGGTGACCAAGACCACGTTCAATATTTCTTCGTTCATGGGGCTGATCATGGTGATTGGCATCGTTGCGAAGAACGGAATCCTGCTGCTCGACGCCGACCAGCGCTTCCGCGCCGAGGGCTATTCGGCCCGCGACGCGATGATGGAAGCGGGTCGGCGGCGCTTGCGTCCGATCCTGATGACCGCGATGGCGACGGTGGCGGGCATGATTCCACTTTCGTTGGCGATCGGCGCAGGGTCGCAGATGCTGCAGCCGCTGGCGATTGCGGTTATTGGGGGGATTGCGGCCTCGATGGTTTTGTCGCTGATCGTGACCCCGGCGGTGCACTATTACTTGGCGCGGGACTAGGGCATGGCTGATGGCTGGTTCGCGCGACCGGTGCTCTTTGTGGCGGACATCGACGTTTCGGTCGATTTCTATGTGATGCAGCTTGGATTCACACAACCATGGCGGCATGAGGAGAATGGGAACGCCCTGGTTGCACAGGTTGAGCGGCAGGGTTGCACGCTCATTTTGTCGTCGCAATGGCCGAACAAGGTTGGCAAGGGCTTGGTTTTCGTCTCGCTCGATTTTGGCGTGCTGGAATCATTGCGGGCGGAACTGGAAGGTCGAGGCGTCGACGTGAGGGATGGACAGTGGGGCTACCGGTTGATGGTTGTCGCGGATCCCGACGGCAACGAGCTCTACTTTCCCTATCCGAACGAGGCGTGAGCGATAGAAAAGCGCTCTATCGGGGGTGTTATGCCGCCCGGCGCTTGCGGATCTCGTCCAGCGTAACCGCCAGAATGATTACAGAGCCGATGATCACCTGCTGCCAGTAGTTCGAGATATTCAGCAGGTCAGCCCCGTTGGATAGCAGCCCCATGATGAATGCCCCGATAAGGGTGCCGACCACGCTGCCTTCGCCCCCGTTGAGGCTACCGCCGCCTATGACGACAGCGGCTATGGCTTGGAGTTCGTACCCCTGACCCGCCGTGGGTTGGCCGGTCATGAGGCGCGAGGCTTCTATCATTCCCGCCAGTCCCGAAAGTGCGCCGCCAATGGCGTACACGGCAGTGATGTGGAAGTTCACCGGGATACCGGCGTAAATCGCTGCCACGCGGTTGCTGCCGATGGCAAACGCGTACCGCCCCAATCGCGTGTGCTCCAGAATCACGTGGACGGCGACGGCACAGATCACCAGCATCCAAAGCACGACCGGGATCCCCAAAAGATTGCCTTCCCCGATGAAGGAGAAACCCGCCGGAATCTTGTGGACGGGCAATCCGTTGGAGACAATCAGCGCTACGCCACGGTACACGCCGAGCGTGCCCAGTGTCACCACGAACGGCGGAATCCCGAGCCTGGTAATCAGAAGGCCGTTGAGGAATCCGCAGCCCGTGCCGATCAGGACACCTACAAGGACGCCTATCACCACCGGATAGCCAGCCTCCAGCGCCATCGCGCCGCCCAATCCCGCCAAGCCGAGGATGGATCCGACGGACAAGTCGATGCCGCCCGTGATAATGACGATCGTCATTCCGAGCGCCATCGTATTGAAAACCGCGGTCTGCCGGGCCACGCTTGCGAGGTTGTTTGCGGTTAGAAAATACGGCGAGGCGACGGACAACGCCACGAACAAGATAATCAGGCTAAGGAAGGGCAGGAATTTCTGTAGCTTGCGGCTCACGCGGCACTCCCCGTCATAGTTGGCTCCATCACAGCTAGTTTCATCATTTGCTCCTGCGAGCACCCACGGGGAAGCACCCCTGAAATCCTTCCCTGCCGCATCACCACCACCCGGTCCGCGACGTGTTGCAACTCCGTCAGTTCCGAGCTCACCATCAGGATCGCCGCACCGTTGCGGGCCAGTTCGCCCATCAATTCGAACACTTCCGCTTTGGCTCCGATGTCGATCCCGCGCGTTGGCTCGTCAAACAGGAAAATGCTGGACTGGCGGAAAAGCCACTTGGCGATCACGACCTTCTGCTGGTTGCCGCCGCTGAGCGTGCCAGCCAACTGCGACGGCGACGAGGACTTCAAGGACATCCGCTTGCCCAGTTCGGAGGACGCCCGGCTCTCTTCCTTGAGGTCGAGGAATCCCATGCGGCTGATGCGTTCCACATTTGCCAGCGTCACGTTGTAGCCGATGGGGAGGCGTAGCGCGAGGCCCGAAATCTGGCGGTCTTCCGTCACCAACGCAATACCGGCGCTCACGGCGTCGCGCGGCGACCGGATGCGGGCGGGCTTGCCTTGAACCATGACTTCACCGGAGTCGGGTGTGTCGACACCGAAAATGGCGCGGCAAAGCTCGGTACGGCCGGCACCGATCAAGCCCGCCATGCCGGTGATCTCACCCCGGCGCAACGTGAGCGAAATACCTTGCAGATTGGAGCGCTGTACACAGAGGTCTCGAACTTCGAGCAGCACTTCGCCGGGTTCCAAGTGCTCCCGTTCATAGATTTGGGCGACTTCCCGGCCCACCATGTGCTGGATCAGGCGGTCGGTGCCGATCTCCGCCAAGCGCCCCGTGTGGGCCGTCTCTCCGTCCCGCAACACGGTGACGGCGTCGCCAATCGCGCGCAACTCATTCATGCGGTGGGTGATGTAGATGATGCCCATGCCGCGCGCCTTCAGGTCTCGAACGATGCGGAAGACCTGCTCGGTCTCGGTGTCGGAGAGGGAGGAAGTAGGCTCGTCGAAGATGAGCAGGCTGGATCCGTGGTGGATTGCTCGGCAGATTTCGACCATCTGCCGCCCGGCCGGGCTCAACCGGGAAACGGGAGATTCGGGGTCGAGCGGGAATCCATACTGGGTGATCAGATCGCGAGCCTTGGAAGCGATGACGCGGCGGTCCACCCATCCGAATCGCCCGGGACCGGTCCGGTCCTCGCGGCCCAGAAAAATGTTCTCGGCCACCGAAAGGTGGGGAGCGAGCAAGGATTCCTGGTTGACCATCGCAATCCCCATCGCCGCAGCCTGCGATGGCGTGCGCAGGAAGACTTCCGATCCGTTCCAAAGCATCCGACCCGAGTCGCGTTCGACGATGCCTGCCACGTTCTTCATGAGCGTGGACTTGCCGGCGCCATTCTCCCCGAGGAGGAGATGGACTTCGCCAGCCGATACGGACAGGTTGCCGTCGCGGAGGGCGGTTACGCCGCCGAATCTTTTTTGAATGTTGGTGAGTTCGAGGAGGGGCATCCGCCGCGCCCCATCATCATATCAAGCCGAGGGAACCGCTCATGGGCAGTGGCCCGGTTGGAGAACCAGCCCCCACCGAGCGTCCCGGAGGTATTCCCTCACTTCGGGCCCGGGCAATAGCGCGCGGCCCAACTTCCCGCTACGCTGGAATTTCGACTCCGAAGATTCGCAGAGTTGCAGTTTGCACAGCCTTGCGCCGCCGAGGTAGGAGCGGTCGCCCACACAAGGGCGACCACGGGCTCCGAAAATGCAAAAACCCCGCCGATGAGGGGCGGGGTCTGCAAATCCACTCGGAGTGGAAAGGGGGGCTGTATGGCTCTTCTGATGCTGGTGACTTTCCTGGTACGTTACAGGAAACGCCGAATCAAGCTGAAGTTCAAATTGAAACTCTAGCTTGACCGAAAGGGGGCTGGTGTGCAACCACCGGCTCCCTTCAGCATCAATATACCATTTTCTGCACCGGCTGCCACTCCCCCGACAACATTCAGAGGAGGTATTCCCTCGCCTTGCGTCCGGGCAATAGCGCGCGGGCCAACTTCCGGGTACGCTGGAATTTCGACTCCGAAGATTTGTAGAGTCGCAGTTTGCACAGCCTTGCGCCGCCGAGGTGGGAGCGGTCGCCCTGACGGGGCGACCACGGGCTCCGAATCGGCATAGGGGGGACGGTCGCCCGTCCGCCCCTGCCACACCACCGGACATGCGGGTCCGCATCCGGCGGTTCGGTGGGTTTAGCCATACTTGGGGTCCAATCTCGGAAGCCCCAGCGAGTCGAATGCGGCGTTGGGGA
>CAIVPR010000120.1 GCA_903907865.1 uncultured Acidobacteriia bacterium
ACCCCGCTGCTGGCAGTTGGCGCACCCCAAACATCCAGGTTGCCAGGTTCCGCGGCAAAAGTCCAGGTCCGAAGCGAAGTTTTTTCAGACTTTTTTCACCCCGCACCTTCGGCTGCCAATCCATGGGGCTGAACTGTTACCCTATTTCATTGTGCTGTTGTCTTTCACGGTCCTACCTTCGATGGCTGCGAGATACGCCCTCACCGTCTCCGCATCCGGGGCCATCGGTACCGCCTTCAGATACTGCCTCAGTTCCGCCGCCGCGCCCTCGCGATCACCCTTCCGCGACAGTGTCATACCCAGCACATAACCAGCGCGCGGATTTCGAGCCTGCGGATCGAGCCGCACTGCCTCGCGCGCACTTTTCTCCGCGGCATCGAATTCGCCGAGGTAGTAATGGGCCACAGCATCGCCGAACCATGCGTCGGGGTAATCCACCGGGTTGAGTCGAAGCCCCTGGTCAAGATACCCCGTGGCCATTTTCCAGTCGTGGCTCAACCCCGCGTCCAGACCTAGCTCCACATACGCCCCGGTCAGCTTCGGATCGAGGTCGACCGCCTTTTTCCAAGCCTCCCGCGCCGTCTGCGCCGATCCCAGTCGCTGCCTCACCCTCCCCAATTCGAGCCACGCGCTCGCATACTCCGGATACGCCGCCACGGCCCGCTGGAAGTCCTTCAAGGCCCCGTCCATCTTCCCGGACCGCACGGCCTTCAAGCCGCTCTGGTAGGCCTCCCGGGCCTTCTTCGGCGCGTTCAGGGAGGTGCTGCTTACAGCCACCCCATCGCCGGTGCCATTGCCGGTAAACGCCCGGTGCAAGAGGATCAGACCCACATCCGTGTGATCCAAAACACGACGATCCGAGAGACTCACCTGATCCGACCGGTATCCCGGAAGGTTTGCGCGCAGCTCGCAACTAACAACCGTCCGCAACCCCGTCGCCGCATCTCCGGATGAAACACCCAGCAGAGGCGAAGAGCTTCGCTGGCCGGACCCCGACGCGTCGGAAACCAGATTCGCCGTTCCGCCCCACCGAAAAGTAAACTGCCCCTTGCTGTCGCTCGATGCCACCGTCCTCGCGAAGTTCGAGCAGACCATTTCAATGGCTATTCCGGGAGGCGCGACGGCCCCGCCTTCAATAGCGACCCGCCCCGAAAGGAAGGTACCCGCGGAACTATCGCCCCCGTTCGGTAACGGAGTCGGTGGCGGCAGGCCGCGAAGGACCGACTGGGTGTTGTTCGCCACCGCGGCGTCACTACTCTGTCCGAGCGCGGCCGAACCGCAAAGAAGCGTGGCAGTCAGAACGTATCGCATGACCCTCTAATCTTACTGCGAATCTGGAGACTACGCGTTCCGTTGTGGGGCAGGATGGCATCCTGCGCGGATGTCGCCGACATCCGCACGCGCCGGAAGGCGCGAGTCTGCTTCCCAACCCCGCTGCCTCGTATTACCAGCTCTCAACCCCGTTCAAGCTGCGGAGATTCCGAGCCGCGCGCCGCCCGTTGTAGGGCAGGCATTCTTGCCTGCGCCGGGCTTTCAGCCCGGCATAACCGCACGTCCGACTGCGCCAGCACGGTGCCTTGCTTTGCCGCTTCCCTGCGTTGTGGGGCAGCCATTCTTGGCTGCAGCCGCCTTTCCAGGCGGCCATAACCGCACACCCGGGGCACCAGCAAATCACCTACCCAAATCCCCCCACCACCCCACCCCAAATCCGTAGTATGCTTGCCCCATGCCCATCCTGATCGTCGTCGTGCTCCTCCTAGCCCTCATCTTCCTCTCCGGCTTCCGAATCGCCCGCGAATACGAGCGCGCCGTCGTCTTCCGCCTGGGCCGCTACACCGGACTGCGCGGACCCGGCCTGTTCTGGCTGATCCCCCTCGGCGCCGAAAACGAAGCCCGCGTCGACCTCCGCATCGTCACCAAACCCATCGAACAGCAGGAAACCATCACCCGCGACAGCGTCACCGTCAAAGTCAACGCCGTGCTCTGGTACAAGGTCGAGGATCCGAAAAAGGCCGTCCTCACCGTCGAGGACTTCCGCGGAGCCGTCCAGCAGCTGGCCCTCACCACCCTGCGCAACGTCATCGGCCAGCACGACCTCGACGAAGTCCTCAAGGAGCGCGACAAGATCAACACCCTGCTCCGCAAGACCGTCTACGACACCACCACTCCCTGGGGAGTCACCGTGGAACTGCTGGAGATGAAGGACGTCGAAATCCCCCAGGACATGCAGCGCGTGATGGCCATGGAAGCCGAAGCCATGCGCGAAAAGCGAGCCCGCATCATCAAGGCCGAAGCCGAACTGGAGGCCTCCCAAAAACTGGCCGACGCAGCCCAGCTCATGGTGGGCAACCCGGCCGCCCTCGAACTGCGCCGCATGCAGATGGTCGCCGAGGTGGGCGCGGAAAACAACAGCACCACCGTAATCATGATCCCCGCCGAGTTCGTACACTTGGCCGGAACCCTGTCCCAGTTCTTGGAAGGCAAGCGCAGCAGCTGAGTGTTGGGTTGATGTCGTCCGAGCGCCCGCGTCGAAAGACGCGGCCCGGCGACGTCAAACGGGTCCGATATTGCAAGGTCGTGGCGGCATGGGGCCAAGGTGCCCGTGCTCCGGATCCGAAGGCTCCATTTGGCGGGTTAACCTTGGCTGACACAACACGGGTGCCATATTCGCCTATTCATGCCTCACCCGCCCGCACCAAGGACAACTTGCTTCAAGATGTCTGCGGTGATTCGGCTCCATCCGCAAGCGTTTCAACGATATGCGACCTTCGGTCCATCGAAAACTTCCGCCGCCTCGCCGACGGAAGTCCTCGGTGCCCGCCGCAAGCGCCCGAAGAGTTTGCCAGCGTCCACGGAGGCGCACGTGAAGACGTGTGCTATGCTTTAATGTCAATACTATACCTAGTCAGAGAGCAAGAGGCCGCAAGTCATGGGTTGGAATCTCCGACGCAGCTTAAACCTAGGTCCGCTCCGACTCAATATGTCGAAGTCTGGTATCGGCTATTCAGTCGGCGTGCGAGGCTTTCGCATTGGCAGCGGTGCCGACAGCCGAAAATACACAGCACTCTCCATCCCCGGCACCGGAATCTATCGCCGTGACTACCTGCCAAAGGGCACGCAGCCAATCCCGATAGGACTCCGATTGAGCTTGGTTCGAGCGGCTAGCCGTGCGCCAGTGTGGCTCGTCTATCTCGGTATTGCACTCCTACTCTATGTGATCATCCGAAGTGTTTCATAGTTTCTTTCAGGAGAACCATGTCCATCGATCAGATACCATTTGGCGAAAATAGCGTCTTCGCTGAGAACCCAGAGCCCCGATGTCCCTGTATACTGCTGCTCGATGTGTCGGGTTCGATGAAAGGCCTGCCCGTCAATGAGCTGAATCAGGGCATTCGCGTCTTCAAAGACGAATTGATGGCCGACGAGATGGCCGCGAAGCGAGTTGAAGTGTCCATCATCACGTTCGGTCCCGTACACACCGCGACCGAGTTTCAGACTGCGGACGTGTTCGAACCGCCGTAACAGTTCAGCCCCGCGGATTGCCATGCGAAGGTGCCGGGCGAAAAAAGTCTGAAAAAACTTCGCTTCGGACCTGGACTTTTGGTGCGGAACCTGGCAACCTGGATGTTTGGGGTGCGCCAACTGCCAGCAACGGG
>CAIVPR010000121.1 GCA_903907865.1 uncultured Acidobacteriia bacterium
CGCCTTCTCACAGCCACCCAAACCTGCCGCGTCCAGGGCCGCAATCCTCTCGACTACCTCAAACAGGCTGTCCGCTCACACCGCGCGGGCCTTCCCGCACCTTCGCTCCTACCCGCCAAACCACGGGGCTGAACTGTTACAACAACGCTCTATTCCAGAATCCCTACGTTGCGGACAACAGCCGCAAAGAAATCATCGCGGCGGTGGGTACTTTCCTAGCATCTCCGGAATCTGGCAGCACGATTCGAATTCAGGGTCCTGCCGGTGTCGGCAAGTCCAGACTGGCGCTTGAAGCTCTTTCGGTTCTGGATCTCGCCAAGTCGGCAATCTACGCTGTGGATGCGGAGTTTACCCAAGTCCAAGAGTTATTGTCGGATCCCGCGAGCGGGGGTATTGTGGTCGTGGACGAGTGCACCATGGATCGTCAGGAAGTATTGACTCGACACACCGAGTTGCTGTGCCCCGGTGTCAGGCTTGTGTGCGTGGGCCCATCCGAGAAGCGCCTGCGCTCTGGAGTGACCCAAGTCTACGACGTAAAGCCCCTTCCTGACGCAGACCTCCGTGCCGTGCTGCTCGCCGATGATGCTCGACTACCCCCTGAGATCGTCGCAACCACAATTCGCGTTTCCGGCGGCTACGTTAAACTGGCAAGGTTTGTGGCACGGAACCTGGCTCTCCACAACGCACCGCTGGCGGAGCTACACCGGTTCACCGGAATCAGTGAAATCCTGACGAAAATTGTGCCGCAATCAGCCCGCGAAGGCTTGCAAGTTTTGTCCTTGTTGGCTCGGGTTGGCTGGGAGGACGAGGTTCAGGTCGAGGCAGAGTCGATCGCACGGTCAATAGGGTTGCCTTTCGTCCAACTACAAAAGGCGGTGAGAGACCTTCGGGAGCAAGGCGTGGTTCTACCACGTGGCCGCTACCTCTATGTCTCGCCCGACCTTCTGGCCGTGACGGCAGCTGCCGAATTGTGGAGTGAGCGTGGGCCCGACCTGATCCGCGTCATAGAAGATTTGCCCGGTCCCGTACCAAGACGGCAATTCCTCCTACGCCTCGTAATGATGGCAGAGCACGATATGGTCAACAAGGCGGTTGTGCGCCTTCTCGGCGAAGACGGTCTTTTCCGGTCCGTTGAGGACTTGGACAGCGAGTTCTTGAGCGAGGTCTTCCTCGCGCTCAGCGTCGCATTGCCACGCGCTGCGGTGGAAGCCTTGGCTCGAGTACTTGACGGAACGCCAAGGTCGAGACTGCTGTCTTTTAGATCTGGCCGCCGCAATGTCATTTGGGCATTGGAGTCGCTTGTGCGCTGGCCCGAAACATCCCTCGAAGCGGCCCGGTGCCTGAAACTGCTAGCGCTTTCCGAGAATGAAAGCTTTGCCAACAATGCAACCGGAATTTTTTGCCAGTTCTTTCAGTTACATCTCAGCGGCAGTCCGATACCCATTGCTGGGCGCCTGAGGCTACTAGATGATCTGATCGAGGCCGTCGATTTAACGGCCAACGAGTTGGCGGTTAACGCCGCCAGTGCTGCCCTGACTCGCAGGGAGTTTCGAATGGGGGGGGATGAGGAGTCGATGTCCAGCCGGCTCTTTCCTCCAGAATGGAGGCCCCGCAACACCCAGGAGGTTTGGGATGCCCGTCGGGCAGCCGTGGCATGCCTGCAACGGCTACTCGGCTCGGGGGGAGCCGCGGCGGCGTCGGCGTTGGAGAAACTGATACATAGTGCGGAGGTCCTCACAAGGGATGGACTCGCGGATGATGCGATTGAGCTATTGGAATGCCTGCAACCGAAGTCAATGAAGCACTCCAAGCTCAAGGCAAACACAGCCTATTGGATTCTTGAACACGATACCGTCGAAATCTCGCCCTCACAGCGTGCGCGATTGGCGCACCTTTCCTCCCCCGATTTTGGCGACGATCTGATGGGGGCACTCATGCGCTGGGCGGGCCCACGCCTAGATCTCGATTACGACAGTGGGCCTGCATTTGCGCGTGCCGATTCGCAGCTTCTCCAACTGGCGGAAACGGCTTACACGCAAGGGCTCGATGACAAGGTCCTGTCGTGGCTCTGCACTTCGGAGGCAGATAACGTCTGGCCCTTTGGTAAACGGCTGGGAGAACTGGACACGCACCGGTTGTTCTTGGACCGAATCGTTCAGGCGACACCAGAGAGGGATACCTGCGCGTTTCTGGTATCGTACATCGGTGGATTGGCCTCAGTCCTCGGCCTCAACGTATGGGATGAAATCTGCGGGCCGCTGTCTCAGACACGTCCCGTCCTGGCATACCAAGTCATTTGCCGGGGCCCGGCAACGGCAGCCAGCGGGCGGCTGGTTTTGGGTCTCATCGACGCGGGCAAGCTTCCGGGTGAAATGATGGCGCTGCTCCAATACGGGGGATGGGCACCATCTCTCCCGGTTCCAGAAAGACGGGCGCTCATTCAGAGACTGCTCGAACGGGAAGACCCATTTGGATCAGAGTCACTGTCGATCTTATCTGGTTGGCTGGAATCGGATTCGCGCTCAGCTCTTGAGGCACGGGACCTGATGTGGGCTGCAATAAGGGCCGCCCCTGTGAAGTCAGCAATCTCAATGCACCGAAACTGGGCGGGGTTGGCCAAAGCACTTGTCCCGGACGAACCAACAGCGGTCGCAGACTTAGTCATCCGTAGAATTACTTGCGGGTCCGGCTGGCCGCACTTCAATGACATCGGGAAGACTGTCCTCGCTGCAGCCTTGAAGGTCGATCCACGAGGCGTTTTTGAACTTGTGGCGGATGCAACTCTTGAGAGTGGGCATGAGGCATTTCGCTTGTTGCTTGCACTCGAACGATGGTTTGGTGAGCTGGTCCCCACTGAAATTGTAGTGGAGTGGGCGCAGTCCCGTCCACCCAAGGCGAGATCCGTCGCAGCGAGGCTGATTACCGTGGAGGGCGTTCCCATGCCCGCCAGAGTCAGAGCTTTATTCCAAGCGTTTCCCCATGATCAATCCGTAGTGGGGTCAGTGCTCGCCAGTCTTGGCAGCGGCAGTTGGTGGGGTGAGTACTCGGCAAGGCTAAGGAAGGAGCGGGACGTCGTAAGCACATGGGCCACGGAAGCCGATCCCACGATCAGCAAATGGCTGCGGGATGAGGTTCGCCGAATGGATCGGGCAATTGCCAAGCAAGTGATGCTCGAGGACGAAGTAGCGTGGCTTGAAAATGCCCAGGCCCGAACGGATGCGGCTGCCGCCTAACTCACGCTCCACTTCGTCTCCAACAATCGCTATACTCAAATCCATGCGCCGCGCCGTCACCCTCCTCGCAGCCGCCCTCCAGCTAGGGGCGGCGGTTTCCCCCGAATACGCCCAGCGCCGTGAAAAGCTCCGCGGCAACTTCTCCGACGGCGTCCTCGTCCTGTTCGGGGCCAAGGAGTCCGAAGACCTCCACTACGGCTTCTTCCAGGACACCAATTTCCTCTATCTCACAGGCTGGGAGGAGCCCGGAGCGATTCTCATCCTTACCCCTGAGGTCGACAAAGACGACCCGGCCGCCGCCGAACGCTCGAAGCTGCCGCGTGAGATCCTGCTGCTCCCCCAGCGCGTTCCCCGCGAGGAAAAATGGACAGGCCGCAAACTCGGGCCCCTCGACGCGAGCGTCTCCGACACCACCGGCTTCAGCACCGTCCTCCCGGCAGAACGGCTCGAGGCGGAGCTGCGGCGCCTCCTTGAGGTTTATCCCAACGTGTTCACGGTCGGTGCGGAGTCCACGGAGCGGCTAAAGAAGATCGCCCCGGGGCGGAATGTCAACGACGCTACGATTCGTCTGGGCTACCTGCGCATGCGCAAGTCCGAGCGCGAGATCGCCCAGATCCAGCACACAACCGACGTTTCCGTCGCAGCCCACCTCGCGGCGTGGAAGGCGCTGAAGCCCGGCCAGTACGAATACGAGATGGCCGCCGTGATGACCGGCACATTCATGCGCGAGGGTTGCCGACGCGGGGCTTACATGCCCATCGTCGGATCGGGTCCGAATTCGACAATCCTGCACTACTCGCGCAACTCGCGCCGCATGGATTCCGGCGAGGTTGCGGTGATGGACGTGGCCGCCGAATGCGACAACTATGCCAGCGACATTACCCGCACAGTGCCTGTCAACGGCAAGTTCGGCAAGCGGCAGCGCGAGGTGTACGAGGTCGTCCTCGGGGCGCAGAAGGCAGCCATCGACGCCATCAAGCCCGGCGTCACCATCCAGCAGTTGACCAAGATCGCCCGCGACTACATGAATGCGCATGGCAAGGACCTGCACGGCGACCCGCTAGGCAAGTATTTCATCCATGGACTGAGCCACCATGTTGGCTTAGATGTCCACGACGAGTCGACAACGACGGTGCCGCTGGCCGCGGGAATGGTGATCACGGTCGAGCCGGGGATCTACATCCCGGAGGAAAGCTTGGGCGTCCGCATCGAAGATGTGGTCCTGGTTACCGCCACCGGGTCGAAGAACATGAGCGGGGCGCTGCCACGCAATCCCGACGAGTTGGAACGTGCGCTGGCCACGTCGAAATAACCTCAGCTTTGCCTGGTCGATCCTGGCGGCGCTGATGGTGGCGTCGGTTGGCTTGGGGCTGGCGCTCAGTTGGACTGCGTTGGGCCGACAGTTCGACAACTACGCCTACGATTTCCTGTTCCGCGCATTGCAGCCGGAACCGTGGGAGCCGTCGTCGATCATTCTGGCCATCGACGAGCCTACGCTGGCGAAGTACGGCGGCAACACGGGCATCCGCAGCGCTTTGGCCGTGGGACTGGAACGGATTGCACCTGCGAAACCGGCTGCGGTCGCCGTCGATGTTCTTCTGGCTGAGACCAGTCTGCCGGAGATTGACGATCGCCTGGAGAAAGCCCTCGCTGCGACGCCAAATCTCGTCCTCCCGGCCTACATCCTGCGCAACGGCGAGTGGGGGAACCCGATCCCGCGCTTCGCCCAACATGCGTACGCGATTGGGCAGGTCCACGCCAGCCTCGACAAGTTTGATTCCGTTTCCAGGGAGGCCCCGCTGATGAAGGCCGGGGGGCATGTCCGGCGATGGTCGCTGGCGCTGGAAGCGTTCCATGCCGTGGTGGGGGGCCAGATCATCGAATCACCGGAGGAACTGGTGGTCGGGAAGTTGCACATTCCCTCCACGCTGAAGGACGAATACGTGGACGGTCGCATGCTGCGCATCCGTTATCCGCCGGTCAAAATGGGCGGGATCCCGCGGATTTCGGTGGCCGAACTCGACGCCAACCCCGCGTTGGCGGCCCGATTCGCGGGCAAGGCGGTGTTTGTTGGGGTCACGGCGCAGGCGTCGGGTGACAGCCGCATCACCCCGTACTCCAACACCGAGCCCGTTCCCGGGATCGAGATCAACGCCAGCGAGTACGAGACCATCGCGCGGGGCATGTTCCTGGTGGACGTCCCTTGGCTATCCGTGGCCGCCGTTTGCTTGTTGCTGGCTGGCATGACAGGCACCGCGTTCGCAATCACTAGCGGCACCCGGCCCGATTGGATCGCAAACACCGCGGCGGCGGCGCTGGCGGTTGGGTCGCAATTCGTGCCCGCCATGGCTTTCACCCATTCGACGGTCTGGCCTTGGTTGCCCGGCACCTTGTCGACGCTGTTCGCTATCGCGGGAGCCGCGTTCTGGCGGCAGATGGTGGTCCGCAGGGCCCTCAACCGGGCTGAAAACGAGCGCTCGCGCTACCAAAAGGCCATGCAGTTCGTCACACACGAGATGCGGACGCCACTCACCGCCATCCAAGGCTCCAGCGAACTGATCAGCCGCTACGGGTCGATGCCCGAGGCCAAACGCAAGCAGATGGCGGAGATGATCAACGCCGAGTCCAAGCGACTCGCCCGGATGATCGAGACCTTCCTCAGTGTGGAACGCCTTTCGGCGGGGCAGATGGAGATGAAGCAAGAGCGCTTCGCGCTCGGCGACGTTGTGGACACGTGCGTGGCCCGCGCCCGCGCCTACGCCGAGCGGAAGCTGATCGAGATTGATGTCACCGAACTGCCAGCCTGCGACCTTATCGGCGACCGCGAATTGATGGAATACGCCGTCTACAACCTCCTCACCAACGCCGTCAAGTATTCGCAGGAAAAAACACGGGTAACGGTGCTGGGCGAAGATGGTAGAGGGGACTACGTCAACCTTTCGATCCAGGACCAAGGCATCGGCATGGACAAGAAGGAAGTGCGGCGGGTTTTCGAGAAGTTCTACCGGACCAAGTCGGCCGAGCAGTCGGGCGAGTTGGGCACCGGAATCGGGTTATCCATAGTGGAGCAAATTGTGACGCAACACGGCGGCACCATCCAAGTTGAATCGGAGCCGGGCAAGGGGTCTAAGTTTACCCTCGTGCTCAAACGCGCCATATGAGCGAAAAGATATTACTGGTCGAGGACGATGCGAGCGTCCGCCTGACGGTTGTGACCTTTCTGGAGATGGAAGGCTACGAGGTCGAAGCCGTTTCGAACACGCGCGACGCGTTGGCAAGGCTCGCCAAATCGACGTATCCGCTGGTGATTTCGGATATCTACATCGACGACCGCACGGGCATCGATGTCCTGATGGCAGCCAAAAAGGCCGACGAGAAGGCGCTGGTGATCCTGATGTCCGCCCGCGGCACCATGGAAACCGTGATGGCCGCGACCCGCAACGGTGCTTTCGACTATTTGGCCAAGCCGTTCGAGCTCGATACGCTGCTAGAGGCCGTCAAGCGCGCTTTGGACGCCCGGAATACGGACGACGAGGAAGTGGAGTTCGAGGAGCTTCCCGAAAGCGAGATGATCGGCAGTTCGGCTGGCATGGTCGAGATTTACAAGACACTGTCGAAGGTGGCTCCGACCGACGCGACCGTCATCATCCAGGGCGAGACCGGGACGGGCAAGGAACTGATCGCGCGCATGATCCACCGGTTCAGCAACCGCGCGTCGCAGGCGTTTGTGCCCGTGGATTGCAGCGCTATCCCCGCTGCGCTGCTGGAGAGCGAACTCTTCGGTGCCATGAAAGGGGCGTTCACCGGGGCTGAGCGGGACAGAATCGGCGTTTTCGAATCCGCGAACAAGGGGACGGTGTTCCTGGATGAGATCGGGGATATCGATCCTTCCTTCCAAGTGAAGCTGTTGCGGTTCTTGCAGGAGCGCGAAATCCGGCCCGTCGGCGCGTCGCGCGAGAAGAAGGTGGACGTGCGGGTCATCGCCGCCACCAACCGCGACCTGCAGAAGATGGTGGACGATGGTAAGTTCCGCGAGGATCTGTGGTTCCGCCTGAACGTGGTGCGGCTGGACCTGCCGCCGCTGCGCGAACGCCGCGTGGACGTGCCACTACTGGCGCAGTATTTCGTGGCCAAATACAACGGGCGTTATAACCGGGATGTGAGGTTGACGGAATCGGGTCTGCGGACGCTGAAGGATTTCACGTGGCCCGGGAATGTGCGGCAGTTGCAGCACTTGATCGAGCGGCTGACGATCTTGGCACCGAACGACCGGATTGATTCCGAGGCCGTCCACGACGCCATTTCGGCGATGGAGCCGAAGGAGGGCTTGGGCGAGACGCTGGCGGAGACCGAATCCGACCAGATTCGGCGGGTGTTGGCGGCTACGGGCGGGAACAAGAGCCGGGCGGCAGCGATTTTGGGGATTGAGCGGAAGACGTTGTATCGGAAGTTGGAACGGATGAAGCTTTGATCGCAGGATGCTTTACGTTTCGGAACTCCATGGATTCACAATCTCGACTCCTAGTTCGACAAAGTCTTTGACGTTTCTCGTCACGACACAGAGTTCATGCTCCAACGCCGTGGCGGCGATAAGGCCGTCGGCCATCGCAAGGGGACGGCCTGCCAGTTTTCGCTGGGCGCTCAGAACCCCCCATCGTTCAGCGACCGTCTGTGTTACCGGGAGAACGCGGCGGTAAAATAGGGGAAGGATCTCCGTGTCCAGCCACTCCTCGAGTTGAAATCGCCTCCGGCCTACTGGCATCGTCGCCACACCCTTCCGCAATTCCCCCACGGTGATCGCGCTTAGGAACAGCGTAGTGTCGTCTTGGGCACTCACCCACGAAACAACCTTCGGGCTCGGGCGCGACAGAATCAACTCCGACGGAATGTTGGTGTCAAGCAGGAAGCCGTTCATAGAACGATGTCGCGGCCGGGCGACGGGTCACGGCTGAAGTCGACATCATCCGCCAATCCCCGGACTTTGGCGCACACGTCAACCAGCGTGCGACCCGATGTCAAACCCGTGGCACGGACATTTTGCTCGGCCAAGCCGATCAGCCATCGATCCACGGACAGGCCCTGCGTCAGCGCCTCGCGTCGGAATGCTACCACCCGCTCTTCGGGAATTTCGAGTGTGACGTTCATCGGCACCTTTCACATTTAGGATAGCCGATTCGGAGAATGAAGCCACGGGACCCGCACTTGTCGCCACTGTCATAGCAAACAGACAACGCCACGCCCCCGGTATCCGCCCTCCCGCTCGCCATGGACACCCGCCCAGCGTTTCCTTTTGCGCGAGATCGAACGCGGGTTGCACACGTAGCCAGTGTCTGGCGTTGGACCATCCCAGCCGCTCCATGCCATCGGTTCGCCCGGCCTTTTCCGAATGCTGGATCTCGAAGAAGGCGATGACACCAGCCCGAGGTGAGGTGTGGTTGTTCGATTTGGGCCACGCGGCCAAGGTGCGCCCGGTTCTGGTCATCAGCATTCCATACGGCGATGATGACCGGGCGCTCAACACGATCATTCCCCACACGACCAGCGCCCGCGGATCCACCCACGAAGTCCGGGTCGATGTGCCGTTCCTCAAATCCGGAGCATTCTTGGTGCAGGGTGTCGCCACCTATCCCGCTAGCGCGAAGATCAGAAAGCTTGGAGAGTTGCGCCCTGAGCTGTTTGCTCTTGTGATGAAGGGCCTCGCACGGTGGCTGGGACAGATGCCGAACTAAGCCCGTCGAAACAGGATTCCTGGGTGCGTATCGGCATTTCCGTGATGGGCGACGGAGCGCTAATCCGTCACATTCGCGATCTGGCCTCGTAAGAAGCAAAAGACCGAAGCTGGATTGATTGGCGCAGCCAGCTCCGACGGGGGCGGCAGAGATCGCGTTAGCCCCAGTACCCGCACTCCAATTTCGCGAAAAAAGTCGGAGACAAATCCCCCGGTCGCGACACTATACCAGTGGAGGCAAGGAATCCCGCAATGGTGTCGCTGCTCACTGGACTCTTCGGTTGTCCCCACCGCAAGACCACGTTCCCCCGGACGAGGCTCCGGGCCGACGGAGTCAAGGAAACGTATATGGTCTGCCTCGACTGCGCCAAGCAGATCCCCTACAATTGGACCCGCATGCGCGTCGGTCGCATGGCACCGGTCGCGCCGACCGCTCCGGAACAGGCCCGGCAAGCCGGGTAGTCCCGGTTACCTTGCGCCGTCTCCCGCGGGCACAGGCACCGTGGCAGTGCTCCTGGTCTCGCCGACGATGGTGGACAGCTCTTCCACCTCCGGTCGTTTCCGCGCCGACCATTCCGCCCCTGCGAGGACCAGCAACGAAGTCGCCATCGCGAACACGATGATCGATACGGAGTAGGAGAAAGGCCCGTACTCGTTGGTGAACTTCTTGTTCAGCCATGGCCAGGCGAACAGGAACAGGTATTTCACAGCCTCAATGCCCAATCCGACCGCGCATGCGACCGGCACGATCCGGTCCAGAGGCACCCGCCTGTTGGGCAGGATCCAATACGTCAGACACAGGGACAGCATGGTGATCGGAATCGCCGCCAGCTTGAAGATCGTCAGCGAGAGCCATGCTGGAATCACGCTGATTCCGTATTGCATGGCCACGTAGCGCTGGCTGACGGCGGTCAACAAGACAGAGCCAAGCGCGAGGCCGCCGCAGAGCAGGATCATGAACAGGCTCAGGATCTGGTTCTTCAGATAGCTGCGGTTTTCGGTGACACCCCACGCGCGGTTGAGTGCGACCTCCAGGGGCTCGAAAATACCGTTGGCCGTGAACAGGAGCAGGATGATCGAAGTCATCTGGAACCGTCCGTGGTTGACCTTGGTCAGGTTCCGGATGATGAACGTTCCCAAGTCGCCCGGAAAGTAGTCGCCAAGGGCCAGGACCAGGGCCCGCTCCGCTGCCGAGAAGTGGAACACGTCCCGCAGCAGCGTCAGCATGACGATCAGGAAAGGGAAGAAACTGAGCAGAACGCTGGCCGATATCGCCAACCCGTAGACGTGGACCTCGGTCTGCGAAAGATAGTGGATTGTGGGCGTCCAACGCGGAGGACGCTGGACGATGAACAGGTCCTCGTCGGTTCCACCGCTTTTTCCACTTCCCGGTCTTTCGATGATGATGCGCACTGCGACCCTTTATTCCATGGTAGCCGCGCGGGACGATTGGTCGGGAAGGCCCTACCCCGGTAGTAACAATACGGCACGCGAGGTTGCCTCGTCTTCCGTGAACTTCGACTCCAAACCAGCCCGCTGGATACTTCTTGTTCATCGACGGGGCAATCCAGCCGTCCGTTTCCTTGTCTTGACGCTTCCGTGAAGCAGCGGTGGGCCGTGTCTTACCTTAGAGAATTGATCGATCCAGCACACAAACAGGAACATCGCCGCATCTACCGGGTCCTGATCTTCCTCGCAGCCTTCCTTTTCTCGACCGGAGGCGTGGCGATCAAGGCCTGCTCGCTGACCAATTGGCAGGTGGCGGGATTCCGCTCGGGCATAGCGGCAGTGGTGCTTTGCCTCGTGTTGCCGGAGGCGCGCCAGGGCTGGAACCGCCTCACCTTCCTCGCCGGGATCGCCTACGCCGCCACGCTGGTGTCGTTCGTGGCGGCGAACAAGATGACGACGTCGGCCAACGCAATCTTCCTGCAATCGACCGCGCCGCTTTACATGCTGTTCCTGTCGCCGCTGGTGCTGAAGGAGAAGATCCGGCGGCACGATGTCGCGGTGGTGGCGGCCGTGGCGGTCGGTGCCTTCCTGCTGCTCCGGGGCTCCGACAATTCCGGCCACGGTGCGGCTCTTGGGAATGCGATTGCGGTATTTTCGGGTTTCGCGTGGGCGCTCACGATGACCGCCCTGCGCTGGATCGGCTCCCGTGGCAATTCACTTTCCGTAGCGGCGCTGGGGAACGTGATTGCCTTCTTCGGTTGCCTTCCGCTGGCGCTGGCCGATCCCATACATGCCGGAACCTCCGACATCGCCGTCCTGCTGTACCTGGGAGTGTTTCAGATCGCCCTGGCCTATATCTTCCTGACCCGGTCGATCCGGCACGTGCGCGCCATTGAGGCTGCGACTTTGCTGCTGGTGGAACCGGTCTTCAACCCTGTGTGGAGCTGGGTGATCCGAAACGAACGGCCCGGCGCGGCGGCCTTGGCCGGTGGCGCGATCATCGTCTTCGCGGCCTTTGGCGGGACTTGGTTCCAGAGCCGGTACTCCGCTACCTAAAAATGCGCAAGGGAAGGGTTACGATTCCCCAAACCAAGGACAGCACGCCGCCTACGGCAATCCCGACGATCCGCAACGGCAACAGGATCAGCCAGATGATCGGATAGAGGACCAGTGCCACGAGCGCGATCGGCCAGGAGAGGACAAACAGGATGCACCACACCAAGAAAGTGAACATGGCGTCTATCTGATGGGACGAACGGGCGCGGCAGTCAGTTCGTCCGTGCTTGAGATTTCTGGTATGATCGGTGGATTCGAAATCCCGGAGACAGCAATGAGTGACGACATAAAACGCGGCCCAGGCATGAAGCCGATGTTTCTGCCGGACGTCGAGCGCAGCGAAAACCCTTCGGTGTATACGACCATGATTCGTGACCGGCGGGCGGCGGGCGTCGAATACCCGCAGATCTGGCACATGTTCGCGTATCTGCCGAAAGCCACGGAGCATCTGGCGCGATTTACGCAGGAGATCCTCCGGGGGCCGGCACCGCTGAGTCCGGGAATGCGAGAACTCATCGCGGCATACACGTCGTACCGGAATGACTGTCCTTTCTGACTGCAGTCGCACGCCGCAGTTGCGGCGGAATTGCTGGGCAGCGAGACGCTGGTGTGGGGTGTATTGCGCGACTTGGAGAATTCGGAACTGGACGAGAAGCACAAGGCACTGTTCCGATTCGTGCAAAAGGTGAACGAGGAATCGCCGAAAATCACGGCGGAGGACATGGAGCCGCTGTATGGGCAAGGCTGGACGGATGAGGCGATCTATTTTGCGATCACGGTGTGCGCGCTGTTCAACTTCTACAACCGCTGGATTGACTCGAGCGGGGTTCATGCGTTGTCGGAGGAAGCCCACCGCGAGGGGGGAAAGAGGACGGCGTTGAATGGATACGCGCGGAGTTCTTGACGGCTGGTCCGAAACGGCTGAAGCCGAGTCGGCCGAAGGCTGGCGGGTGGTACTGGCTGCATATTGCGGCGTGATGGTGAGCTTCGGCTCGATGCTGGTGTTCAGCTTCGGCACGTTCCTCAAACCACTGAGCGCCGAATTTGGCTGGACCCGCGAGGCGGTTTCGGCAGCCTTTGGATTCGCCGCGCTCACGGTGGCGTTCTGTTCGCCGGTGCTCGGGCGCCTGCTGGACCGGAGTTCGGAGCGGGGAGGTCCGCGCAGGGTGATTTTGCCGTGCATGGCGATCTTCGGAACGGCATTCGCCTCCCTCGGATTCTTGACCTCGAACATCTGGCAGTTGTATGCCACCTTCGTGGTGCTGGGAATTGTGGGCAACGGGACGACGCAGATGGGATATTCGCGCGCCGTTTCCACGTGGTTCGTGCGGAGGAGGGGTCTGGCGCTGTCGCTCGTGATGGCGGGTTCGGCGACCGGAGCAATCGTATTTCCGCCGCTGGCACAGGCGCTGATTGGCTCAACGGGATGGCGCAGCGCCTATTTTGTGCTTGGCGCGATGGTGTTTGTGTTCGGCATCCCGTTGACGGCGCTGTTTGTGCGCGAGCGTCCTTTGGCCCCGAAACAGACGGCCCAACCGAGGGCGGGCCTTACTGCGCGCGACGGGCTGAAGTCGCGCGCATTTTGGATACTGATCGGCACGTTGTTTCTCGGATCGCTGAGCGTGAACGGCGCGATCACCCATCTATCGGCGTTGCTCACGGATCGTGGCATCAGCCAGGAGCATGCGGCATTGCTGGCATCGGCGCTGGGCCTGTTCAGCTTCGCGGGACGTTTGGTTACGGGGCAACTGCTGGACCGGTTTTCGGGTCCGCGTGTTGGCTTCTGCATCCTTGGTGCCGCGGCGATGGGGATATTACTTTTGGCTGTGGCCGCCACGACCACGTCCGCGCTGGGCGCGGTTGCCCTGATCGGGTTCGGGATGGGTGCCGAGGCGGATATCACGCCCTATCTCTTGAGCCGGTATTTTGGACTGCGGGCATTCTCCACGTTGTATGGATTCACGTGGACGGCGTATGCGGTGGCCGGAGCGCTGGGTCCGGTGCTGATGGGGCGGGCGTTCGATCTGACGGGTTCGTACACTTCGTTGCTGCAGCTGTTGACGGTGTCAACGGCGGTCTGCGCGGCGCTGTACCTCATTCTGCCCGCGTATCCGCGGCTTGAGGTTAGAAACGGCAGTTGACGCGCGACGGCCCATTTTCGGTTCCCCGAACAAACGCTCCCTCGCGGTGGCGGCTCTGCCGAACTAGCATGTTACCGAGGCACTACCGCGCGGGAGTGTTTGTTCGAGCGCTGAGGTCGCGGTTAAGCGGTCAAGCCGAGGTACAGGTCGCGGCCCTGTGCCAACGCCGCGATTTTGCGGTCGGCAACGCTGCGCTTCAACATCCAGAAGCCGCAGTCGGGGTGGATCCAGCCGACCCGGCCGGCTCCCGCCACCTTCTCCACGGCCTCGATCCGGCGGGCAATCTCCTCCGGTGTCTCGACGTGGTTGTCCTTCACATCAACCACCCCGATACCAAGCTTGATGCGGGGATCGATGTCCTTCATGGCTTCCAACTCCGACGGCGGACGCCGGGCGAGTTCCAGCACCACGTGGTCGGCATGCAGTTCGTTGAGGAACCAGGTCAGACGCGCCCATTCGCCTTTCTGGATGGTCTGGCCGCCGTAGTTGCCAAAGCACAGGTGGACAGCGCGGTTCTTCGAAGTCACCGCGTCTAGCACCGTGTTGATGGCGCGGGCGGCGAGCGGCGCGTCATCGGGGTTGCCGGGGATATTGGCCTCGTCGACCTGCAGGCAGTCGCAGGGAAGGCCTCGAACCTGATCCGCCAGCACGCGGGCGACTGCCATCGTGAGCTCCTCGAAATTCCCGTAATGCAGGTCCAGCATGGTGCGGGACAGCATGTAGGGGCTGGTGACGGTGAATTTGAACGGACCACCAGCGCAGCGCGCGGCGAGTTCGCAATCGGTGAGCAGATTCAGGCCGCCCTCGCCGAGTTCGTCGACGACGGCGACGGAGGGCTTGCGGCGGAAGCGCATCGCCTCCAGCTTGGAAAACGCCTCGCAATCGCTGCGTCCGAGCTGGGTCCGGACACCGGCCATGGGACGGACGAAATATTCGATCATCCCGTTGGTGTCGGGGTGGTTGACGTCGAAGCGGTAAAGTTCGCCGTCGGTCGGCAGGTCGATCCGGGCACGGCGCTGGATGTCGAAAACGACGCGCGTGGCGTCCTCCCGGGCTTGTTCACTGGGTAGGGCGGCGAGCCAGTCGGGGATGGGGTAGGAACCCACGGTGGTGGTGAGGATCTGTGGCACTGAGGACATTTTATGCCTTGACCTATGCTGGAAGCAGAATGGCAAAAGAAATAGCGACGTTGGGCGGCGGGTGCTTCTGGTGTCTGGAATGCGTGTACAACGACACGCGCGGCGTGGAGAGCGCGATTTCGGGCTATATGGGCGGTGCGCGGTCCAATCCGACATACCAGCAGGTGTGCAGCGGCGCAACCGGGCATGTCGAGGTGGTGCAGGTGGCGTTCGACCCCGAGGTGATCAGCTTCCGCGACATCCTGGAGATCTTCTTCGTCATCCACGACCCCACGACGCTGAACCGGCAGGGGAATGACGCGGGGACGCAGTACCGGTCGGTGATCTTCTTCCACTCGGCGGAGCAGGAGGCCACGGCGCGCGAGATCATCGCGGAGTTGACGGCGGCGAAGGCATTCGACGCCCCGATCGTGACGGCGGTCGAACCGGCGAAGGCGTGGTGGCCCGGCGAGGAATACCACCAGAACTATCTTGCGAACAACCCCAACCAGCCTTACTGCCTGTACGTGGTGCGGCCCAAGCTGGACAAGTTCCGGAAGAAGTTTGTGGAAAGGCGGAAGTCATAAATCGTCTGCAGGTTACAATGTGGGAGAAAGATAATGCTCATGATCAACGGGAAAACGGCTAACGGGAAGAATGGGCACCCCAACAGATGGGTGCCTATCATTGGAAATTGGGAAATTCCGGTATCTGATGAAATGGTCAACGACGCGAAGGATCGCCGTGGACTACGGTTCCTAGGTTCAGGGAAGCGGGCCTCCGCCCACGGAGAGACGTTTCCAATGGGCTTGGCCGTGAGCAATACGACACTCAGGAATGGCACCTGCGGTGTCGCGGTCCGGTTCTCAGGTTCATTTGGGGACACTGAGCAGGCCGCTGGCATAGTGGTTGGGTATCATTCTCCAGACCAGCACTACGTATTCGTCGAATTGGGAGCCAACAAGAGCGCGTACACTGTTGGGGAACACGAACCGGGATTCGGCTGGCGACCCATCGCTTCGACTGGTGAGTTGGGGAACTTGAGGGCTGACAGAGACTACGACCTCCACATCTCGGTGCAAGGCCAAGAATTGAGGATGTTTGTCGACGATGTTCCAGTCATGGAGCAACTCCTGACAAAACCACTTGAGGGGCGACAGGTTGGACTGATCGCCGCAGGGAACAAGACGGTTTCCTTTTCACGGTTCACCGCCTCGAGCAGCGACCCGAGAGCGTTCGTGGCCATGCAGTTCGCCGAGCCTTACGATACATTCTTCCGCGATGTCATCAAGGTCCAAGCCATGAAAGCTGGCTACGTACCCTTTCGAATCGACCAACAGGCCGGCCCAGGTATCATCTTTCAGGAAATCCAGCGCGAGATTGAGCAATCCGATATTGTAATCGCAGAGATCAGCCCCTCCAACCCAAACGTCTTCTACGAGCTGGGTTACGCGCACGCCCTTCACAAACCCACAATTCTGCTCGCTCGCCGAGAGACCCAGTTGCCTTTTGACATTAGAAGCTATCGGGTTGTTTTTTATAACGACACCATCGGTGGCAAGACCGAGGTCGAGGAGAACTTGGCAAGACACTTGGCCGCCATCGCGGGACGTTAGGAGACTGGATGACCATCGAAGTACGGCAAACCGGCACCTCAACATCCGAGGCCGCGATACGCGAACACCGGATCGCAATCGACCGCCCGCTGGAAAAAGGCGGCTCCGACGCCGGGCCGATGGGCGGCGAATTGTTCCTCGCCGCGATTGGCGGGTGCTTCATGAGCAACCTGCTGGCGGCGGTAGTCGCCCGGAAAGCCGACGTTGCCGACGCCCGCGTCACAGTCAATGCGACCGTCTCCGGCACGCCGCCGACGTTCACCCGGATCGAACTGGCCGTCTCGGCCACCTGCGCCGATCCCGAACTGCTGGCGAAGTTGGTCGAAATCGCGGACCGCGGCTGCATCATGATGAACACCCTGCGGGGCAAGCTCGACCTCGCGGTCAGGATCGCGGGCTGACGTGGGTCGCGCCAGCCGCAAGGTCACGCTGGCGCAGCTGGCGATGGCGACCTATCTCATGTCGTCCGGGGGACCGTACGGCATCGAGGAGTTGATCGAGCGCTCCGGATACCGGATGGGCGTGCTCCTGCTCGTGCTGGTGCCAGTGCTTTGGAGTTTTCCCGTCGGCTTGATGGTGGGCGAACTAGGGTCGGCAATTCCCTCCGAAGGCGGGTTCTATGTCTGGGTGCGGCGGGCCTTGGGGCCGTTCTGGGGCTTCCAGGAGGCGTGGCTTTCGCTGTTCTCCAGCGTTTTCGACATGGCCGTGTACCCGACGCTGTTCGTGCTGTCCCTGGGCAAGCTGTGGCCCCCGGCGACGGCGGGACACAACGGTTTGTTCATCGGCGCGGCGCTGGTGGCGGCGTGCGTGCTGTGGAACCTGATGGGGGCGCGGGCGGTTGGTGAGGGCTCGCTGGTCGCCGGGCTGGTGTTGCTGAGCCCGTTCGCGGTGATCATCTCGCTCGCGGTACTGAATCCGGGGGCGGCGACCGGGTTCAAGGCGCATCCGTTGGAACCGCCGGACTTTCTCGCCGGCCTGCTGGTCGCGATGTGGAACTACATGGGCTGGGACAACGCATCCACCATTGCTGGGGAGGTCGAGAACCCGCGGCGGACGTATCCAAACGTGATGGCGGCTGCAATCGGGCTGGCGATGGTGGCCTACGTCGTGCCCGTGGTGGCGATCTGGCATGCCGGGTTCCCGCGCGGGGTCTGGGCGACGGGGAGCTGGGTGGAAATCGGCTCGCACATGGGAGGCCAATGGCTCGGGGTGGTGTTGCTGTTGACGACCATGGTCAGCACCATGGGGGCGTTCAATTCCCTGACACTGTCCTACTCACGGATTCCAGTGGTGATGGCCGAGGACGGGTACCTGCCGACGGCACTTACGAAACGGCTGGCGAACGGCGCGCCGTGGGTCTCGGTCACGGTCTGCGGCATCGCGTGGACGGCGGCGTTGGGGCTCAGTTTCGACCGCCTGCTGATGCTCGACATCCTGCTTTACGGGGCCAGTCTGGTGTTGGAGTTTGCGGCTCTGGTGGCGCTGCGGATTCGGGAGCCGGAGTTGCCGAGGCCGTTCCGTGTGCCGGGCGGGATCGTCGGAGCGGTGCTGGTCGGAGTAGGGCCCACGGTGCTGCTGGTCTGCGCGGGCATCCAGAGTCGCGGCGACAAGCTCGGGGAGTTGAGCGCGGCGGCGGTCGGTGTGGCTGTGATGGCTGCGGGGGTGGTGTTCTATTTCGTGTCGGATGCGTGGCGGCGGCGCAGTTCCCGATGACCCGCCGTTAGGCACTGGCGACTATCCTGTTATTAGTTCCCGCATGACCCTAGACCTACTCCACGCCGTGGTTGACGGCGGCTTGCTGTCAGAATCCGAGGCGGAAACCGCCATGCGGTCCCTGTTGGGAGGCGAATCGACACCGGTCCTGACCGCAGCCTTTTTGACCGCGCTGCGGGTGCGCGGCGAGACGGTCGACGAACTTACCGGTTTCGCCCGGGCAATGCGCTCCCTAGCTTTGACCATTCCCATCGATGCCGATTGCAGGCCGGTGATCGACACCTGCGGCACGGGCGGCAATCCGACCGCAGGGTTCAACATCTCCACGATCGCGTCGTTTGTGATCGCCGGGGCCGGAGTGCGGGTGGCGAAACACGGCAACCGTTCCATTACCAGCCGATCCGGCAGTGCCGACCTGCTCGAAGCGCTGGGGGTCCGCACCGCAGTCACGCCCGAGGTTGTGGCCCGCTCGATCCGCGACGCCGGGATGGGATTCCTCTTCGCCCCTTCGTTCCACGGCGCGGTGCGGCACGTGCAACCCATCCGGCTGGAATTGAAATTTCGGACGGCCTTCAACTTCCTTGGGCCGCTGACGAACCCCGCGCGCGCCGAGATCCAGATCGCGGGGACATGGTCCGATGGCGCGGCTGCGAAGATTGCCGGGGCGCTGGCCCGCCTCGGCCTTGAGCGGGGTTTCGTGGTGCACGGCTCGGACGGCATGGGCGAGGTCACGCTGACCGGGCCGTCCACAGTGTTTTCAGTTCAACGGGGGCAGGTGGAACAACTCACGGTCGAGCCGGAGGACTTCGGCTTCCCTCGACGCCCTCTGGATTTGATCCGGGGTGGCGACGTGGCCTACAACCACGCGTTGGCGTTGGCGATCCTGGAAGGTTCGGAACATGGGCCGCCGCGCGAGATCGTCCTTGTCAACGCTGCAGTGGCGTTGGTGGCGGCAGGCCGGGCGGGGGATTGGAAGTCGGGTGTGGAGATGGCCGCGCACTCGCTCGATTCCGGCGGCGCGCTGGCGCGCTTGGAATTGCTCCGCAAGGCGACCAATTAACGCTACACTGCTGAAGAGGGATCAGCAACCGCAATGCGCGTCAGAATCCGCCTTGGAAGCGGACCGGTCGTCACCCAGAAGCCTGGCAAGAACAGCCGGGCGGCCATGCTGTCCGCGAGCTTGCTCACCATGGGCGCGATCTGCCTGGTTTCCATGGGGCTGTGGCGGGCGGCGGGGGATCTCGACCTTGCCGGCGGATTCCTGTTCACGGACGGGATTCTTTCGCACTACCAAGTCTGGTTCGCGGCCGCAGGCGTGGTGCAGTACACCGCGTGGTGGTTGAACGAACATGCCAAGGCCGCCAACGCGGTGCCGACCGAATCCTCGCCGGAGCCGCAGGTCAAGGCCTGAGTAAGAAGGGCACTCCCTTGCGGTCGCGGCTCGGTCACATGTTGATTCTGCCGAGCTGGGAACCGAAATGCGCCCAGGCACGGCCAACTCCCGTTTCGGGAATCAAAGGCCTCCCAGCCGAGGCTGGGCACCAATTGCAACTCAATTTTTGAGGTTCCACGAAGCGGGTGATATCCTCAAATCAGGTCCGCAGTCTGGCCCGCCAGGCCCGCCTCATGCGATACGACGTTCCCTACCGCGGTCGAAATTCGATGCTTTCCCTGCCGTTCCCGAGCGGCGTGAAGGCCTTGGTCCTCACGAATATTGCGGTCTACATCGTCTATTTCTTCGGCTCCCTGATCGCGGACAGGCCCATCTTCGAGTCCCTGCAACTGGTGCCCATCGACGTGGCCTACCGGTTCGAGATCTGGCAGCTTGTGACCTACATGTTCCTGCACAGCCTGCAGAGCTTTTGGCACATCCTCTTCAACATGTTGACGCTGTGGATGTTCGGCACGCCACTGGAGCAGACGTGGGGCACCAAACGGTTCGTGCAGTATTACTTCGTGTGCGGCATCGGCGCGGGCTTCTGCGTTGTGGCGATGAACATGCTGTTCGGCGACCCCCGGCAACACGTTCTCGGGGCCTCCGGCGCGATTTACGGCCTCCTTCTGGCCTACGGAATGCTTTTTCCCGACCAGCAGGTGCTCTTTTCATTCCTGTTTCCCATCAAAGCCAAATACATGGTGATGATCATGGGCGGCATCGCGTTCCTGAGTTCCTTCCAGACGGGTGGCACCGTGAGCAACCTGGCGCACCTTGGGGGCATGCTGTTTGGTTTCCTCTACATTCGGACGCAGTTCGGAGGTCGGAGGCGTCGGACGAGTCCGGGCATGCGTGGCGGCGCGGGCGGTTTCGATCTTGGTCGGATGTGGCGGGACTACAAACTGCAGCGTGCCAAGAAAAAGTTCCAAGTCTACATGCGGAAGCACGATTCCGGCCGCGGGCCATGGGTGAACTGAGTGAGCCCGATTGATCGGGGTAACCCCGGTTCGTCCCGCGCCGTCCACCGTCTTCCCTTATTATTGGTTTGCAGGAGTCTCGCAGCATGAAAACATGGATCGCAATCCCCGCCCTCGCAATCGGCATGGCGCTGGGCGCATGGGTGGATCTCAAGGCGCAGGAAGGCCCACAGCAGCAGGGCAGTGAAACGGTGGCCCGGCCGCGTAAGAAGGCCGATTCAAAGTCGAACCCCGACAACGCCCAGCCCGCCGACCTGCCCAAAATCCCCTCCAAGCTTTCGGAAAAAGCGCGCGCCAACGAGGATGCCACCACCGCCGACGTCAGTTTCCGCGCCGACGCCAACGTAGTCAACATCGGTGTATCCGTCCTCGACAACAACGGAAACCCCATCCCCAACATCCCCAAAGGCAACTTCCGCATCCTTGAGGACAACACGCCCCAGACCCTGACCCAGTACTCGATCGAGCAGGCTCCCATGACCGTCGCCCTCGTGATCGAGTTCAGCGCCCGCTACCAGAGCTATTGGAGCCAAGGGTGGCGCGAAACCCTGAATGCCGCCTATGGTTTTGTTCAAACCCTCCGGCCCGACGACTACCTGGCCATCATCGCCTACGACCTCCGCACCGAAATCCTCACCGATTTCACCAACGACAAGGGCAAGATCTCCGAGGGGCTGCAGCGGCTGCGCATCCCCGGCTTCTCCGAAAGCAACATGTTCGACGCCATCACCGACACCGCCGACCGCATGTCGAAGATCGAGGGCCGCAAGGCCATCGTCCTGATCACCTCGGGCATCGACACCTTCAGCAAGCTGACCTACGACAAGACCCGCAAGCAGCTCCAGGAGTCCGACGTGCCGATCTACCCCATCGGAATTCTGCAACTGGCGCGCCAGATGGCCGAAGCCCGCGGCGCCAACACGATCGACTTCCTCCAGGGCGACAACGAACTCCGCACCTTCGCCAAGGAGACCGGTGGCCAGGCATTCTTCCCCCGGTTCATGGCCGAGATGCCCAATGCCTTCTACAAGATCAACCAGGCGCTGCGCACCCAGTACTCGCTGGGCTACACGCCGACCAACCAGGCCAAGGACGGCAAGTTCCGCAAGATTACGGTGCAACTGGTCAACCCCGCCACCAACGAACCCCTCCGCGTCACCGACCAGAAGGGCAAGCCGATCAAGTACCAGATCGTCGCCAAGGCCGGGTACAAGGCCCCGCTGCCGGTCCAATGAGGGCTTCAAGGATAGGCGCATCGGGCCCCGGAAGTCAAGAACTCGATTCGCCTTCGTTTCAGAGAGATGCAGGGCTGTTGACAGTCGAATGAAAGGGCTGGTAATGTCAACGAGTCCCTGCATGAAGAAAGATCCCGCGGCACCTGTTCGAATCCTCCTCGTTGACGACAACGGCCATGGCCTGGTAGCCCGCCGCATGATCCTGCAAGCCCAAAACTACTCGGTCGAGGCCACTTCCACCGGCACCCAGGCTTGGGAGTCCTTCCAAGCTGCGGCCCTCGCTGGCACCGGTTTCGACATCGTGATTGCCGACTACAAGATGGGCGACGACATGGACGGGCTGGAGTTGATCCGCCGCATCCGCGATTTCGACAACGCGGCACCCATCCCGACGCGAATCATCCTGTTGACCGCGCACGCCGACTATCTCGGCATACCGGACTCGGAGACGGGCGCCAACGCCGTGATTCCGAAGACCAACACCGAGGTGCCGGAGCTGATCCGAACGGTGAAGAAGCTCGCAGTCCATCCTCCCCGCCGCCGCCCGCCAACCTCCGTCCCCCGTCCGCCAAAGGCGGTCCGAAAGTCAGAATCCGCGTGAGCCGGCCGGGCCTCTTGCCGATGGCCGGCTTCGCCCTTTTTGGAGCGATGCTGGTGGCTGCACCGGCGAAGAAGCCCGTAGTACACGCCTCCCCGTCCGCCCAGAGGAAGCCTGCCGTCGGGAAGGTCGCCCCAATGGCCGACGAGGAGGCCGTCAGCCACTGGCTGAAATCCCTCACGCCGCGCGAGAAGGTGGCACAACTGGTGATGGTCCAATTCAGCGGATTCACGCCACGGCCAAAGTCCAGGGAGGCTCGCAAGTTCGCCCAACTCACGAGCTTCGAACATGTCGGCGGACTCGTCCTGATCAACGGCCCTGCCGGACGCCCCAACGCCCCGGATGTCGCAGCCCTCCTCAACCGCCTCCAGAAGACCGCCAAAGTCCCGTACCTCGTAGCTGGCGACTTCGAGCGCGGCCTCTCCATGCGCATCGACGGCACCACCATTTTTCCCAGCGCCATGGCCTTCACCGCGACTGGCGACCACGCCTTGGCCCGAGCCGAAGGCATGGTGACCGCGAAGGAGGCACGCGCGCTCGGCTTCCATTGGATCTTCTCGCCCGACGCGGACGTCAACAACAACCCCGACAACCCCATCATCAACACGCGCTCGTTCGGAGAGGACCCTGCCGAGGTCTCCCGGATGGTTTCGGCCTTCATCGAAGGCGCGCATGCCATTCCGGGCCCCCGGGTGATGGTTACGGCCAAACATTTTCCCGGCCATGGCGACACTTCTACGGACACCCACCAGAACCTGGCGGTGATCCCGGGCGACCGCCCGCGCCTCGAGAAGATCGAATGGGCTCCGTTCCGGTCGGCGATCAACGCGGGGGTGGACGCCGTGATGACGGGCCACTTGGCCGTCCCGGCCTTGGACGCCCCGGGGCTTCCTGCCACGCTTTCGACGAAGATCGTCAACGGCACGCTCCGGGGCGACCTTGGCTTCCAGGGGATCGTGGTTACCGACGCGCTGCAAATGACCGGGTTGTCGCAGGACTTCGCTAGCGGCGAGGCGTCCGTCCGGGCGCTTGAGGCCGGTGCGGACGTCCTGCTGATGCCATCGGATGCCACTGCCGCCATCAACGCTGTGGTCGCCGCGATTCGCAGCGGTCGGTTGACCCAGAAACGCATCGACACAAGCTTGCAGCGGGTACTTATGGCAAAGGCGAAGGCGGGCCTGGGCAACCCGCGGGTTGTGGACATCGGCGGCATTCCCGCGACGGTGGATACGGCGGAAAACGATGCCTTGGCGGAGAAAGTGGCGGAGCGGTCGGTCACCCTCGTGCGCAATCAGGTCGGTCTGCTGCCCTTGCGGACGGCTGGTGGCCCGGAAACTGCGTTCTATATCTTGGCGGAGAACCGGAAGGGGGTCGAGGGCCAAGCTATGGCGGCGGAACTGCGACGGCGGGTGCCCGCCGCGATCGTGATTCAGGTTGACGCCAAAATGTCGGATACCGAGCTGGATGCCGCGACCGTCCAAGGCTCGACGGCTGCGCGTTACGTTGTGGCGGCGTTTGCGTCGGTGGCGGCATTCAAGGGGAATCCGCCGCTCGGGGGTTCCTTGCCCCGGCTCGTCCAGAGCCTGATAGTCGGGAAGAAGCCCGTGGCGCTGGTCGCGATGGGCAATCCATACCTGCTGCGGAACTTCCCGGAGGTGGCGGCTTACCTCACGACGTACAGCACTGTACCCCCGTCGGAGGTCGCGGTCGTGAAGGCGCTTTTCGGCGAGATTCCAGTCACGGGCAAGCTCCCGGTGACCATCCCCGGGTTGGCCAAATACGGCGATGGCATTGCGCTTCCGAAGCGGCCTTAGCCAGCGGCGGCAAATTTTCTCTAGATCTTCAGCAGGCGATGGGCGTTGTCCCACGTGAGCTTCCGGAAGATCGTGGGGGTGGCTAGCTGCTTGAGCGCGGTCAGGGTCTCGCGGGCCACACATTTGTTCTTGATGAGCGGTTCCTGCGAGACTTGTCCGTCGCCGTGCCCGTCACGGCAGGGGCAGTCGCTGCCGAACATGAGCTTGTCCTGGTGACGGACGAGGAATCTGGCGGCGAAATCGGGATCACGCCCGAGCGCGTTGCGGCCGGAGTTCGCCGAAAGGTCGGCGAAAAGGTTGGGGAACTCGGAGAGCATGCGGTCGGTGAGGCCGCCGGGGACGACCTTGCCGGTGGGATAGGCGGGGCCGTCGGGGACATCGGCGCTGATGTTGGCCCAGAATGCGTTGGCGTGGCCGATGAACTTGGTCTTCGGGTAGGCCTTCATCATTGCGGGCAAGCCCTTGAGGGGCGCGGTGAACTGGCCGGAACGGTCCTCCTCGCAGTGTATGGTGACCGGGACATCCAGTTCTGCGGAGAGTTCGTACACGTGGCGCATCTCGGGACTGTCGACGGCCACGTTGAATTTGATCTCGCCGAGCCCGAGGGCACCCGCTTGGACGGCTTTCCGCATTTGCCCGATGCCATCGGGTTGGGTGATGTTGGCGGTGGTGAATCGGACGTAGCGGCCCGGGTGTTTGGCCAGGGCTTCCAGCGCGGCGGCGTCCTGGGCGGCTGGCGTCAGCAGGTTGGCGACAGTGACGCCGGATCCTTCGATGTGGGCAAAGTTTCCGTCACTCCCGCGGAAGTGCAGGTGGATGTCGAGGACCGGACCGCCCCACTCGTTGGCGGGCTGCTGGGCTTGGAGTTGGGATGCGGTTGCGGCGAGGGTGGCTGCTTCGAGGAAATAGCGTCGGCTGATCACCAATGCAGTCTACACCCGGGCTACACGGTTTCAATCGTAGGCGGGCGGGGTTGCGCTGCCGTCGACATCTTGGATGCCGCATTCCAATGCGAGCTGCGCTGCGAGGGAGACCTTGCCCGAACGCTCCATCAACATGTGATCGCGGCACAGTGCCGCGATCACATGTCCAAGGAACTCCGGGCTCTCGCTGTTCGAGATGTCGAGCCAACCACCAGCGGCCGCGTCCATCACCGCCTCGGTGCGCACCAATCCGGGATAGAGCGACACAACAGCGACCCCATCGGATCGGAGTTCATGTGCCATGTCCGCGGTCAACTTGTCGATCGCTGCCTTGGCCACTCCATAGATGGTGTTGCCTATATATTACTGTGCCGCCCAAAATCCGATGTTGACGATGAGACCCCTCCCGCGTTCGACCATACCCGGTGCGACTGCCGATGAGCCTTCCCACGCCGCACGTACTTCGACGTCCATCATCGACGTCCAGCGGTGCGCCGGTTGTTGCCAGAACGGCAGGCCCTAGGTGAAGTTGCCGTCCTCCACCATGCGTTCATAGCCTCCCCAGGCGTTGTTGACGAGCAGATCGACCGGGCCCGTTTGTGCGAAGGCCTCCCGCGTTTGAGCGGGATCGAGGTGGTCGCAGGGAATTCGCTCGATGCCGTGAGGCAGATCCGCGGAAGCGATGGACCGGCTTGTTGCGAAGACCCGGAAACCTTCTTTCGAGAGCCCAATCGCAATCCCGCGACGCCGCGGCCCGCACCGGTGACAAATGCCATCTTCACCTTGCCATCATCGCAGAGCCGTCCAGATGACGGTCCGATGAAATTTCAAAGCCATCAGGAGCGGTGTGGAATCCTGATGTCGATGCCTTGTTCCATCGACGTCCTCAAAGAGATACCCCTGTTTTCGCTGCTCGACGACGACGAAATGGCCGTTCTGGCTGCTCAGGTCGAGTTGCGCGAGTTCGCCGTCCGCCAAAAAATCTACAAGGTCGGCGAGCCCGGCGAACGCGCTTACTTCCTCGTCAACGGCCACGTCCACGTCACGATGGTGGACGAGGACCATCAGGAGGTGCTGGTTGCGGATCCCGAGGTGGGCGAATTCTTCGGTTTTGCGTCCATGATGACCGGGACCACGCACACCACCAGCGCGACCGCTCTCGAAGCGACCACTTGCGTCGAAATCGACAAAAATGACATCTCCGCGCTGTTGCTCACGAAACCGCACGCGGGCATGGACATGATGGCGGTATTGGCCCGGCAGTTCCATGCCTCCCAGGAGCTGGTTCGGGGTCGGGCGGGGCGCAATCCGAATGAGGTGATCGACGACGAGGCCAGTTTCGGGGAGCGCATCGCCGACCAAGTTGCCAAGTTCGGCGGCTCGTGGGCCTTCATTATCAGTTTCTTCGTGATTCTTGTGGTCTACTCTGCCATCAATGTCGTCATTGGCAAGGAGGCTTGGGACCCTTATCCCTTCATCCTTCTCAACCTGCTGCTATCCATGCTGGCGGCGATCCAAGCGCCTGTCATCATGATGAGCCAAAACCGGCAGGACACCAAGGACCGTCTGCGCGGCGAGTTGGACTACGAGGTGAATGTGCGGTCCGAGGCGGAAATCCGCGGCCTGACGGCGAAGGTGCACACCTTGGACGACAAGCTTGACGACGTGGTGGAGCTTCTGCGTGAACTGCAATCGCGATGTTAGAGCGCTAGAAGTGGATGCCCACAAGTACTTCCGCTTGGTTGAGATTCGACACATTGGCGAACGCCGCGACGGTGTCCCGCGTGTAGCGCAGTTCGCCGCTCAGGCGGAACAACCCGGGGATTTTCGCTTCAGCCCCTGCACCCAGGACCACGCTGGCGTCGGATTGGTGCAGCAGTTGGCCCGGACCGCTCTTGATGGCGGACGTAACCGCCGTGGACAGCCCCGACAAGTGGTTGAAGGAAAGGCCGCCTTCCACGAACGGCCGGATCAACTGGTTGCCCAGCCGGTATTGCAGCAGTACGGGGAACCGGAATTGATGTGCCGAAATAGCGCTCGAGGCTCCCAATGACGCCAGCGAGAAGGAATATGGCCGGAACAGGGCGTCCACTTCGATTCGCAACTTCATGGGCAACGATACCTGAAGCGACCCGCCACCGGTGACGTTTGTACTTTTAGCAACCGACTGGATACCGGAGACCGTGGCGTTGTTCACCACGTCGGTAAACGGCGCGCCCGCAAGCGCACCAACGGAGATGTTCTGGGCCTGGGCCGAAATGGCGGTCAACGTGAGCAGCAGTAGGCGTCGCATTGTATTCAATGGTAAGACGGGTGGAATCGCCGACGCGGTTGCTGCCCTTCCGTTAAACTTTGATAATGCAGGTGCGAGTCCTCTTTCTTTCGATTTTGGCGACGGTGTCCGCAGTCGCCGCCTCCCCGGATCCAGCGCTGGCGCGCGTGGAACGGCAGTTGGAACTAGTTGCGAGGGCCACAACGGATGCGGTGGTCGGCATTTCCGCGACCCACATCGAATCGGGCCGTACGGTATCGGTGCGCGGCGGCGAAGGGTTTCCCATGGCCAGCGCGGTAAAGATTCCGTTCGCCGTGCAGCTCATGAGCTTGGTCGAGGCAGGCAGCGTCTCGCTCGACAAGATGGTGCCATTGGCTCCCAAAGATCTACATCCGGGGTCTGGAAAGCTGAGCGAGCTATTCTTCCATCCGGGCGTGTCCTTGTCGCTGGAGAACTACATGGAACTGATGCTGGTGATCAGTGACAACTCGGCGGCTGACGTGGTTTTGCGCGCGGGCGGCGGGCCGGCGGCAGTCACGGCCAAGATGAAGGCACTGGACTTGCCGGGCATCCGCGTGGACCGCAACATAGCGCTGCTGATTTCCGACTGGATGGGCGCGAAGAACATCCCGCCAGAGAGCGAGTGGAACCGCGACATCTGGGACCGCTTGTACGATGCGGTTCCCCAGCAGGAACACATGGCCGCCCGGCGCGCCCAATGGGCTGACCCCCGCGACACCGCGACTCCCGAAGACATGACCAAGCTGGTGACCCGCATCTGGAAGCGCAACCTCTTCAGCTCCGCCAACAACGCCGTGCTGCTGGGCATGATGGAGCGCTGCCAGACAGGCAAGGCGCGCATCAAGGGCCTTTTGCCTGCCGGTACACCCGTCGCGCACAAGACGGGAACCTTGGGGGGCGTGGTGGACGATGTCGGGGTGATCACCCTGCCAGGCGACGCCGGACACATCGTGATCTCCGTATTCACAAAGGGGTCTTCGCGTCCCGAGGAAGCGTCTGAGAAGGCCATCGCGGAAGTTGCCCGCACGGTCTATGACTACTTCACGCTAGTGCCGGGAGGGAGAAACTAGTGGCCGACAAATGGGATAGCTCCTTGTACGAGGACAGGCATTCGTTTGTCTGGAAGGCGGCTGCTGGGCTTGTGGACCTGCTGGACCCGAAACCCGGCGAGCGGATTTTGGATCTTGGCTGCGGCACGGGCCAACTGACCGCGCAGATTGCCGAGCGCGGAGCCGAGGTGTTGGGGATTGATTCGTCGGTCTCGATGGTGGCGCAAGCCCGCCAGAACTATCCGAAGATGAAGTTCGCGCTGGCCGATGCGCGGAACTTTGAGGTGCAGGGCCACTTCGACGCGGTGTTCTCCAATGCGGCGTTGCACTGGGTGTTGGAACCGGAGGCTGCGATCCGGTCCATGTCGCGGGCGTTGAGGCCTGGCGGGCGGCTGGCGCTGGAATTCGGGGGACTGGGCAACATCTCCCGGATCATGGCGGCGATTGAGTCGGTCCTGCGCCCGGCGGGCTACAAGGCGCAACATACGTGGTACTTTCCGTCGATAGGGGAGTATGGCGCGCTGCTCGAAAGAAACGGCTTTCGCGTGCTCTTGGGGCACAATTTTCCGCGTTGGAGCAAGTTGGAGCACCCTGAGCGCGGGATGCGGGAGTGGATCGAAATGTTCTGTGGAGCTTATTTCGAGGATGTGCCGAAAGGCGCGCAGGCGACGCTATTGACGGAGATCGAGGAGAGGTTGAGGCCTGAACTGCACCTTGATGGGTTCTGGCATGCGGACTACCGGCGGCTGCGGGTGCATGCGGAGAAGGAATCATGCCAAGGGTTGGGTTGATTCCCGGACCTTACCGGCTGTTCGGTTCCCGAATTGGAACGCCCGCCAAGCGTCCGCATGTCTTTGCCTAAACGACGGAAGCCCGGATTGCGTCCGCTGCCGCCATTGCGCTCTTGACACAATCTGGAATGCCGATGCCGTTGTATGCGTTTCCCGCCAGGTACAGGCCCTGAATCTCCGCCACGCGGGCCTCGATCTCGGCCACCCGCACCGAGTGCCCCACGGTATACTGCGGCATCGAGTCCGGCCAGCGGTGGTTCACGGCGAAGATGGGCTCGCCCGAAATGCGTAAGAGCCGATGCAGTTCGCTCTGCGCCGCCTCCCGCGTCACGTCCACATCCGTGGAGAAGCAGCGGAACACGGCCTTGTCGTCCGGTACCCGCCCCAGCCATTTGCTGCCCAGCCAAGTGCAGGCCATGATGGCTCCGCGCTCGGGCTTCGGCACGAGGAATCCGAACGCGTCGAGCGGATGATGGACGTCCGTCCGCTTGTATCCGAAGGTCCAAATTGAACTGCCGGTGTACGGAATCTCCCCCAGGAGGCCCGCCAACTCCGCGTCCACCGGACTCAGCAGCTTTGCCGCGCCGTTCGAGCCGCATGCCAGGACCACTTGGTCGAAGTGGTGCGACTGTCCCTTTATGCGGATATTCCAGCCCGACTCGGCCGCCTCCACCGCGTCGACCCGATTCCGCACCACCTGCACGCGCTCCAGCAGCGCGTCGATGAGCGTGCCGACTCCCTGCTTCAACGACATGAAGATGGATCGCCCGGTGGGCTTGCGCTTGTCCCGCATGGTGCCGACCACCACGCTGCCGTACTTCTGTTCGTACTCGACGAATTTCGGAAGGACGCTCGGGGCACTAAGATCGTCCGGAGATCCTCCGTACACACCGGCCAGAAGCGGTTCGGCGAGATAGTCCACGGCCTCGGGGCCGAAATGGTCCGCCACGAACTCTGCAACCGACCGGTCGGGCAGGGTCTTCGGATTGCGGAAGATTTCGAGGCCCATCCGGATCTTGGTGCCCCAGCCGAACAAACTGGACTCGATCACTGGCATGACCTTGGTCGGCGCTACCATCTGTAGTCCGTCGGGCAAGGTGACGAAGCGACCGCCGCGCAGGACGTAGGTCCGGCGCTTGGCGTCGTTGGAGCCGGTCAACTGGTCTCCGAGGCCCAGTTCGCGGATCAACTGTTCGGCCCAAGGCTTGGCCGCGAGCCAACTCTCTGGGCCCGTTTCCAGGATGCAGCCCTCGATAATGACCGTGCCGATGGGACCGCCCGGCGCGGGATCGAAAACAGTCGCGTCCACCCCGGCCTTGCCCAGGTAGTAGGCACAGGAAAGGCCGGTGATTCCGCCGCCGATGACACCGACCTTCATGTGTCCATCCTAACGTCCCGTTCCGCCCCTACGCGCGGAATTCGCGGACCATCTGCACCACTGCCTTCACGTTCTCGACCGGGGTCTCGGGAAGGATCCCGTGTCCCAGATTGAAAATGTGGCCGGGGCGGGTGCCTGTGCGCCGCAGCAGGTCCTGGACCTTGGCCTTGAGTTCGGGCAGGGGCGCGAACAGGGCCACGGGGTCGAGGTTGCCCATGATGGCGGACCGATATGAAATGTCCAACCATGCGGAGTCGATATTGGTGCGCCAGTCGCAGCCCATCACGTCTCCGCCAGCCGCGTGGAGTTCGCGGAAGTAGCCCGAGGCACCGGTGCCGAAGTGGATCACCGGGGTGCCGGTCGCCTTGATGCGCTCGATGAGGGCGCGCGAGTACGGTTGGGCAAAGCGCACGTAATCGTCGCCGGCCAACGCCCCGACCCAGCTGTCAAAAACCTGGATGGTTCGGGCACCGGAGGCGACCTGCATAACCGCGAACGGCGCCAGCACGTCGACAATCTTGCCCATCAGGCGGCGCCAGAGGGTTTCGTCGGTGTACATCATGCGCTTGGTGCGGATGAAATTGCGCGACGAACCACCTTCGATCATATAGCTGGCGAGGGTGAACGGCGCGGCGCAGAAGCCGATGACCGGAACGCGGCCCGCGAGGGCGCGAACCGTCTGCTGGATCGCTTCGCCGACATAGCCGAGATCGTCGGTGTTGGAAGTCGAGATGGCGTCCACGTCCTCGCTCGTGAGGATGGGGTTCTCAATGTACGGACCTTCCTTGGGGTAGGCCAACTTGAGTCCCATGGGCTCGACAGGCAACAGCAGATCGGCGAAAATGATGGCCGCATCCACATCGAGGGCCTCGACGGGCTGGAGTGTCACCGCAGCTGCCAGATCGGGACGCTTGCAAATTTCGAGCATCGTATGCCGTGCGCGTATGTCCCGGTAGGACTTCATGTACCGTCCGGCTTGCCGCATGAACCACACGGGGCGGACATCGGTTGGCCGACGTCTGCAAGCATCAAGAAAACGACTCGTCATTGGAGCCACGCGCATGGTTGATCCACCTTGTCTTCGCAGTAAAATACCCGGAACTCCCGGGGCTTGTGGGCGGCCGTCCACTGACGGCCGAGTATGAAGTATGGTTTCGCCCAGACCTCGCTGTCAAGTGTCAGCGGCGAAACGATAGAAACGGAAAGGGTTCCCTGTGAGGGGTAGCCCGTCCTGGGGTCCATGATGTGACTCCAGGTTTTGCCCTCGGCAACAAAAAACTTTTCATAGCTGCCTGAAGTCGAGAGGGACTCGTCCTTCAGGATCACTTCGGTCGCGCGCTTGAACTCGTCGCGCGGATCCTTGATCTCGATGGTCCAGCCGGGCTCGTCGGGCGGGGTCCCGATGCAGTAGATGCTCGATCCGCCACCGGAGACCAAGGCGGACTGGATCCCTTCCTTGCGCAGAACCGCCACCATGCGGTCCACCGCATAGCCTTTGCCGACGCCGCCGGGGTCCATGTTGAGGCCGGGCTTCTTGAAAGACACCGTGTGGTCCACGGGGTTGAGGACGATGTTCCGGTAGCCGATCTGCCCGAGCGCCTTTTCCACGTCGCCCGGTTTCGGCAGATGTCCGGAATCCTTGTAGAAGCCCCAGACCTTCATCAGAGGCCCGACAGTGATGTCGAAGGCGCCTTCGCTGCGGCGGCTGTAGTCCAGACAAGTCGACAGCAGGTCGAAAAGTTCCGGGGAAACGGCGACCGGACGGTCGGCAGCCTGGCTGTTCACCCGGCTCCACTCGCTTGCGGGCTTGTAATTGGATAGCAAGAGGTCCAACCGACGCGCCTCGTCGAACGCGCTTTCTGCCGCGGCTTCGAGTTTGTTGCGGTCTTCGCCGTACAAGACCAGGGAATACGTCGATCCCATGGCGTCCGCATTGGCCTCCAGACGCAAAACGTCTGCGGCCGACGCCCGGAGGGCAAAGACCTGTAGGATTATGAGGACTAACACGAAGCGTTCCAGAGATGCTCGTTCTTTCACCAGCTACGATTCACGGGCTGCAATCAAGCCCGAGGCCGGTACCCAAAATTGGAATGGAGGGTCCAGCGCCCTGCTTCGCGAACCGTCCGGCCATTTGTTGCGGACCCGGTGCTCGCGGGGCTATTGAACCATTGTAGAAGATTTGGCGGTGACAGTGAAGTGTTTTGGACGGTTTCCCTCTGCCTGGACTGAAGAAGTTTCAAGCGCACGGGCCTGGTACCATCGGGTCAGATGGCTCGGGGCGTAGCCGCGACGACAGTGCGGGCCTTGCGGCACCGGAACTTCCGCCTGTTCTTTGCGGGGCAGATCGTATCCGTCACCGGGACTTGGATGGAGTCGGTAGCCCAGTCGTGGCTTGTGTACCGGCTCACCGGTTCCTCGATGCTGCTGGGAGCCATCACATTCGCGTTGCAGATCCCGGTTCTCCTCTTTTCGCCGCTCGGCGGGCACTTGGCGGACCGTTTCAGCCGCCGGAGTATCATCATTGCCACCCAGGCGGCGTCGATGGTGATCGCGCTGGTGCTCTCCTGGCTCACTCTGACCGGACGTGTCCACATCTGGGTCCTGATGGTGATGGCCGCACTGCTGGGGATTGTGAACGCCTTCGACGTGCCGGCCCGGCAGTCGTTCCTCGTGGAGATGGTGGGCCGGGAGGACATGATCAACGCCATCGCGCTGAACTCCACCATGTTCAATCTGGCGAGGATGGTGGGGCCTGCCATGGCGGGCCTGCTGGTGGCGAGGTTCGGGGAGGGCTGGTGCTTCTTTGCCAACGGGATCAGCTACGCGGCTGTGATCGCGGGGCTGCTCTCGATGCGCTTGGAACCGTTTGCGCCCCCGGCGCGGACGGGGTCGGCGTTGGGAAACATCCGCGACGGTTTCCGGTATGTCGCCGCGACCAGCCCGATCCGCGACTTGTTGCTCCAATTGGCGTGCCTCAGCTTTTTCGGCTATCCGGTGACAGTGCTGATGCCGGTTTTCGCCGGCCGGATCTTCGGCAAGGGCTCGCAGGGGTACGGACTGTTGGCCAGTTCCATCGGTCTGGGGGCGTGTACGGGGGCCTTGCTGTTGGCATCCCGACGGGATGTGCAGGGCCTCAGCCGCTGGCTGGCGCTCGCCGGAGCCGGTTTCTCGCTCTCGCTGGCCGCGTTTTCCGCCTGCCGTCTGTTTCCGGTGTCGTGCGCCCTTTTGTTCTTCGCCGGGTTCAGCATGATGGTGCAGGTAGGTGCTTCGAATACTTTGATCCAGTCGATGGCACCGGAGGCCTACCGGGGCCGGGTGATGAGCTTGTATTCGATGGTCTTGATTGGAATCAGTCCGCTGGGCGCGATGGCGGCGGGGGTGGAGGCCGAATGGTTCGGGGCACCTTGGACGCTGGCGGTGGGCGCGGTCGCCAGTGCGGGTGCGGCGGGAATGTTCGCTTGGCGCTTGCCCCGTTTCAGGAAGGCGGCGCGAGAACTGCTTCCGCTCTAATTCCGTTCCACTGCCAACATGCCGAAAACAGAATTGCCGGGGAGGCTGGAGACCAGGATGGAACTGGGGAGACTGCTCTTGCCATCCAAATACACCACCAACTGCTGGGACGTGCCTGTGGCATCCTGGGCCGTGAGTTGGAATGTCACTTGGTAGACCCCGTTCTGTCCCGCCACCTGGATTGCGGGATGCAGGACCGCACCCACCGCGACCTGCATGCGGCTCGGCGCGATGGTGGCAACTCCGTTGGGTAGGTTGGCCACCGAAACCGTGATCGTGTCACCCGCCTTGGCCGGATGGGAAAGATCCAAAGCAGTGCCTCCTGCCGTCGCTATTCCCAAAATCAGGGACGGCTGCGGATCAATGGTAACCAGCACGCTGGGCGCGTTGATGGCACCGTTATTCAGAGACAGAAGGGTGTTGCCCGCCTGTAGAGTGCTCGGTATCTGCACGATGATTTGCGTCGGTGCCACGGAAAGAACCGGAGCTGCGAGGCCGCCAATGACCACTGACGGCAGACTACCATTCACGGAGAGGTTTGTCCCTTGAATGGAGACCAAGGCGCTTGGATAAGCCCCGTTCAGGCCGGCAGCCGTATTGGTCAGGATCGGCAAGACCGATGGCTGACCGGCCGGCGTTGCGGAAACTTGGAATGACAACGGCGCAAAAGCCGCTTGGAAGCCGGAGATGATGCTGATATCCGATGCCCCGAGGGCTGCTCCTGCCGCGACCGACACGTTGACTTGGAAGTGGTTCGGCGAAAGGGCCACCACGCGCCGAACTGTAATGTCGCTGCTGCCGAAACCAACCAGCGGGGGTGCCTGGCCGGCGGAGAATCCCACCGTGGTCAGATCCACCATCGACTCGGCCCCGGCGGGAAGGGTCGCTGGCAGGATCCCCACAATCTGCGGTGTTGGCGACAATGACGAGTAGGAAAACGTGATTGGCGCAGCCGATTGAAGGAGCTGCGAACTCTGCCCGTCGGAATTGAAGGCGCTGACGGTGGCGGTCTGGGAACTTGCACCGACCGGTACCACGACACTGGCCAGTCCGCGCACCGGGTCCAACGACACGATGGTCGCCGGGAGGCTGTCAAAGTAAATCTGGGTATCGGTCGCCCAATTGGTCCCGCTGACCGCAACCGTGCCGTCCGGGCTCGCCGATACACGGGTAACGATGGGCGGCGGGGTCTGGGTAGCGACGATTCCGGCGGGGAGCACGTGCATGAAGTCCGACGTCGCAAAGACGACATGCTGGGGTCCGGGTGCCGCTGCTTGGTTGAACGTCAAATCGAGTGCGATGTAGGTGTAGCCGCCTGAAAGATATGGGCGGACGCCGCCGTCCCGCACCCTGGCCGCTCCGTCGAACAGTTGCACCGTCAGGCCCGGGGCTTGGCCGTTCGCGCCAAGGCCGGCGCCTGCCGCCACCAAAGTCGTGTCTCCGGTGAACATGTCGACGTAGGCGGGCTTCACCGCAACCGTGCTGGTGAGAAAGGAATAAACGGAAGCGTCGTAGATGCTGACGACGGATCTGGAGGTCAGGGCAAGGTTGATCCCGTCGGTCGAGCGGCCGGCGGAAACCGTAACCGGCGTTGCTCTGGTCAGATCTGTGGTTCCGGGGTAAAACAGCGCGTTGGTGGGGTTGGAGGCCGCGACAATGCTGCCGTCGGGGTTCCATGGTCCGCGAATGTCGGCATCGGGCGGGAGTGGATGCGCATAGATCGAGTACGTTCCCGGTGGCACGCCGTCGATCCGGTAGCTGCCGTCCCTGTTCGTAATCCCGCTGACCGCTCCGTACCCGGGCTTGATCGCAACCACGGAGGCCATGTGCACGCCCGACCCGCCCGCGGTGATCCTGCCGGTGATGCTGCCAAGCTGCGCGAGTCCGGGGTTGGGGTACAGCACCGAAATTCCCGCAATGTCGTCGGCGTCGATTGGACGCAGCAACGTCGTCGCGCGGGTGATGGCGGTCGACATTGTCGACGAGGTGAATGTGTGCTGCAGGCCCATCGCGTGGCCCATTTCGTGGACCACCGTCATGAAGAACGTCTCGTTGAAGCTGGGCCCCGGCGCGATGGTCAGGTTGCGGTTGAGGTGGACCGCGGAACGCCGGATCGGCACGAACGTGCTGCCACCCGAGGTGGTCGGGCCGGCGTTGGAGGTTGGTCCGCCGTAGCCCAGGAGTCCGGGCGGCAGATCCTCGAAAACCACGTCCCCGCCGGGCGTGTTTTGGGCGGTGGCGGCATTTTCCACGCCGCCAAAGTTTACGCGCAGGTCGGAGGTGGCGACGGCATTCCACACTGCGGTGGCTTGGCGGACCTGTCCGAGCACGGAGCCGAAACTGTCCGTGGCGGAATACGCCGAAGGTCCCGAGTCGGTCACGAAAAACGTGATGGTCTTGTTCGGGAGCGCGGAGAGGTCGAACTTTTCAACGGCGTTGCCGCCGGCCAGGTAGTGGACGAAGTGGTAGTAGGCGGAAGCCGGCACGCACGCCAACGACATCAGGACGATCTTTGCGGTCGCGCGCCTCATTTGCCTGCCCCCGGTGCCGCTTGGCTCTTCATCGCGGCCAGAGGCATCGATACGGGCTGGTCCGCGACCTTGTTCCCGCGCTTGTCCAGCATGGTTTCGCCCAGCTTGTGGCGGTCCACGGTGACAGAACCATCGGAACGGTGGTTCACCGTGAACGCTCCCTGGCCGAGGCCCATCAAGTGCACGATGCCGGTCGACGGCGACTTCCAGAGGAATAGGACGTACTCGGTGCCTACCTGCAAGTCCGGCATGCCCGGAAATGTCTGGCGCAGGCCGCTCGCCTGTCCGCCGGGAACCAGCACTTCCGGTACCGGTTGGCCCTTCCAGATTTCAAGAGTGGTGAGCTTGTAGTGGGTGTAGATGGTCGATCCGGCAAAGGCCGCCGACGAGCCGGACACCGTGGCCCGGACAATGGTGGTGGCACCGGACGCCATCTCGTCCATGGACAACTGTTGGAGCGTCGCGGCAGGCAACAGCCCGGTACCCGCGAGCATCGCTGCGGTCAGGCTTGCTGCGAGATGTGAAAACGACAAACGCATCCGATGCCACCAAGTGCAACTCCGGGGCCAAATGTGTCTGTTGAAACCACACGGCTTACGGAATGGCGGTCCCGGGCACGAGTACCACTTCGACACGGAAGCGGGACAAGCTGCCCCACATTTGGAACAGTCCGGGGCCACCCGCCCGGATCCGAACTTTGCCGTCCCCTCCGCAACTTGGTACACTAGATCTATGTCATAACGGTTTCGTCACAATTCCCAGTTCGTCCACCCCGTCGCGGGAGGCCGAAACAGACCAAATTCCCATCCATAGGAGAACGAAATCCGATGAGGCGATTTTTGCCACAAGGGGTAATGGTGTTCGCGGGCATGCTCGGGATAGCTGCCGCCACCGCCCATGCTGAACAGGACGTCACCAAAATCCGCAGGAAGTTCGATTTGCGCGAAGCGATGCTGCGCAAGTTTTTCAACGAGTACCGCTGCCCGGCTGAACGCTTTGCCGGCGTGTTTGTTTCCGAGGCCGATTCCCACCAACTGGACTGGAGGTTGCTGCCGAGCCTCGCTGTGATCGAGACCGGTGGCGGACGTACCGCTCCGGGCAACAATCTCTTTGGCTGGGCGAACGGCAAGACGCGGTTCGACAGCATCAGCGAGGCTGTCCACACCGTTGCCGCCGCACTGTCGTTCGGCTCGGCTTACAAGGGCAAGGATACGAGCGGCAAGCTCAAGGTCTACAACCAGCACGCTGACTACGGTGCCAAGGTGGCCGTGTTGATGAACCGCATCGCCCCGTCCCAGTTTGTCGACTCGGAATAGCAATGTGCGGGCCCGGATTCGAATCCGGGCCCGGTATCTGAAATCCTAAATACCTTCGCCTGCCGTTAGCTCCGCCTCGTGGCCTTGCAGGGTCGCTTTCCGTTCCAACTGCCGGATCGCCTCGTGGGTCGCCATTCTGCGCAGGTCCACTGCTCCGGCAGGCACCACTCCAACGGCGATCAAGATCAATCCCGCCGACTTTGCCAGCGCCAGGGCACCCGGATCCGGGGACGCCAGTACTGCCACGTTCGCACCCCGGTCGAACAGTTCCCGTTCCAGCAGCAAGGCGGATTCCGTGTCCTCCACCGCGACTACGGCCCCGCGATGGCCGAACCGAGACTCGCGTTCGCCCTTCGATACCTGGCCGCGCGTTTCCTCCTTGCCCTCGATATCCACGATCATCCCCGCGCCGAGCGTTTCGTTCGACAAGGGGTCGATCACAATGAACGCACCGGTCACGCGGTTGGAGGAATAGGCGTCGAAGTACAACGGGTGGTGGGTCTCGACCGAGATCTCGCCAATCTCGTTCAACTGTAGCCGTGTGGCACCTACCCGCTCAAGCGAATTCACGTCGACCCGGAAGTTGATCGCGCGCACCACGCCCCGCACCTGGTGGCTGGTGTGCTTGATGAAATACCCGCGACCCGGTTCCAGCGCCTGCGCGTTCATCCAGACGATGTTGGCTCGGAAGCGGCGGGCCACATGGGGGGCCGCCGTTGCGGGCACCAGTACGTCGCCGCGGCTGATGTCGATTTCGTCGGCGAGGCAGATCGTGACCGATTGCGGGGATCTGGCCGCCTCCAAATCCCCGTCGTACGTCACGATGCGCGTGATCTTGGAGGTGCGCCTCGCAGGAAGGGCCATCACTTCGTCGCCGGCGTGGAAAACTCCCGACGCAACTTGGCCCGCATAGCCGCGGAAATCCAGATTGGGCCGCACCACATACTGTACCGGAAAACGCGCCGGGAGGAGTTCACGCTCCTCGTCCACCGCCACCGTTTCCAAGTGTTCCAGCAGGGCCGGACCCTCGTACCAGGGAGTGTTGGCGCTGCGGTCCACCACGTTGTCGCCGTCGCGGGCGCTGATCGGGATGAAGAGCGCGTCCGGAGCACCGATGCGGCGGAGGAATCCGGTGAATTCCGTCTGGATGGCATCGTAGACGGAGCGGTCGAAACCGACCAGATCCATCTTGTTGATCGCCACCACAAAATGCTTGATTCCGAGCAGGTTGGCAATGAACGCGTGGCGGCGCGATTGCTGCAGGACGCCGTTCCTTGCGTCGATCAGGATGATCGCGAGGTCCGCGGTCGAGGCCCCGGTGGCCATGTTGCGGGTGTACTGCTCGTGGCCGGGCGTGTCGGCGATGATGAACTTGCGTTTCGGCGTCGAAAAATAGCGGTAGGCGACGTCGATGGTGATGCCCTGCTCGCGTTCGGCGCGCAGTCCGTCTGTCAACAACGCCAGATCGATGCGCCCGCCGGGGACGGAGCTGCCCGCCGAGGCCTTGGCGACACTAGCCAACTGGTCTTCGTAGACACCCTTCGAATCGTAAAGCAGCCGACCGATGAGGGTGCTCTTGCCGTCGTCTACGCTACCGGCGGTGGAAAATCGGAGGAGGCTCATTCTAGAAGTACCCCTCGCGCTTCTTGATCTCCATCGACCCTTCCTGGTCGTGGTCGATGACGCGGTTCTCGCGTTCGGAGCGGCGGACCAGTTTCATTTCGTCGATGATCTTCTCAATGGTGTCGGCTTCCGAGCGGATGGCCCCCGTGCACGGACTGCAGCCCAGGGACCGCATTCTGCACATGACCATCTCGGCCTTTTCGCCGGGCTGGAGCATGAAATCCTGCTCGACGGGGATCAGCGACGCGCCCCGCACCACCATCGGGCGTGGCTTGGCGTAGTAGAGGGGAACGATGGGAATGTTCTCGCGGCCGATGTACTGCCAGACGTCCAATTCCGTCCAGTTGGACAGCGGGAAGACGCGGATGTGCTGGCCCTTGTCGACGCGCGCGTTGTAGACATTCCACAATTCGGGGCGCTGGTTCTTGGGGTCCCACTGCCCGAATTCGTCGCGGAACGAGTAGACTCGCTCCTTGGCGCGCGATTTCTCCTCGTCCCGGCGCGCGCCGCCGAACGCGGCGTCGTAGCCGCCAGCCGCCAAACCGTCCAGCAGGGCGCGCGTCTTCAAGAGCCCGCAGCACTTCTGGGTTCCGATGCGCAAAGGGTTCGCGCCGTCGGCGATAGCCTGGGTGTTGGTGTGCACGATGAGGCGCGCCCCGATGGATTTGATGAATTCATCGCGGAATTCGATCATCTCCCGGAACTTGTAGGTCGTGTCTATGTGAAGCAGGGGGAACGGAATCTTGCCGGGATGGAAGGCCTTTTGGGCGAGGCGCACCATCACGGAGGAGTCCTTGCCGATGGAGTACAGCATCACCGGGTTTTCGAATTCGGCCGCTACTTCACGGATGATATGGATGCTCTCAGCTTCGAGCAGGTCGAGGTGGTCCACTGAATCTCCAGAATACACCCTCATCCCTATCGAGATGGGGTAGATGGCTATTTGGGTAGGACCAGCGTCAGGGCCGCGTTCCAGACCGGGCCGTAAACGTAGTCGATCAGCCGCCATCCAAGGACGAGTCCGAGGAATGTGAAGCTGCGGTATTCGACGCGCCATTCCTGCAGCTTGCGCGCCCAGTCCGGCGTTATGAAGAGTCCCAGAACGCCAAATCCGTCGAGCGGCGGAAACGGCAGCAGGTTGAAGATGCCGAGGAGGATATTGAGCGAGAACATTACGCTCAGGACAATCGCGAAACCTTCCGCAGCCGATCCCTGGGGTGCCGAAACCAAGTGGTACGGGCTGATGTCGCCGTAGGAGAAAACCCCGGCCATCAACCCGATGCGGATTGCCAATGCGGCCAGCAGGCTGAGGGAGAAGTTCGCGGCGGGTCCGGCGAGCGACATCCAGGCTGCCCGTTTTGGGTAACGCATTGCCCACAGGGGATCGTACGGGGCGCTCGCCCAACCGATGAGCCCCGATTGGGACAGCCAGCCGAGAAGCGGCATGACGACCATTCCGAAGGGTTCCCGGCGAATGTGGGGCAGGGGATTGAGGGATACTTGGCCGCTCTCGGCGGCGGTTAGATCGCCGCCAATTTGGGCTGCAAAAGCGTGCGCAGCCTCGTGGCAGGTGGTGGAGAGCAGGAATACGACGTACTGGACAAATCCCAGCGCGATTTGATCGGGAGTCAATGGTCAGTATAGCCCGAAATCAGCGCGCCTGCGGCGTAACCGACGGTTGCGCACGCCAACCCCACCACGCGGTGGCCGCCAGCACTGCCTGGATCGCCACCAGCAGTGCCACGCAACCGGGCCAGCCATATGCGTCCCAGATCCACGCCGGACCGGTGGAACCGAAACTGCCGCCGGTGTAGTAGAAGCTCACGTAGATGCCGACCGCAAGCGCCTTGGCTTGGTCCGCGACCACTCCCACGTGGCTCACGGCGGCCGAGTGCGCGATGAAGACGCCGCAGCTGCCGAGTGTCAGGCCGAGCAGGATGGCGGGGATGGTGGGAACCAGTGACACCAACGCCCCGAGCGTGCCCAGCACTGTTGCCAGCAGGACTACGGGCCTGTGTCCGTGCTTGTCGATGGCGCGGCCCGCGATTGGTGTGGCCACCGCGCCAAACAGGTAGACGCAGAAGATACCGCCCAGTTGCCCCGGACTAAGCAGGAACGGCGCTTCCGCCAGATGGAACGTGGCGTAGGTGAACAGCGCGATCATCGAAAACAGGATGCAGAAGCCGGAGACGAAGGTCGCCAGAAGTCGCCGGTTGCGGAAGTGCGCCAGCGCCGGCTTCCAAATCGACGTTCGGGTGGTAGCGACAAAGCCGCGCTGCGGGGGCAAGCCACGGGCGATCATCGCAGTCATCGCCAAGCTCGAAACGCCGACGATGAGGAAGATCCACTGCCACGGCAGGAATTCGGCCACCAGTCCGGACACCATGCGTCCGCTGAATCCGCCGAGGATGGTGCCGCTCACGTAGGCCCCCACCGCCGAGGCGGCGCGCCGGGGCGGCCATTCGTCGTTGATATAGGCCACTGTCACGCCGAACACGCCCGGCGTCGCCAATCCCTGCAGGAACCGCCAGAATACGAGCCACGGCAGATTGCTAGCCGTCGCCGAGAGGATGGTCGTGAGGCTGAGCGCAAACGCGGCCCAGACGATGACTTTGCGACGGCCCATCCGGTCCGACAGCACTCCCGCAAAGGGGGCGGCAATCGCGACGCCGAACGTGGCCGCCGTGATGGTGAGGCTGACCCCGGCCTTGCTGGCGTGGAAAATGCGACCGAGCAGCGGGAGGATCGGTTGGGTGACGAAGAGATTGTAGAAGGCGCAGAACCCCGCCAACATCAGCGGGAGTGTGCTGCGTTCGGAGGTCGCGTCGTGGCTGTTCGGGGTGCCGGTCAACGGGAGGAGAATCCCCAGCTTAACCCGTTTGCTATCCTGGGCCAGTGAATTCCTCGGTTGGTCAACTGGAACTCGCCTTGCTGCGGGCCCACCTCCACTCTTTCGAACGTCGATTCTACGATCTCCTTGGTCCGCGCTACATCCAGTTGGACGAGGCGCGAGCCCAAGCGGCCCAGCTCCGAGCCCGCTACATCCCGACGGCCCACAAGGACGCCATTGCCGCCCGTCAACTGGTCCGGCAATCAGCCGAGGAGTGCGAAAACGTCTCCAAACGGCCCCCCGCCGATCCCGACAAGCTCAAGAAGTTGCAGCGCGAGCTGGCCCGCGCGTTCCATCCGGACTTGGAACCCGACGAGGCCCGCCAAGCCGTGCGGCAACGCCTCATGGTCGAGGTCAATCTCGCTTACCAAGACGCCGACATCCGCCGACTGCGCCTGCTGGAGCAAGCTCTCGAGCGCGACGAGACCGGCGACGCGGCCCGGCAGTTGGCCGAACTTGTCGCGTCGCCGATCAACGAGCTCCGCGAGCGTGTGGAGTACGCCACCCGGCACGACAAGGATTTGCTGAGGCAACTTTCGGGCTACCTGCTCAAACAGATGGAAGAGGCTTTCCAAATGGGTCCGCGGCTGATTCCCGTCGCGTCGCGGTTTTCCAATCTGGTGGAACGGGCACGGGCGGACCTCGGCACACTGTCCAGTTCGCGCCAGCTCCAGTTTTCCGAACTGCGGAACATGGGCGAGATTTCGATCCGCGCGATGCGTGACATCGACGCGCCCCTGACCCCGGTCGGCAAGGCGCAGGGACTGGTCAACGTGCCGCATGGCAAGGCCGTGATCCTTCGGTTGTCGAATCAATGCAAGGACTTGAAGCAGTTGGAGAAGCTCGATCCGGGCGACCTCCAGGGCTTCATCGACGAGTGGCCCGATTTTGTGAACTTCCGCGATGACGATCTCCTGCCCCTCGCCCGCTTCCGGGGGATGGAGATGATCTCCCTCGGCCGCACCGAGATCACGGGCCGCGTGTTCGACAAGTTTCCGACGCTGCACGAACTGCGGGTGCTGATTCTAGACGAGACATCCTTCGACGACGCCGGGCTGATGCGGCTCGAAGAATGTGTCTGGATGCAGCGGCTCGACCTGAGCTTCACCCAGGTCACCGGGACCGGCGTCAGGGCAATCCACAACATGACGGCCCTGCGCGAGTTGAACCTCTACGGGACGGACACGCACGACGAGGATTTGTTCGTGTTGGACAGGATTCCGGGTTTGCGTAGTTTGAATCTGGGGCTCACCAGCGCCTCCGATGCCTGCGGCCAGCATCTGCGCCATCTGAGCCACCTGGAGGTGCTCAACATGGGTGGCACCAAGATTACCGACGCCATCATGGACACGATCCTCCAACTGCCCGCGCTGCGAGAGCTGGTGCTGTGGGAAACCGCGATCACGGACGCGGGATTGAATCGCATCAAGCTGATCAAGACCTTGGAATATGTGGACGTGGACCAGACGCAGGTGACGCCGGCGGGCCTCCAGGCATTCCGGCCCGCCCGTCCAGAGGTGAAATTGCCGAGCGATATTTGGGCTGAGTCTTAAAGCGCAAGAGCCGCCGGACGCGGTGCCATAGGCTAGAGGAACCACCCGTCCAGCCGCGTCCGTCGGCGTGACTTGCGCGTGTTCCTCAAAAAATGCCGATCACGTCAGTGCCGAAGGCCAGCGTCGCCTTGTGCCAAACCGCGGTGGATACCTACGCGAGCGAGACGAACAAGACCACGTCGATCTTCGAGGCCTTTGCGGCGGCGGACCCAGGCTGGCGGCGTCATTGCGAAGTCGATGACGGTGCTGGAGGTGATGAAGCACCAACTCCTGAGCGAGCGCCGGTTTTTCGCGGAGTTTCTCGGCCTGCCGGAGCCTCCGTGTACGGTCCGACCGCTGACGTAACTTGGTCCGGTGCCGACCCGACGCTGACGGTCAATCCTCAGGGGTAGAGGTGCGGGTGGGCGCGGCGCATCTCCTCCGCTTGGGCCTCCGCCGATTCGATGTTGACCAGTTCCCCCTTGCCGATGCCCGGACAGTTTGCACCCGTCTCGTGCCAGCGCCGTCGGGTAGCCAGGATTTCGGGCCAGAACGGGAATGTGCGGCACTGCACCGGCTTCACCGCATGGATGCTACACCTTCCGTCAACAAGAAACGTGCACTGCGCATGCCGGGGTACACGGAGGCGGAGTAGATTCTTGGTGCGGAACGTGTGCTGGGTTTCGAATTCAGCCTTTGACTGGCCGAGGAAAGCGGCGATCCTGTCCGCATCGTCCTCGGTCAGATAGACGAAACCCTGCTGGTCGCAGCAGTTGGTGCAGCCGGGCTGGCATTCGAATCGCATCGGGTGTGGCTTTCGGGGGCAGCTTCTGGGGCAAGTATGGCATGCTGGTGTTGAATATGAAACTGGCGGGGCAAGCGGCATTGGTAACCGGCGCGGCGCGCGGGTTGGGTCGAGCGATAGCACGGCGATTGGCGGCGGACGGGGCCGTGGTCGCGGTGAACTACGTCGTGCGGGCCGACGCCGCTGACAGCTTGGTCGACGAGATCCGTGACGCCGGGGGCAGGGCAGTGGCACTGCGGGCGGACATCGGGGATCCTGCCCAAGCAGAGGCCTTGGTTGACGCTACGACACGGGAACTGGGTCCGCCGTCGATTTTGGTGAACAACGCGGGCGTGGCCTACCGGGCGACGCTGGACACGTTTGAGGCCGTGGAGATGGAGCAGATGCGGCGGACCAACGTGGACGGTCTGATCCACGTGACCAAGTTTGCCGCGCGCGGAATGAAGGCTGCGGGATACGGGCGGATCGTGAACCTCGGGTCGATCGCGGGCCACGGGACGGCGCTGCCGGGGAACGCCTTCTATGCCGCGACGAAGGCGGCGGTCGGGGTGCTGACCAAGCGCTTCGCGATGGAACTCGGGCCGTTCGGGATCACGGTGAACGCCGTGGCACCGGGGTTCATCCTCACGGACTTGGTGAAAGTGGGACGGACGCCCGAGGAGTACATCGCTACGGTCGAGCGGATGCAAAACGCGGCGATGGTGGGGCGGACCGGCGTGCCCGAAGACATCGCGAACGCGGTTGCGTTCCTCGCGGCGCGGGAATCGGGGTTTGTGACGGCCCAGATTCTAACGGTGGATGGCGGGCGGATGGATTACATCACGCACGGGTAGCGAAGTTTCACGATTGCCGCAGTCCCAACACTCCCTTGCGGTCGTGGCTCGGAAACATGCTGGTTCAAGCCGAGCCGCGACCGCGAGGGACCGTCAATCCAGTACTACGGGGCCAGATTCGGTGCCACGTAGGCGTAGAACATCGAAATCATCCCGATCACCGCTGCCAGGAACACGCTGTGCTTCATGGTGAAGCGGAACAGCTTGCTCTCCTCGCCCCCGCCCATCGACGTTGCCGCCGATGCCACCGCGACGCTCTGCAGGCTGATCATCTTGCCCATCACGCCGCCTGCCGAATTCGCAGACGCCATCAGTGTCGGGTTCATCCCTAGATGTTGCGCCGTCACGACCTGCAAATTGCCGAACAGCGCGTTTGCCGATGTGTCGCTGCCGGTCAGGAAGACGCCCAGCCAGCCCAGCATCGAACTGAAGAACGGGAACGCCGCGCCGGTTCCGGCGAACGCCAAACCCATGGTCGCGGTCGAGCCGGAGTAGTTCATCAGGAATGCCAAGCCGAGCACGGTTGCGATGGTGAACTCGGCCTTCACCAACTGCTTGCAGGTCGAGCCCAGCACCTTGAAGAAGTCGCCGATGGACATCCGCAGCACCAACGCCGACAGAATTGCTGAAATCAGGCAGGCGGTGCCGGCGGCGGACAGCCAATCGAAGCTGTACTTCGCCTCATAAGGAACCTCCTTGGCGGTGACCGGAGGCATCTTGTGGATCAAGTTGTGCAGACCCGGCCATTCGAAAGCGATGCTGTGCTTGTTGAGTTCCGGCTTCATGAAGCCCCAGGTGAGCACGCAAACCACCAGCAAGATGAAGGGCATCCACGCGAGGATTGTATCCCCGCCCGAAACCTTCCTCATGGCGGGGGCGGGGGTGTCGCCCTCGAGCTTGAAGTTGTCGGTCGGCTGCCAGACCTTCAGCAGCAGCACCAGGCCACCCAGCGCCGCTAGCGACGACAGGATGTCGGTCAGCTCCGGGCCGATGAAATTCGAAACGAAAAACTGTGTACCGCCGAACAGGACCCCGCACACGATGGCTGCGGGTAGTATGCCCCGCAAGGCCTTCCAGCCCCCCATCACCATGATCAGGTATGCCGGCACAATCAGCGAAACCGGGGCGCAGATTCGTCCAACGCCTGCGCTCAAACGCGCCATGGATAGTCCCGTGACCTTCTGGAGGGTGATGATCGGGATTCCAATGGAGCCGAAAGCAACTGGAGCCGTGTTCGCCAGCAGGCAGATGCCGCCCGCGTAGAATGGCTGGAAGCCGAGTCCGGTCAGCATGGCGGCCGCGACTGCGACGGGAGTGCCGAAGCCTGCGGCGCCTTCGATGAAGGCTCCGAACGCGAACGCGATCAGGAGGGCCTGCAATCGGCGGTCGGAGGTGAGCCCGCCGATGGAATTCTTCACGATCTCAAACTTGCCGGTCTGAACCGTGATGTTGTACAGCAGGATGGCGCTGAAGACAACCCAGCCGATCGGGAACAGGCCTTGCGCGGCTCCGTACGCGATGGAACTGAGCATCGGGCCCGCAGGCATCCGGTACGCGAGCAGCGAGACCAGAACCGCGGCCAAAAGGCCGGCCAGGGAGGAAATCCAGGCTGCCTTGCGCATCACGCCGATCATGAACAAAAGCACGAAAATCGGTATCGCGGCGACCAGCGTCGAGAGGGCCAGGCTATCGCCAATGGGAGTGTAGTTGTGTTGCCACATGAGCGTAGGGAATCATATCAGACCCACCCGACCGGTTTTGGGGCACGTTGCGCCGACGCCTGTTTGAGTTGCTCTTCAAAGGCACGTCACGGGCCTCCGGGCATGCGATACTCATCGCTGGGATGCCATCTGGAGGCGAGCAGGAATTGCGCGAGGAGAGCGACGACAGTCCGGTCTCACGGCCGTTTCCCTTCTTGCCTTCTGGGGCGCTATTTTATTTGAGCGCGATCCTCGCGGCGGTGCTCTTGGAAGCGCTTCTGCTTGCGGGGATTCCCGTGGTGGCGGGCTGGGTTCTGGACCACGGGTTCAAGACCACAGACAAGCCGGGCTTATGGAACACGCTGCTGTTGCTTGGCAACGGCGTGGTCGCAGCCTTGGCCGCTGGTTTCTTGCGGGACTACCTGCTCTCGAAATTCCACGCCAAGACCATCGCCCACGTGCGGCAGAACATGTTCGAGGCCATGCAGTCGATCCCGGTCGACGCGCCGGTGGGCCAGGAACCGCTGGAGAGTGTTTCGAGCGCCGTGATTGACCGATTTGCGAACGATCTTGCCAGCATTGACGAGTCGCTGGCCATGGCCGTCCCATGGGGCGTGCTTCCTTTGCTCGAGAGCCTGCTGTGCACAATCCTGATGTTGGGTCTGAATTGGCGTCTGGGCGTCTTCATCCTGCCCCTTTGGCCGTGGATTCTGCTCGCGTCGCGCCGCTTCGCCTACAGGGCGGCCTTGGCGGGCGAGGACGCTGCGCAGACCGAGGAAAAGCTGCTCGGCACCGTGGAAGAGACTTGGTCTGCGCAGTGGTTGATCCGCGCGTTCTGCATGGAGGAAACACGTGCCCGGAAGTTCAGGGGCGGCAACGAGGGACTGGCGCGCCGGACTGCCAAGGCCGGCTGGCTTGCGGCGCTCCTGGAACGCTTTACAGGCGGCGGGCTGCTGGCGGCTCAACTGGCGATTCTGGTCGCGGGGGCGTCGCTCCTGTCAACCGGGCGGGCCACGCCGGGCACCCTGGCCAGCGAGTTGCTGCTGGCGGTGCTGCTCGGGAATTCGCTCCAGTACATGGCGGAGTACCTGCCCGCCTTGGCAAACACGCTTCGCGCCTGGAGCCGGATCAAGGAGGGGTTTGCGGGCGACTCGGTGTGCCCGCCCGACGCACCCGACGCCCGCCATCTGCCACCGCTGCAGCAAGAAATTGTCGCAGCCGACGTGTCATACGGGCAACCCGATACCTTGCCCGAACTGGAAGCCGTTTCCTTCTCGATTCGACTCGGCGAGCATGTCGCGTTCGTGGGCCCCAGCGGGTCCGGCAAGAGTTGCATGTTGCGCTTGTTGATGCGGCTGCAGAATCCCACAGCGGGTCGAATCACGTTCGACGGGCACGACTTGCAGGCTGTGACCGCCGCCTCCTTGAGGGCCCAGATCGGCTTTGTGCCGCAGCATTGCCATATTTTCGACGGCACAGTGCGGGAAAACATTCAGATGGGCCGAACCAGCTTCTCCCCCGAGGCCTTGCAGTCTGCGGCTCGGCTGGCTGGTCTGAATCTCGATCCGAATTCAGAGCATTTTCCCGGCGGCTTGGAAACAAAGCTTGGGGAGGGCGGTCGGCGGGTCTCGCTTGAGTCCGCCCAACGATTGTCTTTGGCCCGAGCGCTCGTGGGAGATCCGAAGATCCTGCTGCTCGACGAGGTTTGTTCGTCCTTGGAGCCGTTGGAGGAGGAAGCTTTGAACCGGACGTTGGCCCATGTCGTACGCGGTCGGACAGTGGTATCGGTAACGCACAGGCTTGCCAGCGTCGCTTGGGCCGACAGGATCTACCTCTTCGACAGGGGCGGGGTCTTGGAACATGGCAGCCACTTCGAGTTGTTGGCTCTCCGCGGCGCGTATTCGGACTTGTGGCGCAAGCAGGCGGGATTCCGCGTCTCCGCCGACGGAAGGCATGTGGATGTCGATGCGCAGCGCCTCAAACAGCTTCCCTTCTTGGAGAGGTTGGACAAAGGGTTGCTGACGGAACTCGCCCCGTTCTTTGCCACCGAGACCTTCCCTGCCGGGCGCGACATCGTCTGCCAGAACGACCACGGGGACAAGTTTTACATCATCGTCCGGGGCCGGGTTGATGTATGGCGGACCGAAGAACATTCCGGTCGCACGCTCCGTGTGGCATCGCTGAACGATGGCGACTACTTTGGGGAGATCACGCTGATTACCGGTTTCCCAAGGACGGCCACCGTACGAACGGTTACGCCCTCCACCTTCCTCTCCATCGAACGCGGCCAATTTACCCGGCTCATGGAAGGCTTCCCGGAGTTGCGCCGTGAACTGTCGGAGGTTGCGGTACAGCGCCTGCGGTCGTCGAGTCAAGCGGTGGCGGATTCGCGGCGCTAAATCACCCGGACGTCGAAGCAGAACGGGCGCTCCTTCACGATCCGCACCAGTCGCGCGTCTGGATGCTGCGGATTGAAGACGACGTTGCGCTCTTCGGGCAGCACGACCGAAGGGACTGCCAACATGCACGACGTTCCCGAGTTGCGCCACTCCTTGCCCAAATGCCGGGTTGCGGCTTCGTTGCGGCCCCAGTCGGGCGGCAAACTGTAAAGTGTTTCAACCCTTGGGCAGGCGATCGTATCCGGATATTCGAACAACCCGAGCCGCAGATCGGCGGGGACTAGGTCTGAATCGGTATGGGCGAGTCTTTCCAGCACCGCGATAGCGGCACACGCGCCAAAGTACACCGTGGGCTGACCGAGGGCATTCCACCGTCCACTCGTGAAGAAGGCCCCGGCACCGTCCAGTCCCGGACCGTGCGCGGCCCGGAACAGCCTCCACAGCGTCGCCACCTAGAAAACAAATCCGAATTGGATCTGGCGCAGTTCCCGTTCCACGAACTGGGTGCCCATGTCGGTATCCAGCAAGCGCAGTGGCACTTCGTTGCCCAATGCGCGGCTTGGACGCTTCAGCCATGTCGCGGCCATGGCCGTGTCGCCGAAAATTTCTCCGGCGAGGTTGAAGATCCGCTCGATTCTGGAGAGGCGGTCCGATGCGGCAGGGCTCAGCAGGCTGGCGGCGGATTCCTTCCGCTGCACCGTCCGTTCCGACACCCCCAGGATGTCCAAGAGCGCGGTGCGGTCGATCCCGAGGGCGTCCGAGAGAAAATCCAAGGTTGTAACGGGCAGGCCGTTGCGGATTCCCGTGATCGCCGGGTTCAACGGCGGCAGTGGCGGAGGGAGCGGTGCTGGTGCGGCTGCGGTGGTTCGTGACATCTGTCTCAATTTTAACGCCACATGGCACTGCGCTGCAAGCAGTAATTTAATCCGGCTTGGGCCGGGTCATCTCGCGCACCAACTCGCCGCCGATGCCGCCGAAGTCCACAAATACCTTCCGTGCACGGTCCAACGCCTCGTCGACATTGGGCAGGATGTTCTCCGGACCGATCTTGCCCGCCAGCTCGGAGTTCGCCAGCAGCCGGGCAGGCTGGTCCCTGGCCCCACAGAGGATCAACGTCCGCCCGGAGTCCATCAGCCGCTTGGCCAACTGGTCCAGCGCGTGGAGGCCTGTGGCATCCAGCGCGGTCATGTTGCGGAGCCGCAGGACCACCACTTGCGGGAAACCTCGCAGATCCGCCGTGGCCTCCATCAGTTTTTCCGTGGCCCCGAACAGGAATGGCCCGTGGATGCGCAGGATCTTCACGTACGGGGGCAACTGCTTGTCCTGCAGGATGTGGGCTTTGCCGTCGCGGATGTATTGTTCGGTGACGGGAGCCACGCTGGTGGTTTCGGCGATCCTGTAGATGTAGAGCAGCGATGCCAGCGCCATCCCGACTTCGACGGCAACGGTCAGATCCGCCAGCACGGTCAGGGCGAAAGTTGCGGCCCACACCGCAATGTCGGTCTTGGCCAGCCTGAGGATGATGCCGATCTCTTTCCACTCGCCCATGTTCCAGGCAACCACGAAAAGCACGGAGGCAAGGGTCGCCAAGGGGATGAATTTGGCGGCGGGAGCAGCCACCAGCAGGATCGCCAGTAGTGTCAGCGCATGGACGATGCCCGCCACCGGGGTCTGCGCCCCGCTTCGGACGTTTGTCGCGGTCCGGGCGATGGCACCGGTCGCCGGGATGCCTCCGAACAGCGGTGACACGATGTTGGCGATTCCCTGCGCCACCAGCTCGACGTTGGAATTGTGCCGGTCCCCGCTCATGCCGTCCGCCACCACCGCCGAGAGCAGGCTCTCAATGGCAGCCAGCAGGGCCACCGTGAGTGCCGAGGGCAGCAGGGGCACTATGTGGGCAGACCGCAGTTCCGGCAGATGGAAAGGCGGGAAGCCGCTCGGGATGCCCCCGAACTTTGAGCCGATGGTCTCCACCGGCAGTTTGAAGATCGCCACCACCGCCGTCGTCAGCAGCAGCGCGACGATGGACCCCGGCACCTTGCGGGTCACACGTGGTAGCCCTAGGATGATCACGAGCGACACCGTGCCGACAGCCAGCGCCATTCCGTTGGCGGAAAGCGCATTGGCGGCAAGAACTTCCATCCGGGCGAGGAATTCGCTTGGAACCGGAGGCGTGGTCAGTCCGAAGAAATCCTTGATTTGGGTGGACGCTATGAGCAGGGCGATGCCGTTGGTAAAGCCGATGGTGACAGGTCGCGGGATGAACCGTACGGCCGATCCCAAGCCGGTCACGCCCATCGCGACAAGGATCGCCCCGGCCATCATCGTCACCAATGCCAAGCCGCCCAACCCGAACTTGGCCACGATGCCGGCCACGATGACGACAAACGCGCCGGTCGGTCCGCCGATCTGCACTCTGGAGCCACCCAAGGCGGAAATCAGGCCACCGGCGACCACAGCCGTGTATAAACCGGCCTGCGGGGTCACGCCCGAGGAGATGCCAAACGCCATCGCAAGGGGCAGCGCTACCAAGCCGACCGTGATTCCGGCGGTGACATCCTTGGCGAGGTTTTCGGCTGAATACCCCCGCAGGCATGTGAAAAGCCTGGGGGCCCAGCGTTCTTCGGTTGTCAAACCCTATTGTCGCACTTGGAGAATCGACCCGGACGCGCTACAATCAACCCTTGGAGCGTTCCTGCGGAGCAGGTGTGGCCTTTCATTTTTGATCCAATGCTCAAGAATGAGGGAGTTGGCCAAGGGTGTCTGTGCGCTGGTCCCTGTCGGTCGCAAGACCGATGGATGGCCCCTAATGGCACCCGGTTGATTCCCACCCTTTACAAACGAGGGTCAAAATCCGGGCTGGCACGGCCGAGTGGTGCGCTCCATACCCCTCAACTCTAGTTCTTCAGAACTTCCGCGAAGAACTCCAAGGCCCGCGGGTCTTTCGATTGTTCCAAGGCCGTCATCGCCCGCTTCCTGAGGGTCGCGTCGGGTTCCCTGCGCGCCATTTCGATCAGGGCCGGGATACCGCGACCTTCGGGAATGTCGCGAAGGGCCGAGACGGCTTGGTCCCTAACCGATTTTTCGGCGTCCTCTTTGATGGCGCGCCGGAGTTCGGATTCCGCCCGCGCCGGATCGACCTTGCGCGCGATCCAGAACAGCGCCCTCCCCCGCACCTTCGGCGAGGCGTCCTTCCTGGCAACTTCCAGAACTGTATCCATCGAGCCTGGTGCCTTGCTGGACGAGAGAAACAGCACCGCCTGTTGCCGGATGTGTTCCGTCTTGCCTGCGGTCGCCAGCGATTTCAGTTCGCGCGCGGCCTCGGAACCGGCTTGGAGCGACAGCGGATACACCCAGCGGTCCGTCTGGCCGGTCGTGGCGTTCGCCTGCGAGCCGAGCCACTCGGCGCTTGCCGACGCCGGAACGTTGTCGATCCAATGGAACGGCAGCCCGCCGCCATCGAGCCGGCAATCCGCGGAGGTGACCTTGAGGCGCTCCACAGACCCGTTCTCGACCCGCAGGAGGACTACCATCGTCGTCGGACCCTCCAGGCGCACAGGAACGCCGTCGGCATGATGTGGTTCCCAGTCCCCATTGCCGTCCTGCCAGCACATATCGCCTCGACCGGGAACCATCGGCTCGGCGTAGCCCGCCCACAAGGGCCCTCCGCCGAGCCCCTTCAACTGCGCCGCCAGCGAGCCCGAGAACGCATGCGTTTCCACCTTCGCGTTCTCGATCTGGGGCTTGTCGGCGGCCGTCGCGCAGATCGCCACCAGCATGAGCAGCGCCGGTCTCACTTGAGCAGCTCCATCATGTAGTCGGTCGCTTCCTTGCTCTTCATGCCGGAGAGGCGGCTGACGATGAACTTCTTCATCTCGGGGTCCGATTCCTTGCGGGCCAGGTCCACAAGAGACTTGGCGTCGTTGCGGCCCGAGAGCCCATCTACGATCTCGCGCTTGCCTTTTGCATCTGAGGCCGAGCCATACATTTGCAGCAGGAGGTCGGTCGGGGTGGAGTGCGATCCCGCGATGCTGCGCACCATCTGGGATCGGACTTTTTCGTCCTTTTCAGTCTTGGCGAGCGCGACCAGCTTGTCGGAGGCCCCGGCAGAACCCAACGCCCGTACAATCTGGGTTTTGGCGTCTGCCTCGGTTTCGTAGCCGTACAACTGGGCCAGTTGATCGCCTGCTTTCAACGCGCCGAGGTAGCGGATCGCTTCCGCCTTGAGCGCGGGGTCCTTTTCCGTCTTGGCGATGTTGAACAGGGCATCCTTGTTCTTCGAGGACATTAGCCAGCGCAAGATTTCGCTTTTGACGGTAACGTCGTTCGCGGTCGAATACGAGCCGGCCAGCATTTGTTGCGTCTCCGGCGTCCCCGACATCCCCAGATACCGGATGGCGTGCACCTGCAAGTCGGGATTGCCCGCGCCCTTGGCGAATTCGGTCAAGAGTTGGGACGCCCTGGGTGCCTTGCTTTGCGACAGGACGAACATGGCACGGTCCTTGACGCGCGGTGCGGCGGAACCCTTGAGAAGTCCTTCCAGCAGCGGGATGGCGCGGTCGGGATCGGCGTGCATCAGGCCGTTGATGGCCATCAGCTTGACGTCCTCGTTGGACTGCGCCTCTGCGGAGATCGGTCCGGATCCGGCCTTGACCTCCGCCTCCAGCGCTTGGGCGTCGCCCAGCCATCGGCCGTTGGGGAACTGCGACCTCAGCGCGGCCAGCGATGCCAGCGCCTCGTCTTTGCGGCCAGCCCGGTTCAGCGCGTAGGCTTTCCAATAGAGCGCCCCTTCGACGCGAGCCTGTTTCCTGTTGATCACGCCGTCGAAGAGCCGGACGGCCTCGTCGTACTTGTGTTCGTCGAGCGCCCGCTTGCCTCGCTCATAGGTGTCCGAGCCGAATCTCATGGACGCGGCTTGAACTTCGACGCTGGCCCGCACTTTTTCGCGGATCTCGGCCGCCATGGCTCGGGCGTCGGCGGCCGATGCCTTGGCCTGGGCCTTTGCCTCCGAAACCTGGCCCTGTGCATCCTCTAGCGCGCTGTCCACCTGGCTTTGAATTTGCGCCGCAAGATCCTGGGGCACTTGCGCGAACACCGGCACTGCCAGCAGCGCCATGGGTAGAATGAATTTCCTCATATCGTCTTTCCGTCCTTGTATAGATTGGTTTCCAAGACCTTAGCCTTGAACAGCAGGGAGCCCGAGTCGATCCGGTCCCGCAGCCGCCGAACTTCTACCGCGTTGATTTGATCGGGTGTGTTTGCAACCTCCACCAGCACGCGTTCCACCTCGTCCACGATTTCCAATGTTGCGCTTTCGCCCGATTCGGCCAACGTCTGGCGCAGCAACCGCCCTTCGTCCACCAAGTCCTCGGCTTGCGGACGTTGCGATGCCGGGTCGCCCTCGTTGGCAACCTCGGTCAGCACCATGCCGGCCCGCTCCAAGTGGTCGGCCAGTGAAATGGCAAGAATCCGCTGGCGCGCCTGAGCCGAAAGTCCAGCGGTCATCGGGACGCCGCGCGACGGCACGGTCGCCCGGCCGATCAAGAACGCCGCCACAAGCGCCGCGAAGGCTCCGGCCAACCCCCAGACGGGCTTCCATGCCCACCGCCTTTGGGGGCGGTCCTCAAGCAAGGGGGCCAACTGCGCCCAGGTGGAGCGCCCGTAATCGACTGAGGGCTCCGGCGTCTCCAATGCCGAGCACAATTCCAATGTCTCCGCCAACGCCTTAGCCGATTCGCGGCAGGCCCGGCATTCCTGCAGGTGCGCCACCCCGTCCGCGCGTGCCTCCGGCTCGCGGTAGTACAGCAGGATCAAATCTTCTTCCGACAAATGCTGTTCCGACAAGTGCCCGCTCATCGAGCCACTCCTTCCAATGCCAACCGCAACTTCGCGACCGCGCGGAAAACCGAATGTTTGGCCGCTCCTGGCTGCACTCCCAAGGTGCGCGCGATATCTTCGATGCCCATGCCTTCGTAGTGCCGCATCACGAACGCCACCCGCTCCGCCTCGGTCAGTCCGTCCATCGCCCTAGCCAGAATCTCCCCGACCTCGCCGCTTAGCGCCAAGCGTTCCGGCGACGGACCCTCCGCAGCCACTCGTTCCATGCCGTCCTCCACACCCGACTCCGACCCTGCGAACACCTGTGCCCGCACCCGTTTTCGGGCCCGCAGCAGATCGAGCGAGCAGTTTGCGCAGATCCGGTGTAGCCACGTGCCGAAGGATGCGCGCCCGTCGAACCTGCCGATCTGCTTCCATGCCCGAAGGAATGTCTCCTGCACCATGTCGTCGGCATCGGAGTCGTTGCCGGTCATGCGGAATGCCAGCCGGAACACGCCGCGTGCGTGTTCCTCAACGAGCGCGCGGAACGCATCCCGGTTGCCCCGCTGGGCTTGTCCAACCATGTCGGCGTCGATCCGCATCCGTTACAGCCTCTTAGACTATGCGACCTCGCGCCGGTTAGCTTCTTTTCGACCGCATTGGCCTGTTGGCGGAGTGGGGTGCCCCGCGGCGCGGTAAACTAGAGTCTTGATCACTGATCTCGTCCAAATCCGCCGCTTGGGCGAAAAGAAGGTCCAGGAAAACGAGTTGTTCCGTCGGCACATGAAGCGGCACGATTTCCCGGAGCGCCGTTTTCGCAAAGTCGCCGAGGAGTTGGAAGAGAAAATCGACTGCCGCGCCTGCGCCAATTGCTGCAAGGTGGCCGAAACCAACATCACCGAGCGCGACATCGAGCGTCTTGCGTGGAGCATGCGCATTTCGCCGAAGCAGTTCGTGGAGAAGTTCACAACCAACTCCGTGCAGGAGGAGGACGAGATCATTCTGCGCCGTACTGACGCCGGCTGTGTCTTCCTCGACGGCAATGACTGCACGGTCTACGAGGCGCGCCCGGACACGTGCCGCGATTTCCCGCACCTGATCCGCGGCGCGGGGTCCATCCAGAGCCGTATGTGGCAGATGGCCGACCGCGCGACATACTGCCCCATCGTCTACAACGCGCTGGAGGAGTACAAGGACATCGTGGGGTTCAAGCGCGTCGGGACTTGGTGAGGCGGGGCCCTACAGGGCCCGCACGTACCCGAGGTTCCGCCGCATGTCCTCTTCGAGCGCGCCGGGCCTCGACTCGGTTTCCAGATTCGCGTAGCCCGTAAATCCGATCTCCCGGATGGCGGCAATCACGTCGGCGAATCGGATCTTCCCATCGCCCAGGTACATAGGCTTGTCCTTGAGGTGGATCTGACAGATCCGGTCCTTGCCCAACCAGCGGATTTCCTTGACCACGTCGTACCCGCCGATGTTGGTGGAATTGCCGACGTCGTAATAGACCAGAACGTTCTCGGCGCGGGAGCGGTCCATGATGCGCACGTTCTCTTCGGCGGAGTTTTCGTCCTCCAGCCCGAGGATCACGCCAACCTTCTGCGCCTCCGCGGCGAGTTCGCGGAGCACGTCCCCGACGTAGTTCCGCTCATCCTCGGTCTTCATCGCGTTGCGCCCGAAGAACGGCAAGAGCAGGACCTTGGTTTTGAGCGCCGCTGTCAGGCGGATGGAGTCTGCGACCCACTTCATGGCGAGCTTGTCGCTCTTCAGGCCATTTGTGTGGAGCATATCGACGCAAGTACCGTCAATGGGAAGGCCGTGTTCCGCCGAGAGCTTCAGGTAGCGCGCCACGAGATCGGGGCTGTCTCCAGGAAGCCTTCCGTCCACCAAATTCCGCCCGAAGGACACTTGGACGCCGTCGAAGCCCAGTTTCTTGGCCAGAGGGACGGACTCGGGGTCGGCGGTCAGCTTGAGGTTCCAGTCGGTCACTCCGACCAAGAGCTTCGGACCCGCCGCCCGGACGGCACCGGCCGCCCCAATCGTGCCAAGAAACTGTCTGCGATTCATACCGCGAACCTCCGGGGACTATGTTATCCCCAGTGTTACCCCCGTCGAGGAGCCATCGCCGGAGCCGCCTTTGGAGCGCCGCCCGCCGCTGGAATCGGAACCACTTGCGGGCCGTTTGCCGAGGCTGTCGCCGGATCGGACTTCACCAACCCCAACGCTTTTCGGAGTTCCGTCTCGATGGTCGCGCGGAAATCGGTGTTCTCCTTCAGGAACTGGCGCGCGTTCTCCCGGCCTTGGCCGATGCGGTCGCCCTTGTAGCTGAGCCAGGATCCGCTCTTCTCGATCACGCTGTTGGCCACGCCCAGATCAATCAGGTCGCCTTCGCGCGAGATGCCCTCGCCGTAGATGATGTCGAACTCGGCCTCGCGGAAGGGCGACGCCAGCTTGTTCTTCACGATCTTGACCTTGGTGCGGTTGCCAACCACCGCCTCACCGTCCTTGATCGCGGCAATGCGCCGGATGTCCACGCGGACCGACGAGTAAAACTTCAGCGCGCGGCCGCCGGTGGTGGTTTCCGGGCTGCCGAACATCACGCCGATCTTCTCGCGGATCTGGTTGATGAAGATCAGGCAGGTCTTCGACTTCGACACCATACCAGTCAGCTTGCGCAGCGCCTGCGACATCAACCGCGCCTGCAATCCGACGTGCGAATCGCCCATCTCGCCGTCCAGTTCGGCCTTCGGAACCAGCGCCGCCACCGAGTCGACCACTAGCACGTCGATCGAGCCCGACCCGATCAGCGCAGCCGCAATTTCCAGCGCCTGTTCGCCGTAGTCCGGCTGCGAAACCAGCAGGTTGTCGATGTCGACGCCCAGCTTCCGGGCGTAGGCCGGATCCAAGGCATGCTCGACGTCGATGAACGCGGCCATGCCGCCCTTCTTCTGGGCCTCGGCAACCACCTGCAACGCGATGGTCGTCTTACCGGAGGATTCCGGTCCGAAGATCTCGCAGATCCGTCCGCGCGGGAAACCGCCGGTGCCGAGCGCGGCGTCGATCGAGATCGCGCCCGACGAGATCACCGAAACCGGAACAATGGCGTCCTTCGAGCCGAGGCGCAGGATCGACCCCTTGCCGAATTGCTTCTCGATTTGTCCAAGCGTCAGTTCCAGTGCCCGCGCGCGTTCTTTTTCGTCCATGATATAGCTCTCCAGATGTCCGTCGAAAGGTCAGGCCGTAATGCCCGCGGACGCGAACAAAAGGCGAAGATCCAGTATAGCGCGAAAACGTGCTTTGGCAATCACGTTTTATTCGATCCGGTAATTCGGAGCTTCCTTGGTGATGATCACGTCGTGGACGTGACTCTCCTTCAAGCCCGCCGGCGACACGCGCACGAACCGGGTCTTGTGGTGCATCTCCTCGATGGTCCGGCAACCGCAGTAGCCCATGCCCGACTTCAAACCGCCTACCAACTGGTAGACGAGATCTGAAAGCGGTCCCTTGGAAGCAACCCGGCCCTCAATGCCCTCCGGAACCAGCTTCTGGTTGGGGTCGAGGCCGTAGCGGTCCACGCTGCCGGTCGACATCGCGCCTAGCGAGCCCATGCCGCGGTAGCTCTTGAAGGTGCGGCCTTGGTAGAGGATGGTCTCGCCCGGGCTCTCGTCGGTACCCGCCAGTAGGCTGCCGATCATTACAACATCCGCGCCCGCCGCGATCGCCTTCGAAATATCGCCGGAGAACTTGATGCCGCCGTCCGCGATCAGCGGAACACCAGCCTCGCGCGCCGCCTTGCTGCATTCCATGACGGCTGTCAACTGCGGCACGCCGGCACCGGAAACGATGCGGGTGGTGCAGATCGAGCCCGGTCCGATGCCGACTTTCAGCCCGTCCACGCCCAGATCGATCAAGCCCCGAGCCGCCTCGTAGGTGCCGATGTTGCCCGCGATCAGTGGCACGTTGGGCAGAGCCTTCTTGACCGCCTTCACGGCCTCGAAAACGCGGATGCTGTGGGCATGCGCGGTGTCGATTGCGATGACGTCCACCTTGCGGTTCACCATCTCTTGGGCGCGTTCGAGGAAGTCCCCCGTCGCCCCGATGGCCGCGCCGCAGAGCAAGCGCCCCTGGCCGTCCTTGGCGGAATTGGGGTACTTCAGCTTCTTCTGGATGTCCTTGACCGTGATCAAGCCCTTGAGGACGTAGTGTTCGTCAACGACCAGCAGCTTTTCCACGCGGTACTTGTGGAGGATCTCCTCGGCTTGTTCCAAGGTCGTCCCAACCGGCACCGTGATGAGGTTGTCCTTGGTCATCACGTCGGAGACAGGAAGGTCGGACCGGGTCTCGAAGCGGAGGTCGCGGTTGGTGAGGATGCCGACGAGTATCCCGCCGTCGCGCGTCACCGGCACGCCGGAGATGCGGTAGCGCTGCATCAGCGCCAACGCGTCGGAGATCTTCTTGTCCGGGTGGATGGTGATCGGATCGACGATCATGCCGCTTTCACTGCGCTTGACCCGATCGACCTCCTCGGCCTGGCGCGCAATCGGCATGTTGCGGTGGACGAAGCCGAGGCCGCCCTGTTGCGCCAGCGCGATGGCAAGGTGGGACTCGGTAACCGTGTCCATCGCGGCGCTCACGATGGGGATGTTCAGGGGGATCGTCCGAGTCAGCCGGGTCTTTGTTTCCACTTCGGTGGGGAGGACGTCGCTCCACGCCGGCACAAGCAGAACGTCGTCGAAGGTCAGGCCTTCCGGAATGGCCCCCCTCACTGGATGGGCAACTTGGACACTCGGATCAGTCATGCGGTGTTCTCCCAGTGTAACGTGGGGCGTTCGGGAGGGTCGGCGGACGCGTCATAATAGGCCGAGATGCGCCCCTGTCCCCGAATCGCTTTGGCAGCCGTGCTGGCGTTGGCCGCCAGCATGGTTTCCGTCGGCTGCGCGCATCCCGCATCCGCCCCGGCGGCTCCGGAAAACCATTACGTCGACGCCGCCCGCTGCGCCAACTGTCACGCCGCAATCGCGGCAACCTACCGCCAAACGGGCATGGCGCGAGCCTTCTACACACCCGCGCCGGAGGACTTTCCCGCGTCGCGTCCGTTCCACCATGCGGCGTCGGACACATGGTACCGGATCATTGCGCGCGACGGTCGGTTCTATCAGCGGTCGTGGCAGATCGGCCCTTCCCGACGGGAGGAATCGGTGTCGGAAACTTCCATCGACTCGATGATGGGATCCGGCAACCACGTCCGCACCTACCTGCACCGCACGCCCCGAAACACGTTGGTCGAGCTGCCCCTCGCCTGGTACGCGGAAAAAGGTGGCTATTACGCCATGAACCCGGGCTTCGACACCCCGCATCCCCCGGCCTCAAGGCGCGTCGGCTACGACTGCATGTTCTGCCACAACGCGTATCCCGAAATTCCCGTCGGGCACGACGACTCCGGCTCCGAGCCCGTCTTCGCAGCCAACCTCCCTTCCGGCATCGACTGCCAGCGGTGCCACGGACCCGGCGAGGCGCACATCGCGACTCCCTCCAAGTCCAACATCGTGAATCCGGCGAAGTTGTCCGACGAGCGCGCACTTGATGTTTGCGCCCAATGCCACCTCGAAACCACCAGCTTCCCGCTTCCCAACGTTGTCCGCCGTTTCGACAAGGGCCCGTTCGACTACCAGCCAGGCCAGTCGCTGTCGACCTTCGTGCTCCACTTCGACCACGCCCCGGGCACGGGACACGACGACAAGCTGGAAATCGTCAGTTCCGTCTACCGGCTCCGCAAGTCGCAGTGCTTCCTGCAATCGCGCGGCGCGCTCACCTGTACCACCTGCCACAACCCGCACGACATCCCGCACGGACCCGGTGCGGCGGCCAAGTATGACAAAGTTTGCGGAAAGTGTCACGCGGCGAAAGTGCAGACGCTGGTCGCGGCGCAGTCCCACCCCTCAGACACACGTTGCACCGCATGCCACATGCCGAAGCGACGCACGGAGGATGTGGTCCACGCCGTGGTGACCGACCATCTGATCCAGCGCCGCGCGCCCGCCAACCCGACTGCGGAACTCGCCGAGCGCCATGGCCCGGCGGCGCAGTACCGAGGCGAGGTTGTGCCGTACGGGGAGTCGGAACCGATCTACACCGCGTTCGCGCAGGTCAGCGCCAAGAGCAATTTGGAGGCGGGCATTCGGCGGTTGGAATCCGACATCGAGACGTTGAAGCCGGCCCGTCCCGAGTTCCTCATCGAACTGGGCGACGCCTACAGCGCGACGGGGCAGTCGTCCAAGGCCGCCGAGGCTTACCGCCGGGCCTTGGCCAAGCGCCCAAACTCCGCCCTCATCCTCCGGCGGCTGGGCGATCCGTTGCAAGCCACCCGCGTCGATCCGAACGATCCCCAGGCATGGTACGACCTCGGTTTGGCGCAATCGAACGCCGACGCGCTTCGCCGGGCCATCGCCTTGGATCCAGAATTTGCCGAGGCCCACAACACCCTCGGAGCGGTGCTTGCGGAATCGGGACATGCCTCGGAAGCCGAGTCGGAGTTCCAGACCGCGCTGCGGTTGGCGCCGGCGAACGCCGGGGCGCACGGCAATATCGCCCATTTGCTGGCGGAGCGCGGCGATCTCGCACAGGCCGCGTGGCACTACGGGAAGGCTGGCGACAGCGCGCAGGACCAGTTCAATTTCGCGGTGACGCTCGCGCGGATGAACCGCCTCGCCGAGGCCCGTGTCCATCTCGAAGCAGCGCTCAAGGCGGATCCGAAGATGCCGGAGGCCCTGCGGCTGAGGGCGGATCTGGACGAGATGTTGGGTCGGGGACGCTGAACCTGGAAACGGCAGTGGCGTTTCAGCGGAGAGCAACGCTCGCCCGTTGGGTGAACAGCCTACACTCCCTCCCTTGCGGTGGTGGCTCGGTCACCTGCTGATTCCGCCGAGCGTTTGTTCGGGGAACCGAAGATACTCCGCGGCGCCGTCAACTGCCGTTTCTAACCGGAAGCAAGGAACGGTATACTTTCGAAAAGTGCTCCACCTCTTCCTACTGCTCGTCGCCGCCCTGCCTTGGGGCGACACATCACGCCTCGGGCGTCCGTTTGCCAAGGACCCCTCCGTCATCAAGTTCCACGGCCGCTATCTGATGTACTTCTCGGTGCCCGCCTACGGAGACGGACGCCCCAATGACGGCTGGGCCGTGGGGATCGCCGAAAGTTCGAACTTGGTGGATTGGAAGAAGATCGCCGAGGTTCCGCCCGCCGGTGAATACGAAAAGAAGGGGCTGGCCGCACCCTACGCCCGCGTCATTGATGGCAAGGTCCACCTTTTCTACCAGACCTATGGCAACGGCGCGAACGACGCCATCTGCCACGCCGTCTCCGACGACGGTCTGGCGTTCACACGGGACGCCTCCAACCCGGTCTTCCATCCCACCGGCGACTGGAACGCCGGACGCGCCATCGACGCCGAGGTCGCGCGGTTCCAAGGCAAGTGGTTCCTCTACGGAGCGACCCGCGACCCCCAGATGAAGGTGCAGATGCTGGTCGGGGCGGTCTCAACCGGGGGCTTCGACCGGTCGTCGTGGAAGCAGTTCGAGGGCGGGTCGATCCTGAAGCCGGAATTGCCGTGGGAGCAGCAGTGCATCGAGGCACCGTCCGTGGTGGAACACAACGGCGAACTCTACATGTTCTACGCGGGGGCATACAACAACGCCCCGCAGCAGATCGGAGTGGCGCGCAGCAAGGATGGATTCCACTGGACCCGCGCAAGCGACCAACCGCTGTTGCCGGTGGGCGCTCCGGGATCGTGGAACTCCTCGGAATCGGGCCATCCGGGGGCGTTTGTCGATGACGACGGCCAGATCTACCTCTTCTACCAAGGCAACAACGACAAGGGGAAGACATGGAAGCTGTCGTTTGTGAAGATTGGTTGGAAAGGGGATCAACCGTATGTCATGCCTTAGGCTTTCGACGCTGCTGCTATCGTGTCTGGCCGCGCACGGGGCAACCCGTAATTTCGATGTGGTCGTCTACGGTGGCACTGCGGGAGGCGTCATCGCGGCCGTTTCCTCAGCCCGCGAAGGGCTGAAGACGGCACTGGTGGAGCCGACCGCCCACATCGGCGGAATGGTTTCCGGTGGGCTCGGCTACACCGACTTCGGCAAAAAGGAAGTCATCGGTGGCTATGCGCTCGAGTTCTACTACCGGGTGGGACGCTACTACGGCATGAACCGGTACTCCAACGACGTTTCGTGGTACCACGAGCCGCACGTGGGCGAAAAGATTCTGCGGGACATGCTGGCCGGGGCGGGTGTCCAAGTCTTCGAGCGGTCGCGAATTCGCGAAAAAGGCGGCGCCGCGAAAGATGGAACGCGGATCGTGTCGCTGACGACCGAATCCGGCGACGTCTTCAACGCCGCCGTCTTCATGGATTCCAGCTACGAGGGCGATCTGATGGCGCAGTCGGGGGTGACCTGGACCTACGGGCGGGAGTCAACGGCGGAATACGGCGAATCGCTGGCCGGGGTGCGCGACCGGACACCGCTGCACCAGTTCCTGGTTGACGTGCCAGCCCGCGATGCAGCCGGGAAACTGCTGCCGGAAATCCGCGGCCCGCAGCGGGCTCCGGCGGGTTCGGCGGACAAATCGGTACAGGCCTACAACTTCCGCATGTGCTTCAGCGACGCCGCCGACCGCATCCCGTTCGCCAAGCCGCCGCAGTACGACCCGGCCCGCTACGCACTGCTGGCAAAGCTCATCGCGGCGCGTCAAAAGGGGGAAAACCGCGTGCCGCCGCTCGAAACGCTGCTGTTCATCGGCCGCCTCCCCAACGGGACTTCCGACGTGAATAACAACGGGGCCTTTTCGACCGACTACATCGGCGGAAGCTGGGATTATCCGACCGCTTCCTATGCCCGCCGGGCCGAAATCTGGGAGGAGCACAAGCGCTACACACAGGGCTTCCTCTATTTCCTCGGCAACGACCCCGCCGTGCCCGAGGCCTTGCGCGCCGAAACCGCCCGCTGGGGCCTCTGCGCGCACGAATGGGAGGACAGCGGCAACTTTACGCCGCAGCTTTACATACGCGAGGCGCGCCGCATGGTCGGGGAATATGTGATGGTCCAAAAGGACCTCCAGTCCGATTTGACCAAGCCGGACCCCATCGGCATGGGCTCCTACAACAGTGATTCGCACAACGTGGACCGGATCGTGGACGCCAGCGGGTTCGCGCGCAACGAGGGCGACATGCAGGTCGCGGTGACGCCCTACCAGATCCCGTACCGGATTCTGACGCCGAAGCGGGCGGAAGCCACCAATTTGCTGGTTCCGGTGGCGTTTTCAGCCAGCCATGTGGCCTATTCGTCGGTGCGGATGGAGCCCCAGTACATGATCCTCGGCCAGGCGGCGGGTGTGGCGGCCAAGATGGCGATCACCGGCAAGCGGGCTGTACAGGAGATCGATACCAAGGCGCTGACCGAGAAGCTGCGTGCCGACGGGGTGGTGATGGAATACGTGCCCTCGCCGCAGGTACGCGCGATCTCGAAAGCGCGGGTGGCGAAGTAGCGGTCACGGTAGAATGCAGGATTGAACGACTATCTCCTTTCCCTCATTCTCGGCATCATTGAAGGCCTCACGGAGTTCCTTCCGGTGAGTTCGACGGCACACCTACGGATCTCCGAGGCGTTGCTGGGTGTCAACCTTGAAGACGGCTACTGGAAGATGTTCAGCATCGTAATCCAGTTGGGCGCGGTGCTGTGCCTGCCCATCTATTTCGCCAGCCGGATCGGTGGCTTTATTTCGACATTCCCGCAGGGTCGGCGCGGCGACAAAACAATGCTGACCCACCCCATCTCCTTGACCTTGATCGCGTTTGTCTGTACGGCGGGCCCGGCATTCGTCCTCAAGAAGGTGATCGGCAAGAACCTTGAGAACCTGCCGCTTATGGGCGCGGCCCTGATTGTCGGCGGCATCATCATGTGGGCTGTCGACGCCGTGTTCGATGGACGGAAGGCCTTGGCTGGCCAAGGGGCGGCCGACGAACTGGAACACATGACAATCGGCCAAGCCGTCTGGATCGGGTGCTGCCAGATTCTCTCGGCGGTTGTGCCCGGAACCTCCCGCTCAATGATCACCATCGCGGCCGGCCAATCGGCGGGCTTGACCCGCTCGGCGGCATTGGAGTTCTCCTTCCTGCTGTCGCTCCCCACCATGGCGGCCGCTACGTGCTACGACTTGCTGAAGTTCCTCAAGCCCTCCCACGGCGAGCCTGTTCCGCACATCGATTCCCACGGCTGGGTTCTGCTTGCCGTCGGCTTCGTGATCTCGTTCTTTGTCGCCTGGGCGGTGGTGGCATGGTTCATGAACTGGGTGCGCACCCGCGGGTTTGTCCCGTTTGCCATTTACCGCTTCATCGCCGGGGCTGCGGTACTGGCTTGGACCCTGGGCATGTTCCGCTGAGCTGCGCAGTATGGGCCACGAGGGTTACGACCAGGGCTTCGGCAAGAAACTGGAGGCCGCGCGTCTCCGCGTGGAGGAGCTTCAGCGCCGCGCCGATTCCCAGTCGCATTTCCCCGCCTTCGACGCGAACCTCCGGTCGTCGGTAAGCACTTTGCTGTCGGACCTCGAGGCTACCCATCGCGGGCGTACCGGAGACACCCGCTCCAATGAATTCAACGCCGCCATGGAACTGGCGGGGCTGATCTACTGGGACGCCGAATCGACCGATAGCCTGCAGTTGAACGACCGCTTCTATTCGGTCCACGGGACCACCGTTGAACGCGAAGGCGGCTACACCCTGTCGTTGGAGCGCTACATACGGGAGTTTGTGCACCCGGACGACGCCCGCAGGGTTGCGGAACAACTGGCAACCGCCGTGACCTCGCCGGCGCCGATTTCCACGGTGGAACTGGAGAATCGGATCGTGCGCCGTTCCGATGGGGCCGTCCGCCATACCCTGGCCCGTGTCGAGGTGGTGAAAGACTTCGTGGCCGGAACGATCCGCATCCGGGGCGTCAGCCAGGATGTCACCGAGCAGAGGCAGGCCAGGGAAGCTCTGCTCGAAAAAACCGTCGAACTCAAAGAAGCACAGAGGTTGGCGGGAATCGGAAGCTGGGAATACGACCCGGCAACGGGCGAGATCGCCTATAGCGAACAACTGCTGCGGCTCTACGGGTGGGATGTCAACGCCCCGGTGCCAACCTTTGACGAGGTCGAACGCCTGTATTCGCCGGAAACCTGGCGGAACATCCGCGCCGCCATGGCCGAAACGCTCCGTAGCGGCAAACAGCGCACGGTGGAGGCCGAGCTTCTCCTTCCCGATGGTTCCCGGCGCTGGGTAACGGCACACGGCGATGCTGCGCGTGATGCCGCCGGTACCATCCGCAGGTTGCGTGGAACGGTCCAAGACATCACCGAGCGCGTTGATGCCGAGCGGCGCTACAAAAGCTTGGCGATGGCGATCGAGCAGGCCTACGACGAGGTCGTCGTCACCGATGCCCGCGGCCTCATTTTGTATTGCAACCCCGCCTTCGAGAAATCCAGCGGCTACTCCAAGGAAGAAGTGTTGGCCCGCGACGCCCGCTTCCTTTTCCCCCCTGGCCCCGCTCACCACAGCCAAATGACCGAGGTCGTGCGGGTTGTGAAGTCGGGGTGTCCGTGGACCGGGCGTTTCACCAACGCCCGCAAGGACGGTACCCATTACACCAAGGACGTTACCGTTTCCCCCATCCTCCTGCCGTCCGGCGAACCCATGGGCGTTGTTTCCGTCGGGAGGGATATCACCGAACGCGAGAAGCTTGCCGAGCGCCTGCAGCAAGCACAGAAGCTGGAGGGTATCGGGCGGCTTGCCGGGGGCGTCGCCCACGATTTCAACAACCTTCTGACGGTGATCAACGGCTACAGCGACGTTTTGTTGGGACAGTCCGGCATCTCGGGGAAAGAGCGGAAGATGCTGGAGGGCATCGGCGACGCGGGCCAAAAGGCTGCCGCGCTGATCCGCCAGTTGCTGGCTTTCAGCCGCAAGCAGATGATCGAACTCCGCCCGGAGAACCTGAACAATGTCATCGAATCAAACGCCGCGATGTTGCGCCGAATGATCGGGGACGGGATCGAGGTCGAGTTGCGGCTTGCGCCAGACCTCGGGCACGTCATGGCGGATTCCGGCCTGATCCTGCAGGTCCTAACCAATCTGGCCCTGAATGCGCGCAGCGCCATGCCCCAAGGTGGCACGTTGGTCCTGGAAACTTCGAACGGTATTTTGGAGGCCGCCGAGGCCGAATTGCTGGGAGAGATTCAAGCGGGCAGCGTGGTGCGGTTGGTGGTTGGCGACACCGGCGTCGGCATGTCCGCCGAAATCCGCCGCAGCATTTTCGATCCCTTCTTCACGACCCAATCCGGCACGTACAACATGGGCTTGGGCCTTTCCACCGTCTATGGGATTGTCCGGCAATTTGGAGGCTCAATCTCTGTGACCAGCGAGCCCGGACAGGGCTCGGCGTTCTCGATCACTTTGCCGCGCACGGACGCGCCACCAGTAGATGCCGTTGCCGAAGAAACCCGGAGTCCCGTCCCTCCGCGGGGCGCGGAAACGATCCTTGTGGCCGAGGACGAAACCTCCGTGCTTGACCTCACCGTTGGCATCTTGGAGAGCCTCGGGTACAAGGTTCTCTCGGCACCCGGCGGCGCGGCTGCGCTCATGGCAGCCAGCCTGCACAATGGTCCGATCCACCTCCTGCTGACCGATGTCGTCATGCCCGGCATGACTGGTAGGGAGCTGGTCGACAGGCTCGCCGCCGCCCGTCCGGCCACAAAAGTGCTTTACATGTCCGGCTATGCGGAGGACGTGATCGCCCGTCGTGGCGTGGTCGATCCAGGCCTCAATTTCATTGGCAAGCCGTACACCGTCGACGGTTTGGCGGTCAAGATCCGTGCCGTTCTGGACGCGGCGGCGTTGGTGGAAACCGGCGATGCCGCGCCGCCGTCTATCGCAATGTCGCCCACCCGCGTTTTGATCGTGGACGACAACGATCCCGTCCGGATGCTGTTTGACGAGATCCTGGCCGAGCTTGGATACGAGTCGGCAAACGCCGCTTCGGTCGCCGAGGCTCTGCGCTTGGCCAGGCTAGGCGGCTTGGACGCGGTCTTAACCGACCTCCGGATCCCGGGAGGGAATACCTTTGAAATGATCCGCTCCTTGCGCGCAGCGTTTCCAGCGCTCGGGATTGTAGCCACGTCCGGCCTGCTGGACGACGCGACTCGCAAGGCGGCCATCGAAAGCGGTGCCGACGAGGTCGTCGACAAGACATCCATTCCGGAACAGGCGGCGTGGATTCTGGAGAGGACTTTGGCGAAACATCGGCAGCCGTGATTCCGTGCCGGCCAGCCGCAAATCACCCCAAACCATCAAACGAAAAACCTGTTGTCCGCCGCGCCACAAGATGGCATAAAATGATGTTTCCGAGCAGCAGCATGTCCTCAACCTCCAGAACCGCCTACTTTTCGACCCGAGCCGCGTTAACCTTAACTTTCGGCCTGGTCACTGTATTTCACGTCGCGAGCCTACAAGCGGCCACCGCGACCCCGGCCCAGCTAGACCGCCAGTTCGCGACCAACATCAAGCCCTTCCTGGCGTCGTACTGCGTCGGCTGCCACAGCGGGTCCACCCCGGCTGGACAGTTCGACATCTCCAAGTTCGACACCATGGCTTCCGTCGCCAAGGACATCGGCCACTGGAACGCTGTCGCCAACCGCGTCGCAGCCAAGGAAATGCCGCCGAAGGCCGTCAAACAGCCCAGCGACGAGGCGCGCAACCTGCTCGTGTCCTGGATCGACGGTGCCCGTGTCGCCGAAGCCCGCCGCAATGCTGGCGATCCTGGCGTGGTGCTGCCCCGCCGCCTCAACAACGCCGAGTACGACTACACGATTCGCGACCTCACCGGTGTAGACATCCATCCGGCCCGCGAATTTCCCGTCGATCCCGCCAACACCGCCGGCTTCGACAACTCGGGCGAGTCCCTGAACATGTCCTCGGCCCTGATGAAGAAGTACCTGCTGGCCGCCCGCGAGGTCGCCGACCATGCCGCCCTCAAGCCAGATGGCTTTGATTTTGCGGAGCATCCGATGCTGGTCGAAACCGACCGCGAGAAGTACACCATCCTCCGTATCGTCAACTTCTACAAGTCGCAGCCGACCGACTACGCCGACTACTTCCAAGCCGCTTGGCGCTTCAAGAACCGCGCCGCGCTCGGCAAGCCCAAGTCCGCGTTGACCGACTTCGCCGTCGAGGCCAAGATCAGCCCCAAGTACATCCCCTACATCTGGGGCATTCTTGAAGAACCGAAGGACGCCGTCGGGCCGGTCGCCAAACTCCAGGGCATGTGGCAGGCGCTCCCCGCGCCCGGTGCGGACAAGTCCGAGCCGGCCGACCTCCGCAAGCAGGTCGTCGCCATGCGCGACTTCGTCGTGAAGATCCGGCAACACACTGCCATGCAGTTCGCCGCGCCCAAGGTTCGTGGTCTGAGCTCCACTTCGCAGCCGCTGATGAACTGGAAGCTGAAACAGTTCGCGTCGCACCGGCGCAATTTCGACCCGGCCACCCTCTACATGGCGAACGAGAAACCCCCGGCACTCCCGGAAAACATGCCCAAACTTGCCGGACTGGGACAGGAAGCCGCCGTCCGCTGGGCTGCCATCTCGCTCAAGAACCGGGCGGGCGATACCGATCTTATGGTTCCCGTCGGCCAGCGCCCCGCGTACGAGGCCGCTTTTGCCCGTTTCGCCAACGTCTTCCCCGACAACTTTTACATCAGCGAACGGGGACGCTTCTACCCCGACGATTCCGAGGACAAGGGCCGCCTGCTCGGTGCCGGTTACCACAACGTCATGGGCTACTTCCGCGACGACACCCCGTTGATCGACCTCATCCTCGACGATGCGGGCCGGAAGCAGCTCGACCGGCTCTGGGACGACTTCGACTACATCGCCGACTTCACCACGCGCACCTACACCCAGTACTACTTCAACCAGAGTGGCGAGATTCTCGGCAACGGTCGCGAATCCGGCCACGAGCGCCCCGCCGACCGCCCTGTCGAAGCGACTTCCGTCATCATGGAGCTCCGCGACAAGTACCTCGCGCTGTTCAAGAAGTCCGAGGCCAACGACCCGGTCGCGCAGGAAGCGATCTTGTCGCACTTTGCCCAGGTGGATCGCACCATTCGAGGCGTGGAAAAGATGCGGGTCGAGGCGGAACCGAAACACCTCGATTCCCTCCTCAAGTTCGCAGCGCGAGCCTATCGCCGCCCGCTGACCAAGGCTGAGAAGGATGACATCCTGGCGTTCTACAAGAATCTGCGGGAAAAGAGTGCGCTCAGCCACGACGAGGCGGTCCGCGATTCCATCGTGAGCATCCTCATGGCACCGGACTTCCTGTATCGCGTCGACCTCATCGGCAACGCGGTCGTTCCAGGTTCGAACCTCCAGACCGTCGCAGCCAAGGCTTCGGCAAAAGGCCCGCAGCCCCTGTCCGACTACGCCCTCGCGAGCCGCCTCAGCTATCTGATCTGGTGCAGCATGCCGGACGATAAGCTCCTGGCCGCCGCCGCTGCCGGACAGCTTCGCACCTCGGCTGGCATCCTCGCGCAAACCCGTCGTATGTTGAAGGACGAAAAGGCCAAGGCCCTCGCCGTCGAATTTGCCGGCAACTGGCTTGACTACCGTCGATTCGAAGATCTCAACTCCGTGGACCGCGAACGTTTCCCTGCCTTCACCAACGAGTTGCGCGAAGCCATGTACCAAGAGCCAATCCACTTCATCGACGACGCAATTCGGAACGACCGGTCCGTGTTGGATCTGGTGTACGGCAAATACACGTTCGTCAATCCGGTGCTCGCGAAGTTTTACGGCGTGCCAGTTGATGAAAAGGCTGATCCGAAAGCGTGGTGGAAGGTCGAGGACGCTACGCCCTATGGGCGTGGCGGCATCCTCACCATGGCCACCTTCCTGACGCAGAATTCCCCTGGACTCCGCACGAGCCCGGTGAAACGCGGCTACTGGGTCGCCCGCCGCGTGCTGGGCGAGGTGATTCCGCCGCCTCCGCCGCAGGTTCCCGAGCTTCCCAAGGACGAGGCTGCCATGGACCTGCCGCTGCGCGCCATGCTGGAGCGCCACCGCGCCAACCCGGCCTGCGGGTCGTGCCATGCCCGTTTCGACGCCTTCGGCTTGGCGTTTGAAGGGTACGGTCCTGTCGGCGACAAGCGCTCCAAGGACATGGCCGGTCGTCCCATTGATACGAAGGCGGCATTCCCGGGCGGTATTGAGGGCGACGGCGTGGCCGACCTCCAGTCCTACATCCGCAATAGGCGCGAGAAGGACTACCTTGACAACATTGCCCGGAAGACAGTGGCGTTCGCCCTCGGCCGATCGCTCCAGCTTTCCGACGAATTGCTGATCGACGCCATGAAGGCCAAGCTGGTGGCGAGTAACAACAAGTTCTCCGCGCTCGTCGAAACACTCGTGACGAGCCCGCAGTTCACCAACCGCCGCCCGGCGGACGCGGTCGCCCCGAAGCGCTCGGTGGCTGGCGGCACCTCCAAACCTGCGACGACCAACCGGCCCGCAGGAATGTAGTTGCGTTGCGACCAAGAGATTGATAAAACGAATAGAGGTAGAAGAGCTTATGTCCGATCGCAACAGATCAACAGCCAGCAAAATTGACCGCCGCACGGTTCTGCGCGGCGCGGGCGTCGCGATGGCGCTGCCGTGGATGGAATCCCTGTCCGCATGGGGTGCGGTCGGCAACGACGCGCTGCCGAAGCGTTTCGCAGCCATGTTCATGGGCTGTGGTGTCAACCAGAAGCACTGGACCGCCGAAGGTTCGGGCAAGGACATGAAGTTCGGGCTCAGCCTCTCGCCGCTAGAGCCGGTGAAGACCAAGGTCAACGTCATCCACGGTCTGTTCAACAAGCCCTCGACCGGCCACGGCATCCACCCGGCCATGACTGGTAGTCTGCTGTCCGGAGCGGAAATCACCAAGGGACCGATCATCCACGCTGGCATCACGGTGGATCAGATGCTCGCCAACCGGCTGGGCCAGGACACCGCCCAACCCAGCATGGTGTTGGCGTGCGAACAGCCGATGACCGGCTTCCACGAAACCAACTATTCGATGGCGTACAGCTCGCACCTGTCGTGGCAGAACGCCGATTCGCCGGTGCCGAACGAGGTTTACCCGTCGCTAGCCTTCGACACTTTGTTCGAGAACCGCGGCAGTTCGCGCAACCTTAGCATCTTGGACCGGGTGAAGGACCGCGCCGAGGCGCTCACGAAGAAGATCAGCTCGGGCGACAAGAGCAAGCTCGACGAATACCTGACGTCGGTCCGGGAAGTCGAGAAGCGCATCGACCAGCAGCGCAAGAGCAAGGACACGGCCGACGACAAGGCCAAGACCCAGAACAAGCCTGTCTTCACGATGGAACGTCCTGCCAACGGCTTGCCGGAAGACCAGCGCGAGCATGCACGGCTGATGTGCGATCTGATCGCAATCGCGTTCCAGACGGACAAAACCCGGATCGCAACTCTGTTGCTGGCGCGCGATCTTTCCGCGCTCTACTACCCGTTCCTCGAAGTGAAGGACGGCCACCACGCGGCGTCGCACAACGACACATCGGACGGCTACGAACGGATCGCCCGTTTCCATCTGAGCCAGTTGGGATATCTAGCCGCGAAGCTTGACGCGATGCCGGAAGGCGATGGCACCGTGCTCGACAATTCGCTGCTGATGTGGTTCTCAAACATGGTGTCTGGCACCAAGCACGACAACACCAAGATCCCGATCATCCTCGCGGGCGGTCTGGGCGGGACACTCCAGACGGGTCGGGTTCTCGACTACGGCAGCGCTGGCAACGACAACCGCAAGGTGAGCAGCCTGTACCTAGGTATCATGGACCGCATGGGCGTCAAGCTGGACCAATTCGGCGACGCCACCACCCGCCTGGCAAACCTGTAATCCAAGGCAGGTCGGTGCTACCATCGGCGTAGGTACATTCCAATGGACTTGGAACTGAAACAATTCCTTGAGGCGATGGAAGGTCGCCTCGGAGGCCGGATCGACGCCGTCGAATCCAAACTAGATAAGAGACTTGATGGACTCGGGGCAAAGATCGACGCCGTCGAATCCGGTTTGGGCGCAAGGATCGACGCCGTCGAATCCGGTTTGGGCGCAAGGATCGACGCCGTCGAATCCGGTTTGGGCGCAAGGATCGACGCTGTCGAATCCGGCTTGGGCGCAAGGATCGACGCCGTCGAATCGAATTTGACGGCAGAGATTCGCGCTGCCGAGCTTCGTGGTCGGGAATACACCGATGCAGCGGAACTCAGAGGCCGAGACTACATCAACAATATTGAGGCCAGCCTCCGGGACCACATAGACTCGGTTGCCGCAGCCGGGAGACAACACACCGAGGAAGTCGAGACCCGGCTTCTGGGGGAATTCTGGAAGTGGGCTCGAACAGCCGACGCGCGATATCGCCAGCACCACGGCACCGTGCTCACGGTGGACCGCCGACTCGAATTGATCGAGGACCGCCTGTCCGACCTAGAGCGTCGGAAAGCTTCGTAGTAAACTACCCGGCGGCCAACAGCTTCAAAAACGCCTCGCCAGCGTAGCTCAAGGCTCGCCGCGACGGTCGTGCCAAGTAAATCTTGCGTTCGACTTCAACCTCCGGGATGCGAACAGCCACGAGCCGTCCCTCGGCGATTTCCTGTTCCACGCACATACGAGGCAGGAACGCCACGCCGCCATTCCGCTCCACCATCCATCGGATGGTCTCGACAGTTGGCATTTCGACGTCCATGTTCAGTCGTACGCCCCGTTCATGGAAGGCCCGGATGACGATTTCACGGTACGGCGACAGCACGTTGTGGGCGATGAAGACCTCCGCGCCCAGCTCCGAAATCGGCACTTCCCGCTGCTGCGCCAGACGGTGCCTGGGCGACACGACGAACGCCAGCGAATCGGAATAGATGACGCTCGAAAGGATGCGCTCGTCGTGAGGCTCGTAGCTGATGACGCCCAATTCGAGGTTGCCGTCGATTAACTCGTTCGGGATCCGGCTCGAGAAGCTGCGCCTGACCTGCACTTTCACTTTCGGGTACAAGGTCCGGTAGCGCTCAATGTGCCGCAGCAAATACAAAGCCGTAGACTCGTTGGCCCCGATGACGAGGCGACCGGCGGAGTGGTCGCGCAGTTCGGCGATCGAATTCCGCAGTTCGGCCTCCAAGTTCTGAAATCTGCGACCGTATTCGAACACGGTCCGGCCGGCATCGGTCAGCATGACGTCCTTGGCAGACCGGTCCAGCAGCTTTTCGCCCAGTTCCGCTTCCAACCGCTGCAGTGAAAGGGACACGGCCGGCTGGGTACGGTTCAGTTTTTCCGCAGCTCTGGAGAAGCTCCGTTCGCTGGCAACCGTGAGGAAGACCCGGAGCGTGCTCAGTTCCATGTCTTGATTATAACCTGTGCTAATCTTCTTGGCTCTGGAAATAAAAATGGCTTATCTTAATCAGCGGTCTACCATGGTGGAAGAACGATGCGCACGATCAGACGAATCATCCTCTTTGCTGCCGCCACGGCAGCCCCGTTGCTTGCCGCCGACATCAACGGCTCATGGAAGTTCGACGGCGAGGTCTCCGGGAACCCCATCCGGCTGGACTGCGCAATCAAGCAGGACGGCGAGAAGTTCTTTGGCACCTGCAAGGCTGCGGAAGGCGGGGAGATCAAGCTGGAAGGGTCAATAGCGGGCGACAAGATCCGGTTCGCCTACCAGGTTGACTACCAAGGCACCATCTATACGCTTGCATACACCGGCGTGGTCAAAGACAATGCCGAAATGAAGGGCGAGATTGAGGTCGCCAACACGGGCGGCACGTTCACTGCGAAGAAGCAAGGAGCGTAGGTTCCGTGGAAGAACTTTTCCTAGGGGTCGATGGCGGGCAATCCAGCACCACCGCCGTGATCGGCGATACCGACGGCAAGGTGCGCGGCTGGGCCGTTGCCGGTCCTTGCAACCATGTCGGGGCTGCCGAAGGCCGTCCGAAGTTCCTGCGAGTGATGCGCGATTGCCTGGGGCGGGCGGCGAAAATGGCCGGACTGGATTCAGCCAAGCCAAGGTTCAGGGGCGCCTGTCTGGGGATGTCGGGCGGACCCGACGACAAGGCCGGGTTGCTGGCCGAGCTCCTCGAGGCCGAGAATCTGCTGGTAACCCACGACGGGAAAATCGCCCTCGCCGGGGCCATGGCGGGCGCGCCGGGTTGCATTGTTGTCGCAGGTACGGGGACGATCGCTTTTGGTGAGAACGGAGCTGGAAGGACGGCTCGCGCCGGCGGTTGGGGGTATGTGTTTGGCGACGAAGGAGGCGGCTTCGACGTCGTGCGCCAAGCGGTTCGCGCCGCGCTACGCGAGCACGAAGGCTGGGGTCCGCACACGGGCTTGACGCCGGCCCTGCTGGAGGAGACAGGTGCCGTGGATCCGAACGCCCTCGTCCATTTGTTCTACACGTCGGATTGGCCGAGATCACGGGTTGCGGCGCTGGCACCGGTGGTGAACCGAGTTGCAGAGGAAGGTGACGGGGTTGCGATCGGCATCCTGCACCAGTCTGCCCAGTCGCTGGCGATGTTGGCTGGCGCGGTCCGTCGGCAGCTATGGGAAGACACCGAGCCATCCCGTTTGGCCTGGATCGGCGGCACTTTCGGAAGCCGACTCTTGTTGGAGCGGTTCCGGCTGTTGGTGGAGCTGGACGGGCTCGTGACGGCAACCGGGCCGGACCGTCCGCCAGCCATCGGCGCACTGATTCTGGCTTGCAAGTCGGCTGGCATCTCCGTGGTTCCGGGAACGTTGGACGGGATCAAGGGCTGACTGGCGGTATACTCGTCCCCATGGACGCGTCAATTTCCGCCATCGGCCAAATCGCACTGACAGTTACGGACCTTCCGAGGGCCGTGGGCTTCTACCGGGACGCACTGGGCTTGCAGTACCTGTTCGAGGCTTCTGGAATGGCCTTCTTCAACTGCGGCGGCGTCCGGTTGATGTTGACCGGGGCGGAGAAGCAGACGGCGAACTCGATCCTCTACTACAAGGCCGCGGATATCCAAGCCCTTGCCGATACATTGACGTCCAAGGGCGTGACCTGCGAGGCCCCTCCGCGACTGATTGCCAAGATGCCCGACCACGACTTGTGGATGGCGTTCTTCCGCGACAGCGAGGGCAATCTATTGGCCCTCATGAGTGAAGTGCGGTAGTAGTGGCCTATTGAACGGCGATGGTCACGCTGGACTGCGCCGATGCCGTGCCAACCTGTAGTGTGACCGGAACTGCGGAGCCCGAGGCCACGCTCGCCGGGATTTGCACGTTGATCTGCGTCAAGCCTGCAACCGCGCCGGGCGCGGCGCCAGAGTAGGAGACCGTCGCCGGAATCCCACCAATGGTCACTTTGACCGGCTGTACAGTTAATCCATAAGGCGCAACCGTCAGCTTTCCATCCACTCCACCCGGCGAAGTCTGACCGTCTCCGGTCACGAACAGCGAGATGAACGATCCAGCCTTGGCGGGCTTGGACGCATTGTTCAGCGTGCCGTCTTGGTTCACCGCAGCGGCTTGTCCCGAGCCTGTCGAATCGGCAGTGAAGATGCCTGGTGCCGCCACGGCCGCCGGAAATGTTGTGGTGGCCGAGACGTTGCCGTTGTAGTTGACAGCCACATCGACCGAGGTCGAGCCGGCCACACCGTAGGGCACGATGGCCGTCGCAAATCCAGCTGAAACCGTCAAAAGTGGTGCGGGGATGCCGTTGAAGTAGATGCGGTCGGACGCCAGGGTATTACCGATGGAACCGTTGGCCGCCGTGAAGGTTGCGGTGGCTGCGGGTCCAATGCTGGCACCAAAGACGGCCACGATCTCGCCAGGTGCAAGCGGGCCCTGTGTGCTGGAAGCCGCGTTCAATACCGCGCCCACAGAAAACGGCACCGGAGTCAATTTGCGCACGATCTGATTGTTTGTGTCGGCTATCAGGACATTGCCGGAGCCATCGACGGCAACGCCGGCCGGATGGTCGAGTTGCGCGTAGGTAGCCGCAGTGCCGTCCCCACCGTTGTAGCCCGCGACGCCGGTACCGGCGATGTTCAGGATGGTTCCGCTCGGAAGGACCTTGCGAATGAGTGGCGTCAACCCGTCGGCGAAATACAGGTTGCCGGCCTTGTCGACCGCCAAGCTCTGGGGTGCCACGTTGGTGGCTACCGTTCGGATGACGCCGTCCGTGCCCACCTTCCGGATGTTGGCGTTGACCACGTCGCCGATGTAGATGTTGCCTGCCGAATCCACGGCAATCGACATCGGGCCGGCCAGATTCGCCTTCGTGGCGGACCCGCCGTCGCCCGAGTTACCCCAGGTTCCGCTTCCCGCAACTGTTGAAATGGTGCCGCCCGACGCGGCGATCTTGCGGACCGACAAACTGCCGAAGTCGGCTACGTACAGGTTTCCGGCGCTGTCGAGAGCCAGACCCGCCGGGAACCAGAGCGAGGCGCTGGTGGCGGCCCCGCCGTCGCCAGTTGCGGCCTGTGTGCCGGTGCCGGCAATGGTGAAAATATTTCCGCTGAGGTCCACCTTCCGGACGCGGTTGTTGCCGGTGTCCGAGATGTAGATGTTGCCGGCGCTGTCGACCGTCAAACCATAGACCTGACTGAGCTTGGCGCTGGTGGCCGGCCCCTTGTCGCCATCGAACCCGGGGGTACCGGTGCCCGCGACCGTGGCGATGTTGCCAGTCGACAGCGTGACCATCCGTACGGCGTTGGTGTAGGAATCCGTGATGTAGTAGTTGCCCTTGCTGTCCAAGGCCAGCCGCGTTGGCTTGTACAACTGGGACCCGGTGGCGGCAATTCCTTCGCCGAAATATCCCTGTACCAGCGGGATGCCGGCCACGGTGTTGATCACGTACTGCTGGGCTGAGGCGAGGCCGCTGGCAAGCAGCAGGGCGCCGGAGAACTGGAGAATCTTCATTCGATGCGAATTCCGTTGGCGTGTCCGAACCTGTTGGACGGCTGTATGGTCCGTCCCGTTGCGAAAAAACGGGTCGCAGGCGCGAAACACAACTGCCAAGATTGATCATAGCGCGGAAGTGTCGCGGCTCGCCCGAGTGGAAAGAACGTGAGTGCGGGCCTAAAGTTTTCCGCCGGAGGTGCCGATGGTAAGGGTGTGTCCTCCATTGAGATGGAAATTCCGGTTCCGGCCCTTTGCGATCCCAGCCGTGGCACCCTCGCCGCAGCCCTCTCGACTGCCAGAAGGCGGGCTTCGGAGCAGTTGGGCTACGACAACCAGATCTCGGAGTTCCTCTACAAGTATTGGCAGTTGTCGTCCGCCGCCATGCCTGTTATCGAACGGGCGCTTCGAGTGTTCGCGGAAATAGCACCCGCGGCGAGGCTGCAAACAGCGTTCCGCGCGGCCGCTGACTGCCCCAATGCACGTGTCCGGTCGAAAGCGGTGCTCATACTGGGGCAAAGGATCGACAGCATCGCTCTGATCCGGCGGTTCCTGGCTGATGCCGACGCGCGTGTCCGGGCCAACACCGTGGAAATCCTTTGGGGGCGAAAGCCTGACGAAGTGCTGCCGATTTTCATGTCGGCGTTGACCGACCTTCACCACCGGGTTGCGGCGAACGCGTTGTACGGGTTGCACGCCATCGACGCCGCAAAGTGCATTGCGAGGGTGGGCGCGTTCGCCAGCCATATGCACCCGAGGTTCCGAGGTGCGGCTGCTTGGGTTGTCGGCAAGGTGGGGGACAAGAGGAACGTCGGGTTGCTGAAACCTTTGCTGGTCGACCCAAACGCTGATGTCAGGCGTTCGGCTTCCAAGGCGGTGGGCATGTTGCGGGCGGCTGCCGCGTGAGTATGCTACTTCGATTCGCCGGGAAACGGTGGAAAGGCGCCGACGCAAGACTTTGGCTCGGTCGGCGCGGATTTGCCATCGAAACGGACATTGGGACCCGACACGACGAGATTGAAAGGGCCCGGTCCAACCGAAATGTCCGCCTCTTTGGCAGCGGACTTGATGGCTGCGGAATCGTTGAAAACCACGTTGTCGAACCGAATGGCGAGGCGGTGCGTTCCGTCGAAGCCGTTGAGGGAGACCTTGCCGCCACCCTCGATGCGAGTGTTCCGGACCACGACGTCGCGGAATTCCGGCAGCTTGTCCCTGGCCTCGCCGAAGTACGAGTAGTTGGTGTCCATCAGGATCGGGTTCTTGGTAGCCCGGATGCAGACTCCGTCGTAGACGACATCCTGTACCAGCCCCCCGCGGCTGGAGTTCGATTTGATGCGGAGCCCGTTGTCGGCCCCGTCGATGGAGAGGTTGGTGACGAGTATCCGGCTCGCGCCGCCATCGGTCTCGCTGCCGATCGACATGCCGTGCCCGGTGTAGAAGTGGTTGTCCGAAACCGTAATGTTGGTCGTCGGGGCACCCTTGCCAGCCTTGATCGCCACTTGGTCGTCGCCCGTGTGGATGAAGTTGCGGGTGATGGTGACGTTGGTGGAGTTGCCGGGGTCGATGCCGTCCGTGTTCCGCGCCTTCTGCGGCGACCAGACTTTTACGCCCCAAACCGTCAACCCGTTGCCCGCGCTGTACGAGACGTGGAAATTGGGGGAGTTGCGGAGGGTGATCCGGTAGAGGGTGAAATTGTCGCAGCGGTTCAGGATCAGCAATCTCGGGTTGTTCTGGCTGCCTCCTTTCCGCGCCTGTTCGGCCAAGTCCCACCAGGAGCCGGTTTGCCCGAGGATTGGCTCGCCACCTTGGCCGTCGATCACGCCGTCGCCCATCACGCCTGCGTCGGAAACGCCGTCGCCGTTGATCAGGGCAAGGCAGCCATGCCCCTTTTCTGTGATGGTGCCGCAGACGCCGGGTTGGCGGTCGTAGAAGCGGGGATTCCGGGAGGCCAGCAACGTCACGCCGCTGTCGACGAGCAGGGTCACACCTTTCCGGAGTTGCAGCGGACCCGACAAAAACACCGCGTGGCCGACAGACGCTTCGAGGCGGACTGCTTTTCCGGGGCTGCAGGCGTCCAGGGCGCGTTGGATGCGCAGGGTGTCGGGTTGGGCCTCGCCCGCCCCCGCGACGGCGTTCAAAGACGCGCAAGGGGCCGGGAACGAGGGTTCCTTCACGCTCTTGGTGTCTTGAGCGGGCGCGATGGCCGGAATCAGGCACAGAATGAACACGGCCGCGAGAGGAAGGCGCATACTCCGATTATCGGCAATCGGCGTCGGTGATAGCATATGGAGCCTATGGAACGAAAACTCTCGTTGATGAAAAACACGGTCGCCAGCCTGCTTCTGGCCACTGCCCTGACCGCCACGCTGTCGGCCCAGGGACCCGGACGGGGTGGCCCTCCGGTGAAGTCGCCCGAGGTCGGGCCGGACAACAAGGTCACGCTCCGGCTGCGCGCCCCGCAGGCAACCGCCGTGTTCACGACCCTCGGCGGCCGGACAGCCATGACCAAGGATGAACAGGGCGTATGGAGCGCCACCGTGGGCCCGTTCGAACCCGACTACTACGGCTACGGATTCATCGTAGACGGCGTTTCCCTGCCGGACCCTGTGAACCCCATGGTCAAGCCCTCGGTCACGGGCGGCTTCGAAACGCTGGCCCATGTCCCGGGACCGGCAACACTGAGCTGGGAATCCGCAAACGTGCCCCACGGGACGATCACGCACCACTTCTACCATTCGGCGCTGATCGGCGACGACCGCGATTTCTACGTCTACACGCCGCCGAACTACGACCCGGCTGCAAAGACCCTCTACCCGGTGTTGTACCTGTTCCACGGACTGGGAGACGACGCCAGCGGGTGGACGACCGCGGGCCGTGCAAACACCATCCTCGACAACCTGATCGCCCAGGGCAAGGCCAAGCCGATGATCATGGTCAACACGTTGGGATACGGGGTGCCGAATCCGAGGGAGGGCTTGGGAGCCGTCATGGGTGAACCGGAAAAGCAGTTCTCCAATTTCAGCGGAGCAGTGTTGGGCGAAGTTCTCCCCGTGGTCGAGAAGAACTACCGGGTGGCCAAGGACCGGAATTCCCGCGCGGTCGCCGGGCTATCCATGGGTGGGGCCGAGACGTTCTACGTTGGCCTCAACAACCTCGACAAGTTCGCATATGTCGCAGGTTTCAGCAGCGCGTTCGTGATGTATCCGGGAGCGCGGGGCAACGGCGGCGGTCGGGGTGGAGCCGGGGCGGCCAACGCCGGTGCGGGACGCGGCGCGGCGCCACCACCGATGGATCCTTCCGTTTTTGAGAAGGCGTTTCCCGCTTTGGACGCGAAGGCCGCGTCGCGATTGAAGCTCCTCTACGTCGCGTGCGGTGTTGACGACGGCTTGCTGGGTTCTAACCGCGCCTTCAAGGACTTCCTCAAGTCCAAGGGGATCGAATTCAAAGACGTGGAAACTCCGGGTGCGCACACTTGGATGGTTTGGCGGCGAAACCTGACCGAGATCGCGCCGCTTTTGTTCCGATGATGCGGTTCAACTGATTGGGCCGCCGCTACTCTTTTGGAATCTTGTCCAGAACCGCGGCGGCTTCGTCGATCTTGTCCTGACGGTAGAGGACACTGGCTAGACCCTTCAACGCGTCGGTGTTGGAGGGTTCGGCCTTGACGACTTGGCGATAGAGATCTTCCGCCATCTGGTAGTCCTTGCGTTCCGCGGCTTCCTGCGCGGCCAGCAGCTTGGTTTTCGGATCGGCGTCGGCAGCGGGCTTGACCGGCTTCGGGGTACCCACGATGGCGTTCTCGGCCGATTGCGGACGGGCCGCGCGATTGGCCAGTTTGAACGCACCCCAGCCGAGCAGGCCCAGAATCGCCGAGATGCCCGCGACGGCCCAAATCTTCTTGGCAATCCGCTTCCAGTCCACCGGCGGCTCCGACGACCGTGCCTTGCGGCGGGGCGGCGGCATCACTTCCGGTTCTTCTTCGTCGCCTTCGGATTCTGCCTGTTCCCGTCGCTGCCGTTCCAGCCGGGCAGGCAGTTCGCGTGCCAGTTTGTCAACGCCGGTTATCAGGCGACTGAGATTGTCTTCGGTCCGCGCCGACGACTCCCTCAATTGGTTCATCGCCTCCGCCTGCCGGGTCATATCCTGTTCCAAGGCCGAGACCCGCTTGACGATCTTCGTCTGAACGTTCTTGACGAAGCTTTCCAGCGTCTTGACGTGGGTTTCCTCGATCTCCTGCTGCAGCTTGCCCGACATCTGCTCGAAGCGCTTTGTGACGGCCTCCTCGATCATCTCGGGAAGGAAGCTTTCCAAGTTGTCGACCTGCCGGGCCATGTCGTAGCGTCCGCCCACCGAATCAGCGAGTTGGGAAGACAGCCAGCGGCGTGGATTTTCGGGCAGGGCGAGTGCCCCAACCTCCATCTCCTCCACACGGGAGTCGATTTCATCCAAGCGGTCGAGAATGGGGCGCAAGCCCTCGGCGACCATGCCCATGAGTTCGTAGTCGCGCTCGTCCATGTCGGGCGAAGCGAGGTCTTCCCGAAAGCGTTCGCGGGTAGTGGCGTCCCTGCGCCCGGCCACCCGGCGGCGCTTGGGGCGTCCAGCTCTCTCAGGACGCGGCTCAGGCTCCTCGCCCGGCTCGCCATTCTCAGAGTCGCCGAAAATCCGCGACAGGTTGGAGCGCTGGCCTTCGGACGGCGCAGGCTGATAGGAGGGGGTCTCCGCGGCGCTCGGACGCCGGGGTTCTTCCAGCAGGTGGCGGTCGCGTCCGTCCCGACGGAGCTGCGGTGAAAAATACTGGCCGCCGTCCCGCACATAGGAGATCGCGTCCACCAAATGCCGGGCCGGACCGTTCTTGAGCAAGTAGCCGTCGCCACCGGCGCGCACTACCTCTCGGATGATCTCATCCTCGTCGGTGTCCGCCATGATGACGACCTTGGTTCCCAACATTTCCGAGCGCACCCGGCGGATGATCTCGATGCCGTGGATCTTGGGAAGGTTGAGGTCTATGACGGCAACATGGGGTCGACGCGCGCGCAATTCGGCCATTGCCCCGTCGCCGTCGGCGGTGCTGGCCACCACTTCGAACTCGTCGACACTGGAAAGGACTGCTGCAAGGCCATCGCGGCGGAGGGCGTCTTCGTCTGCCAGAAGAACCGTGACTTTGGAGGTGGCTGCCATGGCGGCTATTTGTAGGTCCGCTCCATCTGTATCACCACATTCTAACGCGGTCCACTACCATGAGGTGTTCTGAAGGCCCCGGCATCATCCAAAGAAGCTCCAACGCCGGGACTTCGGCTTCTCCGTGGCCGCGGGGGCTGGCTGCGGTGCCACTGGCGACGGCGATCGGATTTCCGCCACCGCTGCAGCCTCGACACCGGCTACCGGCAGGTCCGCGTCCGGCAGCGTGGAAGCCGGTGCAGACGGAACCACCTTGTCTGGAACTGGCTCCGGTGGCGCGGCACTCGCCGGACTGCCTTTCTGCGGCTGGACCGCTTGTGTTGTCGAGTCACGCGCCGCGATCAGGCGGTCCAACCCGGTAAGCAGGCGCTGCATGCTGCGCTCGGTGTGTTCGGACGACTCCCGAAGTTCCGACATCACGTTCGCCTGGCGGGAAATTTCCTGCTCCAACCGCGAGATCCTGACGATCACCCTCTTCTGCACGCTGTCGACAAAGGCGTCCAGCGTGTCCTTCTGCGCCTCCTCGACAACCGCCTGTAGCGTACCCTCCGCCGAAGCGACTTGGCGGCGGATCTCGTGGCCGATCCAGGACTCCAATTCAGTGTGTAGTCTTTCGCTGCGGTTTGTGATTCGTCCCAGCCCGGTTTCCGACGCGGCCAAGCGGGTGCGCAAGGCTTCAGCGTCCGTGCGTTGGGAGTCGAGCCGCTGTTTCATGCCCGGCAGCGCGCCCCCGCCGCCACTTGGAAACGCGGCCGAGGGCTTGGCGTGCCTGTCGAAACGCGCCAAACGGCTCTCGATCATGTCGAGACGGTTGGTCAGGCGCTCCGCAATCCGCTGCTGTTCTGTCTTGTCGGCTCCTGGCATCGCCACCCACCTTGCGTTGTTTTCGGTAGTCCCGCCCGGCCGATTCGCCACGGACCCCCGCCATCACGTATTATAGATTACAAATGCACAGGGCCAGATGTTCAGTCGTCGAACGAATCAGTGATATCTGATACCCTCAGGAGAATCATGAAGCGCGGAGCATCGAACAACACAGACACACCGGGAACGCAAGGCGTTCAGGTCACAATCGCCCAACTGAGGCGCTGCAACGAGGTTCAGAGCGAGGTCATAGCGGTATTGGAGGAGTACATCCGCACCTCGGCTGGCATCGGATTCGAGGACGACGATTCCGTGATGGGCTATGGCAATGGCTACATCTTGGAGTTGGAGTACTTGGAAGCTCGACTCGCCAAGCTGGAGGGCGTGATCGAATCGTTCGAGAAGTACGAACGAATCGCAGCCTCCAGCCTTGGGCTGGGAGTTGAACTCGCCTAGCTGGGCACCACGGAAGTAGGCAGGATGGTGGGCTAATGGGGGTTGCGCTCGACCGCAAAACGGACGAGACCCGCGATGCCATCGACTGACAACTTGCGGAGAATACTGGACCGATACGTGTCGACCGTCTTCGGACTGATGTCGAGAAGCCGAGCTATGTCCCGCGGACGGCGGCCCTCAGCCAAATACACGAACACTTCGTGCTCGCGTTTGCTGAGGTTGGCCAGCTTGTCGGTGGCGCTCGGGCCCTTTCCGTCGTCGGCAGGTGACAGCAGAGGCGTTACGTAACGGCCGCCGTCGACGATGTAGCTGATTGCGTCGAAAAGATGGCGGGCCGGTCCGTCTTTCAAGACGTAGCCATCGGCTCCACAGCGAAACAGTTCACGGACGATGTTCTGGTCCCGGCAAATCGAAAGCACGATCAGTTTGGTGGGACAGGAGGTTTGGCGGATCCGTTGGATGACCTCCAGGCCGCCCATCTTGGGCATGTTCAAGTCCAGAACGGCGAACTGGGGCACCAAGTCGAGGATCATTTCGACCGCAGCTTGACCGTCACCGCATTCGCCGACAATCTCCAAGTCCGGCCTGGCCCTGCAAAATGCGGAAATGCCCTCCCGGACGATGCCGTGATCGTCTGCTAAAACTAGCGTTTTTGGTGCCGTAGTCGTCATGGTCTTTTGGCCTCAAGCCTCCAAATGGGGAAACTTGAAGACCATTGTAGTACCGTGAGTACCGCTCGTGACCGACAGGGTTCCGCCCGCGTCGGCGCAGTAGTCAAGCATGGCGCGAAGTCCGAGTCCGCCGCTGGTCTTTCTGGTACGGGGCATCCCGCAGCCGTTGTCCGACACTCGGAGCCGGATGCCGTCGCTATCGTGGTCGAGCGCCAATTCGACCTTGGTGGCGCCGGAATGCCGGATCGCATTGCAAAGGCACTCTTGGGCGCAGCGGTAGGCAGCAATCTTGACGTATTGGCGGGGCGGCTCGGGAAGGGGCGCGATTCGCACCGACGTTTCTTGAAACACATTTTCCACGCCGCACTCCGAAACCAGCCGCCGCAACGCCGCCTCCAGCGTCATCGCCTGCCAATCGGGGGTGTGCAGCCCGTGGGAAATTGCGCGGATCTGGCCCAATGCCGAGTCCGTAAGAAGGCGCAGTCGCCGCAGGGCACCCATTGCCGGTTCCGGCAGGTCGACGCCCAACTCGTCGAGGAACGCAAGATTCATCTTGATTCCCGCCAAGGGCTGTCCGGCCCCGGAGTGCAGTTCCCTTGCAATTCGCGACCGCTCGCGCTCCAACTCCAGCAGACGGCCATGCCGGGCCCTTCCTGCCGCCCACTCGGGCGCGATGAATGTCCGTGCGACCAATGCCTCCTCGACCAAATCCCGTCCTCCTACTACATATATGGTGTGGGGAGCGAACTCATAACACGTCGCGGGATAGAAATTTTCATGAGCCGCCAGGGAAAATCCTTAGGCGCTGTTTCGGCGGGGCTTGTCGACTTTGGCGACAGCGCGTAAACCCCAATGGCGGGGCAGGGAAGGCCTAAACCCTGCTTCCCGCCCCGGTCATTGGGCTTGAACCCGGAGCCATCTTTGCAGCGGTGCCATGGCGGGCGCTGCCATTCGGTGCGCTCGCCGGTACAATAACGGCATGTCGATTTTGGTGAACGGCGAGTATGTGGACGGGGATGTCATCCGCCAAGAGGCCGCCATGGTGCGGCAGAAGCTGATCGAGGCGGGTGTGGAGCCCGATCCGCTCGCCTTGGAGATGCGCGCTTTTGAATGGGGCAAGGAGAACGTCATCGAGCGCGTCCTACTCCGCCAGGCTGCCGTTGCGGAAGGCGTTTCGATTTCCGACGAGGAAATCGACGCGGCCGTGGAAAGCGCTCCTCCGGGCATCCCCGCTGATCGGAAGGAGATTGAAGTCCGCCTGAGGGTTGACAAGCTGATTGCCCGGATCACGGCCGCGGTGCCCGCGCCGTCGAAAAAGGACGTCAGCACGTTCTACCAGCAGAACCGGAACATGTTCCGGCACCCGGAACTGCTCCGCGCCTCCCACATCGTCAAGAACGTGGACGAGAACACCGACGAGGCGACCGCTCTGGCGGCAATCGAGGCGGCGCGGGTGGAGTTGGCAAAGGGCCGTCCGTTTGCCGAGGTGGCGGACGAGCTGTCGGACTGCCCCGGTCGTGGGGGCGATCTCGGCTTCTTCCCCCGTGGCGAGATGGTGCCCGAGTTTGAACAGGTGGTCTTCACCCAGAAGGTCGGACAGAACAGCGCCGTCTTCCGCTCGCCTTTCGGTTTCCACATCGCGCGGGTGACGGAGCGCCGTCCGGAAGGGTTCGGCGAACTTGCCGAGGTCCGGGGCCACATCGAGCACGTGTTGCGCTCGCAGCGGTCCGAGAAGGCGCTGGAGGATTTCGTGGATGCGATGCGGGCCAAGGCGGATATCCGCAAGGCAGGAGCACAGCAGGCGTGAAGCCGGAGTTTCAGGTTTTCGCGGCGGCGGGCGTGCCTCACCCTTGCTGTGTCCCGAGCAAGAAACGCGCCGAGCAGTTGGCGGAATCCCGTTTGTCGTCCGCCGCCTTGGAGCGGGTACGGGCTGGCTCGACCGAGGGCATGGTGAAGCTCGACGGCGGACGGTTCCTGATGGGCACGGACTATCCCGACGGCTTCGCGAAGGACGGCGAAGGGCCGATCCGCGAGGTGGCGCTCGACCCGTTCCATATCGACACGACGCCGGTGACCAACCGGCAGTTCGCCGAGTTTGTGTCCAAGACCGGGTACCGGACGGAGGCGGAGCGTTTCGGCTGGTCCTTTGTGTTCCAGGGTCACATCCCGAAAGAGCGGTATGACGAGATCGTGGACGTCACCGTGCCGGGTGTGAGTTGGTGGTGCAAGGTGGACGGGGCCGATTGGCGGCATCCCGAGGGTCCCGACGCGGGCGTGGCGAATCGCGACAGGTTTCCGGTGGTGCAGGTGTCGTGGACGGACGCGTTCGAGTTCGCCAAGTGGGCCGGAAAGCGGCTGCCGACCGAGGCTGAATGGGAATACGCGGCGCGGGGGGGCTTCGAGCAGCGGATTTTCCCGTGGGGCGACGAGTTGACTCCGGGCGGCGTGCATATGTGCAACGTGTGGCAGGGCGATTTCCCTCGCCTGGACACGGCGGAGGACGGGTATGCGGGGCCGTGTCCGGTGGACGCGTTCCCGGGGAACGGTTACGGGCTATATTCGATGGCGGGGAACACGTGGGAGTGGTGTGCCGACTGGTTCCACCCGTCGTACCACGTGGCGGCGACGCGGAACAATCCGGTCGGGCCGGGGGAGGGGGTGCAGCGGTCGATGCGGGGCGGGTCGTACTTGTGCCACCGGTCGTATTGCAATCGATACCGCGTGGCGGCGAGGACGTCGAATACGCCGGACAGCGCGACTACGAATTTGGGGTTCCGGTGTGTTCGGGATGTGTAGGGGGGCGGGTAGGTCGGTGTGAGGATTTTGGTGCCGGACTCGGACAGGCAGAAGTTGGTTCGACAAAGTCGGCGTTGGTAGAACAGTGGTTCTCGCAGTTGAGGGAGTCCGGCGCTGCCAAGTGAACGCGTTGTTGGATGCAGCGGCTGGCATTCAGAGCCTAATGGACCGGCGAGGGTGGCGGTACTGCATCATTGGCGGTCGAAGAGCTTCTTCAGCTCCGTCCTGGCGTCAATCCCGACTTCAGTGGATCTTATCTCTCAGGCCGCCGATGCCAGGCGCAAGGCCTGTTTGTCCAGCCCGGTGAGCAGACGCTGAATCCCCCGCACCTCCCGTTCCTCGAAGAACGGCTCGCCGCATTGTCCACAGACCCATGCCGGCACCGCATCGATCAGTAGATGGTAACCGTTGCGGTCGGCGTGGAAAGGCGCATCCCCTTTTGTCATCATTCCTTGGCAATGCATACAGGTCATGGTCGGTTCCTGGTCGTAAAATCGTTACGCCATTGGCCGGGCACTGGCAGATAGGCAGTGATGATGGCCAAGTACTCGTCTTTGGGTGAGCATACGACATGGATCGGGCGACCGCCGACTCCCTTGCCAAGGACCAAGCAACTGTGGCCACGCACATCTTCAGGATAGTCCTCGATCACGGTCCCGGCAAAGGCGACCGTACGAACTTCCGCCGTGGTGATCATGCGATCCGGCTTAGACATCTGCCGAACCGCATGAGGCAGGAATAGAATCTTCCGCCGGGCGGCGCGTCGAACAGGCCTTCCAAGGCGACCATCACGACCGATATGGTAACGCGGTGCTCACCACCCAGCCTCACCTCTCGCGATTCGGCACCTACATCCCCATATTTTCCAGCGTGTCCACCCCGCAGATCCGTGTGATCTCGGCACGGAACTCCTTGTCGGGCCGCACCTTCGCGGGGACGTCGAGGATCACGGTGAAATCGCGCTTCTGCTCCAGCCGGAGCCGTACCTGTGTATCGCCGGGCTTGCGGTCGAAGAGTTTCTTCAGTTCGTTCACGCGGTCGATCCCGTTCGGAGTTGCGGCAATCGGCACCTTGATCCCGATCAGCGAAGGCATCGGCACCCGCACCACGTCCAGCGGCACGATCTCCTTGATCGACACCTTCGTCGGGTTCCCGTCCTCCGGCAGCGCGGACCCGCGGATCAGCACTGCCAAATCCTCCTGCAGTATCGGCGACAGGTTTTCATACGACGTCGTGAACACCATGCCCTCGATGGTCCCCAAGCGGTCTTCGATGGTCATCGAGGCCCACGGCTTGCCTTCCTTGTTGCGCCGCCGCTGTATCGCCGTCAGCATGCCGCACAGCGCCAACTCTGTGCCCTTTTCGAGCCCTTCCAGCGACGACGAATCCTGCTTGGCCAGTTCGGTGATTTTCTCCTGGTATGCGTCCAGCGGGTGCCCCGTGACGTAGAACCCGAGCATCTCCTTCTCGCCCGTCAGGCTCTCCCGCAGCGTCCACGGGTTGGCCTTCGGCAGCACCGACTCCCGTGTTTCCGCCGTCATGATCGCCCCGAACAGGCCTTCCTGGCCGCTCGCCCGGTCCTTAGCCGCCCGGTTGCCCGCCTCCATGGCGCCGTCGAGGCCCATCAGCAACTGCGCGCGCGTGCCTTTCAGCCCGTCCATCGCGCCGGCCTTGACCAGGCTTTCCAGCACGCGGCGGTTGACCTGGCTCAGGTCCACTTCCTCGCATAGCTGGTAGAGCGACCGGAAGCTGCCCACCTCCGTCCGCGCCTTGATGATCGCGTGGACCGCATTCTCGCCCACGTTCTTAACCGCGCCGAGCCCGAACCGCACCGCGTCGCCCTGCTCGTCGCGCACCGGCGTGAAGGTCAATTCACTAGCGTTCACGTCCGGCGGCAGCACGCGAATGTTCATTTCGCAGCATTCGTTGATGTACTTGACAACCTTCGCCGTGTTGCCGGTTTCCGACGTCAGCAGCGCCGCCATGAAGTCCACCGGGTAGTGGGCTTTGAGGTACGCGGTGACGAAGGCTAGGAACGCGTAGGCCGCCGAGTGCGACTTGTTGAAGCCGTAGCCGGCGAACTGTTCCATCAGGTCGAAGATCTTGATGACCTTCTTCTCCGGATGTCCCCGTTCCAGCGCGCCCTTGACGAAGCGTTCGCGCTGCTTCACCATTTCCTCCAGCTTCTTCTTGCCCATCGCGCGGCGCAGAAGGTCGGCGTCGCCGAGCGAATAGCCCGCGACCCGGTTGGAGATCTGCATCACCTGCTCCTGGTAGAGGATGATGCCGAAGGTTTCGCCGAGCAACTCCTTCAGCTCGGGCAAATCGTAGATCACCGGCTTGCGCCCGTGCTTGCGCTCGATGAAGTCGTCGAGCATGCCGCCCTGGATCGGGCCAGGACGGTAGAGCGCGTTCAGCGCGGTCAGGTCCTCGATGCGGCTGGGCTGGTAGCGGCGGAGAATGTCGCGCATGCCCGGCGATTCGAACTGGAAGACGCCCGACGTGTAGCCCTTGCAGAAGATTTCGTAGGCCTTGGGGTCCTCGACCGGCAGATCCTCGATGACCAACTGCACCCCGTGGCGCCGCTTGATCATCTTCAGAGCGTCGTCGATCAGGGTCAGGGTCGTCAGGCCCAGGAAGTCCATCTTGAGCAACTGGAGCTTGTCCAAGCCGTTCATGTCGTACTGGGTGACAATTTCGTCGCGGTTGGTGCGGCTCAGCGGCACCAGCGTTTTCAATGGCTCAGGAGAAATGACGACGCCCGCCGCGTGCACGGACGAGTTGCGCGCGAAGCCTTCGAGGCGCTGGGCGATGTCGAGCAGTTCCTTCACCCTGGGGTCCTTGGCCGCAGCCTCGTTGAAGCCCGGCTCCTGCTCGATGGCGTCCTTCAACTTGATGTTGAGGGTGTCCGGGACCAGCTTGGTCAGCTTGGCCACGTCACCCACCGCGAATTCCAGCACGCGGCCCACGTCCTTGATCGCGGCCCGCGCGCCGAGGGTGTTGAAGGTGATGATCTGCGCCACCTGCTCGCGCCCGTATTTGCGTGTGACGTACTGGATGACTTCGCCGCGCCGGTTCATGCAGAAGTCGATGTCGATATCGGGCATGCTGACGCGTTCGGGGTTGAGGAAGCGCTCGAACAGCAGGCCGTACTGGAGGGGGTCGATGTCGGTGATCTGCATCACATAGCCGACGAGGCTGCCGGCGGCGGAACCGCGGCCCGGGCCAACCGGAATGTCGATGGATTTCGCGTACCGGATGAAGTCCCAGACGATGAGGAAGTAACCCGAGAACTTCATGTTCTGGATGACTTGAATCTCGTAGTCGAGGCGCTTGACGTACTCCTCGAGGTCGTACTTCAGCCAGCCGGAGGCGCGCAGGGCTTCGAGGCGCGGGCGGCGCTTCTCGAACCCTTGGCGGGCGACGTAGGCGAAGTAGGAGTCGGTGTTGTACGTTTCCGGGATTTCGAAACGCGGGAACGGGTCCTTCACCTTGTCGAGCTTGATGGCGCAGCGCTGGGCGATCTCCCAGGGGCGGTTGACGGAGTCCTCGAGTTCGCCAAACAGCTGCATCATCTCGTCCCGCGTCTTCAGGTAGAAGGCGGGGTTGTCCCAATGCATGCGGTTGGGGTCGGAGATGGTCTTGCCCGTGGAGATGCACATGAGGATCTCGTGGGCGCGGGCGTCGTTCTTGCGGAGGTAGTGGGAATCGTTGGTGGCGACGAGGGGGATGCCGGATTCGATGGAGAGGCGGTTGATGGCGGGGGTGAGGCGCTTGTCCTGCTCAAGGCCGTGGTCCTGGATTTCGAGGAAGAAGTTGTCCTTGCCGAACATGTCGCGGTAGGTGTGGGCAAGGCGGCGGGCGTCGTCGTGCTTCTCGGCGAGGACGGCCTCGTTGAGGTCGCCGCGGAGGCAGGCGGACATGCAGATGAGGCCCTTGGAGTGCTGGGCGAGGAGGTCCTTGTCGATGCGGGGCTTGTAGTAGAAGCCTTCGAGGTAGGCGGTGGAGACGAGGTCGATGAGGTTGCGGTAGCCCTCTTGGTTTTCGCAGAGGAGGACGAGATGGTTGTAGCGGTCGGAGGTGGTGCGGGACTTGTGGTCGTTGGCGACGTAGACTTCGCAGCCGATGACGGGGTGGATGCCGTTGGCCTTGGCGGTGTTGTAGAACTGGACGGCACCGAAGAGGTTGCCGTGGTCGGTCATGCCGACGGCGGGCATTTTCTGCTCGGCGCAGAGCTTCATGAGCTGGTCGATTTCGCAAGCCCCGTCGAGCAGGGAGTAGTCGGTGTGGTTGTGGAGGTGTACGAAGGGGGTTTCGGCCATGGGAAAGAGACCGCCGACGGGTGGGGCGGGGGTGTCCCTATTTTAGCGGACTGGGGGGCGGTTAGATTGCGCCGAGGAGTTCGAAGCAGCAATCGCGGCGTGCCGTGGCGCAAAACCAACCTTGGCGGGCGCCGGGTCAACGGGAGGCGTGCCCGCCTCACCTCACCCCCGACGACCCCATACAGGGCTGCAACCCAACTACCTGCATGCTGCAAACCGCACACACTGTGGGGGTTAACTGCCCCTCGCTCCCCACCGGGGGACTTGTTGGTACTCAGTGACCCTACAATGAGAATAATGCCATATTCTGTTAACGGGTTTGGAACTACACTCTACGGAAAACGCGACTTCAGATTGGATACATCGTACACGACCACGACTTTCGTCACGGTGGGGTGGATTCCCCTGTTTCCGATCAACTCCATTCGGATCAGAGACACCGGTGGAGATCAACTGGGTCAGGAGTATGTAATTCTCGAGCGGTTACCGCTTGATTTGGGGCAGGTTGTGTCCGTGTGGGCATTCGCGGCGGCTCTCCTCGGAATCACGATAGCGTTTGCCGCATACTCCACCCCGGGCAGGGAATGGCTCGTGTGGATTCCTTACGGACTGCTTTCGTTGGTCCCTCCATACCTGCGGAGACGAGCCCGGAAGCGCGTGAAACTTCGTGACAAATCCGGAACGAAATGAGTGTGCGCCGCGACCGCAAACGCCGGTCAGCCCCACCTTCCAATAACGATAGGAATTATCACAACGATATCGTATTTTCCTTTTGAATAAGTCTTGAAACATAGTCCTGCAGTTTGGGGAGACTGTCTGTTTTCGGCAAGGGAAACGCCCCGCACACCACGCCTTTGCTCATCGGATGAAGCAGTGATTCTGTTGAACGTCTCGGCCACCGTGCAATCCGCGATTGTTCGAAGCATCTCACGGGATCGTAGTGGAGTGTCGGCGTGAATGGGGACCAACGGCTGTGTAGGCACGTCGAATCAGCCGTGTCGATGATCTCGATGGTCTCGACTTCACGTGTGCCCCCTTGAAACCAGGAATCCATCAACAAGGACTTCGCGTCCTCATCCGATTCTGGCGCACCGTAACCAAAGATCGTAAGCGTGAATGCTTGCTTGAAGAGACTCTTGACCGCGTCCCAGCTTTCTCGGATGTACGGGTCATCCGAGTAGTTTTTGTGTCGAATCGGGTAGAGCAGAGGCCCGTCAGAAAATTGCTGGCTACACTCCGGGCATTGCTCATTCCGGGGCCCCGTCTTCTCACAGCCTCTGCACACCCCGATTCGGACACATCCATGAAGAAAGAGTATCTGGGGTAGGGGGATGCCGCAATTTCGCCGGTGCGCGTCGAACAGGAACGGGTCCCAGTTAAATGTTGCAACTGCGTCTTTTGGTCGCAGTGCGAGTAGGAGAGAATCGTAGATCGTGGCGCGGACTGGAAGAGACAGTGCCGAGAAATAGTCGCGAACAGTACGTTCAATCTCTCCTTTGATGGAGGCGTGCTCTTGATTCGAAGCCAACCGGTCGTAGATGCATTCGAAATTCTGTTCGCCAGGTTCGAGATCAAGATGGGCTTTGTCGATGATCGGCTGCAAACCCAATGTCTGCGCGAAGTCACGCATAACTGGGACAAGTAGACCGGAAGCATCGCCGTCCGGGAAGGCTGCCCTGCTTGCTCCGGCACCAAGCAAGACAACGTGCGAATGTTGGTCGAGCGGGGCATCAATTAGTTCCTTGGCTGTCATGTTCACTAACCTACCACCTTCTACGGAACTCTTGAATGGGCAAGCGGCGAGCGCTCAATATCTGTCCAGTCTCGAAACCTGCATTCTGCCAAGTGCCTCCGCGAATTCGTGGTGACCCTGAGCCGACAGCGATGCACCTGCACGCCTTAAGCCGCCGGCCGACGCAAAGGCAGGAACCGTACTTCCACGCGACTGTTCAACGCCGCCGCGATCCGGCGTAGCATCGCCATCGAATGCCCCTCGTAGTCGGCATCCTCCAGCCGACAAATGACGGAGGCCGTCGTCCCGACCAGCTTCGCCAACTGCGCCTGCGTCAGTCCCGCTTTTGCCCGCAGCTTCTGGATTTTGCGCGCGGTCGCGTCGTTGGCCCGAGCTTCCTCAAGTGCGGCGATCCGTTCGGGGCGTCCCTCGTAGAATTCTCGGTGCAGGATCTCCAAGGCATCGGTCGTCGGTGTTTCGATTGTCGGCATGTTCACTCTCCTCGTCGGCCAATTCTCTCCAGCGTGTGGGTGGCTGGATCCGCTTCGAACAGCGCCTTCCGACGGATCGCCAAATTGATTTCCCGCTCCGGTACTTCCCGTTCCTTTACCAGCCCGTGCGACACAATGGCCGCGTGCTTCCCATGAAAAAAGTACAGTACCCGATAGTGCCGTCCCCGCGTGCTGGCCCGCAACTCGTAGATACCATCCCGAAGGTAATCCGCCTCTGGACGTCGCAACGCGTGGCCCAACGACGCAAGGCGCTCCAAACGGACAAGGACCTTGTCGCGCGCATGATCGTGCAACTCGCGAAACCATTCGAGGAATGGCACCTGACCGGTGGCCTCGCGGTAAAACACCAAGCGGACACAATTCTCCACGCACCTTCAGTGTGGTCGCAAATTTGCGACTTGTCAAGGCCACCGCATTCGCATTGTCGGTACCCGAACGGCGCGGGTAGAGCTAACAAGATCCAGAAACAGCTTCGGCGCGGCTGGACGCGTGCTGTTTCTAAGAGGCCGCGTCCAGCTCAGGGCAGGTCAGTCCGCCACCTCGCGAGGGCTGGTCCCGGTGTCAGCCATGGCAAGCTGGAGCCGTCGGGGGAGACTGCACAAACAGGCCACCGTTCTCCTGAGGAAACTGGCCCGAAAGGATGTATTTACATTGCGTCAATAGATCGAGGTGCGATACATTTGGGATGGGGCCAAGAACCGGTCCCACAATACCTGAAGCGTCCAATGGAGATCCGAATGTATGCGAATGGACGCACCCGCAACCTTGAAATCGCAATAATCTACACGGACAGGGCATATGGCGAGAGACGCATCATTCCAAGACTGCGGGCCGGGTCAGCATAGCGACATTTCGACCAGCGGCACAGACTGGGCTAGGCTCCGCGCCATGACGGATGAGGAGATCGAGGAAGGTGCCCGTTCCGACCCGGACGCACTGTCCACTGACGAAGAGTTTTGGAAGGACGCAAAAATCGTCCTTCCTTGCGTCAAGCAGGTGCCCACTATGCGGCTCGAAGGCGACGTCACGTGATGGCTCCGCCGTGCAGGGGCCAGATCGGCGTCAACGCGATCAGGCGCTCTACCTGAACGCCCAGCATTGATAGTGCGGTCCGATTCCACCATCGCCGGTCCCTACCCCATCCCCTGCGATGTCGGAATCCGTGACCACCCGCCGCACGCCCGCACCCGGCGTCCGCCAGCCGGAGGCACCCTCTGTAACGCCGCCCAGAATTCTTCCCGGGGTGGAAACGTCATTCTGACTGCGGAGTGTGTTCAAATGAAGGCAGGGTGTCGCACATCGGTGCTGTTGCGACCGGAAGCGGCCCCGGAGGCCAAGATGGTTTCCCTTCGAATTCTCACCTGCGTTTTCCTCGGATATGTCGGCGGGGCGTTTGCGATGCAGTTGGCACCGCCAAGCCCCCGCGTGGTTGATCCTGCGGCCGCTGCCAAGCTCACTCCCGAGCAGCGCGGAGACGTGTACATGGCCCGGAAGCTCTTCCGTGATGCCATCGATGCCTACCAGAGCGGGGCCAAGACGTCGGCCGTGCTGGCAAACAAGGTCGGCATCGCGTATCACCAACTCGGCGATTTCGCCGCTGCCCGTCGGAGCTACGAGCGGTCGATCAAGCTGGACAAGCGCTACGCCGACGCGGTGAACAACTTGGGCACAGTCTTCTACGCCCAGAAAAATTTCCGGGCGGCAATTTCCCGCTACCGGAAGGCTATCGACCTTTCACCGGAAAGCGCGTCGTTCTGGAGCAACCTCGGAACTGCCTGGTACTCGCGCGGCAAGTTCGACGAGATGACGAAGGCCTACCAGAAGGCGTTGTCGCTCGACCCCAATATTTTCGAGCACCGTGGGATGGTCGGGACGGAACTGCAGGATCGTACCGTGGCCGACCGCGCCCGCTACCACTACGAACTGGCCCGCATGTACGCGATGAGCGGTAAGAACGAACTCGCGTTGCAGTACCTCCGCAAGTCGCTGGAGGAGGGTCTGAAGGACAAGAACAAGAAGATGGCCGAGGCCCCGGAGTTTGCCCAATTGCGCGAGACCGACGAGTTCAAGCTCCTTCTGGTTTTGGAGCCCCGTGTACTTTAGGACGCTGACGGGGTTCGCGCTGCTGGCGTTGTTGGGCTGCAGCTCAAAGGTCCAACCACCCAAGCCGCTCTACGCGGTGCTGCGCTTCGAGAACCTGACCGGCAATCCGGCATTGGACTGGATCGGGCGCGCAGCCAGCGAGACGCTGTCGACCAGCCTGTCGACGGCCATGGACGGCATCGTTTTGACGCCTTCGTCGCTCGCTCGGCTCGGGAAGGCCCTCGGTCCGAGGCCGGGCAATGTGCCTGGCAGTTCTGCCCAGAGGCAGGAAGCCATCCTCGCCGGCGCGAATCACCTGATTTCCGGCTACGCGGAGATGGTCGGCGGCGCGGTACGCTTCCACGCGGTTGACGAGAATTTGACGACAGGGAAAATCGTCCAGTCGACCGTTGGCTCGGGTGTGCAGCCGATGGCGGCACTCTCGGCACTTGCCAGAAACATTTCTCCGACGGCAAAACCGTACGCCACGCTACTCCCGGAAGCCCTTCGCCTCTATGCGGAGGCGCTCGATTCCGCCCCGTCGGACGCCAAGCCTCTGCTTGGAAAGGTATTGGGGTTGGATCCAGAATTCGGAGCGGCGTGGGTCTTGCTCGCTGGCGTCGAAGCAGGTTTGGGGGACGCCCAAGGGGCGGCCGCGACCATCCGCGAGGCCCGGACCCATCGCCTGACGGCATTGGACAAGGCAAATCTGGATGTCACCACGGCTAGTCTGGCTGGCGACGCTAAGGCGAAGTTGTCGGCTCTAAAGCAGGTCACGCAGCTCAATCCTGGTGATACCACCCTGCTGCGGGCGGTTGCCGAGAGCGAGGTCGCCACGGGGGACTTCGCGGCGGCGGCAACGGACTGGGCGCGGCTGGCGGAGTTGGTTCCAGCCGATGTCGACGCTTGGAACCAGCTTGGCTATACCCGGGCATGGGGCGGTAACTACGCTGGTGCCATCACGGCACTGGCCGAGTACGCGAAGTTGCGGCCGGCGGACGCCAACCCGCTGGACTCGACAGGCGATGTGCACTTCATGAATCGCAAGTACGCATCGGCGGCGCAGAGTTACATGGCGGCCCACTCGAAGAGTCCAGGATTCGAGCGCTTTGCGGATCTCTACAAGGCTGCTTGGGCAAAATTCCGTGCTGGCGACAAGGCGGGTGCCGACAAGACCTTCGCGGAGTTCCGTGTCGGTCGGGGCAAGATCAGTCCCCAAGGCGTGGAACTGGCGGAAGCCGACTGGCTCTACCGCACTGGCCGGAAGGCCCAGGCGGAGGCACTGTTGCGGGCCCGAATCGCCGACCCGGCTTCAGCGGCCGTGGCTCCCAATGCCTATTCGCAACTCGCAGTCTGGGAACTGATTGATGGCGACCGCGCTGGCGCTGCCCGCGACGCACTGGCCGCGGGTCAGCCACGGACCCCGGTGATGGCAATCATTCGCATCGCCACAATGCCGAGCGCACCAGCCGCCGAATGGGCGGCACGGGTGGAGAAGATGCTGCCCGGTCCCAGTCTCGCCGGTGTCCGCCGTCTGGCGCTGGGCTACGCTTTGTTGCTCGACGGGAAGAAGTCTGATGCCATCCCGGTCTGGGAGGACATTTCCAAGGCGGCTTCGGCGGGGGATTTTCCACTACATGCTTTGAGGGACTCCTTGAAGGGAGTCCCCACAAAGCTAGCTCTGGTTCCAAATCCCGACGCCATCAACCAATTCGCAGCCCTCTACGGGGATTTGTAGGCCAGCCCTACATTTTGTTCCGCGAGGCTGCCTTCGCCTGCGTGCTGGTGGAGGCTTGGATCAAGGTTTCCACTTGATCCTCGGGTACGGTGATCGACAGATTCACCGTCGCGCCATCCTGTGCAACCTTCAAGCCTTGGATCAGTTTAGCCACAGCCGCGGCCTGCGGGTCCTGACCGGCACCCATCGTCACAAGCGCGCCCACCATCCGCACCAGGTCGGCCATCGACTTTGCGCTCGCCGCATCCGTGGCAACCGCTTGGCCGTTGATTTCAATGTTGGAACCGAACTTCACTCCGCCACTGGACGACAGGACATTCTTCACCAGTTGCAACGGCTGGGCTCCGGCACCCTTCGGACCGAGGTCAGTGGGCAGCAGGGAAGACAAAGAAGCCATGCTGATGGTCCACGCGTCGGTTGTGGTGCTCAGCGCTTGGACACGTGCAGCCAATGCAACGTCGATCGAGTTTGCGCCTTTGGCGCGGTCGAGAGCGGCTTGGACCGAGGGAAGGTCACCGACCACTGCAATGGAGTTTCCGATGAAGGCCAAGCCGTGGGCCACTTTGACCGCGGCACCGTCCGGCGCCGTCTGTGTGAACAAAGTGGCCCCGGCGTAGGTGCTGACCGAAGTTTCCTTGCCATGCTGCGCGGCGAGCGCGGCCAGTTTCTGCGGTTCGAATTTCCCTTTGGCCAAGAAGAGGCCGCTGGGATTCGTCTTGTCTCCCACCGAGGCGGCGAGGATTTCCGTCACGTCCTGGCGCGGGTCGAAGCCTGTCTCGTCGATGAACTTCTGGAGTCCTTGATCGTTGCCCGCCGCGCTTCCGGCCGCAATCCGCGACAGCACGAACTGTCCGAACGGGCTAATCTTGGCTGTGGTGACATTGACGCCCGCCACGATCTGGGCGTCCGGCATCACGAGGTTGAGCAGTTGCGGGTCCGCCGCAAACACGGTACCGACCGTTAGCAGGGCCGTCGCTGTGAACACTGTAATTCGCATGGTGTGAATCCTTCCTACACCATGCAGGACCGGCAATGCGCCGGTTTCTTACACCTAGGTCCTTTTTTCGATACGGAAATCGTCGAACGACGCGCTGGCGCCGTTGCGGGTGGAGACTCCGGTCCGACCCGCTGTCTGGAGTCCCGAGTCCCACGTTTCGAAAAGCTTGCGGTTGCCGAGAAGGACGCTGATCGACGCGCCGCGGAAGATGACGCGCGCCACGTACCACTGGCCAGCCCGCAACTCGTGGTGAAATCCTCCGACTCCGGTCCGCGGTCCCGGGATCGGGACGCGTTCGGAAATGCCGTCCTTGATCCTGTACAGCGCGACGTTCTTGCTGTCGGCGCTAAAATCCAGCAGGTAGTAGTTGGAGGCGTCCCGATAGCGCCAGACGATACCGGCGGTCTTGGATGCGGAACTGGTTCCGATCCGGAATTTCACGGTCACATCGCCGTCCTGGCATACAACCGGGTTGAACAGGGCGATCGACGGGTGGCGCTCAGGCGACAGGTCCGGGCTCAATTGCAGCACATTCGGCCTGCTGGGGGCGGTGGGATCCAAACGCACCTGCCAGCGTGCCCGCTCGAAAACCCAATTGGGCGGGGCGGAACCGGCCCGCAGGCCATCGAAGTCGACCTTGTGCGATCCCAACCCGAGCGCGCCCCACACCGATGCTCCCCACAGCGCGAGCGCGGTGGTGACGAGTCTTGTCATCTGTCTTGATTTTACCGCGTTTCGCTGCCGGCTGGACACAGTGCACCAGTACTAGTCCTTTACGTTTTGGTAGTACTAGACCTTGTTGCCTTGGCTGCAGGCTTAAACCGATGCACAATGGTACTCAGTGATGCCACAAGAATCCAAGAACAAGCAGATTTTGGACACGGGGCGGATCCTTCGGTCGTTGGCTGCCGTCGGAGCGACGCTTGTGGCATCATCAGACGCGAGCGCCATGAAGATCAATGTCAACCAAACGGTTGGCGTAGACAGCGGCGTGCCCACCTCGCCTTTTGTGCTGGCTCTGCCGGGCGTGAACGGTCTTGCGGTGCAGGCAATTCATAGCGTTGGAACTGCTGCCGTGGAGGGAGCCGTCCAAGTTCGCAGTGTAAACACGAACACGGGCGTGCGGTCTTATGCCCAAGTCCGGTCGGCGGTGCACACCGGGTTCTTCGATGCCGTGAGCGGTGCCCAGGGAGCGGTTTGGAACTCCATCGGGGGCAATCCGAAACATCTGGGTGTGTTGGGCGGCGTGCTCAAAGGCAGCCACCCGGTCCGCAGCGTAGTCGGCACAACCCAGGTTCCGACTGGAAACGGTGGATCCATTGCTACCAACATCTACAGCACCAAGATCTCCCCGTTCACGAACTTGGCCTTCGCCACAACCTACGCCAACAAGTACTTCCCGTTCCGCTTCAAGGATTCCACCCACGGAAACCAGTGGGATTATGGCTGGATCGAAGCCAGCTTGACGCAGCAGTCTGATCCGGCCCATGTCACCGTGAACATCCTCGCGTATGCTTGGGATCCCAATGGCCAGCCGCTGGGCATGGGTGAGTTGCCCTCGGATGGCATCTCTGGAGGCGGCGACTCCACTCCGGAACCGGCTTCAGCTGGGCTGATGGCCCTCGGTGCCATGGTTCTGGGAGCAAAAGGTGCGCGGCGGTGGAAGCAGTCGCGCCAAGCGGAACACACTTCTACGTTCTAGTCCCGGTCGCACTCGGGCAAGCCTGCTGATCTGATTTCACCCACATCCCCCGCGGTTGTCATTCCTTCAGTGCTTCGAGAGCAGCGCCAAGGGAGACCTGTGCTCCCCAGGAGCTGTTCGGCCTTCCCCGTTGCCAACTGCGGTGCCAGCAATCCCAACGATCAATTCTATTCACCCCGTTTCAACGGCGGCTACCAACTGGTACTAGTCCTGAAGGGCTTGGTGAAAGCCTTCACTTTCAGGCAGACTGGTATTCAGTGGCAAAACCGCAAACAAACTGCCAACACACTTCGGACACCGAACGAATCCTCCGGTCGTTGGCCGCCGTCGGCGCGACGCTTGCGGCAGCTTCCGACGCCCACGCCATGCGATTCACGGTCAACCAAACGGTTGGCATCGAGAACGGCGTCCCGACATCCTCGTTGGCTCTGTCTCTGCCCGGTGTGAACGGCATCGCCATACAAGCCGTCTACAGCGCCGGAACCATCGCCGTGGCTGGTTTTGTTCAGATTCGCAGCATCAATGCGAACACGGCCACGGGCGCGCGCTCCTATGCCCAGGTCCAGTCCGCCATTCGCACCGGGTTTTTCGACGCCGTCAGCGGGGCACAAGGACTTGGTTGGAACTCCATTGGCGGCAACCCGTTGTATCTGGGTTCATTGGGCGGCGTCCGCAAGGGCACCCAGGTCGCCAGGGTCTTGGTAGGTACCTCGCAACTTCCAAATTCCAGCGGCGGCTTCACGGCCACCAACATTTACAGCACCAAGGTGTCTCCGTATACCAACTTCGCGTTTGCCACCACCTACGCCAACAAGTACTTCCCGTTCCGATTCAGGGATTCCACGAGGGACGGCCAGTGGACCTACGGTTGGATCGAGGCCAGTCTGACAGCGCAGTCGGATCCAAGCAACGTCAGCGTGAAAATCATTTCCTACGCGTGGGAGCCCGACGGGCATCAGCTGATGATGGGCGAGCTGCCGTCGGATGCGATCCCCGAGCCCGCTTCGGCCGGGTTGATGGCCCTCGGCGCCATGGTTCTCGGCGCGCGCGGCGTGCGGCGGTGGAAGCAGTCGCGCCAAGCGGAACAGACTCCTACACTGTAGGTGTGTCCGCAATCGATCTGCTCCTGGGCAACTTGGCCGGCTGTCGCGCCATAGACCTCGCCCAACCCTACTACACGGGAATCCCGCACCATCCTGCGCATCCTCCGTTCCTCTATGGCCTGAACAAGAAGCACGGCGACTACGTGCTGCCCGGCGGTGGGAGTTCCGCGTCCGAAGGACTGGCTCTCGGGGCCCACACCGGCACGCATATCGACGCACTTTGCCACTTTTCCTGTTGTGGCAAGATGTTTGGCGGAGCAGATGCGGCCGCCCAGACCTATCCCGGTGGCTTGGAGCACCATACTGTCGACACCATTGCTCCCATCCTGCGCCGTGGCTTGCTGCTCGACGTAGCGGGGTTGCACGGGATGGACGAACTCCCGATGGATTTCGTTGTCCGTCCCGAACACTTGGAGGCAGCGGGTTCGGAGATCAGGACGGGTGATATCGTGCTGATAAGGACCGGTTGGGGACGCCTTTGGGACGATCCCGCCCGCTTCATTTCGCAGGTGCACAGTCCGGGACCGGGGCTGGACGCCGCAAAATGGCTCTCGTCGCGCGGTGTGTTCGCAGTCGGCAGCGACACCGCGCCGTTCGAATTCACACCCAGCCCGGAAATGTCGGTCCACGTACATCTGCTGGTCGAAAGCGGCATCCATATTATGGAGTGTCTGAATTTGGAAGAGTTGGCCGCCGCCAAGCCCTCCGAGTTCCTGTTCGTGGCAACACCGTTGAAGATTCGCGGCGGCACCGGATCCCCGATCCGCCCGTTCGCATTTGTGGAGAAGCATGCCTGATCAATACGACGCCTTCCTCCTGGTCTCGTTCGGAGGACCGGAGAAGAACGAGGACGTGATCCCGTTCCTCGAGAATGTGCTGCGCGGCAAAAACGTGCCCCGCGAGCGGATGCTGGAGGTTGCGGAGCATTATTACCATTTCGGGGGCGCGAGTCCGATCAACGGGCAGTGCCGGGAGCTGCTAGTAGCGCTCTCGGCCGACTTCGCGTCCCATGGCGTGAACCTGCCAATCTACTGGGGTAACCGCAACTGGGATCCGATGCTGGCCGATACCGTCCGCCAGATGCGCGACGACGGGGTGAAACGCGCTGTTTCGATCGCGACCTCGGCCTTCGGGTCGTATTCCGGATGCAGGCAGTACCGGGAGGACATCGAGAAGGCCCGCGCCACGGTAGGCGAGGGTGCGCCGGAGATCCACAAGATCCCCCCGTTCTGGAACCATCCGGGCTTCATCGCTGCAGTGACGGATCGGGTACGTGGGGCGCTCGAACAGCTTCCCGGAGCAGACGTGGTCTACACGGCCCACAGCATTCCGGTCTCGATGGCGCAGTCGAGCCCCTATGAACGGCAATTGCTGTCGGTCTGCGCCCAAGTCAATGCCGCGTTGGGATTGCCCGATCCAGTGCTTGTTTATCAGAGCCGGAGCGGTCCGCCGACACAGCCCTGGCTGGAGCCCGACATCGTCGACTACGTGCGGTCGACCGAGGCGCGAAAGCTGATCGTGGTGCCTGTCGGGTTCCTTTCCGACCACATGGAGGTTCTGTACGATCTCGACACCGAGGCTGCGGAGGCGGCGGAGGAACGCGGGATTGAATTCCTGCGCGCCGGCACCGCAGGCACGCATCCGGCGTTCGTCGCGGCGATCCGTGAGATGGTGCAGGCGGCGCTAGCGGGGCCGGTGGGAGTGTGCGCCGTGGATTGCTGCAAGGCCCCGGTGCGTCCGGCGGTGCGACCGGCTTAGGACGAATGGACCTGCATGGTCCTGTGCAGGCAGACTATTCCACAGTGACGCTGTCCACAACACCCGAAAGACTTCCCGCAAGATTCAGGCTGGATTTCATGAGGTTTGGGCGGACTTACCACCACGCTTCTTGGCTAAGGAGGCCGGAGCCGCCGGTGCCAGCGTGGCTTTCCCTACGGGACGGCCAAGGCCCAGCACCGTCCGTGAAAGGCCCGACTTCTTACGTCGAGTCGTCTCCGCCAAGTCAGGGTGCGACTTGGATTGTAGTTGAGCAATAGTACCAGCCAATGCGTGGTTTTTGTCCGCAAGGACCCGCTCCAAGGTCTCTGTGGACGGAAACCAGACCTTGGGTTCATCCGGCGCGGGGCGAAGGGTGCCTCGCGCAATTGCGAGTGTCCTCGCTTTCATTTCCTCGTACGTCGCGATGCCGATTCTCAGGGGTTTCATTTCACAACTCCTCTTTCCTTTAGTATCGAGTCCACCTCGGTCCAAAAATCCTCCAGCAATGTTGAGGCATCCGTGTAGGCATACTGCCGGATAGTTTCGTAACGGTGGGTGTGGTCAAACGCCACCTGCCCCCGTCCACCCGGTCGAGCCGATTTCCGTGCCTGATGGGCGTTGTCGAAACCAGCCAAGCGCTGGCCGTCCTTCGCATGAAGGGTGAAGGCATAGTCGAGCCCGTGCGGCCTCTCCGCAGTCGGGAGAACCCTCCGGATACGGAACTTCACCCAATGTTCGCCCAATTCGTCGACAAACCAAACCTGCCCATCCAAGTCAAGCAGCCCATCAAGGCTTGCGTCACACTCCACGACTCAAGGTTATCACCTTCAGATGCGGGCTTTCTACGCCCCCTTGGCCCGCGCCGTCTTCGGTTTCTGCATCTTGACCTTGCCGCAAGCCTCGCACTTCCACTTGCGGTTGCCGTGGTAAATGTGCCCCTTGAGCTCCGTCATCGGGGTTTTGCAACGCTTGCAGGTCACGGCTACTTCTTCTTCGGGAACAGGAGCGGAGCGGCCTCGTCGGCGGTAAACATGCAGCGGGCGTTGTGGCCGCAGAGGTGGACCTGTACCACCTCCTGCTTCGCCCCCAGCTTCTTCTCGACATACTTCTGGTAGGACTCCCCGCGCGCGCGGCGAGTTGGCCCCTGGGCCATCGCGGGGCACGATGCGTCGAAACCTCCCAAGGGCAGGATGTCGATCTCGCCCAGCAGGTATGCGATCGGCCTGGTCGAGAGATTGTGCTTGATCTGGTCCACGGTCAGCTTGGCGGTGTAGCCGGTACGGTCGTCCAAGCCGTACGGCCATTTGTTGAACGTGGTGCAGTTCCGACCGTCACTGAAAGTGCCGAACTCCAGGCCTTCGCCCCGGGGTCGGTCGGTGTCGAGGTAGCCGTAACTGGATGGATTGGCCACAACGTAGCTCACGGGTACCCCGAGCGACTCGTGCACCGTGTTCGACATGCTGTATCGATTCACATACTGTCCGCCTGCCGAATGGCCCGCGACCACGATGGACGCGAGGTTCGGGAAGGCATCTTTCTTCGCAAGACGGCGGAGGATCTCGTCGGTCAGGTCGAAACTGTTGACCTTGGGATTGTCGGGCGCGGTGCCTCCCGCTCTCCAGCTATTGCCGGAACACGGCCACGCGATCTCGTTTTCCGCCAACTTGTCGCGGCACGTTCCATCGGCCGAGGCGAGGCGCGGCACGATGAGGGCGGTGTCGTCCAGCGCCCCCGCGAGGTAGGCGGCGGCTAGGGTGGTGCGGAAGTAGTTGTCGGCATCCCGGGAGGCCCCGTGGATCACGATCAGCGCGCGCGTAATGGCGGGGTTCTTCGTGCCCAACGGCTGGGAGCGGTAGACCATCGAGCGGGCCGGACCTCCGGCCAAAGTGATCCATTCGGTGCAGTCCGCGACCGACTGGCAGGGGGCGGCGACGGCGGATATCGGGGCGATGAGAAGTAGGAGCGTGGCAAGGCGCATTTTCGTGTAGCGTAGCATCCCAGCTGTGATCATCCCGTCTGCCATCATCCGTCTGCCTTCATTCTGCGAAATGGCCAAGAACCAAACGACCGTTTCCCGAAAGCGCGCGCAGCCGGACGCGGCAGCGATGGAACAGGCCCCCTCCTTGCCGCGTCCGGCCTCCGGCACGACGGTCTTCACTGCGGGTCTTATTGGCGCGGCAGAAAGCCAAACAAACAGAGATTGTTAACTGACTTTGGACAAGAAATATGATAAAGTCTTTTGACGCGGACTCATGCATATAAGGGCCGCGCCAACAGGAAACCCATGAAAATCAAAAAGACCGTTTCAGCTGCATTCCGGAGCCTTCGGGGCTCCCTGGCCGCCGTATCAGCCTTGGCGTTTGCGACCGCTTCGGCCCAAGCGGGAAGCATCACCGTCGTCCCGAACGGCCTTGCGCCGGGCGCCCAATACAGGCTCGCGTTCATCACGAACAGCAGTTACGCCGCAGTTTCGAGTACCATCTCCACGTACAACTCCGACGTGTCTGGTGAAGCAACAGCCGTGACCGCGCTGAACTCGCTGGGCACCACTTGGACGGCAATTGCCTCCACCTCCGCTGTGAACGCCATTGACAATATCGGCCAAGACGCCGGCGTGCCGATCTACGATCTCGAAGGCCACCAGATCGCTGTCGACGCCACAACGGGGACCGGTGGGCTCTTTTCTGGAACTCTGATGCACGCGCTGTCGTTTACAGTAACCGGTGCCGATTCGGTCCTGCATAGTCCGGGTCACGGTGATTCTGGGGCAAATGTTTGGACGGGATCCACCAACGCCGGAGTCGCGGGTACGGGTAGTGGTTCACCGTTGGGTTCCTCCAACGGCACGCTGGAGGCAATTGGAGACTCCTCGGCAACGAACGGCGCTTGGATCCACACCGGGGGAACCAACAATTTCTTTTCCGGCTCGGCGACAACCAATCGTCTGTACGGCATCAGCGGAGTGCTTACCGTTGCCGATACCTCCGCCCCCGAGCCCGGCTCGGCTGGCCTGATAGTGGCCGGCCTGACTGCGCTCGTGCTCGCCACCCGCCGCAGGGACTAACTGTCCGAGAAGTTGACTGTTTGGGAGGGCTCCGGGACGCGGTTCCGGGGCCCTTCCCTGTCCGACGGTCCGATGTGCCATCATTCAGGAAAATGGCCACCGACCAAACGAACACGTCCGGATTGTCGGCAGCCCGCGTCGAGGCGCTGAGCGACGGCGTCTTCGCAATCGTCATGACGCTGCTGATCCTGGACGTCAAAATACCCCAGTTGGGCCACCTGCCCGACGAGGACCAGTTGAACGCGGCGATTCTGGCACTCTGGCCACAGGCCGTCTGCTACGTGATGGGCTTTATTACTTCGGGTGCGTTGTGGATCGCGCACCGCGGCCAGTTCCACTATGTTCACCGCACTGACAGGACCTTGCTCTGGCTGAACATCCTGTTCCTCATGGTGGTGAGCTCGATCCCCTTCTTCACCGGCCTTCTCGGGCAATACCCGGGCCGGGCGGTGCCGACCGCGCTCTACGGGATCAACATGGTCGTCGCCGTGCTGATGCTGCTGGTGCACTGGCGATACGCGTGCCGACACCGGCATCTGCTGTCGGCGTCGGTCACCGAAGATGTCGTCCGCAAGCAAACGCGGAGGATTCTTGTCGGGCCCGTGGTGTACCTGTTGGCCTTGGCGCTTGTTCCCTGGTCGCCATGGACAAGTTTGGTCCTGTACTGCGTCGTGGCCGTGGCCTATATTCTGCCCAGCGGTGTCGACCGGCACTGGTTGTCGGCCCACTCGTAGACCGTTCCTACTGGTGGGTCAAGAACGCTCCCGCCGGTATCTCAGCATACGATTTCGGGGACCTCGGCGCGTTGACGATCGCGAGCGGATGCTTCGCGTCCGCCGCCAACTTCAGCCACTTGCTAGCCTGCTCGTAACTCTGGGGCGCGCCCTTTCCGTTCGCGTACATCATCCCCACCATCGCCTGCGCCGGGACGTACCCCATTTCCGCTGCCTTCAGCGTGTTCCGGAACGCCTCCGCGACCGGGCCGTTGGCCCCTTTGCAGAACAGCTCCACAGCGTCGGATTTGGCGCCGCCCGAGCAAACTTCGTAGTCCTTGCGATAACCCGCATCCTTGGCGGTGATTTCGTCGAGCCATTGCTGCCACCCGCCGTCGGGGGCCTTCTTCTCCGGCCGCCCGATGTCACCGCGGAACTCGGCGTCGCGCACCGGGGCCAGGAAGTTGGCCGCCATCGTTCGCAGTTCCTCGTTCTTGTCGGTCAGCAGGGCGACCAGCGCTTGGAAGACCGGCGGATCTTGCCGCACTCCTCGCAGTTGAAGGCGGACGGCTTGGCAAAGGCCATCGACGGCGGCCACACGGTCCGCTTGGTCCGCCGCCGCATCCGTCTCCATCGCCTTCGCGATCAAGGCTTGCTGGGAAACGGCGGACCGCCACTGGGCGTTGACCGCCAGCGCGTTGATCGCGGTGCGGCGGACCTTCGCCACCGGGTCGGACAGCTTCTTCGCCACCGCAGCCAACGTCGCTTCGTCGAAGATCGCCCGTGCGCATGTTTCGGCGGCGGCTGCCCGCACTATCGGATCTTTCGAATCGAGAAGTTTCTGTACCACGGCACCGGCCGCACTGCCGCCCACCAGCGCGAGGGCAGGGTAGTGGCCAGCAGAAAGAACGGGCTGGTTCAGCAGTTTCAGCTCCGCGGCCGACGGGGGAATCGTCTTGTTCCGCAACCGCGTCGCCCACGCAATGGCATCATCGTTGCTTGTCGGATGGTAGGTGCGCGCGCCGAGGTCATCAAATTCGCGGTAGATGGTTTGGTATCCCTTCAGCTGCATGCGGGCGTAGGTGTCGCGGACGGTGACGAGGTGCGTTGCAAGGTCTCGCGTTCCGAGCACCATGTAGTATTCCGGCCCGTCCTTACTTGGATTAACGGCGCGCTCCAGTTCCGACGGAAACATCCAAAAGCCCCAGCTATAGGTGATACCGGCCGTGATCAGGTTGGGATTCGTAGTGCCGAACTCGCCCGAAATCTTGGCACCTTCGCCCTTGCCGTACATGTAGATGCGGCGCGGGTTGACGGGGTATGTCTTCATCGCCCACGCGATCAGCTTGCGGATCGGCTCATGGTCCGCAGGGCCGAACTTCTGCCCTTGGGGGTGCACGCCGATCAATACGAAGTTGTCGCTCAGGCCGAGCCTGCGCAGGGATTCGCGGACGGGCAGGATCTCGTCGCCCGTTGGCCGGTCATGCTCCGGCGAGCAGATGAACAGGCCCACCTGTTTTGTCGGGTCCGTCGTGCCCGCGGGCGCAATACCCTCCGGTGCCTCCACCACATAGCGGACAATCGCCTTGCCCTCGGCATCCTTCAACTCCGTCTCTTGCGCGCCGCACAAACGTACGACCGCCATCAGGGTGGCGAGGGTGATCAGCTTCAAGCAGTTCATTTGGTTGGTTCCTATTGTTACTGGAGTTCTTTGCGGTCGGCGCTGGCGACCTGGGTGTCGGGAATCGAGCCGCCGTTCGTCGTGCGGAAGTTCTTCACGTTCAGCAGCACCACGGACGGCACGCCCGCCACCTTCTGCGCCCGCACATGCTGGAGTTCGACATCCTCGGCTTGGTCGATCACGAATGCCGGCCGCTGATCTTCCTTGGCGAACTGGATGTCGACGTTGCTGAGTTCTATCCCCTTCGCATGGCGGATGAAGAAGCCCCAGGCGGGAATCATGCCGAACATGGACGGCTCCGGATACTCCTTCTCGCGCTCCGGCGTGGCATACGGTTCGCGGGGCGGCACTCCACCTGTCGCGCGGAAGAAGAAGGTATTGACGAGGTCGGCAGGCTGCTTGGCCACTTGGTCCAGATTCAGCCCTCCCCGGTAGACGATGCGGATGTTGCTGAACTTCACGTCTTCCACGTCATGTCCCGGAATGCCGCTGACGATGGAGCCGTAGCGCGGATCGGCGTCGTAGACCACCACGTTGCTGATGTTGATACGCCGGATCGCGCCTACCTCCACGCCTTTCGGAGCCCGCATCCGCGCGCCCAGACGGAGGAAGAACGGGGCGTTCGACACCTCTCGCATGGTGATGTTGGTCACGGTGACGTCTTCGATATGCGCGCCGTCCACGGATTCGAATGCCAACCCGCGGGACCGGTCGAACACGATGTTGGAAATCGTGATGTTGCGGAAATCGCCCTCGGACTCGGTGCCGATCTTGATGCGTCCGGTGGGGCCGTCGCGGTCCGGCGCGCGCTGCACGGTGCGCTTGTAGGTGGCGTCGAGCAATGATCCGATATCGTAGCCGCTCACCAGCGAATTCGTAATGGTGATGTTCTCGCTCGACCGCGCATAGCCGAGGGCGTGGGTGCCTTTGAGCGTGATCGCGTCGTCATTGGGGGCATTGATGCTGGAGTTCGAGATGCGGACGTTGCGGCAGGAATCGATGTCGATGCCGTCGCGGTTGGTATCGATCATCACGTTGTCGATGGTGAGGTTGTCGACGCCGGTGGCGAGGATGCCGAAGTGGCCGCCGTTGAGGATCGAGATGTCTCGGATGGTGACGTTGTGGCTGAGCTTGAGGGCTATGGCCTTGTCGGCACCGCGTTCGCCGCGGGTGAGGCCCTTGCCGCTGATGAGCCCGCCGCCAATGATGGCGATGTTGTTGAGGTTTTCGCCCCAGATGAGGGTGTTGTGGAAATGGCTGTGGCCGGCATCTTGGTACATGTCGGTCGGGTTGGGCTCGGGCGCGTCGTAGCTGGAGGCGTCGGTGGTGGCCTCAATGACGGCACCGCGCTCGATCTGAAGGGCGACGTTGCTGCGGAGGTGGATGGATCCCGTAATGTAGGTGCCGGGCCCGAAGTAGACTGTTCCGCCACCGGCGGCAGCGGCCGCGTCGATGGTCTTGTTGATGGCGTCACGATCCTGGGTGGTGCCGTCGCCTTTGGCCCCGTAGGTGTGGACGTCGAAGGTGGCGGCGGCGGCGAATTGGGCCACCATCGCAAGAACCAAGAAAGAACGGGCCGCCGTCGAGTTGCGCATAGTCCTCACCAATATATACGTGGCGGAACCTTGCGCGTCCTGAAGGCGGCCCGCAGAGTTGGACGAACCCCTAGAACGACAACCTCAACCCGAACTGCACGTCCCGGTTGTCGGTCGTCGTACCCGTAATATTGCCGAACGACGCCGTTGTGAACGTGGTCGCCGGGTTGCCGAAGTTCGGGTGGTTCAGGATGTTGAACATCTCGGCGCGGAACTGCAGCTTCAACCGCTCGTGGATCGGGATGTTGCGGAAGAACGAGTAGTCGATGTTGAACAGGCCCGGTCCGTGCAGCAGGTTGCGGCCCGCATTTCCGTATCGGTAGACGCCGGTCGGGACCAGCGCGAACGCCGCCGAATTGATGCATGCGACGAGGTGGTTGTTTCCACAAGTTGCAGACGGCGTGCTGACCAAGTCCGGTCGCGCGGTGCCGCCGCTGGAGGTATTGGCAGAATCCACGGGCGACGCGATGTTGAACGGCAAGCCCGTCTGCTGGGTGTAGATCATGTTCATCTGCCACTTCGAGAGGATCGTCCTGATCACCGGATTGCTGGTCTTCGGGGCCGGAATGTCGTACACAAAGCTGCCCACAAAGCGGCTGCGGACGTCCCAGTTGGCGTTGCCGTAATCGGCGCGCCAGTTGAACGGGTTCATCGGAGCACCGCCATTGTTGGAGTCGCTCGAAACATCCAAAGTGTGGCCGTAGGTGTAGTTGGCGAGGAACGAGATGTTGTGCGCCACGCGCTGGCGGATGACGAAGCTCAGCGCCTCGTAGTTGGCGATTTCATCGTCCTGGATCATGCGGATCGCGAGGAACGACTGGTTGGGACGGCGCGGGTTCACCGACCCCGCTCCCGGCTGCGGCGTGTTCAGGTAGTAGCTGCGGTCGAGGTGGTACTGGTGTGAGCCCAGATACGAAATCTCGAGGCCGCCGCCCTTCCACAATTCGCGGTCGATGCCGAGGCTCCACTGGTTCATCCGGGGCGTCGGGAGATTCGGGTTCAACGTGAAGGCGTTGATCGGGCCCGTAGTGCTGGCCGTGCCCAGCGGATTCGCGTAGGTCAGCTGCGGCGTGGTCGGCGACGACGTGAAGCTGGCCTGCGTGGCGAACGGCGGGTTGGTGCTGGCCAGCGTGAAGGAATTCGTCTGGTTGGCATTGTAGTAGATGCCGAAACCGCCGCGGACGACGGTGTTGCCGAGCAGACGGTAGGCAAAGCCGACGCGCGGCGCCCAGTCCTTGTGGTTGGCGTTGATGAACTGGAAACCCTTCTGCGGGGCGTTGGCCGGGATGAAGGCGGTCAGGCCTGGATTCAGAATCGAACCATTGCCGTTGACGCTGTAGGGAACCGTCGGGAGTTCATACCGGACACCGAGGGTCAGGGTCAGCTTGCGGTTCAACTGCCACTTGTCGTTGACGAAGAACCCGTCGCGCCATTCCGCCACGATGCCTTGCACTTCCAAGCTCGGCGAGGTTGAGGACTGGATCAGGCCCAGCATGAAATCCGCCGGGGCGTAGCCGCTGTACTGGCCGTTGAAACTAAACGCGCCGCGCGGGCTGTTCTGGGCGGCGCGCGATGTTTGCAGCTTCCGGAGTTCGAGGCCGGACACGATGGTGTGGGAGCCCTTGTTCCAACTGAGTTGGTCGGAAACCATCCAAGTCGAATCGTTCTGGAACCAGTTGGAGCCGCTGTTGCCCCAGCCTGTGAAGCCGGTGACGTTGAATTCGGGGATGCCGGGGTTGCTGAAAGCCACGTCGCCGTCGAAGCCCGCGATCCCCAGGTCCTTGCCTGCGTGCGTTAGACCCTTCTCGTAGAAGTCGTTCAGCGTGTCGCTGTCGAACCACTGCTTGCCGAAGCGGAGGTCGTTCACCAAGTTCGGCGACAGGGTGTGGGTGTAACCGGCACCGTAGTTGCGCGTGATCAGCGGGCTGGTGCTGGCGCTGGAAGGTACGGCGGCACCGGCGAAAATGTTGCCCTTCTGGACCTGGAACCGGAAATAGATGCGGGCGGCGCTGCCGATGTTCTGGTCGACGCGGTCCACGCTCTGGTCCGTGTTGTTGTTGTTGGCCGCGCTATAGCCGAGGTTGTTGGTGATACCGGACGCGTTGGGCGTCGTGTAGTAGGGCTGCAACTTGGCGGCGACGGGTGTCAGCCGGGACGCCGGTACCTTGTTGCCCGCAAACGGCGCGTTGGATGCGAACGGGTCCTTCACGACCGTGGTGGTCTGGGAAAAGTCGCCGGTGAACATCTGCGCGGTCATCACGCTGGCGAGCCCGGATCCTTGGCGGATCTGGCGGAGCCCCTCGTACGATCCCATGAAAAATGTCTTGTTCTTGCCGTGGTAGAGCTTCGGAATCTCAATCGGGCCGTCGATCTCGATGCCGAATTGGTTCTGGCGTAGCGGGGTTTTCTTGGCCGTCGGGCTCAGGAAGAACGGGCGGGCGTCGAACTTGTCGTTGCGGACGAATTCCACCAGGCTGCCATGGAAGTCGTTGGTGCCGGCCTTGGTGACCACATCGATGTGGACGCCCATGTAGGAGCCGTACTGCGCGCCATAGGTGCCGGTCTGAACCTGTACTTCCTGTACGGCGTCAACCGACGGGCGGGTGGGCGTCGTCGTGATCAGGTTGTTTACGATGCTGACACCGTCGAGCGACACGCTGTTGGTGATTTCCCGCGTGCCCGCGCCGATGAAATCCTGCCCGGGGGGAACGCCGTTCGAGGCCTTCAGGCCGGTCAGGGTGCCCGATGTGATGGCGGCCAGTTTCAGCGGGTCGCGACCGTTGAGCGGTAGTTCCGAAACATGGCGGACACTGATGGTTTCCGAGACGCTGGCGTCGTCGGTCTTGATGGCGGCTGCCGTGCCTTCGACACTGATGGTCTGGGAAACGTCGCCAATCTTGAGCACGACGTCGTTGCGGACGATCTGGTTTAAGTCGACGTGGATGCCCTTCACGGCGGCTGTCTGGAATCCGGGGTGCTTCACCGTGATGGTGTAGTCGCCGATCCGGATGAACTGGACATTGTAGTTGCCCTGGTCGTTGGTGGTGGCGCTGTAGGTGTCGTGGGTGCCGTTTTCGACGGCAACGACCGTGGCCCCCTTGACTACGGCCGAGGCCGGGTCCGTGACGGTGCCTACCAGCGCGGTGGTGGTCGCGATCTGGGCGTAGGCGGAAGCGGTGAGGAAAAACGTTAAAGCGGCGGTAAGGACGTTGGAGTTGCGAAGCCTCATTGTTACAAAACCCCCTCCATCCATACTAGGCGCATGGGGAAGGGGGTTTCAAGTGGTAACGCGTGATTATTCCATCCGGCGGCGAACAGCGACGGTCGAAAGCCCCGCCATCAGCAGTAGCCAAGTTCCGGGCTCGGGAGCAGCCTCCAAGCTGGCCGAGAACGAGACCCCGAGTTCGGAGGTCGGCGGGGAAGCTGGCGAGTAGAACTCCAAGAAGCCAGGGGTGGCAAGGAAATCGGCGTAGAACGGGTTCGAGTAGGCCCCGGATGCAGTTGAAAATCCAAACCCGTTGCCCGTTAGCTGCGGACCGGGGCCGGCGTGGAGCAGGTCGTCAACCGCATAGGGCTCGTTGCCCGGAATCGCTGTGCCGGCGGGCGTCAGGCCCGTAATCGTATCCCCGTTGCGGGTACCGGAGATACTGTAATGGACCCCGTTTTCTGGACAGGTCTCCTATGAGGAAGGCGGCATCGAAGATGAAGGAGAGACGATGCCACGAATCCGAAAGAACTACGCACCGAGCTTGAAGGCGAAGGTGGCGATTGAGGCGATCAAGGGGAG
>CAIVPR010000122.1 GCA_903907865.1 uncultured Acidobacteriia bacterium
CGTCGATGATCCCCGTATAACCTGTCCGAGCCGGGATCGGGCTTGTAAAACCGTTTGTCGTCATGATGAGGTTTGCCTTTCCCGCCCTGCACTCTAATCCTTGTCACACAGGCTGACTCATCAAGCTTGACACAGAGGGGCCAGCCTCAAGCGGCATCCGGTGTTGGCTGTGCTGGTGTTCTTTGTGATATCCGCGTTGGGAGTGCCCGTGGCATTTCTCAAGGGCAAGCCGGTCTATGCCGCGATCGCGGTCATCTACGTGTCGCCACGCTTCCAGGCCAACTTGCAGGACGCCAAGGAGTTCGAACTCCAGTCGAACACGCAGTACCGCGAGTACGTTCAGCAGCAGGTCCGCACCATCAACCGGTTCGACATCGTGGAGGACGCGGTCAAGCGGCTCGGCCCCGCGCAAAGTGCGGTTGTCAACAAAGGCGAGACGATGCGCCACGCGGTAGAGCGCTTGCAAGGCGCGCTGGAAATCTCACCCATTCCCGACACCTACCAGATCACAGTCGGCATTCAGGGTGACAAAAAGCAGGGCTTGGCCGAACTCGTCAATACCGTGGTCAAGGTTTTCCTCGAAAAATCGAAAAACGAGGAGTTCTTCGCCAGCGACCAGCGTCTGCAGAACCTCGACGAGGACAGGGCGAGGCTGCAGAAGGAGATCGAGGACAAGCAAACGCAGCGGACCGCGATCGCCCAGGAATTGGGCGTCACCACCTTCACCGACAACTACGTCAATCCCTACGACCGGCTCCTGGTGGATGCAAAGGAAGCCTTGGCGGCCGCGACGCGCGCCCGGATCGAGGCGCAGGCGCAGTTTGACTCCGTGGATCCGGCCAAGGCTGGCGGACCCAGGGCGCTGGAGGCCTTCGCCCAGGACTTGGCGAGCAAAGACCCGGCCCTCACAAGCATCCAGTCCAACCTCAACCAGCGGCGGGCCACCCTCCTGCAGGCTGCCAGCGGTTTGCAACCCGAACACCCGGGTCGGAAGGCCGCCGAGCGCGAGATCGCCGAAACAGAGAAGGAGCGGGATCGCATCTACCAAGGCCTCCTCAAGCAGTTTTCCGCCATGATTTTGAAGCAGCGCCAGAGCGACGCATACCGCGCCGGACAGGTCGTGCAACGCTTGGCGGATGAGGTGGAAGCGCAGGGGTCCCAAGCGTCCTTCTTCACAACGAAGTACCAAGAGGGGCGGACTTTGGGCCTTGACATCGACCGCGCCCGCAAGCGCCAAGACAGTATCGAGGAGCGGGTCAGCTTCCTGTCTTTGGAACGTCGCGCGCCGGGGTTTGTGCGGTTGTTTTCGGAGGCGCGCATCCCCGACGAGCCCATCAAGGGTGGCAAGACCAAGCTGTTGGCGCTGGCGATGTTTGCCGGTTTGTTGTTGGGGCTGATTGCGCCGACGGTGGTCGACATCCTGGACCCCCGCCTGCATTTGCCGGGAGACGCCGAGGCGGTGATGGGTATCGCGGCAACGGGCTGGTTCTTGAAGAAGGAACAGGCCGGGCCGGATTTCGCGATCGAACAGGTTCACAGGCTTGCGAGCCGCATCGTCCAAGACATTCAGAACAACGGGAGCAGGATCTTCGCTTTCACATCTGTGAAGTCGGGTGGCGGCACCACTACGCTGGTGACAGAGCTGGCGAGGGCGTTGACCAAGGTGGGTGTGGCGACGCTTGCCGTGGAGGCGAACGCGTACCGGTCCGATGCCCGATACCGGAGTCCCGGGGCCCGCGGCTTGACCGTCGTGCTCAGGGGCGGCGACCATCTGGATTCCGCGATCATCCCCGGAGACGACGATTTGCCCGACCATATCCCGGTCGGGGATCTGGAGAGCGACTCGGTTCTACCGGACATCCTGAACCTGATTTCGTTGTTGAAGGATGCCGCAGCGATGTACGGGGCCATTTTGATCGACCTGCCGCCGCTGCTGGTATCGTCGGACGCGGAGCTAATCGCGCGAGCCGCCGATGTTACTGTGCTGGTGGTGGAGGCGGGCAAGACCACGCGACCGGAGTTGCAGGCTGCGGCGAAGACGTTGGAGCGGGTGCAACCGAAGGCAGTGTCGTTGGTGGTCAACAAGGTGGACATTAAGGCTGGAGGGGGCTTCGGGCTGAGGGCGAAGACGGAATTCGAGACCGGGGAAGCTCCTCCGGCTCCAAAATGGGCGGCGCCATGGCTCTGGCGATGACACCCATGTGTGGGGCAGGTTGCCAACGTGCGGCGTGGTCTCGATGCGCAGACCTGTGCCGGACTTATCCACGTTCGCTCTACCCTTCGACGTCCCCGTCACGCAACAAACGGAGGTTCGCGTGAACCGCAAACCCCTCCTCATTTACGCCCTCCACAGCGGCAATCTATACGGGACCGAACGCATGGCGCTCGCCACCGCAGTCGGCCTTGCCGAGGATTTCGACTGCGTCATGATGGCCCCGGACGGTCCCGCCCTCGCCGAAGCCCGCCGCCTCGGTTTCGACACCGTCCCCTTCGCCAATGCCTCGCAATTTACCACCGGGCTGTGGAAAATCCTCGCGGAAAAGCGCCGCTTCGCCTTCCTGGCCACCGGCGTGATGCATTCGATGGTCTGCCTGGCCCTGAACAAACTCCGGCGGCGTGAGATCGCACACCTCCACCTCGTCCACGGCGGTGCCGAGGAAGCTCTGAGTTATGGACGCAAGCAGAAACTGAACGGCTGGCCCGTGCGCTTTGTCGCCGTCTCGCACTATGTCCGCGAGCGTCTGATTGCAAACGGTGCGGCCGAGGCCCAGATCTCTGTCATAGAAAACTTCCTCACCGACGAACGCGTGCGCAATGCCCCGCAAAGGCCGCGATACACCGTCTCCGGCGTCCCGAAACTGATCGTCATCTCGCGCCTCGACCCCGAAAAACGCGTCGACCTCCTCCTCGACGCCCTCGATCGTACGCCCGCGCTTCGCCGCTTCTCCATCCACGTCTTCGGCAAGGGCTGGGTGGAGCAGGAGTTGCGCGACCGCGCTGCCAAGTCGGGCCACACCATCGAACTCTGCGGCTTTGAGCCGGACATCGCGGGACGCCTCGCAGCCTCCGACCTCCTCGTCCACCTTTGCCCCGTCGAGCCCTTCGGCTTGGCGATTCTCGAAGCCATGGCTGCCCGCGTACCCGTTCTGGTGCCGAATTCGGGCGGGGCGGGATCGTTGATCGCTAACAACGTCTCCGGGTTCCACTTCGAGGCCAACGACGCGGACGCCTTGGCCGCACGCATCCTCGAAATCGACGCCCTGCCGCAGGACAGACTCAACGAAATCGTAAGCGCCGCTACGGAAACCCTGCACACCCGGTATTCCGAAAAGGAGCGCGTGGCGGACTACCGCCGCCTGATCCAGGAGTCCTACCAATGAACCCCGTCCTTAGCGTCGTCGTGATCGGGCGCAACGAAGGTGAACGCCTCCGCCGCTGCCTTCAATCCGTCCGCGCAATGCGGAACCCGGGCGGCGACGTCGAAATGATCTACGTGGATTCGGCCTCCACCGACAACAGCGTCGCCATCGCGGAGTCCTTCGGCGCGATCGTGCTCGCGGTCAAGCCCAAGCGCCCGACCGCCGCCCTCGGTCGCAACGCCGGATGGCGCGTGGCCACCGCCCCCATCGTGCTCTTCCTCGACGGCGACACCATCCTGCACCCTGATTTCGTCATCGACTCGCTACCCGAATTCGCAGATGCCTCCGTCGTCGCCGTCTGGGGCCACCGACGCGAGATCCACCCCGAGCAATCCATCTTCAACCGCCTTCTCGACCTCGACTGGATCTACAAACCGGGCCTCACCGAGTTTTGCGGCGGTGACGTCCTGTTCCGCCGCTCCGCGCTCGAACAAGTGAATGGCTACGACGAAAACCTGATCGCCGGCGAAGAGCCCGAAATGTGCCGCCGACTTCGCGGCCACGGGTACAAGATCCTGCACGTTGACCGTCCAATGACCGGCCACGACCTCGCGATGACCAAGTGGGCGCAATATTGGAAGCGCGCCACCCGCGCCGGGTACGCCTACGCCGAGGTTTCCAACCGGTTCCGCGGCACAGGCATCCCGTTTTGGGAAGACGACGTTCGCCGCAATCGCAACCGCGCCCACATGATGATCGCGGCCGTCGCATTCGCGGTGATTGGATCCGCCGTATTGTGGAGTCCGCTCCCCGCGTTGGCGGTCATCGGCTTCTACCTGCTTCTGTCCCTGCGCAGCGCCTCGAAGGTGCGCTGGAAGTCGTCCGACTGGTTCACGCTCATTGGCTACGGCATCCATTCGCACTTCCAGCAACTGCCGATCTACTTCGGCCAACTCCAGTACGAGCGCGACCGCAAACAGGGCAAGTCGCGCGGCCTGATCGAGTACAAGGGGGCAGGGCAGTGAAGGGTCTCCTGCTGGCCGTCCTGACCATCTTCGCGAAGATTTCGGTGTCGTTCGACCCCCTGCGTCGGCTGTGGGCCTCCGCCAAACTGTCGGCGAGGATAAACGGCCGGGTCGATCCGTCCATCGTGCTGCAAGGCGCACCGGAAGTGCACGGGACGGGTCGCATCCAACTGGGACGCGATCTGTATCTCTATCGCGACCTCTATCTGGAAACCCAGGAGCACGGGTCCATTCAAATCGGCAACCGCGTGGTGATTTCGCGCGGGGTCCACATCGTGTCGTTCGCGGGTATCGTGATCGGCGAGAACTCCATGATCGGCGAATATGCCAGCATCCGCGACGCCAACCACAAGTTCGGTGGCGGCGTGACTATCCGCGACTCCGGCCACGATGCGAGACCCATCGAGATCGGTCGCAACGTCTGGATCGCGCGCGGCGTGACGGTTTTGCCCGGCGTTAAAATCGGCGACAACGCCGTCGTAGGGGCCAACGCGGTGGTCACCCGCGACGTGCCCGCCGATACCGTGGTCGCGGGGATTCCGGCCAAGCCAATTCCGACGAAGCCGATTTCTCAAATGATGGGGGAGGCACGATGACGCCGAGGATTTTATTGTCCGCCTACCAGTGCGGGCCCGGCATGGGGTCGGTGTCTCAGATCGGGTGGGAGTGGTATTCCCGGTTGGCGAAACGCGTCCCTGTGACCCTCGTCACACACATCCGCAACGAAAAGGCACTCAAGGACGCCGGGACGCCGCTGCCGGGTTCCGAGGTCCACTACATCGACACCGAGTGGTTCGCCGGCCCCACTTACCGGTTTGCGTCGAAACTGTTTCCCCGCAGTCAGCACTCGGCGTTCCTGGTGTCCTCGGTGGACTACTTCGTCTATGATCGCGACGCCATCAAGTTGCTCAAAAGCCTCGGCCCGAAGAATCATTGGGATCTGGTGCATGCCGTGACGCCGGTATCCCCTGCCGGGGCCACGCGGCTGCATACGCTGCGGCTGCCCGTCGTCCTGGGGCCTTGGAACGGCGGTTTGGCCTCTCCGACCAACTTCCCTGAAATCATGAAGGACGACGTCGGCTGGCTGTACAAGATCCGCGACATCGGTCGCTACCTGGACAGCGCGTTCGGCACCACCGCCACCGCCGCTGCCATCCTGAGCGCCACCAAAGCTACTGACGCCGCAGTCCGTGCCTCCGCCCGCGACCGCTGCGTCCGCATGATCGAAAATGGCGTGAACCTCGACCTCTTCCAGCCAGCGACGTGGACTCCAGGCCCGTCGCTCTCCAACCCTCTGAAGATCGTGTTTGTGGGCCGACTCGTCCCGTTCAAGGGCGTTGGAATGCTGATCGAGGCCGTCCGCCGCGTCAAGGAGCGGATTCCGATTCAACTGACCGTGGTCGGCGAAGGCCCATTGCGCGCCGAATGGGTGGAACTGGCGAAGTCCAAGGGCGTCGCCGATGCCGTGCGGTTCACCGGCAACCTGCCCCTTCCCGAAGTTGCCGCCGAGATGGCCCGTTCGCATGTGTTTTGCCTGCCGTCGATCCGAGAATCGGGCGGCGCGGTGGTTTTGGAGGCCATGGCCGCCAGTTTACCCGTTCTGGCCGCCAACTACGGGGGGCCGGCGGAGATTGTGGACGAAGAAATCGGGCGTCTGCTGTCGATGGACGGCTCGGAGTCGCTGATCGCCGACATGGTGCGCAGTTTCGACGAGATCGTGACCAATCCCGACGCTTGGCGCCGCAAGGGTTTGGCTGGACGCGCCCGCGCCGAAAAGCTTTACGGCTGGGATGCCAAGATCGGGACCGCCATCGATCTTTACCACCGAATCCTGGAAAAGAGGCCTCTGAATGGCTAAGCCCCTCCTGAAATACCTGCTCGTCACCCACATCCCCTTCGCCCGCAACGCGGCTGGCGACGTGGTGCTCGACAGTCTTTGGGCCCGCGATCTCGACGGCATCGCCCAATCCGGTTGGGCTGTACGCGTCTGCGCCCCCGAATTGGCCTCCGAGGCCGCCATCCGCACCTGGGGACCCAGCGCCGCAACGTTGCCAAAGGATGGCCCCATCCAGTTTTCCGGCTTTCCCCCGATTGCCCGCCGCATCGACATCTGGAAGTGGCCCAAGATCCGCTCCGTGCTCGCCCGCGAAGTGGAGGCCGCCGACCTCGTCCATAGTTCCAACGTGTTCCAGCCCTATGTCGGCTTGGCCTACGCCCACGATTTGGCGGTTTCGAAGGGCAAGAAGACCGTCTACGTCATCGCCGAAGACTTCAACGACATGCTGGAGTGGGAGTTCGTCCGTGTCGGGAACTCGCAATCGGAAATAGCCCGTCGGCAGCGGCAGGTGGATAGCTTGGAGGCGCGGTCGAAGCTCAGTGCTTCCACTGCCAGCCTGACCTTTCTGCATACCCCCGCAGCCGTGGCCCGCTACCGCTTGTCGACGCGCAACGGAATCGCGATCCGGCAACCTGGCCACGAGACGGACGATGTCATCTCCACCACGGATTTCGCAGCCAAGTGCCATGCGCTGGAGTCCGGCGCACCTCTAGCGATTGTTGCGGCATGCCGCCACAAGCCATTGAAAGGGTTGGATTTGTTGATCCGCGCCATCGCTATCTTGGAGCGTCGAGGCGTACCGGTCCAAGCCAAGTTCTTCGGCTCCGGCGAGCAGGGCGGGGATCTTAAAGCACTCGCCGCGCGCCTCAAAGTCGACGACCGCGTGCTGTTCCCCGGCTCCCTGCCGCCCGGCAGCGACGTCTACCGTGCCATCGGCGAAGGCCATATCTTCGCCATGCCGCACCGCACCACCGACTTCGGTCGCGCCTTCTTCGACGCCATGGCTGGGGGCACCCCGGTGCTGGCCTTCCGTACCCCGGCCAGCATTGAGACCGTACGCGACGGTGTCGACGGCATGTTTGCCTCGCTGGACGACGTCGAGAGCCTCGCGTCCGCGATCCAGCGTTTCCACACCGACCGCCAATTGCTCATCCGCTGTTCCCAAGCCGCACGCCAGCGCGCGCTCGACAACACCCGGTCCGATTGGTACCGGTTGCGCGCCGAATGGACCCGTCAGTTGTTCCCGGAGGGAGTTTAGATTGCCCGAAGAGCTCGAACAAGAGAACCACGCCAAAACCGTCCGCGACTCGCTCTCGCGCAACCTCGTCTTCGACATCGTAGCCCGCGTCGGGTACTTGGTGTCGCGCTTCTTCGTGCCGCCGTTCATCCTGGCGCACGTCACGCTGGAGGCGTACGGGTTGTGGTCGGCGGCGTTCATCGTGGTGTCGTACATCGGCGTTTCCACGATGGGAATCTCCAACGTCTACGTGAAGTTCGTGGCCGAATACTCGGCACGGCGGGAGTACGCGAAGATCAACTCGCTCATTTCGACCGGCCTGATTCTCACGATTCCGGTCTGCTTGGCGGTGTTCGGCTTCCTGTGGGTCTTCTGGCCGCTGGTGGTCGGCTTCCTGCATGTGGGGGCGGCGATGCGGGAGGACGCGCGGGTGGTGGTGCTTTCTGTGGCCGCGATCTTTCTCGCCTCGATCAGCTTGTCGGCGTTTGCCGATGTGTTGCGGGGAGTCCAGAAGTCGGCCCTGACGCAAGTGGTCTGGGTGATTGGCTACCTGACGGAGACTGCGCTGATTTTCTACTTGGTCGGGCACGGCTTGGGGGTGCGGGGCTTGGCGCAGGCGTTCCTGATCCGTACGGCGATCGAGATCGTGCTGCAGTCGATGCTGGCGTTCAAGTTGCTGCCGTGGCTGCGGTTGTCGCCGGGGCGCTGGTCGAGGGAGGCGCTGCACACGCTGACCTCGTTCGGCGGTATCGTGCAGTTGCAGAGTTTGATGGCGATTGGCCTGAACTCAATCGAGCGCGCCATGGCGGCCCCGCTGATCGGCCTCGCCGCGACGGGCCTGCTGGAAATCGGCAACAAGCTGCCGGCGATGGCGGCATCGATTCCGAGCGCCTTCGCGGGCAGTTTCGTCCCTGCGGCGTCCTACCTGCACGGCGGGCTGGAGGGAACGCCCGAGCAGCGCGACTCCATCCGCAAGCTCTACCTGAAAGGCGCGCGCTACATGAATTTGACCTGCGCGTACATTTGCGGATTCATCGGGACGGCACCGCTGCCGCTGCTGGATGTTTGGATGGGCAAGCGGTATCCCGGCGCGTCGTTCCTGATGGTGGTGTTTACGGTGCAGACCCAGGTGCACTTGATGACCGGGCCGGGAACTTCGATCCTGAAGGGCGTCGGGCGGCCCAAGGAAGAGTTCCACTACGCCATTCCGAACATCCTGGCGCTGCTTCTGACCATGCCGGTTTTCTGGCTTGTGTACGGCGGACGGTTCACGGCGGAGGGGATTGGGCTGTCTGTGACCGGGGCCACGGTGTTGGCGGCGATTTGGTTCCTTGTGCACTCGAACCGGCTGCTGGATGTGTCGTTCGGCCAGTATTTCAAGGGCGTGGTGTGGCCGGGGATGGTGCCGTACCTGATTGGGATCCCGATTTCGTATCCGCTGTTGATGGCGACGTCGCATTTGACGCGGTGGCAGGGGGCTGGCGTGGTGATCCTTGCGGGGCTGCTCTATACGTTGCTGGTGTTTGTGGTTGTGGAGCGTTTGGTGTTTGAGACAGGTGAACGGCTGTGGTTCCGGGCTGTGCTGGCGTCGAAGGTACCGTTTTTGAGGCACTGATTGACTGCGGTATTCCCGAGAGCGGAGATTCTGGCTCTATTGAAGCGCGGGCTCCTCAGATGCCGGGAGGTGGCTTCATTGGGTCCAACGTATACCAGCGAGGATGGACGGCAAGCCGACGAATCGGTGTGATGTTGCAGAGCGTCAGACTTAGTGACATGGGGCAGATGAGGGATCTCCTAAAGGGTGATAGGCTCAAGACAGGCGGTGTGTGTCACGTGTGAGATCCTTCACACCCCGCGCGGAAATATCCGAAGAGCCTGCCGGTGAGAAAAAAGGAAGTGTGATACGATTGTCTGTTTTGATGGCAGAGAACTTGATGAATCCCGACATTGGGCCGCCGCAGGGCAACGGGCTGTTCGCCTCGTCGCGATGCGACCGGGTGGATTTGCGCATTCGCGTGACGCAGGACAAGTTTGATGTGCCCAGGTTCCTCTCGTTTTTCGGTAACGATACAGAAGAGACGGCAACGGCATTTGTGACGTGCCGGACCCTCACCCCTGAATTGCTGGACTATCATTTGCACTTTCATTGGTCCCTGAGTGCCGCCGAGATTGCCCTCTTCATCTCTCTGCATGCGGGCGTCATCGACGAACGGGATGGAGAGCGCGAGCCTTACGCGGAGCAGTTTATGCCATGGCTCGGCGGATTTTTTATTAACGAGTCTGCACATTCAGATCTCCATGCTGCGTTCCAATACCCCCTGCGAGAACGGGCGAGCCGATTTCTCTTGCCCCTTAAGGTTCAAGTTTCGAGTGATGTGGACGCGGAGATTGACGGTGTCAGCATGACGTTCCCAACGAGAGTCGATGGCATCAACGGGGCCGACGTTCGGCAACGCATGAAGAGTGTTGTTGTGGATTTGGTCGGAGACTACAGGCTGGCATTCGAGTCATTCTCCGTCAAGGAGGAGATCGCGCGTTTGTCTGCATTTGCCATGAAGCTGACAGAGGGAAGGAGGGAAGAAGTATGATCAAGTCATCATCTCCCGAAGCCAACATTTGGAGCGGGTCGTTCTATTGTGGTTCGCAACTAGATGACCCGTGGGAGCGCTGCGATTCCAAGAACCGGCGTCCTGTCTCCACGAAGTACGAGATTCCCCTCTGTCAGGCGCTCGACCGGGCTCAGCAGCTGTCTATGTGCGTCGAGATTTCTTCCGATATTGTAGGCGGGTCTCCTAGAATCTACGGTACGCGGATTCCAGTGCACATGGTCATTAACGCCGTCGAGGAATATGGCAGCGTTGAAGGTGCCCTAAGGGCTTACGGTTGCCTTTCAGAGCGCCAAGTGAGAGATGCGCTCCAATTCGCCGCTCATGTCTTGGAGCAGCCGGAGTGAATACCCATCTCCGTCTGCTCATAGACGAAGACGTGCAGGACCCCCTAGCCGATGAGATTGAAAAGATCGCCGCATTCAATGTGGAGCGCGTTAAGGACTTGCCGAGTGTAAGGGGAAAGTCGGATGATGATGTCATCGCATACGCGAAGACTCAAAACCGAATTGTGCTCACTCTCGATGGCGGCTTTACGAAGATTCGCAATCCGATATGCACTCATCCAGGGATTATCCGGGTCGAGGGCAGGTGTAAGCACTCGTCGGTCCTGTCCGATATTATCAAAAAATTTGCGCGATCTGGCTACAGGGCGTTATCGCATCATGCTATTACATCCTTGACCCAAGATCGCTGTCGCATCCAAACTCTACAGGACACCGTTGACGTGCGATTGTAATTCATCGCAGGGGCCAACTGGAAATCGACACTGCCTTCGCGGGCAGTTTCGTCCATGCGGCCATCCTACCTGCACGGCGGACTTGCGGAACCCCCGAGCAGCGCGATTTCCATCCGCAGGCTCTACTAGTAGCGCGCTCGCTACATGAATCTGACGTGCGCGTACATTTGCGGGTTCATCGGGACGGCACCGCTGCCGTTGCTGGATGTTTGGATGGGCAACCGCTACCCCGGCGCGTAACACCGGGGCGGGCGTGGGGCTGGCAAGGTTGCCATCGGCAGGTCTAATCCCCGTGGCAACTCCGACCCTCCCCGACTAGCGCACCGTCACAATCTCGGCAAAAACGATCTCCAACTCCAGTTGCGCCAAGGGCGTCAACTGCACGACCGGACTATCCCGGTGTCCGGTCCATTGGCGACGAGCCGCAACCCCTACCCATACCGCAGCAACGCCTTGAACCCATAATCCATATGGTGCTGGATATGGCAGTGGAAGAGGGTCAGTCCCGGCTGGTCCGCCGTGAAATCCACGCTCGCGCGACCGTACGTCGGCACCACGACCGTATCCTTGATCACCCCCGATGTCGCCTTGCCGTAGATCTCGGCGATCTCGAGTTGATGGCGGTGCAGGTGCATCGGGTGCGAGTCGTCTGTCCGGTTGTGGAACGTGAGCCGGTAGCGCGTGCCCTGTTTGAGCACGAACTCCTGCTCGTGCGGATACGCCTTGCCGTTCACGGTGAAGCTGTTGAACTTGCCAGCCCCTCGTGGCACCTTCTCGAAAAACATGTCGATCTTCTCGGTCGGCGCGGGCCCCGTCGGCGGCTTCCCGAAGATGGTGTAGTCCCATGGCGACGGCGGCGGCGGGACCCACAGCGGCGTCCGGCGCTGGTTGGCGTATTCGACGACGATACCCATGCCGCCCTCGCGGATCGGGTCCTCGGGCGCGCCCATGATCCAGACGCCGGGCTTGTTCATCTGCACCCAGGCGTCGATGCGCTCCCCCGGACCGAGCATCAGCACGTCCACCGCCTTCGGGTTGGGCACCGGGTTCCCGTCCAGTGCGATTACGTTGAACTTGTGGCCAGGAAGCGCCATGTGGCGGTTTTCGATCGCTCCGGCGTTGAGGAAGTGGAACAGGACCCGCTCGCCCTCTCGCACGCGGATCGGCTCGCCCGCCCCCAGCGCCTTATCGTTGATGGAAAAGATGTCGGCGGTGACCTCCCAGCCTGGAGGGCGGGTGTCGAGAACGGCGGGTTTCTCGGGCTTCGAGAGCAGGGGATCGAGGTCGTCGTTGTCCATGGGCTGGTCCGTGAAGTACGGCTCCCAGTCGCGGAGGGCGAGGTAGTGCTCTTGGTCGTAATTGCCCGGATTCGATCCCGGCCCGCCCTCGACAATCACGAAACCGAACATGCCCGTGTAGCTGCCGCGGTGCAGGTCGTCCATCGACATCACGTGGGTGTGGTACCAGCGGGTGCCTGCGGGGGTCGGCGTGAACTTGAAACTACGGCTACCGTGCGGGGGGACTGCGGGGCTGCCTTCCTCCTCGGCGCCGTCCGCCTCGGGGGGCAGCAGGAGGCCGTGGAAGTGCACGTACTCAGGGGTATCCGTCTGGTTGACGACATTCACCGTGACCGGCACGCCCTCCTTCATCCGCAGCCGCGGACCGGGCGACGTCCCGTTGTACCCGTAAGTGCTGACGATGCGGTTCGACGCCAATTCCACTGTCACCGGGGCGATTTCGAGCGTGAATTCCGTACCTGACAACTCCTGGGCCGTCGATTGCAGCAATGCTTGCGGGCCCGGCATCATGTGGGCAGGCATCTGTTGGCCTATCGCCTGCGCCGCAGGTGCCAACCCCGCCAGCTTGATGAACTCTCGTCTTTTCATCAGGGAATCTCAGACCCATGTTATACGTCGGGAACCTGTGATACGCTTCAAGGCAATACTGGTAACGCAGATGAAGACAGCCAAGCGCTTGATGACGTCCCCGGTCCTTGTGATCGTGCTCCTGTTCTCGATGGCGCTCTGCCTTTTCGCGCTGCAGCGGGGCCAGCTCATCCCGCGCTCCCAGTACAACCAGCGCTCGCAGTATTCGACCGAACAGTCCGGACCTTCCGAGTTCTACTTCAGCCGCCTCCGCTACAATTCCGGCTATACCAGCGGCGCTAGCTTCGGCTACCGCGGCTTCCGCGGCGGCTGGTCGCAGGACTTCCCCCGTGCCGACAACGACTGCCTCATCGTCCTACGCCGTCTGACGCGCATCGACGCCCCCGCGCCCCTGAACGTCGTCGACATCGACAACGACGAGATCTACAACTTCCCTTGGATCTACGCCGTCGGCGTCAACACCTGGGGCTTCAACGACGCCGAGGCCTACCGTTTGCGCGACTACCTGCAGCGCGGAGGCTTCCTCATGGTCGACCATTTCCACGGCGAGGACGACTGGAACCGCTTCATGATGGGCATGAACATGGTCCTGCCGAACGCTATCGTGGAGGATCTGCCGGACGACGACCCGATTTACCACGTCCTGTACAACATCGACGAGAAGTTCCAGATCCCGGGCGAAGTCTACGTCAACACCGGTCGCACGTACGAGAAGGACGGCTTTGTTCCCCGCTGGCGGGGCATCCGCGACGCCAAGGGGCGCGTGATGGTCGCCATCTGCGCCAACATGCACTTGGGCGATGCCTGGGAATGGGCCAACACGCCGGACTATCCCGAGAAGTTTTCGGGCTTGGCGTTCCGGGTTGTGATCAACTACATTGCGTATTCGATGACGCACTAGGTGGAATCTCCGGGTCGCCCGGCTGCCACGACTGGGAAACGCCGGTCTGGACAATAGCCAAGTCTTGCGCGACAACCTTGCCGCCACTTCAATGGGCAAGGCAACATCCAACCGCGGGCAGAATTCATTTCCGAACGAACCCGACACCACGCCCGTCCTTCCCCGCAGCCCCATTCCCCTTTCCATCCCTTGTATAATGAAGGACATCCCCGAAATGACCCCTCCCACAACGGATCTGAAGAAGACCGTCAGCCTGCCCAAAACGGATTTCTCCATGAAGGCCAACCTTCCCCAGGCCGAGCCCGTCATGCTCGCCCGCTGGGACAAGGAAGACCTCTACGGCCAGATCCGCCAGTCCCGCGCCGGAAAACCGGTTTACATCCTCCACGACGGCCCGCCCTACGCCAACGGCCGCATCCACCTCGGCACCGCCTTCAACAAGATCATTAAGGACTTCATCGTAAAGTCCAAGACCATGGAGGGTTTCGACTCCCCCTACGTCCCCGGCTGGGACTGCCACGGTCTCCCCATCGAGCACAAGGTCGACCAGGAGCTGGGCCCCAAGAAGGCCCTGATGACTCCCGCGCAGATCCGCCGCGCCTGCCGCAAGTACGCCGAAAAGTGGATCGACCTCCAGCGCAAGGACTTCAAGCGCCTCGGCGTCCTCGGTTCCTGGGACAATCCCTACCTCACGATGAGCCCGCAGTACCAGTCGGTCATCGCGGGCGCTTTCGTTGACTTCCTCGACAAGGGCTACGCCTACAAGGGCCTCAAGCCCGTCAACTGGTGCCTCCACTGCCGCACCGCGCTCGCCGAGGCCGAGGTCGAGTACGAGGACCACAAGAGCCCCTCCATCTGGGTTTGTTTTTCCTTGAAGTCCGACCCCGTCGCCATCGCCCCCGAACTCCTCGGCAAGAATGTCCAAGGCCTGATCTGGACCACCACCCCGTGGACCATCCCGGCCAACCTCGCCATCGCCTACAACCCCAAATATGAGTACGTTGCCGTCGAGGTCGAGGACAAGGTCTTCATCGTCGCCGCCGACCTCCTCGAAGTCACGGCCCAGAAATGTAACTGGCCCGCAGGCAAGGTCCTCGCGCGGTTCCGCGGCCACCAGCTCGAAGGCACCGTTTTCCGGCATCCGTTCATGGACCGCGACTCCATCGGCCTGCTGGGCGACCACGTCACCCTCGAACAGGGCACCGGTGCCGTCCATACCGCCCCCGGCCACGGCCAGGAGGACTACGTTTCCGGCCAACAGTACGGCCTTCCGGTCTATTGCCCGGTCGATTCCGCTGGCCGCTTCTTCCAGCCCGACACCGCGCCCGGTGAAATCCCCGCTGAACTGCTCGGCAAGACCGTCTGGGAGGGCAATCCCATCGCCGTCGAAATCCTCAAGGCGCACGGAGCGCTCGTCGGCTATGAGGAAATCGCCCACTCCTACCCGCACTGCTGGCGTTGCCACAACCCCACCATCTTCCGCGCCACCGAACAGTGGTTCATCGGGATGGACAACAACGACCTCCGCAAGCGCGCTCTCGAAGCCATCAAGGCCGTCAAATGGACCCCCGCGTGGGGCGACGACCGCATCTCCAACATGGTCTCCAGCCGCCCGGACTGGTGCATCTCCCGCCAGCGCGTCTGGGGCGTGCCCATCGTCGTCTTCTATTGCGACGCCTGCCGCCACCCGCTGACCGACAAGCTCATTCTCGATTCCGTCGTCGCCCAGTTTGCCGAGCATTCCGCCGACGTATGGTTCGAGAAGACCGCAGCCGACCTCGTCCCCGCCGGGACCGCCTGCACCAAGTGCGGCTCCACCGCCTTCGCCAAGGAAAACGACATCCTCGACGTCTGGTTCGACTCCGGCTCCAGCCACTTGGCGACGCTCAACGAGACCTTTGGTCTCTCCTGGCCTTCCAACATGTACCTCGAAGGCGGCGACCAGTACCGCGGCTGGTTCCAAAGCTCGCTCCTGATCGGCGTGGGCCTGAAGGGCTCGGCCCCCTACCGCGAAACCGCCACCCACGGCTGGACCCTCGACGCCGACGGTCGCCCCCTGTCGAAATCCATCGGCAACGGCGTCGCGCCCGAGGAGATCATCAAGGAATACGGCGCGGAACTGATCCGCCTATGGACTGCCTCGGTCGACTTTGTCGAGGACGTTCGCATCTCGCCGACCATCCTGGTGCGCCTGTCGGAGGCCTACCGCAAGATCCGCAACACCTTCCGTTACGTCCTGGGCAACCTCGGCGACTTCAAGGCTGAAACCGACGCCATCCCGGGCGGGGAACTGCTGGAAATCGACCAGTGGATCCTCATCCGAGCCGAGGAACTGGTCGCCAAGTGCTGCCTCTACTACGCGGAACTCGGTTTCCACAAGGTCTATCGGGCCGTCTACGACTTCGCCACCGTCGACCTCAGCTCCATCTACTTCGACGTCCTGAAGGACCGCCTCTACACCTCGGCACCGACCGGCCACGCCCGTCGCAGCGCCCAGACGGCATTGCTCCGGCTCGCCAGCGCCTTGGCCCGCCTTTTCGCTCCCATCCTCAGCTTCACCATGGAGGAAGTCTGGCCGCACTTGGGCGAAAAGGGCAGCGTCCATACCGCTTACTTTCCGGAACCGGCCGATCTCACCGCCGGAATCCACGCCGAGCATCGCGCCCGCGCCGCCAATTGGGACAAGCTCGTCGGTCTTCGCGACGTGGTCCTGAAGAGCCTCGAAGCCGCCCGGCAGGAAAAGGTGATCGGCGCTCCCTTGGAAGCCTCGGTCCAGCTAGCAGCCGGACCGGACCTCTATCCGCTCCTGAAGGAGTACGAGGCCGACCTCCCCGGACTCTTCATCGTCTCCCACGCCCAGGTTGTCGAAGGCCCCGAACTCGCGGCCACCATAAGCCGCGCCTCGGGAACCAAGTGTGAGCGCTGCTGGAAGTACACAAATGATATCGGCGAGGCCGAGGACTACCCGACCGTCTGCGGCCCCTGCGCCGTGGCCGTCCGCGAAGTCGTCGCGTCCCGGAGCTGACATGATCCCCCGCGTCCAAGCCCTGCTCCTCTCCCTTGGCATCTTCGCCCTCGACCGCTGGTCGAAATGGCTGGTCGAGACCAAGCTGGGCCCCTACGATACCCGCGTCATCCTCCCCGGCTACTTCAACATCGTGCGCTCGGAAAACCCGGGTGTAGCCTTCGGAATGTTCGCCGATGGAGCCACACAATCCCGGACCTGGGTGCTTGTGGCGGTGTCGCTGGCAGTATTGGGCGTTCTCGCCGCGATGCTCTGGAAGGTGGACAGACAGGACCGTGCCACGACCTTGTCCCTTGCCCTGATCTTCGGCGGAGCCATCGGCAACGTCTTCGACCGCGTCCGTTCCGGCATGGTCACGGACTTCCTCGATTTCCACGTCGGCACATATCATTGGTACGTGTTCAACCTTGCCGATTCCGCCATATGCATCGGGGCCTGTCTGATGATCCTGACCGTTATACTTGCCGGCGGAAAGCCGGCTAACCACGGGGAGGCGGCAGCCTAGATGTTTCCGAAACTATTTCAAATCGGCGCGTACTCGTTGCCATCCTACGGCGTCTTGGTCGCCGCGGCTTTCTTGGTCGCCCTCTGGCTAACGTCGAAACTGGCCAAGGAGCGCGGCCTCGATTCCGAGCGTATCGTAAACCTCGGTGTCTATTGCGCCTTGGTTGGCATGTTGGGGGCCAAGATCATGATGATCGTCCTCGACCCTGAATACCGCGAGCATCCCGCCGAAATCTTCACACTTGCCACCCTGCAGAGTGCCGGCATTTTCTTCGGCGGGTTTATCCTGGCGCTCATCTTTGCCATTTTCTACATCAAGCAGCAGAAGCTGCCGGTCCTCGCGACCTGCGACATTTTCGCCCCCGGTGTTGCGATCGGACACGGGATCGGTCGCCTCGGCTGTTTCGCGGCGGGCTGCTGCTGGGGCCGTCCGACGCATCTGCCATGGGCCGTCACTTTCGCCAACAAGGACGCGACCACCGGCGTGCCCCTGGGCATCCCCCTCCATCCGACCCAACTCTACGAGGCTTTCGCCGAAGCTCTGATCTGCCTCTTCCTCCTCTGGTGGCTGAAACGGAAGCACGGCGACGGTTCCGCTATCGGCCTATACCTCGTCCTCTACGGCTTAGTCCGGTTCACGGTGGAATTTGCACGTATGCACGATTCCTCGAATCCCCTCGGAGGCCCGTTCACCCTGGAGCAATGGATTTCCCTCGGCTTGGCGGCAGTCGGTGCTGTTCTCGCGGCCCGTGCCCGGAAGTCGGCTGTGGCTTAGAAGCGCCCGTTTCCTGATTCCGCCGAGCCGCAGCCGCGAGGGAGCGTTTATTCGAAAAACCGAAAATGCGCCGAGGCACGGCCAACTGCCGTTTCTTACGATCACCCCTTCGGCATACTGCTTGCCTATGAATTCAAAGGACAAACGGATGGCGGGCACCAAAGTTGGACGACTGGCGTTGCCGACCTCGTTCTAAGGGTTCTAAGGGTACCGATTTTGAGGAATATATCCGTCGCTCTATTGCTCTAATGACGGTCGTTCTGATATGTTGTATGGGATCGGTCCGTACAAGGAGTTTGAGGCGGAACCGAATCGGAGAAGAATTTCATGAGATTGTCACTCAAAGCCTTTACGCTGTTCGCCGTCACGGCGACCGCCCTTCAAGCCGGGAACTTCTCGTTCACCGGAACCTTTTCCACGGACGACCAGGTCCAGCTGTTCAATTTCAGCGTGGCCAGCACGACCACCGTGACCCTGCTGAGCGAGGGCTTCGGCGGTGGCATCTACACGGGCGGCAAGAACGTCAGCGGCACGGTCATCAATCCGGGCGGTTTGGACAGCGCCTTCATATGGTTCGACGGCACCGGCACCATCCTGGACTCGGTGGACGACGACACGACCAACACTGTCAACAAGTACAACGGGTCCTACTCGGACGCGTACTACCAGGGAAGCTTCGCCGCAGGCAACTACACGTTGGCCCTCGTGCTGCACCAAAATGCCAACATTGACACGTTGCTCGCCGATGGATTCGCCCAGACGGGCAACCCCTCGTTCTCCTGCGGCGGCAGCGGAAACTTCTGCGACGGCGGTGGCGGCAACACGACCGGCGCATGGGCTGTCGACATCATCCAAGTCGATACCGCTTCCGAGGTGACGGCGACGCCGGAGCCTGCGACGTTCGCTCTGATCGGCCTCCCGTTGGCTCTAGTCATCGCCAGCCGTCGGCGCAACTCCTAGTGCGGACCTATTAGGAAGAAGAGGACGTTCACCATGAGATCTCTCACGCGGATTCTAGCTGCGGCGCTCGTTTGTGCTTTACCGTTGGCGCTCAGCGCTCAAACTGTCCCGCTCCTGCAGGACACCTTCGTGGTTTCCGGAGGTGCTACTCCCCAAGGGGGCGGCACAACTGTTTCAGTGGGCGGTGCAACCACCAACCAAGGCTTCGTGCAGTTCGACTTGTCCACGCTGCCTTCCGGCACCCAGTCGTCGAACGTGTCCAAGGCCGTGTTGTCCCTCTTTGTGACCAAGGTCTTGACAGCTGGCTCGGTCAATATTTCAGTGGCAAACGGCCCTTGGTCCGAGGCGACCTTGGTGGGCAACGGTTCGGGCGGCACGGTTCCCGCCGCCGGCGCGGCGGTGGCCAGCGGAGTTTCCATCACGTCGCCGATGCTGAATAGCTTCGTGTATGTGGATGCAACCGTTGCGGTTCAGAACTGGCTCTCGGGCACGACAAACAGTGGTTTTCTGATTACGCCCTTGGGCGGTGTGAACGTCCAGTTTGAAAGCAAAGAAAGCCTGGCGGGCGGCCACGCTGCCACGCTTGCGATTACCCTGGTGAATTCAGGCGCGACCGGTGCAACCGGTGCGACGGGCTCCATCGGTGCGACCGGCGCGACAGGTGCCGGAACCACAGGCGCAACCGGTGCGACCGGTAGCAACGGAACCAGCGGATCTACCGGTGCGACTGGCTCCATCGGCGCTACCGGCGCGACAGGTGCCGGAACCACGGGCGCAACCGGTGCGACGGGCAGCAACGGAACGAACGGCGCAACCGGTGCCACGGGTTCGAACGGAAGCAACGGCGCAACCGGCGCGACAGGTCCTGGAACCACGGGCGCTACCGGTGCGACGGGCAGCAACGGAACCAACGGATCTACCGGTGCGACGGGCTCCATCGGCGCTACAGGCGCGACAGGTGCCGGAACCACGGGCGCAACCGGTGCGACGGGTAGCAACGGAACCAACGGATCTACCGGTGCGACGGGCTCCATCGGCGCTACCGGCGCGACAGGTGCTGGAACCACGGGTGCAACCGGTGCGACGGGCAGCAACGGAACCAACGGATCTACCGGTGCGACGGGCTCCATCGGCGCTACCGGCGCGACAGGTGCTGGAACCACGGGTGCAACCGGTGCGACGGGCAGCAACGGAACGAACGGATCGACTGGTGCGACAGGCTCCATCGGCGTTACCGGCGCGACAGGTGCCGGAACCACGGGTGCAACCGGTGCGACGGGCAGCAACGGAACCAACGGCGCAACCGGTGCCACGGGTTCGAACGGAAGCAACGGCGCAACCGGCGCTACCGGTGCCGGAGCTACGGGCGCAACCGGTGCGACGGGTAGCAACGGAACCAATGGCGCGACTGGTGCAACCGGCTCGAACGGAAGCAATGGCGCAACTGGTGCGACTGGTGCGGGAACCACAGGCGCAACCGGTGCGACCGGCAGCAATGGCACGAACGGCGCAACCGGTGCGACCGGCAGCAACGGAACAAATGGTGCGACGGGTGCAACAGGCTCGAACGGAAGCAATGGCGCTACGGGCGCGACCGGTGCGGGAACCACGGGCGCAACTGGTGCGACAGGCAGCAATGGAACGAACGGCGCGACCGGCGCGACCGGTGTCGGAACCACTGGTGCCACGGGTGCCACCGGGGTCGGCGCAACGGGTCCGACCGGCAGCAATGGTACCAACGGTACGAATGGAACCAACGGTGCTACGGGTCCGACCGGCCCTGCAGGCGCGACCGGCAGTGGTGGATCCTCGACCGGATTTACACACTACCTCGGTACGACGACAGTCGGCACCACGCTATGGCTTGGGCTGAATGGAAGCATATCCAACGTTGCGAATCCTCCGGGTTTCTCTGTCTTGACCGCGACGCCCGCAGCTACGTCATGCACCATCACGGGGAGCAACGTTGTGTATTACTCCACTACCAACACGCCGATCACGCTCTTCAAGGCATCGGCACCTCCCACGAGTGCTGAGAGCGCTGGCAGCGCCGACAAGACATCCGTAACCTGCACGGGACCAAGCAGCCCTCCCGGTCTTGGATCTTGTTCCAGCAGCGTTGCAGTTAGCGGTACGAACTACCTCTGGTGGCAGTATAGCTCCGTGGTGGGAACTGGCACGGGCGGTAACGGTGCGGTCATTGTCACAACGCCGTGTAACTGAGACCGGTTCGTGCACTCGTGATAAAAGGGGGGATCCTTGCAGGGATTCCTCCGCTTGCAAACAGGGGGCGGGCCCAACCGGGTTCCGCCCCTTTTCTTTTCCAACTCCCATGACCTACTCCCTCCGTCCTGAAACCGACTCCGATACTCCCTTCGTTCGGCAAATACTGATTGCCCACATGGCGCAAGGCCTCGGGGCAGCCGACTGGCCCGAGCCCCTGCGTGACCAACTCCTTGGAATGCAATACTCGGCGCGACGGCGTTCCATTGCTGCAAACTACCCAACTGGATTGAGCCAGATCATCGTCGTCGACGGCGCAAATGTCGGCTGGCTGGTGGTGGCCGAACTCCCTACCGAAGTACGACTCGTGGAAATCATGGTGGACTCGGCAATCCGCGGCCGGGGTGTCGGCAATGCGGTGATCCGCGACATCTTAACCCACGCGTCGCAGACCGGAAAGCCGGTCCGGCTGTCGGTGGACGGCTCGAACGCCGGTGCCCGAGCTTTGTACGAACGACTGGGCTTCCGGCACACAGGTGGCGACGGCATCCAAGACTACATGGAAGTGTAGCTCGAAGTTCCGCGTAGGATAATCGGCCTATGGTCCCCCCCGCCACTGCCATCTGCCGACAACACCTGTCCTTCATGAAGTGGGCCGACGAGTTGCTACTCGACGCCATCGCCCGTCACATACCCCACGAAACCAAGGTTCTGAACCACGTCTACCTGGGTGAATTGGTCTGGCTGCGCCGCGTGCAAGGGGACAAGAACGTCCAGATCACCCAACTCGCCCCACCTGCGGACTTGGCCGCTCTCCAGGCCGCTTGGCCGGAACTGCACCGCGAGTGGCTGGACTGGGCTTCCACCCTGGAGGACTGGTCCGTGAATATCGACCACCTCAACCTACGTGGCGAGGCTTTCAGTATGCCTGCATGGCAGATCGTGCTGCACCTGTCCAACCACGGCAGCTACCACCGAGGACAAGTCTCGGCAACACTGCGCGCAGCCGGAATCGCGCCGCCCGCCACAGACCTGATTCTTTGGTTCCGCCAGAATCCGACTGTGTAAGCGCTACTGTTCCGCGGCCGACCGCTGCGCCAGTTCCCCGATGATCGGCAGCACATAGGCCTCGCCTTGGCTCGTCTTCACCAGCATGAAGAGGGCGACTAGGACGATGACGCCTTCCAGCATCTTGTCCACGCGCATGCCGTTGTGGCTTGTTGTCGCCATGATCGGGCGCACCACCCACTGCACCATCAGCCACACCGCGAATAGGTACAAGCCTTGGAAGGCGTGGAACCGAGTGGTGACGTCGCCCTTGAACTTCTGTGCGGCGAGCACGACCACTGCCGCGATCCAGCCGATGGTCGGCACATAACAAAGGATGGAGGCCGTCCTCGGCGTCAGTCTGTCGAGCGCATCGGAGCCGGCATAGCGGGGTGCTTGGTACGACGCCGCGCCGGGCGCGCCTTGGACCTTGCCGCACTTGGAGCAAAAAGCGTCGGCATCGGCAACTTGGTTTCCGCACTGTGTGCAAAATGGCATTCTGGTAATAATGTACGCCACAGGCAGCCGCTTTGTTCAAAACGGGGCCAGCGAGTGCTTCATGATACGATTCGAGCGATGACGATTCGCCCCGCACTGGCCGCTGTTTTCGCCGCCACCTTCCTTGCCGCCGCTCCTTCACAGGCTGCTGACGACCTCAAAGTCTGGTTTATCGACGTCGAAGGGGGCCAGGCGACGCTATTCCTGACGCCCGCCGGCGAGAGTGTCCTGGTCGACGCCGGTTGGCCAGGCTTCGGCGACCGCGACGCCCAGCGCATCGCCTCGACCGCCAAGGCAGCGGGTATCACCGCGATTGACTACCTTCTGGTTACGCACTTCCACATGGACCACGTCGGCGGTGTGCCCGGCTTGGTTGCCAAGATTCCGGTGAAGACGTTTGTGGACCACGGGGAATCGATCGAGAAGGATGCGGAAGGCAAGAAGCTGTTTGACGCCTACGTGGCGGTACGCGACAAAGGCAAGCACCTCATCGTGAAGCCGGGCGACAAGCTGCCCCTCAAAGGCGTCGAGTGGACCATTGTTTCCGCTGGCGGCAAGTCCCTCCAGCAGCCGCTGAAGGGGGCGGGGAAGCCGAATCCGGCGTGCAAAACGTTCCAGAAGCGCGAAGTCAACGACGATGAGAACGGACAGTCGACCGGCAGCTTCATCCAGTTCGGCAAGTTCACCACTATCGACCTGGGCGACCTTCTTTGGAACAAGGAAGAGCCGCTAGCCTGCCCGAACACCAAGATCCCGGCGGTCGATGTCTACATCACCAGCCACCACGGGATGAACATGAGCGGGTCGCCCGCGTTCGTGAACATGGTGCATCCGAAGGTGGCGATCATGGACAATGGCGCTCGCAAGGGCGGGACGGCGGAGGCTTGGGACAACCAGCACGCGGTGCCGGGCATCCAGGACATCTGGCAGTCGCACTTCGCGGTGGAAGGTGGGAAGGCGCACAACTCGCCGGAGAACGTGATCGCCAACGTGGCCGAGACGCCGGATTCGGGCTTCTCTCTGAAGCTGGTGGCGCACAAGGACGGGCATTTCGAGGTCTCCAACGGCCGGAACGGCTATGAGAAGAAGTATTGAGGTCCTGATCTTCGCGGGTGTTTCGACGGTTGGGCTCTTCGGGCAGGCCATCGAATTCAATCGGGATATCCGACCGATCCTCTCAGACCGTTGCTACACCTGCCACGGTCCGTCGTCCACCACGCGCAAGTCCAAGCTGCGTTTCGATATCGAGGCGGCGGCGAAGCAGGACATGGGCGGGCATTTCGCCATCGTTCCAGGCGATCCGGCGAAGAGCACGATCCTGGCAAGGATCTCGGCGGGCGAAAAGCCAATGCGCATGCCGCCGCTTGCGTCCGGTCCAGCGCTGACGGAGAAAGAGATCGGGCTGATCCGGGCTTGGATCCAGCAGGGCGCGGTCTGGGAGAAGCACTGGTCATTCCTGCCGCCCAAGCGCGCGGAAACGCCGCCGGGCGTGAACCCCATCGACCATTTCGTCCGGGCGCGCCTTGCCAAAGAGGGCTTGCAGCCTTCGCCGGAAGCCGACCGGGCGACGCTGATCCGCCGCGTTACGTTGGATCTCACCGGCCTGCCACCAACGTTGGCCGAAATCGACGCGTTTCTCGCCGACCGGTCCCCAACGGCATATGAGAAAGTAGTGGACCGCCTGCTAACCTCGCCGCGCTATGGCGAACGGATGGCGATCCGGTGGCTCGACGCCGCCCGCTATGCCGATACCAACGGCTACCAGACGGACGGCGAGCGCCAGATGTGGCGCTGGCGGGACTGGGTGATCGAGGCCTTCAATCGCAACATGCCCTACGACAGGTTTGCGGTCGAGCAACTCGCGGGCGATCTGCTGCCGCGTCCGACGTTGGACCAGCGCATCGCTACGGGCTTCAACCGCAACCACCGCGGCAACGGCGAGGGTGGCATCGTGCCGGAGGAATACGCGGTCGAGTATGTGATCGACCGGGTGGATACGACTTCGACGGTCTTCCTCGGCCTCACCGCGGGGTGTGCCCGCTGCCACGACCACAAGTACGACCCCATCAGCCAGAAGGAGTATTACCAGCTTTACGCCTACTTCAACAGCATCCCTGAGCGCGGGAATGCCCAAAAGTACGGCAATTCGCCCCCTCTGATGAAGGCCCCGACGCCGGAACAACAGAAGGAGTTGGCTCGGTTGCAGGGGATTGCGGAGTCTCGGGAAGTCGAGTTCAACCGTAATGCGTCTCTGTCTACCCCAAACCTTCCCGCCTTGCAATGGGCCGACCCACGCGGAGTCGCATTCGAACTTCCAACCGCTGAGTCTTTCGATGGCACTCGGATTTTGGAAGAGGGCAACGTCGCGAATTTCGGTTTCCAGGACCGGTTTACGATTTCGGTGTGGATCGACCCCGTCGCGCCCGACGGCGTCATTGTCAGTCGTGCCAAGGGAGAGGAGGAACCACCGGGATGGTCGCTCGTCTTGAAAGACGGAAAGATCCAGGCAAATCTGGTGTTGCGTTGGCTTGATGACGCGGGTCGGGTGGAGACACGGGACCCCATCGAACTGAACAAGCGGCACCACATCGCTTTCACTTACGACGGTTCCCGTTACGCGGCGGGCATGAAGATTTACGTGGATGGCGTCGAGCGTCCGTTGACGATCAACCTCGATCAGATCAACCAGAACTTCGCTGTAGCCGAGCCTTTGCGCGTTGGCAGCCGTTTCCGTGGCACCATCGAGAACCTTCGAATCTACAGCAAGGCCATGGACGCGGGCGCAGTCAAAGCAATGGCCGAGCCGCGCTCGATTGAGTCGCTCCGCCTGCTGTTCTTGTCGCACAACCCTGCGTGGAACCGGGTTCTTGACGCCCGCGAGGAGCGCGACCGCTATGCCGACACGATTCCAACGGTCATGGTGATGGAGGAACTGCCGTCCCCCAAGCCCGCGTTCGTGTTGAATCGTGGATCGTACGAACGTCCCGGTGCGCAGGTGGATCGGAACGTGCCCGCCGCCTTGCCGCCGATTCCGCCGGGAGTACGGCAGGACAGGCTGGCACTGGCGAGGTGGATCGCAAGTCCCGATAACCCGCTCACCGCGCGGGTAGCCGTAAACCGATTCTGGCAGATGTACTTTGGCATGGGCATCGTAAAGACCGTCGAGGATTTCGGCTCCCAAGGCGAATGGCCCAGCCACCCCGAACTGTTGGACTGGCTTGCCACGGAATTCGTCCACACAGGCTGGGATGTCAAGGCGATGCAGAAGACCATCGTGATGTCGGCGACCTACCGGCAGTCGTCCAAGGCGTCGCCCGAATTGGTGAAGCGCGACCCGGAGAACCGACTCATGGCGCGGGGCCCGCGTTTGCGGCTTCCCGCCGAAATGGTCCGGGACCAAGCGCTGCTCGTATCCGGTCTCCTCGTGGAGAAGCTGGGCGGACCGTCCGTGAAGCCCTACCAGCCCGCCGGACTCTGGAAGGAACTCTCGGGGGCCGAGGATTACAAGGCTGATTCCGGCGAGGCGCTATATCGCCGTGGCCTGTACACGTTCTGGAAGCGCGCCGTGCCGCCGCCGATGATGGCGAATTTCGATTCCGCCGGCCGCGAGGCGTGCACCGTCCGCGAGAGCCGCACCAATACGCCCTTGCAGGCGCTTGACCTGATGAACGATGTCACTTTCATCGAAGCGGCCCGCAACCTGGGCCAGCGGATGATGCGCGAGGGCGGTGCGATGCCGGATTCCCGGTTGGCATATGGATTCCGGCTTGCCACCGGTCGCCGACCCGATGCGCGCGTAACCGGCATCCTACTGAATAGCTACAACTACAACTTGGACCGCTTCCGCACCGATCCCGCTGCCGCCGAGAAGCTGCTCGCTCAAGGTGAAAGCAAACGCGACCCTTCGCTCGATACCGCGCAACTGGCAGCCAACGCGACCGTCGCCAGTCTGATCCTGAATCTCGACGAGGTGGTGACGGTCCAATGATCGACCTCCATCCCTCACGTCGGCAAGTGCTGCGGTCTGCCTTGGGTGCCGCCGCGTTCGCGTCGCTGGCCCGAGCCGAAGGCAACGACGGCATTCCCCATTTTCCGCCGACCGCCAAACGCGTCATCTATCTGTTTCAGTCGGGTGCGCCTTCGCAGCTCGACCTCTTCGACTACAAGCCGAAGCTGGCCGGCCTGCGCGCTACGGAACTCCCCGATTCCATTCGCCAGGGTCAGCGCCTCACGGGTATGACGGCGACGCAGGCGAGTTTTCCCGTCGCGCCGCCCATCTTTCAGTTCGCCCAACACGGAAAGTCGGGTGCCTGGGTCAGCGACCTGATGCCCCACACGGCCAAGGTTGTCGATGACCTCTGCTTCATCAAATCGATGAACACGGAGCAGATCAACCACGATCCGGCCGTCACATTCCTGCAGACCGGCTTCCAATTGGCTGGCCGCCCCAGCATCGGCGCGTGGCTGTCATACGGGCTTGGCAGCTTGAATAAGGACCTGCCCGCGTTTGTCGTCATGATCTCGCAAGGGTCGGGCAACGCGGCCGACCAACCTCTGTATGATCGGCTTTGGGGCAGCGGCTTCCTGCCCAGTCGCTACCAAGGCGTCAAGTTCCGATCCGGGGCCGATCCGGTCTTGTATCTTTCGAATCCGGATGGCATTGATGCCCCGATGCGCCGTCGCTATCTGGACGACTTGGCCGCCCTGAACGACCTCAACCTGAAGGAGTACAACGACCCCGAGATTGCCACGCGCACCGCCCAGTACGAGATGGCGTTCAAGATGCAGACCTCGGTGCCGGATTTGACGGATCTTTCCAAGGAGTCGGAACGAACGTTCCAGATGTACGGCCCGGATTCGCGCAAGCCGGGCACCTTCGCGGCGAACTGCCTGCTGGCCCGTCGGCTGGCAGAGCGCGATGTCCGGTTCATCCAACTTTTCCACCGCGGCTGGGACCAGCACACGAACCTGCCGAAACAGATCCGGGGCCAGGCGTCGGACACAGACCAAGCCTCGGCGGCACTGATTCAGGACCTGAAGGAACGGGGAATGCTGAAGGACACGCTGGTGGTTTGGGGCGGGGAATTCGGACGCACTGTGTATTCGCAGGGGAAGCTGACCGAAACCGACTACGGGCGCGACCACCATCCGCGCTGTTTCACCGTGTGGATGGCTGGCGGCGGTGTGAAGCCGGGGCTGACTTTCGGGGAGAGTGACGATTTCTCGTACAACATCGTCCGGGACCCGGTGGATGTTCATGACCTGCACGCCACCATCCTGCGGACGCTTGGGATCGACCATACCAAGCTGACATTCAAGTTCCAAGGCCGGCATTTTCGGCTGACGGATGTCAAGGGGCGGATCGTGAACGAGGTTTTGACAGCCTGAGCTGCGGTGTTCTAGACTGAAGGCAGGAACTCCGTGAACGACACGCAAATTCTCGCCATCGCCATTATGGTCGCCGCACTATTGGCTGGCACTCTGTTCAACAACAACCGGTTGACAGACCTCAAAGAACTCTTCCGCGCCGAGTTGAAGGCGACGGAGGCAAGCCTTAAGCTAAGTATTGGAACACTCGAAATGAGCGTGGACAAGCGCTTCGACGAGGTGGACAGGCGCTTCGACGCCATGCAAGCCAGTAACGACAAAGCGTTTCAATCCATCGACAACAAGCTCGACACGCTGCTTCACATGTTGGCCGACCACAATTCCCGCATCACAAAACTCGAGGAACGGGCAAGCGCCTAGTTTCAGATAAACTTCGTGGGCGGTGCCTACCAGGCACCGCCCGCGCCAACAAACTACCGGCCTTCGCTGGAGGGAGGCACAAGCCCCTTCGCCCGCATATACACGCCCATCGCGCCATAAACTTCGTTGGCGTGGACCACGATCCCATAGAGCGCGTTGATCCGCGGCTGTTGTCCGCGACCCGCAGCAACCGACTCCATTGCGTTGGCATCGGTCAAGGCGTCAAAAGACTTGTCGCACTCGTCGAACGACTCCTTCAAGCCCGCCACCAAATCCGCTTTTGACGTCTTGCCGGTCGCCGAGCTCGGCTTCCGCGCCCCGTTGATTGCAGAGCATGTGCCCATCTGATTGGCGATGTGGGCCACGCGCTGCCCGAACGTCTCGATGCCTTCCGCGGGCTTGAAGCCGTAGGCGTCTTCCGGCATCTTTTCGGCCGCCTTCACGAAGTTTGTCTTGATGCGGCTGTACGCACCCTTCAGGATGGCGGACGGCGTGGTTGGCGGGCCAGCCTGGGCCATGAGTGCAATCGTTCCAACCACTGCCGCAACCATGGCGGCTAATGCGATCTTCTTGTTCATTCGAGTGTTCTCCTTCAAGGACCTCCAGACTAGCTTATCCCGTTCCCGGTGCTGCATTCCCGAACCGAACGTGGAATCATGGAAGATTCATGATCCGCTCGTTCCTCGTCTTCATCTTGGTTGCCGAACTCGCAGCGCAAACCCAGCCACCCGCCGTCACGGGTAAGGTCGTGGACGCGAGAGGCGGGGAAGCGCTCTCCAACGTCGCGGTCGCCATCGAAAACGGCCCGCGTACGGTCACTGGTCCCACAGGCACCTTCGAATTCGCCACCGTCGAGCCCGGGGACCACACCCTCGTAGTCTCCACCGTCGGTTACCACTTGGTCAAACGGCCGTTCCGGTCCACTCCGGGCGAGCCGCAACACTTCGAAATCGTTCTGAGCCCCGATACCCTCCGCCGCACCGACACCGTTGTCGTCACCGCAGGCCCCTTCGAGACACTGCGGCAGGACAGCCCCTCCGCCATCAGCCTGTCTGCAAACGACGTTAAGAACCTGGCTTCCGTGCTTGCCGACGACCCTCTGCGCGCCGTCCAGAGCCTGCCCGGCGTCAGTTCCAACAACGATTTCGAGGCCCGCTTCTCACTGCGCGGCGCGTCCTACAACCGGATCGGCCTGTATCTCGACGATGTCATGCTCCACCAGCCATTTCAAATGCTTGCCGGACAAAACATCACCGGATCGGGCGCGGCGTTCAACGGCGGGATGGTTGAAAATCTCGAACTGCACGAGGGTGCCTATCCCGAGCGTTTCGCCGACCGCAGCGCCGGCATCCTCGACGTCCACACCCGCGAAGGGGGCCGCGACGCACTTTCCATTCGTGCCGAAGCCAGCATGTCGAACGCGGGAGTAACTTTGGAAGGCCCGCTCGGGCACAACAAGCGTGGATCCTGGCTGGTCGGCACCCGCAAGAGCTACCTGCAGTACATCGTCGGCAGAATTACCACCGACACCTCGCTGGTATTTGGCCTTGAGGATGTTCAGGGCCGCTTGACGTACGATCTGACGCCCAAAAACCAGCTCTGGCTCTACCTTCTGGAAAGCTATTCTTCCCTCAACAGGACCAAGAGCAGCCTGGGCATCAACTCGCTGGCGAAGGCTGGATACGACTATTCCCTCGTGAACCTCGGTTGGCGCGCGACGCCTTCGACGAAACTGGCAATCGTCACCCACGCGGCATGGATGCGCGAGAAATACGACAACCTCAACCCCAACGCGCTCCGGCTCGGCGACGGGTTTTACGGCGAATGGGTGGCGAACTCGACCGCGACGTGGAACCAGACACCCTCGGCCACCATGGACGCCGGAGTCTCCGCCCGCCGCCTTCGTGACGAAGGCTTTTCCGCCCAGTTCCAGTCCCTGACCCTCCCGCCGCGGCTGCTCGACACCCACCGTGGTACGGGCGTCCTGTCCGGCGAATTCGTACAGGAGTCTTGGACAGGACTTTCCGGTCGTCTGCACCTTTCCGCCGGAGTCAGGGGCGACCATCTTTCGACCGGGGGCGCTACGACTAGTACGCCGCAGGCATCCGCCGCGTTCATCGTGGCACCAGCCACCCGGATCCAACTCGGCTGGGGCCAATACGCCCAGTTTCCCGAGCTCTCCGTGCTCACTTCGCCGTTCGGGAGCACCCGCCTACTGCCGATTCGCTCCAACCACGTAATCGCGGCACTTGAACAGCGTCTGAGCGAGCGCCTCCGACTTCGCGCCGAGTTCTACAACCGGGCCGACCGGGACCTCCCTTGGCAACCGTTCGCCGATCCACGCCTACCCGTCGGCGCCGCATCCGTCCCCGTGCTCAGCAGTACCTATGCCAACTCCGTGCGGGGCTATGCGCGCGGACTTGAAGTGTTTGTTCAAAGAAGCAGCGCAAACCGTTTCAATGGCTGGGTTTCCTACGCATTTGGAAGGACGGGAATGCGCGAAGGAATCACGAAGTCCCGGTTCCCTGCGGATTACGACCAGACGCATACGGTGAACATATACGGCGGCTACCGTCTTCGACCCAGCGTCAATGTGAGCGTCCATTCCAGCTACGGCAGCGGTTTCCCAATCCCCGCCTACCTCCGGCTGAGCGGCAACACCTACTTCCTCGGCCCGCAGCGCGACCAACTCCGTCTCGACTACTACCAGCGCACCGATCTGCGAATCAACAAGTCTTGGACCAAGCGCAAGTCCAAGATCACCCTCTACGGGGAGTTGGTGAACATGACCAACCGCACCAACCGCATCTTCGACAGCCTGAACAGTTACAATACGAAGACAGGGCAAACCTCGATCACGCTGGACTCAATGTTGCCGATCCTCCCGTCGGTCGGCATCGTGTTCGAAAAGTAGAGGTCCGCCCATGTTCTGTAGTACAATTGAAAATTAGGCCCGAGATGCAAAATTCGCTGTTAACCAAGTACAACCAGAAGAACCTCCGCACCACCCCTCACCCGACGATCCGTCCGGGCGACACGGTCCGTGTTCACGTCAAGATCAAGGAAGGCGACAAAGAGCGTCTCCAGGCTTTCGAAGGTGTTTTCATCGCGCGCAACCACAGCGGCATCAGCGAGACCATCACGGTCCGCAAGATGAGCTTCGGCCACGGTGTCGAGCGCATCTTCCCGCTGCACGCGAAGATCGTGGACCACATCGACATGGTTCGCACCGGTCGCGTCCGCCGCGCCAAGCTGTACTACCTGCGCGCCCTGCGTGGCAAGGCTGCCCGTTTGAAGGAACGCACATAGTCCCGTCGCGGTAATGGCCGGGAGGACCCAGCAGGATTGAATCCCCATGGGGCATACCGAGAAAGACCGTACCGCAAAAGGCCGTCCCGTACAAGACCGTACAGTTCCAAAATGGAAATGTGAGGCGACCCACGAGCGCGAACTCCGCGCTCGTGGGTTTTCTTTTGTGGCTGGCGCGGACGAGGTCGGACGAGGCTCCCTCTTCGGTGCCGTCGTGGCCGGAGCTGTAATTCTGTCCCCCGACAACCCGATCCGGGGTTTGGACGACAGCAAGCGCTTGGAGCCCGAACAGCGGGAAACGCTGGCGGAGCGCATCCGGGAGCGATCCGTCTCATGGTCGGTTGCGGCGGTTGACGCGGCTACCATTGACCGGATCAACATCTACGAGGCCTCCAGGCTCGCCATGCGGAACGCCGTTTTGAGCCTTAGACCGCGCCCTGATTTCGTTCTGGTTGATGCTGTGCCGCTGGATCTCCCCATTCCGCAGGAACCCTTGATCAAAGGCGACATGCGCTGTCACGCCATAGCAGCCGCGTCCATCATCGCCAAGGTGCACCGCGACGCGCTGATGCGCGAGTGGGACCGCTTCTATCCCGAGTACGGCCTCGCCAACCATAAGGGCTACCACGCGCCGGAGCATATCGCGGCAATCGAGCGAATCGGCCCTACCCCGCTGCATAGGCACAGTTTCGAGCCTGTACGCCGCCACGCCCCGTTTTCCTGTTGGGGCACCAGCCAACAAATGGAGATGTTCGCGGACTGACGCATGAGCGAAGACCAACAGGAATTCCACGACCAGCTTCCAGTCACCGATGTGGTTGGCGAACCCGTGCATGGCACCGTAGCCGAGCCCGAGAGCAAGCCGGCGATCTCGATTCCGTCTTGGTACCGCCATGTTTCGACGGTCATATTCATCATTTTCTGCTTCGAGATGGGGTTGTTCTTGGTGGTCTACCCGTGGATCGATGCTTGGGGCAACAACTATTTCTCCATGATCGTGCCCGGACCCTACCTGATGGCGTGGCGTCAGATGTGGAACAGCAGCTACTTCCGCGGTGCTGTCAGCGGAGTCGGGCTGATCAACATCTGGATTGCCATCCAGGAAGTGTTCGGCCTTGTCCCGCGTCGCGGCAAGGGGTAGTATCAAGTTGTGGATTTCCGCCTTTACCCGCTGCGCTTGACATTTCGCGCGACCGAAAGGCTCGTGTTTCCCCCGGGCAAGGCTGCAAACGTGCTGCGCGGTGCGTTGGGGATGTCATTGCGCGACCTCGCCTGCGACCCCGGCTGCAGCAACGCCAAGACTTGTTCCCGCGCTGCCGCCTGCCGCTATGCGCAGCTTTTCGAGCCCTCGGCGCACCTGCCGGGGCCCAGTGGCTTGCGCGACTGGCCTCGTCCGTTCGTGATCCGGGCGGCGCACTTGGACGGCGACAGGCTCGTTACTGGTGACCAATTCCATCTCGACGTCCATCTTTTCCGCGACGATGCGGACTCCGCCCGAATCTTGGTCAAGGCATTTGCCCGTCTGGCCGCGAATGGATTTGGGCCGGGGGAGGGCAAGGCTCTGCTACAGTCGGTCCGCCTTTTGCATACCGCCAGCGACTGGGAACCGTTTGTGATCGACCTGCGACCGACACCGCACACCGGGCGCATCCGGGTGGACTTCCAGACCCCGACGGAACTGAAACCCTTGGCACCGGGTCGGGATCCCGATTTCGCAACGCTGTTCGCCCGAATCCGTGATCGCGTGAGCACTCTGCGGGCTTGCTATGGTGCCGGGGCGCTCAATATTGAATTTAAAGCGATGGGCGAGATAGCCGACGGCATCAAGTTGATTCAATGTGAGATAGGCAATCAAGAAGTCGTTCGTCGCAGTTCGCGAACAGGCCAGAGTCACTCCATCGGCGGCTTCACCGGTCATGCCGAGTACGAAGGTGACCTCGGTCCTTTTTTGCCATTTCTGGAAGCCGCTCGCTGGACGGGCGTCGGCAGCAAGTGTGTCTGGGGCAACGGCCAGATTTCGGTCCGTCGGCTCGGATAGGGCGGGCCCGAGGTTGGCTGCGCTTCTGCGGAGAACAAAGCCTTGCTTGGGTTGAATAACTGCGCAGGCTCGAACAAACACTCCCTTGCGGTCGTGGCTCGGCAACATACTGATTCCGCCGAGCCGCGACCGCGAGGGAGCGTTTGTTCGGGGCACCGAAAACGCACCTTGGCGCGCTTCTCCAGAACCAACGCTCGAACCCATCCCTACCGGATTCCCCACTGGAACGGGTCCGCGTCGTCGAGAATCAGCTGCGTCTCGGCATTGACGAACGCCGCTCCACGGATCCGGGGCCGCACCACGCCGCCCACCACCGTCACAGACGCCTCGAAAGCGCTCCCGATGACGCTTTCCTGCCGCCAAACCTGACCCTCGGCGAGCTTTCCGTCGGCGTACAGGCACGCCACCTTGGCGCTGGTGCCCGTCCCGCAGGGCGACCGGTCCCACGCCTTGCCCGGACACAGCACGAAGTTGCGCGAATCCGCCGCTTCGCCGACCGGCGGCCCGAACACTTCCACATGGTCCACGTCGGGATACCCCTGATCGTTCACGGCTTGGCGGATGGCCCAGGCGTAGTCGGTCAGGTGCTCCAGATTGGCGACGGTCAGCTCCACCGGTGCTCCCATCGTCAGGAAGAACCAGTTCCCTCCCCAAGCCACGTCGCCCACCACCTCGCCGTAGCCCGGAACCCCGACCCGCACCCCTGCGGCTTGGCGGTAGCTAGCCACGTTGGTGATCGTAACGTCGCCTTCCGCGTGTAACTCCGCCTCCACAAGGCCCACGGGCGTCTCGATCCGATGGACGCCAGGCTCGATCCGCCCCAGGTGCCGCAAGGTCGCCATCAGCCCGATCGTCCCATGCCCGCACATGCCGAGGAAACCCACATTGTTGAAGAAGATCACGCCCGCGGCGCAGGCCGGGTCGACGGGTTCACACAGCAGCGCCCCCACCATCGCGTCGTTCCCGCGCGGCTCGTTCACAATGGCCGACCGGAAGTGGTCGAGACGCTCCCGGAACACTTCGAGTCGCTCCTTCATTGAGCCTGCGCCGAGGTCCGGGCCGCCCGCCACCACGACCCGGGTCGGCTCGCCGGCGGTGTGTGAGTCAATCGCATGAATCCGAATTGGCATGTGTAACAATGATCGCTTGTTCGACGCGATCCACTCGTTTGACGTGATCCTGGTCGGAGCGGGTATCGTGGGCGCCGCGTGTGCGCGCGAACTCGCGGATTCCGGCTTGAAGGTTGCTGTTTGTCACGACTCCGACACTGTCGGGGCTGGCGCGACGGCCGCCGGGATGGGCCATATCGCGGTGATGGACGATTCGGACGCCCAGTTCGCTCTCACGAACTACTCGCAGAGCCTCTGGTGGGAGTTGGCAGGCACTCTGCCGCCGGAGGCCGAATTCGCCGGTTGCGGGTCGCTTTGGGTGGCCGCCGACGACGAGGAGATGGCCGAAGTCCACCGCAAGAGCGAATACTATTCGGCACGCGGGGTCGCCGTGGACGTGCTGGATTCGGGCGGAGTCGCCAAGGCCGAGCCCAACCTTCGGCGCGGCTTGGCTGGAGGTCTACGGCTGCCTGCCGACGCGGTTTCCTACGCTCCTGCCGTCGCCCGCAAGTTGTTGACTGGCATCCAGTTGCTGCGCGGGCGGGTGGTCTCGGCAACCTCGGATGGGATTGAATTTGCTTCCGGCGAAAGCTACTTTGCCGGTGCGGTCGTGCTGGCCACCGGGGCCGATTTGCCGCGCCTCGCGCCCGAACTTCCTGTGCGTCCCCGCAAGGGCCACCTGCTGATCACGGACCGCTATCCGGGCTACCTCAACCACCAGATCATCGAGTTGGGGTACCTGAAAAGCGCCCATTCGGAGGACGCCGATTCGGTCGCCTTCAACGTCCAGCCTAGGGTGACGGGGCAGTTGCTGATCGGCTCCTCGCGCCAGCTCGGCGTGGACCATGCCGACATTGACCATGCCATCCTGCGCCGCATGCTGGCCCGCGCGGTCGAGTACATGCCGGGTCTGGCGTCGTTGAACGGCATCCGCGCTTGGACGGGATTCCGGGCCTCGACACCCGACAATCTGCCCCTGATAGGCCTCCGTCCGGGCCATCGGAGCTTGTACGTCGCCTCGGGACACGAAGGTTTGGGGATTTCGACGTCTCTCGGGACAGCCAAACTGCTGGCGGATGCGATGCTGGGCCGTCCGTCCGCCATTCCCCGCGAGCCCTACGATCCCTCCAGGAGTTTCAACCACCATGCCTGAAATCCGGGTGGACGGGATGTTGGTCAACGCCGCCGAAGGCGTCTCACTGGCCGTGGCGCTTCTGTCGGCGGGACGCACCCGCTTCCGCACCTCGCTTTCGGGTGAACCCCGCGCCGCCGTCTGCGGAATGGGCGTCTGCATGGAGTGCCGCGTCACCATCGACGGCCAGCCGCATCGACTTGCCTGCCAGGTCCAAGTGCGGGAAGGCATTGAGGTACGCACATGATCGTTGTGGTGGGTGCCGGACCGGCCGGAATCGCCGCCGCGCTGGCGGTTCAAGAATGCGGCAAGGCGGTCACGGTGGTGGACGAGAACCCGTCGGCTGGCGGCCAGATCTGGCGCGGCGATCCAACGCATCGCTGGGTTGCCCGTTTCCGTGCTTTCAACATCCCGTTGATTTCGGGCGTTCGGGTGGTTTGGGGCTATCCGGCGGCGCGCACACTCGTTTTGGAAGACGCCGTAGGGGCCCGACGGCTCGCGTACGACAAGCTGGTCGTCGCCGTTGGCTCGCCCGAGATCTTCCTGCCGTTTCCCGGTTGGACGCTGCCGGGAGTCTTCGGGGCGGGCGGGTTGCAGGCGCTGGTGAAGTCGGGGTTGCCGGTGCGGGGGAAGAACGTGGTGGTCGCCGGGACCGGTCCGCTGCTGTTGGCGGTGGCTGCGTCGCTACGGAAGAAGGGGGCGAACATCCGGTTGATCGCGGAACAGACGCCTGCAGCTCTGCTTTGGCCCTTTGCGAAACAGCTTTCAGGAAGAGCGTCCAAGTTGTTGCAAGGGATAGGCTTGGCGTGGGACCTTGCGGGTATTCCGTACGCTCCGGCGTCTTGGGTAACGGCGGCGCAGGGGGATGGGCGGTTGCAGCGCATCGTGCTGAACCGGCGGGGCACCCTCGTCACCGAGGACTGCGACTACCTCGCCGTCGGTTTCGGATTGCGCCCTGCCACGGAGTTGGCCGCTATCATGGCGGGACCCGACACCATCGTGGCGGGCACGGGCGACGCCGACCTGTCCTTGCTGGAAGGCCGGATTGCCGGGTACACGGCAGCCGGAGATTTGGAAAAAGCTCGGGGACTGGAACCAGAGCGCGACCAAGCCCGTACCTTCGCGGCCTCAATCGACCGTACCTTCGCCGTGCGCGACGAACTCCGCCAGTTGGCGGACTCCGGCACCATCATCTGCCGCTGCGAAGACGTCCCGCTCGGTCGGCTCGAAGGCAAGACCTGCTTCCGCGACGCCAAACTTCACACCCGCTGCGGCATGGGTGCCTGCCAAGGGCGGGTCTGCGGTCCGGCTCTCGAGTTCCTTTTTGGCTGGCACGGCGCCTCGCCCCGTCCACCCATCTTCCCGGCCCGCGTCGGCAGCCTGTTGTCCGAAGGATAATGGCTGCATGGCCACCTCGATCTGGCGCGGCGTGATTCCCGCCATCACCACCCCTTTTCTCGAAGACATGACCGTCGACCATCCGTTTCTCGCGCGCCACGTGAAGTGGCTGGTGGAAAACGGCTGCACCGGGGTGGTCGCGCTCGGATCGTTGGGGGAAGGGGCCACCCTGACCTTCGAGGAGAAGCGCGCGGTTCTCGAAACTTGCGTGGCTGCCATAGGGGACCACGCCACGGTGATCGCCGGCGTTTCGGCGCTCAGCACCGACGAGGCCGTCCGAATCGCCAAAATGGCGAAGGCTGCGGGTTGCCACGGCCTGATGGTGCTGCCGCCGTACGTCTACGTCGGAGACTGGCGCGAGATGCGCGCTCATGTCTCCGCCGTCCTCGACGCGACCAACCTGCCGTCGATGCTCTACAACAATCCCATCGCCTACAAGGTCGACTTTCTGCCGCACCAAGTGGCCGAATTGATGGATCTGCACCCCGCAACCATGGTTGCGATCAAGGAGTCTTCCGCCGATGTGCGCCGGATTGCGGCATTGCGCGCACTGGTGGGTGAGCGGCTCGAAATCCTCTGCGGGGTGGACGACCTGATCGTGGAGGCTGTATACACGGGAGCGACCGGCTGGATCGCCGGCTTGGTGAACGCCTTCCCGCGCGAGTCTGTCGACCTTTTCAACCACGCCTTGGCTGGCGAAAAGGATCAAGCGGCGGCCATCTACCAGTGGTTCCTGCCGTTGCTGCGCATGGACGTGGTGCCGAAGTTCGTTCAACTGATCAAGCTGGTGCAGGAATTGATGGGGATTGGCAACCGCCGCGTCCGTGCGCCGAGGTTGGTGATCGAGGGCGGGGAACTCGCGGACGCCGAGGCGACTTTGGTAACAGCCTTGCGGATAAAATCTAGGTAACTATGAAAATCCGATTTGCGACTCTGTCGTCCGCGTTCCTGTTGGCCGGGCTGTGCCCCGCGCAGGAACTTACCAACATTCTCCAACTGACGTCCGGCGGCGAAAACGCCGAGGCCTACTGGTCGCCCGACGGCAAGCGTCTGGTCTTCCAGTCGACGCGCGGCGAATCCAAGTGCGACCAGATCTACGTCATGAACGCCGATGGATCCGACCAGCATATGGTCTCGACCGGCAAGGGTCGCACCACGTGCGGATATTTTCTCCCGGACGGCAAGCACATCGTCTATGGCTCCACCCATCTGGCCTCGCCCGGCTGTCCCCCCGACGCCGACAAGAGCAAGGGCTACGTTTGGGCCGTCTACCCGAGTTACGACATCTTCGTCGCCAAGGATGACGGCACCGACCTGAAGCGCCTGACGACCGCCGACGGCTACGACGCCGAGGCCACAGTGAACTGGAAGACCAACAAGATCATCTACACGTCGATGGCGTCCGGCGATCTGGATTTGTGGGAGATGAAGCCCGACGGTTCGGGTAAGAAGCAGATTACAAAGAGCTTCGGCTACGACGGCGGAGCCGTTTTTTCGCGCGACGGGAAGAAGATCGCGTGGCGCGCGGGACATCCAAGCACGCCCGAGACCAAGGAGAAATACGCCAGCCTGCTGAAGGAGAACCTGACCAGCCCCTTCAAGATGGAGCTCTTCGTGGCCGATGCGGACGGGAAGAACGCCAAGCAGATCACCAGTTTCGGCTGTGCGTCGTTCGCTCCGACGTTCACGCCCGACGGCAAGCAGATCCTGTTCTCGTCGAACAAGCACAACTGCGACGGGCGGAAGTTCGAACTTTACTTGATCAACGTGGACGGCACGGGCTTGAAGCAGGTCACCAACTTCGACGGCTTCACGTCGTTCCCGGAGTTCGCGCCGGACGGCAAGAAGCTGGTGTTTGTGACGGATTGGAAAGCCAAGGCACGGTACGAGTTCAACGTGTTTACCGCTGACTGGAAGTAGTAAGGCCTAGTCCTTCGCCACGGCTAGCCACACCGCCGTCGGCACAAGGACGAGGATCGAAATCGTTCCAATCGCCAGTAGCAGGCCCGTTCCGGACGCTAGGAATCCGGCGACTCCCAGTGTCTGGACCGTGCCTGAAATTTGGGTAAACTCGGCGCGGAACCATTCCGACGTCGCGCCGTAGCAGGCTCCCGCGAACCATGCCGCAGCCGCCGTGCCCAAAACCTGCGCCGCCGTAATGGGACGCGCGGCAGCTTTTTCCGCTTCGCGTCGGGCCCGCATTTGCGCCATCCACCAGACCCGTGCTGATTCTGGCGGCGCGGCTTCCGCACGCAGGCGGTCCCGGTCGGCCCGCAATTCCGTCGCCAGCAGCGCGACTTCGGCGCAGACCGCGCACGCACCCGCATGCTGCCGGAGTTCCGGGTCGACCCGCTCCGGCCACCGGCATTCCACCACCGCAGCCAGTACTTCGGCCTCGAAACAGCAATCAGACGGCATTGGATTTCCCCTTTCCACCGAGCAAGCCGGCCAACTTGCGCCGGGCCCGGAACAACAGCGGTTTCAGACTGCCGACCTTGAGCCCCAGCCGCTCGGCGATTTCGGCGTGCGCCTCGCCTTCGGCATACGCCAGCCACAACATGGCGCGCTCGTTTGGCCGAAGCCTTGCCATGGCGCGTTCCACATCGGCGCTGCGGTCCAGCGAGCCCGCCGAGTCCGATCCAGCCACCCGTTCGATATCTTCGCCCGAAACCGCAGCGACGGGCCGGATCACGCTGCGCCGTTTCGAATCGCGCGCCAGGTTGGTGGCGATGCGGTAGAGCGAATTGCGCCGATGGGCCTCCGATTCGTACTCGGAACCGGCTCGCAGGAAGCGGTAGAAGGCCTCCTGGAGCAGATCGTCCGCAGCTTGGCGGTCGCCGGTTACGCGGGCAAGGTACGCCCAGAGTCCGCGGGCGGTGCGGTCGTAGAAGGCGCGGAAGGAGTCCTCATCCATCGCAAAGTCCGCGCGAACAGCGTCCCGCGCATCGGTTGGCGCGAGGACCCGGTCTTGGAAAAAGCCGGTCGCGTCACGGAGCATCCGCTATTCCCCTCCTTTGGCTGCGTGGATGAGGCCTAGGCGGCGGGAGATCAGGTACGAGACGCCCGCCGACAGGACGAAACCGGCACCGATGGCCACCGCAAGCATTCCGAAGCCCTGAACAGCGTCTTGGACCTCGGCGTCCACATGCATGGACATCAGTGCGATCCCGGCCGCCGCCAGCACCAAGCCCGCTTGGAGAGACCACAGGATTCGTCCCAACGGGGCGGATATCTGTTTGGGCCCTGGGTCGAGGAGGATGGGCGAAGATTCGAGGAATTTCGCCCCGGCGGGCGACTGGATGTATGCCATGAGCTCCTCGTTCGACGTGAAGCGTTCGAGAAGGCGAGTATGGACGTCCGTCTGGATCTTCGTTAGGCGGTTCCAACGGCGGTAGTCTACCAGAGTGCGGATCAGCCAGGTCAACCCGCCGACGATGGTCAGCATTACCGCCAACAGGCCAGAACCCCGGATGACTTCCTGTGCTATCTCGGCGGACGCGGAAATCGCGGGTCGGCGGAACGACCGGTCCGGTTCACCGGCGTAGAAGGCACTGTTGCGGGCGATCTCGGGATGCCCGCCTACAAAGGCCGCCAAGGCCGGATACTGGGCCAAATACCCCTCATTCCCCAGAAGCTCAGGGTCGATGGCGAGCACCTGCCGCACCGCGGGCGGGTACTGGTTCAGAAGTCGCTGGAATTCGTCCCTGGTGTGTCCGGCGTTGGGTTGATCCACTGCGAAGGACGGTGCCGGCTTGTTCGGCTTCTGTGCCCACCCGTGCCGCAGCACAACCCGATTGCCATTGCGCCTGTAAGAATCCGTTTCATCCCGCTCATTTTGTCTTGTCTCCTCGGCGCTGAATACGCGCGGAGGGGGCCGGGGTTAACGCGACGGCATGGAATCCGCCGCCAATATTTCAACGGCGTTTCCGGCGGGGTCGGAGACGTAGCAGGATCGGGTGCCGTCGCGGTGCAGCTTCAGGGTGCCGAACTTTTCGGCCTCAGGGCTGACGAAGCCGATGTGGGCGGGGTGTTGTTCGGGGATCACCAGGGCCAGCGACACGTTGTCGAAGCCGAGCAGCGCCCACGTCGGATCCTGGTACTTGATCGTGCAGCGGAAGGTGCGGGTGTACCAGTCCACGGAGGCGGCGATGTCGGAAACGGGGATCGCGACGTGGTCCAAACGGTCAAGACTGTCCATAGTTCAATCTTAGGGCAGGGCGGGCGGTTTTGGCGGGATGGCACTACAATCAGGCTATGAGGCTGTCGATTGAGTTGGACCGTGAAAGCGACGGGCGCTGGATTGCCGAGGTGCCGGAACTGAATGTGCTGTTATATGGTGCGTCCAGACAGGATGCGATCCAACGGGCCCAAGCCGCCGCCCGCGACATTAAGATGGACCGGATCGCGCATGACGACTTGCCTGACACAGCCACGGCAATTTTTGAAATCGCGGCATGAGTTCGGGGCCATCGGCCAAGGCGCGGACCGTTTTCGCCGCCTTGAACCGGCTGGCTACGACACCACCCGCAGTGCCTTCGAAGTTGGCGTAAGGATCTCGCAGCCGGTGCTCGTCACCAGCACCGTGTCCTCGATCCGGATCCCGCCCCAGCCTTCCAAATACACGCCCGGCTCGATGGTGATCGCCATCCCCGTCTCCAGCTTCCCCTTGCCCTTGCGGCCGATTCGCGGGTTTTCGTGGATCTCCAGCCCCAGCCCGTGGCCGGTGGAGTGCACGAACGCCTTGTCGAAGCCGTGCGACTTCAGCACTTCCCGCGCAGCCTTGTCTACCCCGACGACTCCGGCCCCCGGCTTCACCGCATCGATGGCGGCCAACTGCGCCTCCAACACTGCCGCGTAGGCCTCGCGGTACTGCTCCGTCGGCTCGCCCAGGTGCACCATACGCGTCATGTCGCTCGCGTAGCCGTTGTGGAAGACACCCATGTCGATCAGCAGCATCCCCGGCCCTATCACCGCCGGCCCCGGATGCGCGTGCGGCAGCGCAGCCCTTACTCCCGCTGCGACGATAGTGTCGAACGCCAGTCCCTCGGCACCCAGCTTGCGGTTGGCGTAATCGATCTCGGCTGCGAATTCGGCCTCGGTCATGCCGATTTCGAGTCGCCCCAGGGCATTCTCCAGCGCCTGGGAATTCGCAATAACGGAAGCCCGGATCAGCGCGATCTCGCCCTCGTCCTTCGCCATCCGGAGGTTTTCAATGAGGCCCGAGACCCCCACCAATTCCAACCCCAGCGTGAGACCCTTTTTCAGGGCCTCGAACTGGGCGACGTTGAGGTGGTCCTGCTCGAAACCGATGTTCCGCGCGCCGGATTTCGTGAACGCTTTGAGAACCGCCTTGGTCAGCGTTCCCTTGGCTATCACGATCTCGCAGTCTGTTTGCTGCTTCGACTGCACGGTGTAGCGCGGGTCGGTGAACAGCGTCGCCGACCCGTCGCGGAGCAGCAACAGCATTCCGTTGCTGCCGGTGAAGCCCGTCAAATATCGGACGTTCTCCGGCTTGGTAACCAGGAGCGCGTCGATCTTGTCGAAGAGAGCGGCGGCTTTCGCCCTCCGCCCGGATTCTTGCTTTGAGATCACGGGATCAGCAGGAGCTTGCCGGCGGTCCCGCGGCCTTCCAGATCGGCGTGCGCCTGCGGGGCGTCGGCCAGCGCGTAGGTCTTGTGGATGCGGAGTTCCAAACGGCCCTGCGCGATCCAACCCAGCACGTCCCCGGCGCGCCATTCGAGCTCTTCGCGGGTGAGGCAGTGGTGGGCGAGGCTCGGCCGGGTCAGGAAAAGAGATCCCTTCTGGTTCAGGATCGACGGGTCGAAGGGCGGCACCGCGCCGCTCGACTGGCCGAACAGGACCATCATGCCGCGCGGACGGATCAGGTCGAGGCCCTTGAGGAAGGTGCTGGCACCGACGGAATCATAGACCACGTCGAGGCCTTTGCCGCCGCTCAGCGCTTTCACTTCGGCGACGAAGTCCTTCTGGGTGTAGATGATGACCTCGTCGGCCCCGGCGGACTTGGCGATGGCGGCTTTCTCCTCGTTGCCGACCGTGGTGTAGACGGTCGCGCCGAGCATCTTGGCCATCTGGATGAGGAGCCGTCCGGCACCGCCCGCGCCCGCGTGGATCAGGCAGCGGTCGCCCGGCTTCAATGGGTAGGACGAGTGCGAGAGGTAGTGGGCCGTCATGCCCTGCAGCATCGCGGCGGCGGCGGTCTCGAAGGAAACGCCTTTGGGGAGCTTCACGAGCTGCGAGGTGGGGACGACAGCGTATTCGGTGTAGGAGCCGCGGAACATGCCCCAGGCCACGCGGTCACCCGGTGCAAAGCCGGTGACGCCTGGCCCGACGGCCTCGATTGTGCCAGCGCCCTCGTTGCCGGGGGTGAAGGGGAGGTCGGCCTTGTAGAGGCCGATGCGGAAGTAGACGTCGATGAAGTTCACGCCCGCCGCGCCGACCTTGATCAGGGCCTGGTTGGGGCCGGGCGACGGCACGGGGGCGTCGACATAACGCATCTCCTCGGGGCCGCCGGTTTTGGTGATTTGGATGGTTTTCATGTGTTTGGGAATCCTAGGAAGTGCGGCGCAACGCGAGGCGCAACCCGCGCCGCGTATGGACCGCGAAAGCATACAGTAACAAATAGAGGACGGTGAACGGGAAGGCCGCGATGCGCGCCAGCACCCGGACGGCTCCTGTGCCCTCCATGCCCATGCGGGTGAGGACAAACTCGCGCATGATGGAGAGGTTTTCGCGGTGGATCCAGAAGTAGTCGCCGTTCTCGTTGACGATGAAGACTTTGGCGGGCACGCGGAAGGCCAGCATCCACTTCCACTTCGTCATGAGGGGTTCGGCGGAGCAGATCATGCCTGTGAAGGCGTAGTCGCGGGCGCGGAGTTCGCGGACAAGTTGGGTGCGCTTTTCCTTGGTGCCGTAGTCGGCGACGCGGTAGACGCGGGCGGTGTTGGGTAGTCCCGCGGGGGTGCCGCCGTAGCAGGTGACGAGGTCGATCTCGTAGTTGCCAGCCCAAGCCGGGAGGATGATCGGCAGGAGGCCCTCGAGCAGGGAGCGGGAGCCGCTTTCAATTAGGAGGATGCGCGTGCCCTTGGGTTCCCGGTTGCTGATGACGTATTTCATGGGTGGTCGGAAGACCTGCCCTTATGGTACAAAGTGAGAGCCAGCCATGTATGTTCCGTCCGCCAGCCCGGTCCAAGGGCTGCTAGAATCATGGTCTGGACGTCAAAAAACATAGTGCAACCCCGTCCCAATTCGCTGGCCGAAGTTGCGGCGAGGGCCCTTGCAGGCCACCCATTCGAATTCGAACTCTCCGACTTCCTCCACGAATTTGCCGCTAAGGAAGACGTACGAATGCTGGCGGATGAGCCAGCGCTGCTGGCAGAGTTTTCTCAGGACGGCAAAATCCATGACGCCTACTTGGCAGCGGTCGCGGCCAAACTGTCCTCAAGTTTGGGCCAGCCAACGCCCACATGGACCCGTCGACCCGAACGCGTCCTCCGCGACCCATGGTTCTCCAGTCCGGGGCGACACATGCGTGCGCTGCTCTTGGTCGAGAGTCCGGCGGCATTCCGGGAGCGGAACCTGTTCGTCACGGCCAACGCCTTGTCTGTTGCTTGACCGCCCTACTGGCGCAGCTTCTTCAGTTCGGCCTTGGCGGCGTCCAAGGTTGGATCGAGTTCGACGGCGGCCTTGAGTTCCTTCGCAGCCTCCGCCGTTCGCCCCAGATGCGCGAACGCCGTGCCCAAATGCATGCGCGCCATCGCTTCCGACGGCTGGTCGCCCTCGATGGGCATCCCCAAGTATTTTCGCAGCAGGTTGGCCGCGAGTTCGTACTGCTCGCCGTGCTCGATGGCGGCCTCGGCGATGGCGAAGTAGGCGGACATGTTTTCGGGATCGACCTTTTCCGCCCGTTCAGCGATTCGAATAGCCTCGGTCCAGCAGCCGCACATGGTGTGGACGCGGGCGAGAAGGGCCCAGGCGTCGGCGCGGCCCGGGTCGGCGTGGACCGCTTGGCAGGCCCACAGTTCGGCCTTGGACTGGTCGGGCTTGGTGCGGATATAGTACATCGCCAGCGCCGACGCGGTGTCGAAGAGCAGCGGGTTTTCACCGAAGGACTGTTTGTAGTAGGCCTCGGCCTTGGCTGGCTCGTTCAGTTCGAGCGCCAGTCGACCGGCGTAGTAGCGGCCGAGATCGGGGACGGTGGCCGCGAGTTTCTCGGCGATTTGGCGGGCCTTGTTCCGGTCCCCTCCGACCAAGGGGGGCGCGGCGAAGTAGTACATCATGAGGCCCCACTGGGCGTCGATCTGCGTTGCGTCCGCGGCGGCCTCGTCGAGCTCCTGCTTGGCGCGGCGGACGTAGGCCAGCTTCTTGAAAAGCGACGCCTTTTCGGCCAGCCGGGCTGCAGTCGCGGCCACTTGCACGTGGTAGGCCGAGTTGTTGGGATCCGCCGCAAGAGCCTTTTCGGCGAACTCCATGGCTTGCTCGAGGGTATCGGTGTCGCCGTGGGCGAGCGAGGCCTTGGCCTTGGACAGCATCCATTCGAGCTGGCCGTTGGTCGAAGCATTTGCGGGACGCTGTTTTAGAGCCGTTTCCAGCAGGCGGGCAGCAGTTAGGTAATGGCCGCCTTCGAGGAGTTGGGCGGGGGTGAGGCGCGCCGGGGCGTCGGCGACGGGGTCGGGCAGACGGCAACCGGCGACGGCGGGGAGTGCAATCAACAGGACGGAGAGGACGCGGATCACTGACACCACAGTTACCACATCTGGGGGCGTTCGGCTAATGGAAATCGTGCGAACCAGCAACGGGCGAAAACGGCTCCAAACGCGAGATCCGTTTCGCCCGCACGTGGATCACCCCGTCCACCTTCTGGATCTTGCCCTCGATTACCAGGCACGGTTCCGTCACCAGAGTCACCCGGTACTGGTCGAACTCGTCAGGCATCACCACCACATTGAAGATCCCGGTCTCGTCCTCCAGGCTCGCGAACACGATGCCCTTCGCCGTCCCCGGTCGCTGCCGGACCACCACTGCGCCAGCCACCCGCACCAGACCGCCATTCGGGACCCGGTCCAGGTCCCGCGCCGGGGTTACCCCCATCGCGTCCAACTCCGCCCGACGGTAGTGGAACGGATGCGGGCCGATGGTCAGCCCCGATCCCTGGTAGTCCGCCGCCAGCCGTTCCGGGATGGTCATCTGCTCCAGCGGGGCTTCCGAGTCCAACTCCGGCACCTCTTCCAATAGTGGGCCGACCGGACGCGCTGCGCGGGCGGCCTTCCACAACGCGTCGCGTCGGTGGGCGGTGGCCAGGTTCGCCAAGGCCCCGGTTGCGGCTAACGACTGCATTTCGTCCCGCCGCAGTTTCGGCGCGCGCCGCGCCAGTTCATCCACATCCCGGAAGGGTTTCGCCGCGACGATGGCGGCCCCGGACTCCGCCCGCAGCCCCCGCACATACCGCAGTCCGAGCCGCAAGTGTCGTTCCGGTCCCTCCACCGTACAGTTCCATTCCGACACGTTCACATCCACCGGCAACACCCGCAGTCCATGCCGCTGGGCATCCTTGATCAGCACGGCGGGCGAATAGAACCCCATCGGCTGATTGTTTAAGAGTGCGCAGGTAAACGCAGGCAAATAATGAACTTTCAGCCATGCACTGGCGTAGGCAATGAGCGCGAAGCTCGCCGCGTGGGACTCCGGGAACCCGTACAGCGCGAACGACGTGATCGCCTTCACAATGCGGTCCTGCGTCTCGCCGGTGATCCCCTTGCGCTCCATGCCGAGCCGCAGCCGCCCGTCGATTTCGGACATGCGCGCCTCGGAGCGCTTGAACCCCATCGCCCGCCGCAGCTCCTCCGCCTCGCCACCCGTGAAGTCCGAGACGATCATCGCCATCCGCAGCAACTGCTCCTGGAACAGCGGCACCCCGAGCGTCCGGGCGAGCACAGGCTCCAGCAGCGGGTGTAGCGCGTCGGGCGGCTCCTTGCCAGTGCGGCGGTTCAGGTAGGGATGCACCATCTGTCCCACGATGGGGCCCGGCCGGATCAGCGCCACCTCCACCACTAGGTCGTAGAATTTTACCGGCCTCAGGCGGGGCAATGTCGCTTGCTGCGCGCGGCTCTCGACCTGGAACATCCCGATGGTGTCGGCCTTGCACAGCGTCTGGTAAACCTTCGGATCGTCCGCCGGGAGCCGCCCGAGGTCGATTTCCTCCCGCCAATGGTTGCGGATGAGGACCAGGCAATCCTCCAGCACCGCCATCATGCCGAGACCGAGCAGGTCCACTTTGATCAACCCGAGGTCGGCGCAATCCTCCTTGTCCCACTGCACGACCACCCGGTTGGGCATGCTGGCGGGCTGGAGCGGGACGACCTTGTCCAGCCGCCCCTGGCAGACGATCATGCCGCCCGAATGCTGTCCAAGGTGGCGCGGCATGTCCTGCATGGCCGTGACGATTTCCAGGAACTTCTTCACCCGGAAATTCTCGAGGTCGAGGCCCGCTTCCTTGAACTGTCGGGCGCGGTTGGCGTCCTTCGAGTCGGTCCAACCCCACATCGGCGCGAGGCTGGCCACTTTGTCCAGCGTCTTGACGTCGAAGCCGAGCACCTTCCCGGCCTCGCGCGCAGCCAAACGGCCCCGGTAGGTGATCACGTTGGCCGTCATCGCCGCCCCGCGCTCCCCGTAGCGTTCGTAGACGTACTGGATGGCCAATTCGCGCTGATCGCCGGAGGGCAGGTCGATATCGATGTCGGGCCATTCCCCGCGTTCCTCGGACAGGAAGCGTTCAAAGAGCAGGTCCATGCCGACGGGGTCGACCGCCGTGATCCCGAGGCAGTAGCAGACGGCGCTATTGGCCGCCGAGCCCCGGCCTTGGCAGAGGATGCCGCGCTCGCGGCAGAAGCGCACGATGTCCCAGACGATGAGGAAATAGCCGCCGAGGCCCAGTCGTTCGATCAGCTTCAGCTCCTTTTCCACCTGCTGGCGGGCGCGGTCGTAGTAGGGCTGGTAGCGGCGGTGGGCACCCTCGTCGGCCAGTTTCCAGAGGTAGGAGGAAACGGTTTCGCCAGGGGGCAGAGGGTAGTCTGGGAAGCGGTAGCCGAGGTCGTTCAGGGTAAAGCCGAGGCGCTGCGAGATGCGGACGGAGTTGTCGATGGCCTCGGGCAGGTCTGAGAACAGCTCCACCATCTCGGCGGGCGATTTCAGGCGGCGCTCGGCATTCGTGGCGAGTAGGCGGCCCGCTCCGGCGAGCGTGGTTTTGTGGTGGAGGCAGGTGAAGACGTCGAAAATCTCACGTTGGATGCTGGTGGCGTGGCAGACCCCGTTGGTCGCCACGACCGGGAGTTTCAACGACTTGGCCAGCTCGACGGCGGCTTGGTTGCGCGCCTCCTGTTTGCGGTCGTAGTGGCGTTGGAGTTCGAGGTACAGTTGTTCGGGACCGTAGATTCGGCGCAGGGTTTCGGTTTCCGCGCGGTCCACGGATTCCGACAGCGCGATTAGCCCCCCGGTGTACTCGGTCAAATCGTCTGGCGATGCGGCGGTGGCATTCAGTTTCGTACGCGTCACCAACTGCGTCAGGTTTTGGTATCCAGTCTGGTTCTCCACCAGCAAGGTGACGTGCCCGCCGCCCGCGAGGGTGATTTGGGCACCGACATGCGCTTGGATTCCGGCCTTTTTCGCCGCCTTGTGGTGCCGGGGGGAGCCGTATACGCCATCGATGTCGGTCAGAGCCATGGCTTCGTGGCCCTGGGCCTTGGCTATGTCGATGTAGTCCTCTGGCGGGCAGGCGCCCCGCAGGAAGCTGAAGGCCGACCGCGCGTGGAGCTCGACGTACCTCATCGCCGTAACAGAACCAGCCCCGCCAGCACCACCGCGACCCCGACGCCGGACATCCAGCCGAGCGGTTCACCGTCCAACAGGCCCCACATCAGCCCCCAAACCGGCAAAATATAGGTCACCGACTGGATCTGAACTGCCGAAACGCGCGTTAGGAGACCGTAGTAGAGCAGGTACGCAAGGCCTGTGCCGAGGACGCCCAACGCTGCCACGGAAGCCAGGGAGAGGGTCGAAACCGCGGTTGGCCAAGGCCCGATGAGTGCGACCGGAAGCATCATCGCGGTCGCGACGGAGAGTTGGACAGTGGCGAGGCCCAGCGGGTCATGCAGTTTGAGCTTGGTCTTCGCCAGTACCGTGCCAATGGCGTAGGAGATGGCGGCAACTGCCACCAGTCCGACGCCCGCCAACTCGGCCGCACCTTGATGCCGGCCCGTGGACAGGACGGCGATCGCGACGCCGACGAACCCGACCGCAACCCCGAGAGCGGTTCTTAGGCTGCGGGTCGCGGGAACCGTCAAGAACGAAAACACGAGCACCCAAAGCGTCGTGGTGGCATTCAGGATGGAGGCCAGACCGCTAGGGATGGAGTGCTCGCCCCACGCAATCAACGTGAACGGTATGGCGTTGTTGAACAGCGACAGCAGCATCAGGAAGGGCAGCAGGCTTCTGGGAGGGGCTGGGGCGCGCTTCACCCGCATCGCGACGGCCAGGAATGCGCTGCCGAACGCCAATCGGAGCAGCGCCATCCAAGCGGGTGGGAAGCTCTGGCCGCCGAACTTGATGAGGATGAACGACGCTCCCCAGATCGCGGATAGGAAGACGAGTTGGGCGATGTCTCTGGAGGCCAAGGACAATTCTCGCACTGGCGGATTCGGGCGCCGAGGAGGTCCAGAATAGCCGCGGAGGGCACGATTCTGCTAAAGGAATTGCCGAGGAGCGCCGATAAGGATAGTTGAAGACGCTCGCCTATGCACCAGTTCGACATTACACTGAAGTTGCTGCTCCAAGGGCCGTCCGCAGCCCTGCTTCGGAAGCTCGCGGGCGGGAAGGTTGTGCGGTGGCTCGAAGTCGAGACCCTCAAGGTCGAAGCGCGCCGCATGGACCTGCTTTGCCAAATGGCGGACGGCAGCCTGTTGCACATCGAATTGCAGAGCACCAACGATCCGGACATGCCGGTTCGGATGGCCGAATACGCCCTGGCGGTGAAACGCCGATACAAGAGGATGCCCCGACAGATCGTGCTCTATGTCGGACGCGGTACCATGCGCATGTCGGACTTGCTTCAGGAGGGTGGCATGGCCTTCCGCTACGAGCTGGTGGACTTCCGGGAACTGGACGGCGAGGAACTTCTCGACAGCCCCGATATGGGCGATAATGTACTTGCGGTGCTGGCCCGCTTGCGAAACCGGAAGGCCGCTGTGGCGAGGATTGTCGCCCGCATTAGGGGTCTGAAGGATACAGGCCGCGACCAAGCAGTGGCTCAGCTCGGCATTCTTGCAGGACTGCGAGGATTGGAAGAGGCGGTAAAGGAGGAACTGGAGAAAATGCCCATCGTTGTCGATTTGATGAAGAACAAGGTATTCGCGCAGGGGTATCGCCTCGCCGAGGCCGCTGGGAAGGCTGAAGGCAGGGAGGAGGGCCGGGTGGAAGGCCGCGTGGAAGGCAGGGTGGAAGGCAAGGTTGAAGGAGAACGGACACTCTTGCGGCGGTTGATCCAGAAGCGCTTTGGCACGGTTCCGACTTGGGTCGACGAAACCTTGGTGGACAAGAGCCAAGAGGAATTGGAAATGCTGGGGCTGCGACTCCTCGACGCACAGAGCATTGCCGACTTGATGATCTGACTACATGGGGACTTCCCGTCGCCATGATTCTCGCACTGCCTTAGAATGGTCAAGTGAACGCAATCGTAACCGGCGCAAGCCGCGGCATCGGGCGGGGAATCGCCCTCGAACTCTCCAAGACCCACCGCGTCCTGGCCACCTACCTGGGCAGCCTCGCCCACGCCGAGTCCCTGCGCGCCGAAACCGGCTGTGAGATTTTCCAGTGCGATATCTCCAAGCCTGCCGACCGCGCCCGCTTGATCGACCGCGCCCGCGAGCTCTTCTCCGAGGGACTTGACCTGCTAGTCAACAACGCGGGGATCGCGCCGCGCGAACGTCGTGACGTCCTCGAGGCCACCGAGGAGAGCTTCGACGAACTGATGGCCACGAACCTCAAGGGGCCGCACTTCTTGACCCAGTTGGCTGCCCGTTGGATGGTGGAAAACGCCTGTGGCCGCGTGGTTTTCGTGTCGTCGATTTCTGCCTTCACGGCTTCGGTGAACCGCGCCGAATACTGCATTTCCAAGGCCGGCGAAAGCATGTCGCGCCTCGTCTATGCCCAGCGGCTGGCGCACGAGGGGATCCAGGTTTTCGAAATCCAACCGGGCATCATCCGGACCGACATGATCGCCAAGGTGGAGAAGATCTACGACGAGAAGATCGCCGGAGGACTGCTTCCGCAGCGCCGCATGGGCGAGCCCGCCGACATTGCCAAGGTTGTCCGCGCCATCGCCGACGGCCATTTGGACTACTGCGCGGGCCAAGTGATCCACGCCGACGGCGGCTTCCACATCCGGTCGCTGTAGGCCTCTATAAATTCAGCATTTCCCGTAGCCGCCGACTCTGCGTGCGGCTCACCGGGATCTCGCTGTTCCGCTTGTCATCCATCTTCAATTGCCACGTGGACTTGAACCACGGTGTGATCTCGCGCACCCGGTTCAGGTTGACCACGTACGACCGGTGCGCGCGCCAGAAAACGTCCTGGTCGAGGGCGGCCTGCAGCTCTTCTAGCGTCCGATAGGTCGATTGCCCCTCCACCTGGGTCGCCACCAGCGTGATCACACCATCGTCGATCGTGGCGTAGACCAGATCTTTCGGGTCGATGACCAAATTCCGGGTGCCGTTACGCACGACAAGCCGGTTGAAGTTCGGCATCCGCGCCTTCTCGTTCTCAGGCTCGTCGTCAACCTCCGCCACGGGCTCCGGAGGCACTGCGCCGACCATTCGGCGCGCGCGATCCACGGTTTCCGCCAACCGGTCCCGCTCGACGGGTTTCAGGATGTAATCCATCGCCTCCAAGCGGAACGCTTCGACGGCATACTGGTCCCAAGCCGTTGAAAAGATGATGTGGGGCATGTCGGCCCCGGCTTCGCGGAGTCGGCGGACAACACCCAGTCCGTCGAGGCCTGGCATTTGGATGTCGAGGAATACAAGGTCCGGATCAAGCTGGGCAATCAGCTCCAGCGCTTCCAATCCGTTCGTGGCGACACCGGTAACCTCCACGCCGCCGATTTCGCCCAAAAGGAACCTGAGTTCGTCGCGGGCAAGTTCCTCGTCGTCCGCGATGACGGCGCTGAGGACTGGAGTCGCGCGCGTAGGCATCAAGCTGTTATTATAGCTGCTTGGTTTGACGAAGGCGCAGGTGGTCCGGCCTGCGGCGCGTTCGCTGAGAGGAGCTAAGTCTTTTGATCGCAACGCCACAGGCGTTTCCGCCGAAATTGCCGGAGAACGCGGGGCGTTCCATGGTCGGAGCCGGTACATGCGAATCCTGATAATCGGCGGTACCCTTTTCATCGGGAAGTTGTTGGTCAAGCGCCTCGTCGCGGCGGGGCACGAGGTTTCCGTGCTGCACCGCAAGCCGGAACACCCTTTCGGCAAGAAGGTGCGCAACCTCCAAGCCGACCGTAACGATGTTGCGACTATCCGCGAGGCTGTTGCCCACCTGCGTTTCGACGCCGTCTACGACATCGCTTACGATTGGGAGCGAGGCACGACGGGCCAGCAGGTGGAAGCAACAGCCAAGGCGATTCCCGGCGACATTACCCGCTACATCTTCATGTCGAGCGTGGCGGCCTACGGCGACGGCCTCAACCACGCCGAGGACGACCCCCTCGCCTCCGACATCCACCCCGACAAATACGTCCGCAACAAGGCCGTCAGCGAGCGGGCTCTGTTCCGGATGTACCACGAATCGAAGTTCCCGGTAGTGACGCTGCGCCCGCCGTTCGTCTACGGACCGGAAAATCCCTTCTACCGCGAGGCCTTCTTTTGGGACCGGATGAAACACGACCGGCCCATCATTATCCCCGGCGACGGCAACCGGCTGATGCAGTTCATCTACGTCAACGACCTGGTCGAGGCCGCCTATGCCGCCCTCGAAAAACCCACCGCCCCGGGCCGCGCCTTCAACGTGGCCGACGACAAGCCGCTGACGCAGGTCGAAGTGGTGAACGAGTTCGCCAAGGCCGTTGGCAAGTCTCCGCAACTGGTTCGCGTGCCGCGCGACCTGATCGCCAGGAACGGGGGCAACGCCTTCGTCGAGCCCCTTTATTTCGGCCAGTATTACGACCTGCCGCCGATCACCCAAGTGGTCGGGCGCATCAAGCGGGTGCTCGGTGTCGTGCTGACGCCGTTCGCCGTCGGATTGCGGGAAACCCACAAGTGGTACCAGAGGCATCCGTCGCACAAGACCCTGGATTTCACTTTGGAAGACAAGTTGATGAAGCTGGCCAAAGACCTGCCCCGGCACTCCGAGATGTAGTCGTCGTAAACTCGTCCCGAACCACTTCCATGTCCCACTTCGACCTTTCGGGCATCTCTCGCGACTCGCGTGGCGTTGCCCACTACGACAACCGTCCTGATTCCCTCGTGGCCATGTTGCGCGCCACCGTGGATTCCTCTGCCGGCGCCGAGGCCTTGGTGGAGCTCGACGCCGACTCGAATCCTGCGCTGTCCCGTACCTACCGCGAGCTTTGGGAAGGTGCGTCCCGCGTTGCCGGGGGACTCCGGGCTGCCGGGGTCCGGCGCGGCGACCGGGTGGCGATTCGGCTGGGCAACGGCATCGCGTGGTCCCTTGCCTTTTTTGGCGTCCAGATGGCTGGAGCCACCGCGGTACCGGTGAACACGCGCTTCAGCGAACAGGAAGTCGAATATGTGGTCTCCGACTCCGGCAGTCGTTTCGTTTTCGAGCCCGGCGCGGCTCTCCCGGACGGCCCGGCCTTTGTCGACGAGACCGTGGGCCCCGGCGACATCTCCGCCATCTTTTACACCAGCGGCACTACCGGCTTCCCGAAGGGTGCGATGACGACGCACCGGAACTTCCTGGCCAACATGGAGTCCTGTCGGCGCGTAAATTTGGTCCCGCCGGGCCAGTTCCGCAACCTGGTTTCAGTGCCGTTGTTCCATGTCACTGGCTGCAACAGCCAACTGCTTCCTACCTGCGAGGCGGGCGGCACCACGGTCATCATGCCGCAGTTCCAGGTGCAGGCGTTCCTGAAGGCCGTTGTGGCGCAGTCCATCGACGTCCTCGCGTCGGTTCCCGCGATTTATTGGCTGGCAATCAACCAGAAGAACTTCGCGGATTTCGACACACGCGGCGTCAAGCGCCTCATGTACGGCGGTGCCCCGACCGCCCCCGACCTGATCGCCCGCATTCTCGAATCCTTCCCGAACGCGCGCGTTTCGAACTCCTACGGCCTCACCGAGAGCTCGTCGCTGACGACTTGGCTGCCTGCTGAGTACTCTGTCATCAAGCCCGAATCGGTCGGCGTTGCGTCCCCAATTGTTGATTTGAAACTCGACGGCGTGTCGGACGGCGTTGGGGAACTGATGGTCCGTGGCTCGAACATCGTCGCGGGCTATTGGAACAAGCCGGAGGCGACCGCCGATACCTTCGTGGACGGTTGGCTGCGCACCGGCGATCTCGCCCGCATTGATGCAGAAGGCTTCGTGCAGATCGTGGACCGCAAGAAGGACATGGTCAACCGGGGCGGCGAAAACGTCTACTGCGTCGAGGTGGAAGGCGCACTGGCGGCGCACCCGGACGTCTTCGAGTCGGCTGTGATGGGTGTTCCCGATGCCATGATGGGCGAAAAAGTGGGTGCGGTGGTTGTGCCCAAGCCTGGCCACTCGATTGATGTCGCGGATGTCGTTGCCTTCGCGAAGTCGCGGTTGGCCGACTTCAAGGTGCCGCAGTACATGGTGGTGCGGACGGAAATGCTGCCGCGCAATCCGGGCGGGAAGATCCTCAAGAAGTCCTTGCGGCAGACGGTGGAATGGGGGAAGGCACTGCGATGAAGCTGGAAGAACTGCCAGGGTTGGTGGCCCGGGAGGTCTCGGTCACCGAATGGATGGAGATCGACCAGACCCGGATTGATCTTTTTGCCGAGGCCACGGGCGAAAAGCAGTGGATCCACGTCGACCCTGTGCGCGCTGCGGCGGAGTCGCCCTACGGGGCACCGATTGCGCATGGATTCCTGACGCTCTCCATGCTGAGCCTGCTTTCGAAGGACGTCCTGCCAGTCCAGGGCGTGAAACTACGCGTAAATTATGGCCTAAACAAGGTGCGGTTCCCGGCGGCGGTCCGGGTGGGGGCGAGGATTCGGGGCCGGTTCACGGTGGCGGAAGTGAAATTGTTCGGTGACGGTGCCGACGTCGTTTTTGCCGTGACCGTGGAGCTGGAGGGATCTGCGAAACCTTGCTGCGCCGCGGAGTGGATCGTCCGGCACTACTCGGTGTAATCGGCACTCTCGAGTTCGTGACCCCAAATGAGCCGCTATCCCCAGCGCATTCGCATCGTCGAGGTCGGGCCCCGCGACGGGCTGCAGAACGAGGCCGTCCAACTTCCGACAGCCCTCAAAATCGAACTCATCGACCGCCTATCAGCCGCCGGGCTCGGCACCATTGAGATTGGCAGCTTCGTCTCCCCGAAATGGGTGCCGCAAATGGCCGATACCGCCGAAGTTCTCAATGGCATCGCACATCGGCCCGGCGTCTCCTACCCAGTCCTCGTCCCGAATCTCAAGGGCATGGAGTCCGCCGTCGCCGCCGGCGTGGACGAGGTCGCCGTGTTCGCCTCCGCCTCGAAATCCTTCTCCCAACGCAACATCAACTGCACCATCGCAGAGAGCCTCCGCCGCTTTGAGCCGATCATGGCGCTGTCCCGCAGCCACGGTATCCGTGTTCGCGGGTACGTCTCCTGCGCGCTGGGTTGTCCCTACGAGGGACCCGTTGCGCATGAAAAGGTCGCCGAAGTGGCCGCCAGCCTCGCCGATATGGGCTGCTACGAAGTTTCGTTGGCCGACACTATCGGCGTCGGGACCCCGCTGGCCGCCGCATCCATGCTGGAAGCCGTGTTGCGCCAGGTTCCGGTGGACCGGCTAGCCCTGCATTTCCACGATACCTACGGCCAAGCGCTGGCAAACACCCTGGCCTGTCTGGAACTGGGCGTGTCCGTCTTGGATGCAGCCGTCGGAGGGCTCGGCGGGTGCCCCTACGCGGCTGGCGCGACAGGTAATGTGGCCACCGAGGATCTCCTCTACATGCTGCACGGTCTGGGCTGCGAAACTGGTGTCGACTTGGACCGTGTCGTGGACGCCGCGTGCTTCGTCTCCGACGCGCTGGGTCTCGCTCCGGCGTCCCATTTGGCACGATTGCGCAGGTAGCCGTTGGATACTGGTGCATGCGCGCCAGAATCCGCCTTGCCCCGATTTTCCTCACCCTGCTTGCTGCTGGCACCCTCGCCGCCCAGAACGCGCCCTTCGACCTTCTCATCACCAACGCCCGCGTCGTCGACGGTACCGGCGGCCCGTGGTTCTACGCCGACATCGGCATCCGGGGCGATTCCATCGCTGCGATCGGCCCGCTCGCCGGCTCTTCGGCGAAATCAGTCATAGACGCCAACCGCCTCGTCGTCGCGCCCGGCTTCATCGACATCCATTCCCACGGCTCGCGCGGCCTGTTCTCGGTCCCGACTGCAGAAAGTTACCTGCGCGAAGGCGTGACTACGATGGTTGAGGGTCCCGACGGCAGTTCCGCCGTGCCGCTCGGCCCATACCTCGACCGCGTCGCCAAGACTCCGATTTCCATCAACTATGCCAGCATGGTGGGGCAGGGAAGCGTCCGCCAGCAGGTGCTCGGACTCGCCAACCGGAAGGCCACTCCCGAGGAGATAGAAAAGCAGAAGGGACTAGTCGAGCAGGCCATGCGCGACGGCGCATTCGGGATCTCGACGGGCCTTTTTTACGTACCGGGGAACTTCACACCGGTCGAGGAGGTCATCGAACTCGCCAAGGTCGCGGGGCGCTACGGCGGCATCCACGTGTCGCACATGCGCGAGGAGGCGTCGAAGATCATCGACAGCGTCCGGGAAACAATCCGCATCGGCGAGGAGGGCGGACTTCCTACGCAGGTCACCCACCACAAGGTTATCGGCGGGGCCAACTGGGGGCTCAGCGTGCAGACGCTGAAACTGGTGGAGGAGGCCCGCGCGCGCGGCGTCGACGTCACCGTGGATGCCTATCCATATACCGCGTCCAGCACCGGCATCGCGGCGTTGTTCCCGCAATGGGCGCAGGAGGGTGGCCAGAAATCGCTGGTGGAACGGCTTTCCGCTGCCGAACAGCGCGCCCGCATCAAGGCTGCCATCGTGACCAACCTCAAAGTGGACCGCGGGGCAGGGGATCCGAAGAACGTCGGCATCGCCCGCTGCACTTGGAACGCCTCGCTGGCGGGAAAGAACCTGGCCGACATCACCAGGGAGCGAGGCGTTGAGGTGAACTTCGAAAACGCTGCCGAAACGGCGATCTACCTCCAGACGCAGGGCGGCTGCTCTGCCATCTATCATGCTATTTCTGAAGAGGATGTGGTGCGAATCCTCAAGTTCCCCTTCACCATGGTGGCATCCGATGGCGAGATCCCCGTCTTCGGCAAGGACGCCCCGCATCCCCGCAGCTACGGTACTTTCGCTCGCGTCCTCGGTGTCTACGTGCGGGACAAGCAGGTGTTAACGCTGGAGCAGGCTGTCTGGAAGATGTCCGGCTTTCCGGCCCAACGCCTGAAGATTTGGGATCGTGGACTGCTGCGGATCGGCATGAAGGCGGACCTGATAATCTTGGACCCCGCCTTGGTGGCCGACAAGTCCCAATTTTCCGCTCCGCACCAGTATTCGGTCGGCATTCGGGATGTGGTTGTGAACGGGAAATTGGTTCTCAACAGTGGAGTTGTGACGGCGGAACGCTCGGGCCGCGTTCTCTACGGCCCCGGCTATAAGCGGTAATAGCGGTCAGTGGCCCTTGGGATGGGCGTTGTCGTACACTTTCATCAAGTCCGTCAGCGAAACCTGCGTGTATTTCTGCGTCGTCGACAGCCGCGCGTGGCCGAGCAACTCCTGGATCGCCCGAAGGTCGGCTCCGGCGCTCAACAGGTGGGTCGCGAACGCGTGGCGGAGAGTGTGCGGGTGGATCGTATCGTCCCCCACAGTCCACCTTGCGTAGAACTTCACGATGCTCCGCGCGCCACGGTCCGTGAGCCTTCCTCCATGGTGGTTCAGGAATATGGCCCCCGAGTTGGCACTGAGTGGGCGTTCGGCGAGATAATTGTCGAGTGCCTCTGCGGCCTTGGTCCCGTACGGCACCTGTCGCTCCTTGCGGCCCTTGCCCCGCACCCGCACCCAGCGTTCGGCGCGGTCGACGTCCTGTAAATCCAGTCCCACGGCTTCGCTGATCCGCAGCCCGCAGCCGTAAAGCAGTTCCAACAGAAACAGGTCGCGCTTGGGATGGGGGAGTTCGATGGTCTCTGGAATGTCGCCATCCACGATGACGTTGGTTGTCTCCTCGTTCGGGACATCTGGCAAGGTCTTGGGCGACTTGGGCAGCTTCATGAGGCGGGCCGGGTCCGTCACGATCACGCCTTCGCGCGAAAGATAGCGGAAGAGCGATCGCACCGACGCCAGTTTGCGACGAATTGTTGCAGGCTGGTGGTTGCGCGCGTAAAGGCTGGCCAACCATTCGCGCATCATCGGTAGGTTGAAGACGGAGGGCTCGGGTGTGGCCTCACCCGGCGGCGTAAAGTAGGACTGGAAATCCCTGAGGTCGGCTTCGTAGTTGCGCAGCGTGTGCGGCGACTCGTTTTCGCGGGTCAGTTCGGCAAGGTACGACTGGATTGCATTATCCAGGCCCGGAACGTCAGGCAAGGTACTCGTCCAGTTTCTCCAGCGCGATCCTGCACGTTTCGGTTTGGCGTTCCCGGCGGTCCTTCAGTGGCGGGTCGAGGGCGGGGAAGAGGTCGAACGCGATGTTGGCAGGCTGGTAGTGCTTGGGGTCGGCGTGCGAGATGTAGTGGCAGAGTGAGCCGAGCGCGGTCTCGCGGGGGAAGGCGTTGAGCGCCGTGCCTTCGAGGTGCGCCGCCATCATCCGTCCCGCCGCGAGGCCGGTCGCGATGGACTCCACATAGCCTTCGACTCCCGAAATCTGCCCCGCGAAGAAGACCTGCGGGTGTTCGCGCAACTGCAGCGTGTCGGTCAACAACGAGGGCGCGTTGATGTACGTGTTGCGGTGGATCTGGCCGAACCGCAGGAACTCGGCGTTTTCGAGACCCGGAATCAGCCGCATGATGCGCTTCTGTTCGCCGAATCTCAGGTGGTTCTGGAAGCCGACCAAGTTGTAGCTGTCGGCGCGCAGGTTTTCCTGCCGCAACTGGACGGCGGCGTAGGGGCGTCGACCGGTGCGCGGATCGGTCAGGCCCATCGGTTTCATGGGGCCGAAGCGCAGGGTGTCGCGCCCGCGCCGGGCGATTTCCTCGATCGGCAGGCAGGACTCGAAATACGGCACGTCGTTGGGGATGTGTGCCTCGACCGCGTGCGCGGCCATGAGTTCGTCGATGAAACGCTCGTACTCGGCCTTGGTGAACGGGCAATTGAGGTAGTCGCCGGTGCCGTCGAGCGACTTGTCGTAGCGCGAGGCCGCGAAGACGATGGACCGGTCGATGGTGTGGGCATCGACGATGGGGCTGATGCTGTCGTAGAAGTAGAGGCGACCGGAACCGGTCATGCGGGCGATACTCTCCGCCAGCGCGCCGGTGGTGAGGGGACCGGTGGCGACGATGGTGGGTCGCGAGGGGTCGATTTCCGGAAGTTCCTCGCGGCGGATTTCTATGAGCGGATGGGCCTCGATCAGGTCCGTCGTGCGTTCGGCGAAAACCTCGCGGTCGACGGTGAGGGCCTGGCCGCCGGGGACGCGTGCTTCGGCGGCGACGCGCATCAGCATCGAATCGAGGCGGCGCAGTTCTTCCTTGAGGAGCCAGGACGCGGAGGGATGCGCGTCGCTCTTGAGCGAGTTGGAGCAGACGAGTTCGGCGAGGCGGTCGGTCAGGTGGGCGTCGGTCGTGCGGACGGGCCGCATTTCATAGAGGACGACGGGGATGCCGCGCTGCGCGAGCTGCCAAGAGGCCTCGGAACCGGCGAGGCCTCCACCGACTACGATGACTGGGGAGGGCAACTCTTATTGTTTCATGGGGTTGGGTGAAACCCGTCAGCCTGTCCATTCCTTCAGTGCGAAGGCCACGGGCCACGAGGTCCCTTCGTCGAGGTTTGCCTTGTCGCTGAAGCCGATGGTGGCGTATCGCGTCTTGAACTTGTGTGCGCCTTGAAAGAAGCACACAACGTTGCCATTCTTTGCGTACGCGGGCATGCCGTACTAGGTTTTGGGCGAGAGGTTGGGCGCGCTCTTTGACGACGGCATGGAGCCGTTCGGCCGTTGCGCGCTCCCGGTTCCGGCATTTGGGCGATCTTGGCAAGGCCTTCGCCACCCGCGTCTTTCGGGCCTCGGGCACCCTCGGCCTTGCTTTCGATGGCGCGCTCCTTCATGGCGGCGCGCTCGTCTTCGGTGAATCCCTTGGCGGGACTGGGTGTCTTCTTCGTTGCTGCCATGGGACTTTCCTTATCACCCAATCCGCAGTGATTGGTCAGCGCAGCGGGGAGTCTGTCTCCAAGGTGGTGTTGCGCTGGTTGCGCCAGACAATCACCTGGACTGTTCCAAATGCGCGTGTGTCGCCTGAGAGTCGCTGGAGTTCTCTCAGCGTGTCCGTGTTCTTCCCCTCTATTCTGAGGATCACGTCGCCCTTCTGGAGCCCGGCTGCGTGGGCGCGGCTTGTCGGCGGCACTTCGAGCACGATCACGCCGGTTTCGCCGGGAAGGCCCGACGCCGAAACCTCGCCCATTCCCACCACATTCTTCACCGTTGCGCCAAGCCACGTCGCCGGTTTCGGGTCCCGTGTGGACGTCGGCTGCGGGGCGGGGAGCATCGGTCCTGGCAACTCAGGCGTCCGCGCAATCGCCTTCAACTTCGGCCATTGCACGCCAAATTGATCCATGGGGAAGTTCTTGAATCCCAGCGTCAGGGCGGGCGACCCATCGCGGACACGGTAATCCCCGGCCTTAGGGTCCATGAACAACGCGTCGGCCTCGATCGAATGTTCGTCGCGCCCGCTCTGCGCCTGCAATCCTGCTGCCGGCCTCGCCGCCGCCAAACCCGGCGTGTGCAGCAGGTTGCGATCCACATCCGCTCCCCACGGCTTGGGCACACGGATCGGCTTGTACGCACCGAACACGATGTTGTTCCGCACCACGTCGCCGCTGCCCACGAACCACACATGCGGGTGGAACGAGTTGTTCACCATCACGTTGTTTTCCATGACGCGACCGAAACCTTCGCGCAGCTTGATCCCGCCATTCAGCGCCAGGTTATTGTAAATGCGGTAGTTGCTGGAGCCGTCGTCAAGGTCGATATCCCACCCGTGGTCGCACCGCCAACGGTTGTTGCGCAGGATGGTGGGCTTGAACGCGTCGGCCATCGGCAGATCCTTGTACGGGCCGGAGCTGATCGTGTTCGGGTCGAGATCCTTCAATCCCCAGTACCGGTCGCGCCCCCACGAATTGAACGACCCATGGTCGCCGGTCTCCTTCACCGTGTCGAACACGTCGTTGAACTCGATCAAGTGTCCGCCCCAAGTGCCTTCGGAAACGTTGATGCCCGCGCGCGGCACGTCGTAGAGCGAGCAATGCCGCACCGTGATGTCCATCGACATCGAAATTTCCACCGGCGCGGTCTGTTTCTCCACGCGCCCCGTGCGGTGGATCAGTGTGTCCTCCAGCAGGCACTCAGCCGGGTAGTTGTCGGTCTTGGGGCCCGGCGTCAGGTCGATCTCCTTCACCGACTGCCGCTGGTTGTACTCGAACAGCGGGTTGCGGACGGCGGCGGGGTCGCCCACGAAGGCCACGCCGTTGGCCCCGGCCTCGAAGATATGGCTGCGGCGGATTGCGAGGCGGCGGTTGTAGTTGTTGACGAAGATGGCGTTGCCGCCGACCTGGTCGATGAAAAGCTCCTCCAGCGCGCAGTCCTCGGTGCCGGTGAGGAAGATCGCCCCACCCCGGTAGACGGTCCAGTCGCTGCGCAGGAGCGGCTCCTTATTGTCCATGAAGGTGCGGGCGGTGTGGCGGAAGGTCAGGCCGCGGAGGGTGACCCATTTCGCGCCGCGTAGTTCCACCAGGCTGCGCAACCGCACAGCCTCCACCTTGGCCGTTTTCATGTCGAGGCCGGCGGGCGGGTCGAAATACAGGGTCCCCGTCTTTTCGTCAAGGAACCACTCGCCGGGGGCGTCGAGTTCCTCGAAGATGTTCTCCACGAACCGGTACTTGTCGTGCATCCCCATGCGGCGGTTGTTCTGCCAGCCGCCCTCGTAGGTCACGTTGCCGGTGGCATCCTTGCCTGTGATGGCGTAGTGGAAATCGCCCCACATGCTGCGGTGCATGGCGTGGATGAAGCCGCCGCGCGGATCCTGCCAGCGGGCGGCGCGGTCCTTGGCGAAGGCGTCGGGCGACCAGCCGTTGAAATAGGCGGCGGAGGGGTCGTAATTGGGGTAGCGCGCCAGGATCTGGCGGGTACCGTTGACGAAGAGCTGGTCGGTGTGAAGCCCGGCGGGGACCTGCGCTTTCAGGATGCCGTCGCGGTAGGGGGTCCACGTCAGCTCTAGCTGGACGCCGCCGCTGAGGACCGGTTCCTCGCCGGGAATCGCCTCATAGACGGTTGGCTTGCCCTGTTTCCCCGAATCTTCGGTGGCGAGGACGAAGGTTTCGGGCAGGTAATAGGTCCCGCCGTGCAGCCAGACGGTGACTTGGCCGGAGGCCGAGGCCTTCCTAGCGAGCTTCTGGGCAACCACAAGGCTCGCGACCGGCTTCGACTTCGTGCCTTGGTTGGTGTCGCGACCGGACGGGCTGACGTAGATGGCGGTGTCGCGGGCGACCGCCGGAAGCGCGGTCGCCACCAACGCCAATAGGACTCCGAAGCGCATCGGCCTAGACCGGAACATATTGCCGCAGGTACCGCAACCCGACCCGGAAGCCGGTCTTGTAGCCGTCGTTGATGTCGTCGCCGACATAGCCGGGGCGGTAGGTGTCGTCCTCGTGCTCGATGTTCATCGCGCCTGCATATCCCACGTCTTGCAGGACGGTGAAGAACTTGGGCCAGTCGACCTGGCCTTGGCCCGGAATTCGGTAGCGCCACCACGAAGCCGGGGATGGCGGGTTGATGCCGACCTTCGACAGCACGTTGTAGCGGATCTCGGTGTCCTTCAGGTGGACGTCCGAAATCTTCGAGACCCAGTCGCGGGCCGCTTGGTAGGGGTCCATGAACTGGCGGAGGTAGTGCGAGGGGTCGAACTGCAGGCCGACGTATTTGCTGTCATTTAGGGCCTTGAACAGCGCCTCGTAGCCGACGGGCCCGGTTGCCACGTTCGGGCCCTCCGGCCACGGCTCCCAGACCAGCTTCACGTTGTGCTTTTCGCAGATCGGGAAATACCGTTCCTCGTATACACGCTTGATTTCGTCGGCCTGGTCGGCCAGTTTCTTGGCCGGATCCTTGCCGGACATGGTCCCGATGTGGGGCACGCCGAGGCGGCCGGCGATCTCGATCACGCCCGCCACGTGGTCGTTGACGGCCTTGCGTTTGGCCGGATCGGGGTCGATGTGGTTGGCGGTGACGCCGAGCACCGAGCAATAAACGTTGGCGGCCTTGAGGTCGGCCTTGATCTTGTCGAGCTGGGCGTCGGTCATTTTGCCCGGCGCGAGGTTGTTGTTGGACTGCGCCCAGAAGCCGATGCTGGTGAATCCCTCGTCCTTGGCGAAGGCCAGGTTGGCCGGGGAGTAGTTGACCAGAATCCCGACCTTGGGCCGCCACATCGGAGGCCTCTGGGGCCGTTGGGCATTGGCCAACTGGGCGGCTGCTCCGGCCAAGCTGGCGGAGGCGATGAAGGATCTACGGGTGGGAGTCATCGGAAACTGCGATTCTATCAGGCCCCGCGCCAGAGTGATAAACTAGTCCCCGCAGTCCTTTGAGGGGAGGATCCATGAGACACATTTCCATAATTGCCAGCCTTGCATTTGTTGCAATTCCGTTGCAAGCCCAGGATTTCCGGGCCACCATCACCGGCCAGGTGTCGGACCAGAGCGGAGCGGCGATCGCCGGAGCCGCTGTCAAAGCCACGCAGCGCAACACCAACCAGGTGCGCGAGGCGACCACCAATGCCCAGGGTTACTTCACGCTGGCCTACCTGCAACCATCCACTTTCGATATCGACGTGACAGCGCCCGGTTTCGACAAGCTGCGCCGCGAAAATATCACGCTGCTGGTGGCCGAGAAGCTCGACCTGCCTTTGACCCTGCAGGTTGGCAACATTTCGCAAACCATCACGGTCGCTGCCGAAGCTTCCCCGCTGCAGAACGCCGATGCCTCGGGCGGACTCAATTTCGACTCGCTCCAGACTTCCGAACTGCCTCTCAATGGCCGACAAGTCTACATGCTGATGGACCTCTCGCCCGGCGTGCTCTTCACCCAGGAGCAGTTCGGGTCGAGCGGCTACTCCGGCACGCGCGGCTGGGACGTGAGCGGTGCCTACGTGATGAACGGAGGCGTCTCCGGCACCAACAGCTTCTCCCTGAACGGCGCGCCGATCAGTCTCACCGGCTCGTGGCAGGTGGCCCCGAACGTCGACGCGATCCAGGAATTCAAGGTGATGACGAACACCTACGACGCCGCGATCGGGCGCACCGGTGGCGGCAGCGTCAATACGACGTTGAAATCCGGCTCCAACGCAATCCATGGCACTCTGTTCAACTTCATCCGCAATTCAGTCTTCGACGCCAATTACACCCAAAACAACCAAGTCGGGGCACCGCGCGGCAAGCACATCACCAACCAGTTCGGCGGCACCGGCGGCGGCGCGATCCGCAAGGACAAGGACTTCGTCTTCTTCAGCTTCGAGGGTTTTCAAGAGCGCGTGCCGTTCCCCGTGGTGGCGAACGTACCCCCGATGGACCTGCGCGACGGCCAGCACTTCAGCGCCTACAAGTGGACGGTCTACGATCCGCTCACGGTCTCGGACTGTGTCGACAAAGTCTCCGTCAGTGGCACCTGCTCCAGCCCCTACATCCGCAAGGCGTTCCCGGGCAATGTGATTCCGCAGAGCCGGATCAACCCCATCGGCCAGAAGATACTCACCTATTACCCCGCGCCCAACACGGTCGGCGTCACCCAGAACTTCGTCTACTCCAACAGCACGGGCAAGTATTTCTACAACCAGCCGATCGGTCGCTGGGACCACATGTTCAGCCAAAGGGACCGGGTCTACTTCACAGGTACCTTCCAGCACGGACAGGAATATCGGAACCAGACCGGCATCCCCGGCGTGGCGGCGGCGGGGAACATCGGCTCGCAGCGAACGAACTTCAACGTGATTGGGTCCTGGACCCGGCTCGTGTCGGCGTCCGCGATTTTCGACCTGCGCCTGTCCTTTGGCCGGTTTACAGCGGTCTTCCCGGATACGCCCTTGGATTCGGGCGTGACAACGGCCGATCTGGGGATGACCAACGTCCCCCGCGCTCCCACCAGCCCGGGTACCGTGCCGCCCCGGTTCACGCTCGACCAGTTCTCCGACCTATTTGGCAATGGCACCAACCTGTTTACGTGGTCGACGAACAACCAGTGGAACCTGGTGCCCACGCTTACCGTTTCGCGCGGCAAAATGACGATCAAGTACGGCGTCGACATGGTGTATGCCGGGATCGGCTCCGGCAACATCGGCAATACCAACGGCCAGTTCGGCTTCAACCGGTCCGCCAGCCAGCAGTACCCGCTGCGCGCGGGTTCCACCGGCGACGGCGCGGGCATCGCGGACCTGCTTTTGGGTGCTCCAGGCACCGGCTTCATTGACTGGAATGACACCTACTACCGCACTTGGCCCTACGCCGGGATCTTTGTCCAGAACGACTGGCGGGTCGCCCGGAAGCTGACATTGAACCTCGGGTTGCGCTACGACGTGCAGTTCCCGTTCGTGGAGCGCTTCAACCGGATCAACACCGGCTTCGATTACAAGGCGAAGAGCCCGTTGAGCGACCAGATTCTGGCGGCATGGAACGCCAACGCCGCAACCTACAACGCCAACAAGGCGAATGCGTTCCCCTATCCGCCCGCACCGGCGGCCATTCTCGGCGGGAAAACCTTTGTTCAGCCGGGCGGATCGCGCCGCACGTATGACACGGACTGGAGCAATCTGCAGCCGCGTTTCGGGCTTGCGTGGGCCTTCCACCGGACATCTGTGTTGCGCACCGGCTTCGGCATCTACCACCGGACGGCCACACAGAGCGGCTATACGGACGGATTCAGCCAGCAGACGGCGTACCAGGCGTCGCTCGACGGGGGTATTACGCCCGCCGCGCTCCAGGGGGCCTCGAACGGTCCTTACAGCTTGGTCAACCCGTTTCCGAACGGGATTACGCGTCCGACGGGTCCCGAGTTGGGTCTGTTGACCAACATCGGCAACGCAGTGAGCTTCGACGGGCGGCAGCGCCCGATCCCCCGCACCTTCCAATACTCGTTCGGTTTCCAGCACAGGTCTTTCTGGAACACGCTGTTTGACGTATCGTACGTGGGCAGCATGACCAACCACGATGCCATGTCGTACAATTCCGACTACCTCCCGATGGACGTGTTTCTGCAGGGGCAGAAGACGAACACGTTCCTGACGCGCACCGTGCCGAACCCGTTCTACGGCATCTTGCCCAAGAACACGACCTTCGGCGCGGGCACTACCATCGCGGCACAGAACCTGTACTACCCCTATCCGACCTACAACGGCGTCACGGTGAGCACCAATCCTTGGACCAGCTACCGCTACGACTCGCTGCAGATTCGGGCCGACAAGCGCTTCGGTGGCAACCGGGCACAGGGCGGGGCACTGAGCATCGTGTTCGCCTACACCTTCTCGAAAAACTTCCAGACGGCCAACCGGCTGAACAACTGGGACCTGACCGAGACCCCGGTGCACGAGTTGGTGAGTTACGACAAGCCCCAGAACATCTCGTGGAACGGCGTCTGGGATATTCCGATCGGCAAGGGCCGCCACTTCTTCAACAAGCCGAACAAGGTGGTCGACCAGGTGATTTCGGGCTGGACGATCAACTGGATTTACCGGTACAACTCGGGCAATCCGGTGAACGGGATGGACGTGGTGTTCTCCTGTTCTACCTATCTGACGGACAACCAGACGCACGACCACTGGTTCAACAATGACAAGACTTGCTACAAGTCGCGGGCCAGCTTCACGTTGAGAACGGCTCCGGACCGGTATTCTTGGTTGCGGCAGATGGACAATCTGACGGTGAATTTGTCCGGTGCCAAGACCTTCGCGATTACGGAGCGGTGGAAGTTCAACCTGCGGGCGGAGGCGTTCAATTTGTTGAACCACCCACTGTATGGCGCGCCGGATACCACGTACACGAATGCGCGGTTCGGGATGTTGCCGGTGGGGCAGCAGAATTTTCCGCGGTTGATCCAGATTTCGGGGAAGCTGAGCTTCTGAATAGGGGGGCAAGTCTGTTTTCCTTTGGGTTTTTAGTTTGAGCTATTGGTGCTGACGCTTTGGGGCGTCCGGTTATGCCAGGCTGGAAAGCCTGGCGCAGCCAAGAATGGCTGCCCTACAGCAACCAAGTCCGCGCCTTTAGGGCGCGTGGCCGTATCGGCGATCCGGCCGCAGGTTGGCAACCTGCCCCACACAAGCAAGGCGGCCACAGTGCAGGCTCTCTTAGACGATGCGGTGGGTGCCGAAGCCGTTTTCGC
>CAIVPR010000123.1 GCA_903907865.1 uncultured Acidobacteriia bacterium
CATCCCGAACGCTTCGTCCGCCGTCCGCCCCAACCACCACCCGTTCCCAGGGAGGCCTGGATCAATAGACCAAAGACCCCGGACAACAATACTCAGTAAATTCGGCTTCGGGGTGTCTCAAAGTGCTTGACATGTTCCGGGCAACGGGATCGGGTCTCGTCTTGATGCTGACAGGCGCGGACGCGGGGGCACCGGGTCCGCCGGGCGCGTCCAAGGGTGGCGGCGCGGCGGGTAGGGCTGCGGCGGCTGGTCGAACTGTATCCGTCGCTTCCATCTATTTGACCGTACTGTACAGGATGGCGAAACCGGTGATCGGAGACGCCTTTTGCAACACGTAGGAGATCTTGGCGAGTCCCTTTTTGGGCACGAAAATGATGTCGCCCTCCTCCAGGGCGAGGTTCAAATCCTTCCTCCCGGCCAGTATCTGCTTCATGGAGATCTCCCGCTGCCCGATATTGGCGCGGATGAGGGCGATCTTGCTTTGGTCGCCGTCGTCGGTCGCGGCCCCGGCCTGGCTGTAGGCGTCCATGAACGACATGTCGGCGGTCAGGCGGAAAGCGCCGGGATGCGCGACGTCGCCGAGTACGTAAACCAGCCTGTCGTCGGCATCCGGCAGGTAAACAAGGTCGTCGGGGGCCAATCGGATGTTCAACGCCAAATTGCCTTGCGACACCAGGGGACGCAAGTCGATCCAGACAATCTTGTCGGTGCCACGGAAGATCGCACAACGCACCAAGCCCGCTTTTTCGGCCCCGGAACCGCCGACCGGCAGACTCCCGGCACGCGTCAAGACCTGCATCAGGGTGGGCTGCTTTTCAAACTCCAACGCCCCGCCAGTGGTAACCCGGCCCAAGACGTAAATGTGATACGAGGTGTACTTCTCAACCCTCACCGTAACAGCGATTTCCGAATAGTACTTGAGCAACGCCGCTTTGATGGCGTCCTGCGCGCCGTCGCGGCTCAGGTTGGCGATGACCAGATTTCCAGCGATGGGCAGGGTAATCCGCCCGTCCGGCCCTATCGTGTGCTTGCCCGAAAGCTCCGGACGCGTCCACACCTCGACAAAGATCTCGTCCCCCTGGCGCAGAGTATAGACGTCGATCGGAGGCGCTTCAAACGCCTTCACCATCTCTTCGGTACTGAGCTGGCGCTCCTTCCTCAACTCGTGGAAATCCAGCGTGACGGCATTCTGGGCTTGCAGAATGCCGACAGCCAGGCTCCATAAGATGAATCGGACAGCGGGTTTCATGGTCATGCGTTGGTCGTGTCAGCGGAGGTTTCGCCGTACATCCGGCGGTAATACTCCTTGTATTCGCCACTACGGGTGCGTTCCACCCACTTCTGGTTGTCCTGGTACCACTTGATGGTGGACGCGAGGCCTTCCTCGAACGGAATTTCCGGCTCCCAGCCCAGTTCCGCGAGGATCTTCGAGCAGTCGATGGCGTAACGCCGGTCGTGCCCGAGCCTGTCGGTAACGTGTGTCAACAGCGATTCCGGTTGGCCCACCGCTTTCAACAGGATCTTCAGCACATCCAGGTTCTTCAGCGGATTCCGGCCGCCGATATGGTAGGTCTGTCCGGACCGGCCCCGGCGCAGCACGATGCCAAGTGCGCGGGTGTTGTCGGCCACGTGGATCCAATCGCGTTCCTGCAGGCCGTCGCCATAGACCGGGATGTTGCGGCCGTGGAGGGCGTTGGAAATCGCCAGCGGCAGCAGCTTCTCGGGAAACTGGTAGGGTCCGTAGTTGTTGCTGGTGCGCGTGATGACCGTATCGAGACCAAAGGTGTGGTGGGCGGCGCGCACCAAGTGCTCGGCGGCCGTCTTCGATGCCGCGTAGGGGCTGGAGGGGTTCAACGGCATGTCTTCGCTGAACCACTGGTTGGGCTCCATGCTGCCTCCCACCTCGTCGGTGGAGATGTGGACAAAACGCCCCACTTTCTTGTGGCGCGCGATGTCGAGCAAGGTCTGGGTGCCCAGAACGTTGGTCTTGACGAACTCCGTGGCGCTTAGGATGCTGCGGTCCACGTGGGATTCGGCTGCAAAGTTCACCACGGCCGAGCAGCCATCCGGAATCGCAGCCAGGACGTCGGCATCACTGCAGATGTCGCCCTTGACCATGCGGTAGTTCGGGAGATGGTCTACGGGCGCAAGATTCTCAAGGTTGCCCGCGTAGGTCAAGGCGTCGAAATTGATTACGAGTTCATCGGGGTTCTGCACGACCGTGTCGCGGATGAACTGCGATCCGATGAATCCCGCCCCGCCGGTGACAAAAATAGCCATTCTCTTTATTGTTGGGACAGCCCGGTTGCCGGGGCCGCCTCGTCCTTTCTCAACTTCGTTTCCACATCAGCCGCCGGCCGCGCCTTCTTGGGCCGGATCGTGGCGGGAACACCCACGGCGATCGAATTGGGCGGCACATCCTGCAGCACCACGGCGTTCGCCCCGATACTCACATCATCCCCGATTTGAATCGGCCCCACAATCACCGCCCCCGCGCCAATGTCCACGCGGTTGCCGAAAGTGGGTGCCCCGCGCACTCCGGTGCGGCGCAAACCGACCGTCACGTTGTTGCGGATCACCACGTCGTCGCCGAAGGCCGCATCGCCGCTGATAATGATGCCGCCGAAGTGCTCGATTCTGAACCTGTGCCCGACGCGCACTTCGCACGGCAGATCGATGCCTGTCAGGATCTGGCTCCACAACTTCAACACTTTGTAGAGGAAGGAGCAGAGCACGCGCAGAAATGCCGGCCGCACTTTGTAGCGCCATTGGCCGAAACGGAAAACCAGCATCACCCACAGCCCTTGCCGGGTAAGGTCGCCTTCGTATGTCCGCCAATCCTCGCGAATGTTTTCAAACATGGCCTACCACGGACGGGGCGGCGAAACTTCGCCCCCGTCGGTCTCCTCCCACGCCTGCGCCATCAATTCCACCAAGCGCGCCGAATCCTTGGCCTTGAGGGCCCGGCCCTCGTCCTTGCTGTTCCGGTTTTTCCAAGCCCGCACCGCATGCCAAGCCGACTCCAAATCCTTCGCCAGCAAGGCCCCGACCGCCCCGTGATGCTTCCGGTAATACAGCAGCTCGGCGCGCATCCGCCACAACGTCAACTGCGAGCCGGACTTCGAGAACGTCGCGCCCGCAATCGTCTTGGAGGACTCCCCGCCCAAATGGATGACTCCGACGTCACCCCAATACTTGATCCGGTACCCGGCATCCTTGATGCGCTTGCAGAGGTCGACTTCCTCGTAGTAGAGGAAGAAATTCTCGTCAAAGTAGCCGACCGACTCGAGCACGGACCGGCGGATGATGGAATATGCGCCTGGAACCCAGTCGACATCCGCGGACTCGCCCTGGTCGGCCCAAGTGCGGTCGAAACGTCCGAAGAAGTGCGATTTCGGGAACTTTCCCGCCAAGCCGGAAAGCGTCAGCAGATCGTTGAGCGGCGACGGGAACATCCGCGCCGAAGGCTGCCAAGAACCGTCCCGACCCGTCAGACGCGCTCCTCCCAGACCGATGCCCACGTCGGCGTCCATGTAGGCGATGGATTTCTGCAACGCCTGCGGCTTGAGAAAGGCGTCGGAATTGAGCAGCACCACGTAGCGGCCGGTGCAGTGCGGGAACGCCTTGTTGTTGGCCGCCGCAAAGCCCAGGTTGACCTGGCTGCGGATCAGTTTGACTTCGGGGAATTCCCGGTCCACCATGTCTGCGGACTGGTCGCGGGAAATGTTGTCGACGACGAACACTTCCTTGGAGATCCCCTGCGACTCCTTTTCGAGGCTCTGCAGACATTCACGCAGCAGATCGCGCGTGTTGAAGGACACGATGACGATGGAAACATCGGGGTTCATTGCGGCTTATCCTCGCTGGATCTTTCTTCGCTCGATCTTTCCGTGCGCGCCCACGTTGTCTTGCCCCGGGAAGAGCGGAGAACCGCGGGCAACATCAGCAACTTCCACACCACGTAGAACGGGGCCGCGGCCAGTGCCGCAAGATCGCTCAACCCGCCGCCGCCCACCGCTATTGCCACCAGCAAATGGAGCGCCACAACGGCCGCACCGAACAAACCAATCAGCCGCGACGGACCGTCGGCAACCAGTGACACCATCAATAACGATACATGGAAAGCCAGGGGTAACAGCAAGAGATCGCCCAGCGGCTCCAAAAACGAGACTTGGCCATGCAGAACTTCCGCGGCCAAAGACGGCCCCCGTTCCGCCAGCATGCGGAAACGACCGCCCTCCCAGCGCGTGCGCTGCGTTTTCACGCCCTTGCCGGAAACCGGCATGTCTCCATAGACCGCCGCCGCATTGGCAAAGCGGACTTTGCGGCCGGCCCGCACGAGGTCGAGATGGTACTCCAGATCTTCCACAATCGACGCCGCGCCGTAGGGCACCTTGTCGAGGGTGTCGGCGCTGAGCGCAAATCCATTGCCGTTGATGCCCGCGGAAAGGCCCCAGCGGTCCCTGCCCCTCGGCCGCAGTACGTTGAAGGCCATCAGCGCCACGTTCATGAGCCGCGTCCGGACGGATTCCGACGGGTTGCGAACCAAATAACGGCACTGGACAGCGTCGGCGCCGCCTTGGAGATAGGTGACAATTTCGGTCAGCGTGTTGGAGCCGATCTCGCTGTCGGCGTCGATCACCAAAAATCCGTCATAACCCTCGGGCTGAAGGATCTTGAACGCGTGGTCGAGGGCGTAGCCTTTTCCGCGCAACTGGTCGTTGAATCGGACGAGAACGCGGGCACCCGCGGACCTCGCGTGGTCCGCCGTGTCGTCGCTGCAATTGTCGGCGACCAAGACCGTCTCCACTTGAATCCCCGCCTTGTCGGCCCGTTGGATGCTGCCGACCGGAATGCGCACGGCCTGCGACTCGTTGTGTGCCGGAATCACGATGGCCAGCCGGAAGGTTCCGGTTCGGCGCCCTTTGCCACGGCCGCGCACCGGCAACGCCGCGCCAAGCGTGAGCAACAAAAGCTCCAGCGTCCCTGGCAGACTTGCCAAGGCCGCCGCCATTCCGATGCAGGTGAACAGAAAGCCGATCATTGCCTCCCTTGGTTGGGTTCTCCCTCCTCGTCCATAAGGGCAAGGAGCCCGTATGGAGGTACTGCAACGGTCGCGCCTTTGTCGTTAAATCGGACGCTACCCTTTTGTATAGTAACGTGAGTACCATCCTCGTTGGTAGCGGCCGGGGAATCTGCCTGTAATGTCCAGAGTGTTTTGGGCATCTTGGCACCGTCCGGGAAGCGGATCAGGGCCTCGCGGGCGTGGTCCGCCGACGAAACCAGGATCGCGGACCAATTCTGTCCATCGCGGAACGCCCAGAGGCTCACTCTCTGGTCGTCGGTGTCGGTCCTCACCATGGAGCCCCGCAAAACGCGGTTCAGCATTTCCAGGGCCAGACCGGTGGGTCGGAAGTGGTTGGCGGCGGTAAGATCGCGCACAATTCCCCAAAGCTTCACATAGGATTTGCCATCTTTGGCGCGGTTGTCGAAGCCGGCCAAGGTGTAGACGCATTGTCGGCGCACGCCGAGGGCCAGCGCGTCCAACATGGTCTTGGCCAAGGCCGGGGCGGACACGGCACCGGAGGTTGCCCAGTCGCGGTCTCCCTGGGTCGCGGAACCATCGTCGGTGTGCAGATTGACCTCGTAGACAGCCGGCTCCATACCGGACTTGCGGACCTCCGCGGCAATCTTCGCGAGACGTCCTCCGTCCCCCGCAAAAAGCATGGCCCGCGCCCGTGCCGGGTCCGTGCCGGCATCCAACTTGGGGAAGAAGTAAGGGGCGACGGCAAAGAGATTCGCCGAATGGCTCGCGCGGGCAAACGCTGCCGCGCGGTCGGGATTGTCGTGCTGACCGTTCACGGCGGCAAGCAGCGGGAGTCTGCCGGCGTTCGCGCGGATCGCGGTAAAGCAGCGGTCGGCCGCCTCGCCGTGGGGAGCGGGCTCGGGAATACCCGCGAACCGGAAGACCGGGTTCCAGTTTTCATTGCCGAACTCGACCACGATCTCGGGGAACGATTGGTAGTCCTTGCCATCCCGAAGGTAGCGGCCGAGTTCGCCACACTCCGCCTGGGTGAACGGAGGCGGCACGACGATCCAAGGCGACGCACCCACCTGTTTGGCAAGTTCCAGGAACTCCGGCAGTCCGTAGTTGAAGCCTGTCTCGGACAAGTCCCCGGGACGGTACCGGGTAACGCGTCGGGCCTCGACGGGACCAATCCGGTTCTCCAAGGTATCGCCCAACTGCCCCTGCCAGTCACGAAGATAGGCCGGGCGCAACTCCTTGAGCACGGAGACCACTTCGCCCCGGAATTCGCCCGAGTCGCTCACCCGCCGCAGATCCACATCGTCCAACAGCACTTCGCCGTTCGGCGCGCCGGTGATGTAGAAGCGGAGGGAGGCGATCCATGGCGGACCGGGGTCGCGGGCGTCAAAGACGATTTCTGTGCGCCTCCAGTCGGAGGAGAGCGCAATATCCTGCTCCATCATGGCGCGCGTGCCCTCGCGCCGGACCATGACACGCATTCTGGCCGCGCCCTTGTCCAACCGGCTCCAAAACGAAAGGCGCCATTTGCCGACCAAGGGCAGCAACTTGCCCGCGCGCTCGCCGATTGCGTCGAGATAGGAGGCGAACTCCGCACCTTCGCCCGACGCGCCGATGCGCAGACACTGCAGGCCCTTGCTGCCCGGCCGCTTCTGGCGGTTGTCGGAGGAGAAACGTACGCCGGGCCGGTCGGTAAACCACCATTGCGAAGGCATGCCGGAGTCGACGGTCCGGGTCACCGAGACAACGTCGTAGGAATCAAGTTCGAGGATACCGGAATCCGTGCTGAACGAGGGGAGTCCGTAGGTGTCCTTCTTGCGCGAGCGGATGATCTTTCCTGTAGCTCCAGCGTTGCGGCCCGATAGGACGTCGAAGCGGGCCTGTTCCCAGAAGCCGTCCTCGCGGGCAAGCCAGAAGCCCTCGTCGTAGAATTTGCCGGGAACGGGGTTGCGGACGGAGAGGATGGCGCGGTCGATGATGCCCTCGAAGCCTGGGTTCATGATCACGTTGGAGTACAGCTGTTCGGCACCCCAGTTCGTCCAGGTGCCGAGATTGACGCCGAAGCGCATCACATTGGCGACTTGGACGGTGTTGCTGACGGTGATGGTTGAGAGGTCGCCGGGGGGGAGTTTGGCTCGGTGGGAGGAGCAGCCGGCGAGGACGAGGGCCATGAACGCAGCGACCCGGATCTTGTTTCGAACCTCGCGCGAAAATGCCCTCCCCGCAAACCTAGAACAAATGCGCACGGAAGACCTCGGCCAAGTGCTCCACACTCTTGCCCAAGTTGTATTCGGCGACGACCTTGCGACGACCCTGCTCCCCGAGCGTGCGGCAAAGTTCCGGATCGTCCATGAGCTTGCCGATGGCGTCGGCGAACCCCTTGTCGTCCGAGGGTGCTACCAGCAACCCGTCGATGCCGCTGCGGATCAGTTCCGGAATTCCGGTGATCCACGTCGTAACAACAGGGATCTCCATGGCCATCGCCTCCATCAGCACCACCGGAATCCCCTCGGCGAAACTGGGGAGCGCGAACACGTCGCACGACTGGTAGAACGCCCGGATCCGGTCCTGGTTGACCGCGCCTTCAAAGACTACGGACCCTTCCAGCCCGAGTTGCTTCGACCTGGCCTCCAGTGCCGCCCGGTCCGGTCCATCGCCCACAAACCGCAGGCAGACCGATCGGCCCTCTCCGCGCAAGCGCAACACGGCATCGAGCAGGATTTGCTGGCCCTTCGCCGCCACCAGCCGCCCCACGCACAGGATCTCGAACGCCGCGTTTGGCGGACGCGCGGTCCGGGGACTGAAGATTTCCGGATCGACGCCCAACCGGGTGATCACGACCTTGTCCCACTGGCTGGCCGGCACGATGCGGATCAGCTGGCTCCTGGCGTAATGGCTGATGGCGCAGAGGAGCTTCGACGCCTCGATCTTCTGCGGCAGGTAGTAGCCCGGAACGTCGTAGAACTCGTCGGGGCCGTGCACGGTGATCGACATGGTGAACGGATACAGCCGGGTCACGATCATGCCGACGGTTGCGGCGGGAGTGGCGAAATGGACGTGCAGATGGTTGACGCCCTTCGAGCGCATCCATTCGCCCACCATGACGGCCTCGACGAAATAGAGAAGCCCGTAGACGATCCGCTTCAAGTCCGTGCCGCCCAGCCGCAGGGCAAAGCCCAGCGCGCCCAAGTACGCGACAGGGCCACGGAAGAATGCCGCAGCGTTGGCTGGCAACGCGCCGCCCGCTCCAGCGGCCTTGACGAAGAAGGTCCGTTTGGCTTCGGCTTGCTCGTCGGCAGTCAGTTTTTCGGTCGGACGGTCCGGGGAGTTGATCGATGCGACCTCGATCTCGATCCCCAGCTTGCGCAGCCCCAGCACTTCGCGGAGGATGAAGGTGTGGGAAATCGCCGGATACCGGCTCACCAGATAGGCAAGGCGCTGGCTCACGCGACCACCCTTCGGAACCGGAACTGCGTGGTCGACACCGGCGCGACCGTGGCCGCACCCGCCACGGCCGCGACAGCTTCACCCTTGTCGGCTAGGAGGTAACCCTCCGACCAGCCCGTCATCAACGCGAATATCGGCACAACCTGTCCTCCCATGAAAACCGTGGCGATAGTGATGAAGATCACCACGTGGATGCCGGCCAGTGTGAAAGCGAGCGAGGCTCCACGCAACGCCGGCGGCGGGCGCATCATCCCCCGGATCGTGAGCCGGACGATCATCGTGATCAGAATCGCCATCAGGAAGAAGAGCGACACATACCCGTGCATGAGCGCAAGCAACAGGTAGTAGTTGTCGATGGACGGCATGCCATCCACCTTCGGCCACGCGCTGGTCCCCCAGCCCCAGACCAGCTTCTCCTCGGCGATCGCAATGTATTTGTCGAGTAGTTCCTTGCGGTAGGCGGCGGTTTCCTGCGAGTCGCTCTTGGCGTTGGCCCGCCCAACCGAAGCGTACTGGTAGAACACGACCCCGATGGGAACCCCGACGCACAGCAGCGCCCCCAGGACCACCAATCCGGCCAGCTTGCGGTTCTTCGCGCGCCCGATCACCGTCAGCAAGGCCCCCATGAACCCGCCCGTCCAAGGACCTCGGACCATGGTCATGATCACCCCGCCCAGCAAACCGATCGTAAGGATGCGAGCTTTCGACCAGGGCAGACTTGGAAACCGGCGTGATTTGGTTTCCCACAGGTTGCTCCACTCCAGCCATTTGTGGACCCGGTAGCCGACGATGAGGATTAAACCCGCGAGAATGGCGTGTCCGTACGGTCCGGCCACGCGGGCAAACCCCCACCGGAAAGTCGTCACCCAACCGTCGCCCTGGCCGGGGAAAAAGCCGCCCATGAACATCTGCCAAGGCGTCTTGCCGAAGCGGAACTCGTAGATCGAGATCAGGCAGATCCAGAACAGCATCATCACGAACTTCTTGGCGAACTCCACCCGCAGACCCTTCGGCTCGATGAGGCCCTTGGCGAGCATGTAGGGGAAGCAGATTTCGCCAAGCAGGTCAAAGAGCAGGTTCTGGGCGTCGCCGAAACCGGCGTTGATCAACTCGGAGTAGGTCATCGCGGCGGTGAAGCCAAACACGAGGACGTCGCCGAACGAGAACTTCCACTCCTTGCCGTAGCGGACGATGTACAGGATGGCAATCGGCAGGATGGTGGCTTCGCCGAAAGTGGGATCGGGCAACGCCGGCAGGATCCACCGGTAGTAATCCGGTAGCAACAGCATGACCGGAATGTAGACGTTGATGAACGCCCAAGGGATACCACGCGACGAGGCCAGAATGAACGAAATCACTCCGGGGATCGCAACGATGAAACCCATGCTGTGGTGTTTCCAATATACAATGGCCCCGATCAGCCCGTCGAAATGGTACCGGAGAGTATGGTACGTGAAGGATCGGTGCTACCGGATACTACGGCAGGGTGAACGTGAAGATTGCAGAGCCCGCGGCGATCGCGACCATCTGCTTCCCGTTCACCATGTAGCTGATCGGGTTGGCGGACATCGTGCCGCCCAGGTTGATCCGCCACAGTTCCTTGCCATCGTCGGCGTCGAGGGCGAAGAAGTACGCCTCGGAGTCCTCCCGCGACGACCGGTTCAGCCAACCGCCGGTCGATCCGAATACCAGTCGGCTCCCCGTGGATAGCACGCCAGACCAGGGCTTGGTCTGCATCTTGTGCTCCCACACCATCTGGCCGGTCTTCGGATTCAAAGCGCGTATGGCACCGTAGCCTTGGTCGTCCGGCATGTCGATGTCGGGCACCGAGCCCACGAAGCGGTTGCCAGGCGTGTACTTTGGTTCGCCCTTCAAATACCAGCCCTTGTTCTCCCAAACCGACAAGTAGAACTGGCTGGTGACGGGGTTGTACGACGGCGAATACCAGTTCGTCGCACCCTGCACGCCGGGCCAAACCACGTTGCCTTCGAGGGTCGGATAGCTGTTCGGATTGCGCACCGGACGGCCCTTGGCGTCGATCTCTTTGGCCCAGGTCTGCTTGGCGAACGGTTTTCCCAGCAGGAATTCGCCCGTCGTGCGGTCGAGGACGTAATAGAAGCCGTTGCGGTGCGCCCAATAGACCAGCTTCCGGGGCTTGCCCTGCCAGTCGCCATCCACCAGAACGGGGACCTGCACGGCATCCCAATCATTGGCGTCATGCGGCACAAACTGGTAGTGCCACTTGAGCGTGCCGGTGTCGGCGTCGAGGGCGATGGCGGAATCGGTGTACAGGTTGTCGCCGGGCCGGTTGTCGGCGTTCCAATCGGGAGACGGGTTGCCAACACCCCAGATAATGAGGTTCTGCGCCGGATCGTAGGACCCGGTGACCCAGGTCGGTCCACCGCCCTGCTGCCAGGTGTTGGCATTGGGGCCGGTGGACGGCCAGGTTTCGTGGCCCTTCTCGCCGGGCCCGGGGACGGTGTTGAAGCGCCACTTCCGTTTGCCTGTCTTGATGTCGTAGGCGTCGAGGAAGCCACGGACGCCGTACTCGCCGCCCGCAACGCCCGTGATCACCATATCCTTGACCACCAGCGGTGCGCCGGTCACGCTGTAGCCTTTCGTCGGATCGGCAACGGGCACATCCCACAGCACCGCGCCGGTCTTGGCATGCAGCGCGACGAGATGGGCGTCCACGGTGCCCACGAAAACGCGGTCTCCGAGAACCGCCACGCCGCGGTTGACGGCGTCGCAACAGACGTTGTAGGGCGGGAGGCTGCGCTTGTAGTGCCAGTAGGGGCGGCCGGTGGCGGCATCGAGCGCGATCACGTTGGACGGCGGCTCGGTCACATACATGATGCCGTCCACCACGATGGGGGTGGCCTCGACGCGGTGGCTGGTCGGCATCTGCTGCACCCAGGCGACCTTCAGGTTCGCGACGTTCTGCCGGTTGATCTGGCCGAGCGAACTGTACCGCCAACCGTTGTAGTTGCCGGAATAGGTCATCCAGTTGTTGGGCTCGGAGGACGCCTTCAGCAGTCGTTCATAGGTGACCTGCGCGGGCAGGAGGCTGGTGCCCAAAAGGGCAAGTGCGACAAGCTTGGTCATGGCGTTTTCTACTTGGCCTTCTTGGCCTTCTTCTTGGAGTCGGAAGCCGGAACTTCGGGGGCGGCAGCAGCCTCGACGGGCTTGGGTCGTTCGAGCGAGGCAAGGAACGCGACAATATCGTCCAATTCCGCCGTCGACAGCTTGTCCTTGTAAGAGGGCATGGCTGAACCCTTGTCGACGCCGAAGTCCTTGAAGTCGGCGCGCTGGATGGTGCGAAGTCCCTCTTCGAAGTCGAGGATTTGGATCTGGTAGGTGTCTTGGTTGAGGAGGAAGCCGGAATGGTTTTTGCCATCCTTGGTTATCAGCTTGGCTACCCAGTAGTCGGGCGAAACGTCGGCGTTGGGGTCGAGGATCGACTGCCGCAGGTGCGAGGCGGCCCGCTGCGAGCCGATCAGTGTCAGGTCCGGCCCTTTGACGCCTCCCTCGCCCTTGACGAGATGGCAACCGTTGCAACCCTTCTGGCGGAAGAGTTCGGCACCTTTCGCGGGGTCGCCCGGGAGCTTGGCGCGTGCTCCTGCGGAACTGAGGGACCGGACATAGGCCACGATCTGCCAGACCTGCGTGCCGTTGAAGAACTGGTCGGGCATGGCGGTACCGGGGATGCCTTCGGAGATGTTGCGGTAAAAGTCGGCGTCGCTGGAGCCGTGGAAGAAGACTCCGCTGGAGAGGCTGGGACCGCTACCGCCGACGCCCTTGAGGCCATGGCAGGAGGCGCAGTGGCCGCGGAAGATCTTCTCGCCGGCGTCGCGGTCGGCTGGGGTATCGTGGGGGTTCTGCGGGGCCGTCGCTGCCCAGGCGGGAGTGCCCAAGACGGCCACGGTGAACAGGGTGGCGAGCAAGAGGTTAGGTTGCATGTGAAAAACCATGGGCGGGGTGTGGCCCGCGACTACAAAGTATATATCGGGTTGAGGGCACGCTGCGCATTGGCTCGAAATTGGCTGTACGATGGAAGTGCAATGTCCATGCGCCACTTCCGTTCCGCCGGTATTCTTCTGCTCTTGGCTGCACCCTTGGCGGGGCAGTATCCGGGACAGTATCCACAAGGCGGACAGTACCCCCAAGGCGGACAGTATCCACAAGGCGGACAGTACCCCCAAGGCGGACAGTATCCACAAGGACAGTACCCAGGCACCGGCATGGGACTCCCCATGCCCAACATCCACCTGCCGGGACGGAAACCCAAGGCCCCGCAGGCCAAGGTGACCGTGCAGTCCTTGGAAGGCACGTTGCGGAAGCTGGCGGAGAAGGACCTGTTTGTCCAAGTCGGCGCGGAACGGGGCAACGGCAAGGTGCTGCGGTTCCGCCTGATCGCCAAGACGGAGTTCCGGGGCAAGGACGGCAAGCCCATGCGCGATTCCCTGCTCCGCGCCGGAGACCGCCTCACCATCGACGCCACGCCGGACGACCCCGAGACCGCGCTCCACGTCATCCTGGTCAAGGCGGGATCCTCCTCCGACCGCGAGGCCGCAGGCGTGCCGTTTGACGTTTCGCAGATTGCCACGCCGGCCGCCGGAGACTTCGGACGCCCGCATACCAGCGCCGACGCCGCAGGAGGCGGAGGCACGGTCGACAATTCCGAGGACGACGATGCGCCCGTGCTGCGGCGTACCGAAACGGCGGACTCCGGGTCCGCCAAGGCTGCGCCCGTAGAGCGCGCGGCGGGGGCCAATCCCGAAGAGCGGGAGCGACGCGACGACCCTGCCGGACGCTTGCCCTCGGGAGGCCCGGCAAAGGAAAGCGTGCGGGAGGTTTCCGGCGATCCGGTGATCGCAGCGGCCCGCGAGGCCGCCTCGTCGTTCACCCGCGACCTGCCCAACTTCACGGTCGACCAAGTCACCACCCGATTCAGCGGTTCGCGACTGGTCGACAACTGGCGGACAGTGGACACGGTCACCGCCGAAGTGTCGTCGGTGGAGGGCAAGGAGGAGTACAAGAACATCCGCGTGAACGGTCGACCGACGGACCGGCCCGAGGATTCCGGGTCGTGGTCGACGGGCGAGTTCCAGATCACGCTGGAGGACATCCTGTCGCCCCTGACCGCCGCGACATTCACGCCGGACGGCGACGACCGCATTGCCGGACGCGCCGCCTACGTCTACAAGCTGGCGGTGGAGCAGAGCCGGTCGCACTGGGTCCTGGTAGCCCCGAGCGGTCGGAAGTACGCGCCGGCCTACCGGGGGTCAATCTGGATCGACAAGGTGACCGGACGGGTACTGCGGATCGAACAGCGGGCTGTCTCGATGCCCCGCGACTTCGCCTACGACAAGACAGAGACGGCGCTCGAGTACGGCTACGTGTACATCGAGGGCCAGAAGTACCTGCTACCGACCGACAGCGTCAATCTAGCCTGCATGACCGGCACCAGCCAATGCAGCAAGAACGAGCTGAAGTTCCGGAATTACCGGAAGTTTGGTTCGGAGAGCAAGATCACCTTCTAACGGCGTCGGGCATTCGATATGCTCGAAGACGTGAACCGCCGCAACTTCCTTGCAACCGCCTCGTCCGCCGCTCTGCTGCCCGGCATGCTGGGGGCTGCCGATGTCGACCCCGCCCAGATCGAGGAGTACCGGAAGCCGGTCTTCAACCTGCACAAGTTCTTGTCGAGCCCGGTGAAAATCCAGTCCATCGACCTGTTGCAGGTCGGCAAACAGTACTTCCTGCGGACCCGGTCCACCGACGGCGTGGAGGGGCTCGTGCTGACGAAGGATGTCGAGGACTACACCGGCCTGCTGGCCCACCGCGTGATCCCGCACTTCCTGAACAAGGACGCGCGCGACTTGGAGCAGCTGGTCGACGAGGTCTACGCCACCAATTCGAATTACAAGCTGGCCGGGCAGGCGTTCTGGTGTCCGGTGGCCTACATCGAGCAGAGCCTGTTCGACCTGATGGGCAAGACGCTGAAGAAGTCGGCCACCGAACTGATGGGCGGTGCGCTGCGCAAGGAGATCCCGGTCTACCTGTCGGGGTCGGATCGGAAGCTGTCCGCCGACGACGAGGTCGAGGTCTACGTCCGCGGGGTCGAGGAGACCGGTGCCAAGGCGGTCAAGTTCAAGATCGGCGGCCGCATGAGCGACAACCACGACGCCATGCCCGGGCGCACCGACCGGATCCTCGAACTGGCGGCCAAGAAGCTGGCGGGCAAGGTCACCTTGATGGCCGACGCCAACGGCTCCTACGATTCCAAGAACGCCATCGCGATGGGCAAGCGGCTGCAGGACATGAAGTACCTGTGGTTCGAAGAGCCCTGTCCCTGGGAGGAGAAGAGCGAGACCAAACGGGTGGCCGATGCACTCGACATGAAGGTCGCGTTCGGCGAGCAGGATTCCAGCCTTTGGCTGTTCCAGTGGATGATCGACAACAAGGTGATGGACATCGTCCAGCCGGACCTCAACTACAACGGCGGCTTCATCCGGGCAGCGCGCGTGGCCCGAATGGCGCGGAAAGCGAACCTATGGATCTGCCCGCACAACACGCAGACCGGCGCGGCTTCGGTCAACATCCTGCACTTCGCGGCGACAACGCCCAACATCGGGCCGTATATGGAGTACGTCCACCGGGGGCCCGAGAAGAAGGAGAGCTGGTACTCGCCGAACTTCACGATCAAGAACGGCGTGATTCCTGTCCCGACCGGTCCCGGACTGGGGCTTGAGTTCGACCCCGATTTCGTCAAGAAAGCGACGGTGGTTACGGCGTAGGAACGCCGGAGCGTCGGCCCGACTGCCACAAAGCCAGCGCGACGACCGAGGCGGCTGCCGACGAGAAGACGGTAAACCGCAGAATCCACGAGCTTTGGGAATCCCCATGGACGCCGTCCCTGAGCCTCCAAGCGGTTTCGCCGGTGCGGGCAATCCTAATCCCGACGGCGTCGACGGCAATTCCCGGGGGGGCCTGGGCCGTGCGCGTGATCGCGACAGTCGCGTCGGCGGGAGCCAATGCCGCGTAGACGGCCGCGAAAAGTAGGGCCGCAACAACGCAGGGCCCTGCCATCTGCCGGAGCAAGCGCGCGTTCTGCCCCAGCAACCTCGCCTGGGCGCGGAAAACCAAGCCGGGCTCGTCGGCGTACAAAGCGAACTCCAGCGCGTAGGCAACCATCCGGTTCACGGTGATCCGAACTGCGGGCCAGTCAACCAGCCAACCGAACATGACGGCGACAACCGCGCCGTAGAGCACCGACGCCACGTACAGACTCATTCCAAGTAGCCCAGTCCGCGCAGTTGCTTGAGGACTTCCGCGTCGATTTGGCCCGGATCGAGCGCGGCCAATTCCTTCTCGACAAGGTGGACTACGAACTCGTCCACGGAGCTATAGCCCGCGGCGGCGGCTGCTGCTGCTGCCCGCTCGTAGAGGCCGTCACCCAGCCGAATGTGTTTTCGCGAAAACATGTACGGGTGGACTTGTTTTCGAATGACAAGCCCTCGTAACAATAGTACTATCGATACTAGAGCTTCTCCCGATGCCTCCCGTACCACATCCCTCCGAGGGCACACCCGCTGTTCCAGCGCTGTACATCTGGCTGCGCGGCGCGGCATCGAAACTAGCATTCGGAGTAGCATTTGGCATCCTCGCCTTCGCCGGCACTGCCGCCCTCTGGCAAACCTACGAGTGGCAGGGCAGCAGCGCGGCGAGCACCAAAGCCTTCCAAATCCTCGCGAGCTTGGACAAGTTCGAATGGTACGTGGACGACGGGGTTGCCGCCGGCAACGCCCTGCTGGAGAGACCGGGGTCGCTCGCACATAAGAACCGGATCACCGAAAACGTCGAGGGAGCGCGAAAGAGCGCCGCACTGCTGCGCGAGCTCACTTCTGACGAACCGGTCCTTTCCGGCTATGCCGACCAGTTGAGACCGGCGGTTGAAGCCTACGCCGCGAAAATGCAAGGAGTGACCGCATCGGGAACGAAATCGATGCAACGCCCGAACGGCACGCTGGTTCCGCTCGATTTCCCGGATGACATCGACGAGTTGGTGGAGGCGATGCGGATCCGGGAAAGGGCGATTTTCGAATCCGGAGTAATCAAGCAGCAAGCCAGCGACTTGCGGGCGCGCCAGTTCTTCCTGGGAGCCATTGCCGCATCGCTCTTGATGGCCATTTTCTCCGTGTGGCGGTCGGTTTGGGACATCCGGCGGCGGCACGCGGCGGAGGCGGCTCTCCGCAAGAGCGAGGCCGAATACCGCCGGGTGGTAGAAACCGCCACCGACATCATTTTCCGCACGGACGCCTCGGGCCGTTTCACATACTGCAACGAGACCACCCTCGCGAAGCTCCATTTCACGAGGGAGGAGTTGATCGGCCGTTCCTACCTGAAGATGGTCCGGCACGACAAGCGCAAGGAGGTGGCAAACTTCTACATCCGCCAGTTTGCCCGGCGGAAGGAGAATACCTACTATGAATTCCCGGTGATCGACGGGTACGGAAAGGAGCGTTGGCTCGGCCAAAATCTGCAACTGCGGATTGAGAACGGCGAAGTTGTCGGCTTCCAGGCCATCGCCCGCGACGTCACGAAACGCCGACAGACGGAAGCGGAGCTCGCCATGAGCCAAGCCTTTGTGGAGCGCATCGCCGCCACCACCCCGGGCGTTCTGTACGTGTACGACTTGGATGAACGGCGCCACGTCTTCGCGAATCGGGAGGCGGAAATCGCGTTGGGCTTGGAGCCTGGAGGTGCCGAACGGTACTTCGAGCGCAGCGTGGACCGCAACCACCCCGACCGCAACCACCCCGACGACCGCGCTGTATTGGCCCAGCACGTCAACAACCTGCGGCATGCCGCGGATGGCGAGGTGCAGCGCATCGAATACCGGGTACGCCACTCCGACGGCCACTGGGTGTGGTTTTCCTCGCGCGACACCCCGTTCGAGCGAGGTTCCGACGGATTGGTCAAGCGGATCGTGGGCATCGCGCAGGACATTTCGGAACGCCGGGCGGCACAGGAGAAGTTGGCGCACCAAGCCAACTACGACGCGCTGACGAATCTCGCCAACCGGCCCTACTTCACGGACCAGATGGAGCAACTGATTTCGAGGCTGGGGACGGAGGCTGGCGGGCCCAGCCTCTGCCTGATCGACCTCGACCATTTCAAGAGCGTCAACGACCGCTTCGGCCACGCGGCGGGCGACGAGGTGCTGGAAAGCCTCGGTGCCATCATGCGCTCGGAGTTGCGGAGCGATGACATCGCAGGACGCCTGGGGGGAGACGAATTCTGCTTCCTTGCGGCGCATTCCAACACCGCGCATGCCTCGGAGATTGCAGAACGCATCTTGGAACGGCTGGCGAGCCAGGCTTTCGGATTGTCGGTCGAGTCCGGTCCGTTCAGCGTGACGGCGACGGTGGGGATTGCCGACTGGAAGCCAGGCATGACGTCGCGAGAACTTCTGGAGGCAGCCGACCGCGCACTGTACGGGGGCAAGGCGGCCGGGCGCAACCGCGTGTTCGCGGAGGTGTAGGCGGGTTGCTGCGTTACTAGGGTAGCGCGGGGGCAGCCAAGTGGGAGCGTTACAGGGAACGTTCCGGTTACGGCTGGCTTGACCAGGGGCGCACTGCCTCGGAGACCTTGCGCCTGGATAAGTCCGGCACCTGTCTGCGGCTGAAAGCCCGCCGCGGGCAATACGGCCCGCCCCACAGAGCGGCGGCGCAGCAACGGAATACGCGCCTTCAGGGCGCGTGCGGAGGTTGGCAACCTCCGCGCAGGATGCCATCCTGCCCCACAACGGAAATTTCTGCACGCTGCGAAGGTTTTGTGGGCGGGTAGTACAGGGCAGCGGAGTCGCAACGGAATACGCGCCTTCAGGGCG
>CAIVPR010000124.1 GCA_903907865.1 uncultured Acidobacteriia bacterium
GCGAAAACGGCTTCGGCACCCACCGCATCGTCTAAGAGAGCCTGCACTGTGGCCGCCTTGCTTGTGTGGGGCAGGTTGCCAACCTGCGGCCGGATCGCCGATACGGCCACGCGCCCTAAAGGCGCGGACTTGGTTGCTGTAAGGCAGCTGTCCTTGGCTGCGCCAGGCTTTCCAGCCTGGCATAACCGGACGCCCCAAAGCGTCAGCACCACAACCCAAAAACTCAACAGGAAAAACAAAAATGATCGAACTCTACTTCCCCAAACACCCCGGCACCACCCAACTCCGCATGCCCCAATCCACCCCCCACGTCCCCGACGACCTGGGCATTCGCTGGCAAGGCCCGGTCCTAAACGGAGACCAATCCGTGGAACAGCGCCGCCGCGAATCCGAACTGGAAGCCACCCGCCGCTCCCTCCTCCACCCCACCGACCACGTGGAAAACTGCGACCCGGTCCTCCGCTTCCACTACCGCCTGAACCCCTAAGCCTTCAAACATCCAAAACAAAACGAAAGGAAACGTATCAATGAACCAACCCACTCACCCGCGCAACCGGAACCCCCGTTCCGCCAGCCACGCCCCCAACACAGGATCGCGGAAATCCCGCACCACCACCGCAGTCCCCGGCAACTCCGCATACGTGGTCGAAATCCCGACCACGCGCATCCCAGCCGCCACTCCCGCAGCCACGCCCCCGTGCGAGTCCTCGAACACCACACACTGCCCCGGTTCCACCCCCAACAACTCCGCAGCCTTCAGGTACACCTCCGGGTGCGGCTTCGGATTCACCACCGCCCCCCCGTGCACCGCCACCGGGAAGTACTTCCGCAACCCCGACCCATCCAGTACGAAATCCAAATTGGCCTTGTTCGCATTGGTCGCGACCGCGCTCGGTGTCCCATTCAAGCCAGCCAAGAACTCCCGCACTCCCGGCACCAGCGACTCCTCCAACTGCGACGCCATCATCTCCCGGTACAGCGCCTCCTTGGCGTCGCCGTACTCTTCCACCTCGGCATCCGTCAAATGCGCCCCGAAGTACATCCGCACAATCTGGTCGTTGCGTTTGCCGTACATCGCGGCATGCATCTCCTCGGTGGTTTCGAGGCCGTTCCGACGGTTGTATTCGTCCCACACCACCCGGTGCAGCGGATTGGAATCGATGATCACCCCGTCCATGTCGAACAGGAACGCCCGGATCTCACTCACCGGCACCGTCCTTGAGTTCGCCGTCCAGCCACCCGAGGTAGTTCGGCGACCCGGCGACCACCGGCAGCGCCAAGACTTCCGGCAACTCGTACGAATGGGCCTTTTCCAGCGCCGCACGTACCTCGTCAAACAACGCCCGCGACGTCTTGATCACCAAGAGACATTCCGAAGCGTCCTCAACCGCGCCCTTCCAGCGGTAAAAGCTGCGCACCCCGCCCAGCACGTTTACGCAGGCCGCCAGCCTCGCCTCCACCAGCGCCCGTGCCAGCCGTTCCGCCTCCTCCGCATTTCCACATGTACTCAATAAAATTATTTTATCGGTCATTCTTGCGTTCCAACCCGGCAAACCCTTCCAACCTGCTCCCGTGCAATGATAGTATTGTCTCTCAGAAGCCCCAATGAAGGTTACTGCCCTCAAAGCCGCCTACGCCGCCGCCGTGCTCGCGGGAACCGCTTATGCGGTCATGGTGTTGCGCGGGCCGTCAGGTATCCCGGGACTACTGGAGAAGCGCCGTCTCGTCCACGAATACGAGCAGAAGACGCAAAAGCTCCACCGGGAGATCGAACAAAAGCAGGACCGCATCAAACGTCTGTCCGACAACCCTGTCGAGCAGGAGTTTGAAATTCGGCAGCGGCTGAAACTCGCCAAACCGGGCGAGAAGATCTACATTATTGACGGTGTGAATCAGAATGGTGCCAAGCAGGACGGCAGCGCGCCCGATGCAACTCGTCCGGACGCAACCCCGAAGCCCTAGTTTCAGGTAAGCGGGCGAGCCGCGCGGGCACGGCTCAAAACGGTTTTCCAACCGCGCCCGTCGCGGCTAGGTCGCCCGCGTTTCAAAAAGCAGTCAGTCCGACGCCCCCAGTCGCGCGTCCAGCAGTAACCCAGTAGTTCCAACTCCCAGTAAGAGAGTATTCATGCAGATACCGTTTTCGATGCTGCTGCAGGCAGCTCCTGATCTATCCGCGCGTCTAACGGCGGTTGAGGCTGCGGCGAAGAGCGCCCAGTCGGCGGGCGACAACGCTTGGATGTTGGTCTCGGCGGCACTTGTGCTGATGATGACCGGCCCGGGCTTGGCCCTTTTCTACGGAGGCTTGGTCCGGCGCAAGAACGTGCTGTCCACCATGATGCACAGTTTCATCATGATGGGCCTGATCACCGTCATCTGGGCGCTGGTCGGCTACAGCCTGGTTTTTGCCGAAGGCAATCCCTTCATCGGCGGCCTGAAGTACGTCTTCCTGAACGGCGTCGGCAAGGAGCCCAATGCCGATTACGCCGGCACCATCCCCCAAGGGACCTTCATGGTCTACCAGCTCATGTTTGCGGTCATCACCCCGGCCCTGATCTCCGGTGCCTACGCCGAGCGCATCAAGTTCAGTGCCATGGCCCTTTTCACCACCCTCTGGATCTTCATCGTGTACTTCCCCATGGCCCACATGGTGTGGGGCAAGGGCGGACTCCTGAACGCCTACCTCGGTGGCACCATCCCGACGTTCGATTTCGCAGGTGGAACGGTTGTCCACATCACCTCGGGTGTCTCGGCGTTGGTCTGCGCGCTCTACCTCGGACGCCGCCACGGTTGGCCGAAGGAACCGGTCAAGCCGCACAGCCTCGTCCTGAGCGTGGTCGGGGCCTGCATGTTGTGGGTAGGCTGGTTCGGCTTCAACGCCGGCAGCGCCCTCGCGGCCTCCCCGCTGGCCACCAGCGCCTTCATCGCAACCCATTTCGCCGCCGCCGCCGCCGCGCTTGGCTGGCTGTTCGGGGAATGGATGCACAATGGCAAGCCCAGCATGCTGGGCGGTATTTCAGGATGCGTGGCCGGCCTCGTCGCCATCACGCCCGCATCCGGTTTCGTGAAGCCGATGCCCGCGTTGCTCATCGGATTCCTCGCAGGCTTCTTCTGCCTCTGGATGGTCACCGCCGTCAAGGCGAAATTCGGCTATGACGACTCGCTGGACGCCTTCGGCGTTCACGGCGCGGGCGGAACGCTCGGTGCACTGCTGACCGGCGTCTTCGCCACCAATGCGATCAACGATGCCCCGATCAACAACAAGGTCATCCCGCTTGGCCTCGTGGACGGCAACGCCGCCCAGATCGGCAACCAGGCAATCGGCGTCGCCATCGCCATCGGCCTCGCCGTCGTCGGGACGTTTCTTATCCTAAAGGTATGCGACGCCGTCATCGGTGTGCGCGTCAACCTCGACGACGAGGAGCAGGGTCTGGATCTTAGCCAGCACGGCGAAGAAGGGTACATTCTCGAAGCGTGATTCGGGACATCGCGAGGACATCCATGAAGAAAATTGAAGCCATCATCCAGCCGTTCAAGCTCGAAGACGTCAAGGAGGCGCTGAAGAACATCGGCATCGACGGCATGACCATCTCCGAGGTCCGCGGCCATGGCCGTCAGAAGGGCCACAAGGAAGTCTACCGTGGCCAGGAATACAACGTCGACCTGCTGCCGAAGATCAAATTCGAGCTGGTTGTCAGCGACGAACGCCTCGACGAGGTCTTGGAAAACATCGCTTCGGCAGCCCGCAGCGGCAAGATCGGCGACGGCAAGATCTTCGTCTACGAGGTAGTGGAAGCCATCCGAATCCGCAACGGCGACCGCGGCGACGCGGCCATATAGGAGCACGTGCCAGAACCATCGACCAGCGAAGTTTCAATCCGGGAGGAGTTCTTCCGAACACTGGACGCGTCCGCCATGTTGGATGCGAGGACTTCGCTGGTCGACCGGATCGTTACCGACCGGTGGGCCTCCATGCCCGGCCACGTCGCCTTGGTCGCGGTCGGGGGCTACGGACGCCGGGAGTTGTTCCCGTTTTCCGATATCGATCTCCTGATTCTGACCCCGGACGAGAAGGGTCAGGACGCGCTCAAGGACCCCCTATCCCTCTGCATCCGCGATCTTTGGGACCAGAATCTGCGCATCAGCCAGTCTGTGCACACGGTTTTGGACTGCAATCTGATCGATTCGACCAACGCCGAATTGGCGGTCAGCCTCCTCGACCGCCGGTTTCTGGCGGGGGACGAGAGGCTCTTCAAGCAAGTCCGCGATCCACGGGTCGAACTCGGCCGCAACATTGCCCAACTGACGCGCGAGCGGCACTCGCGTTATCAAGACACCCTGTACCACCTTGAGCCGAACGTCAAGGACGCCCCGGGCGGCCTGCGCGATCTCCAAGTGCTGCGCTGGCTGGCACAACTCGGGGCGGGGGATGCCCAAGTTCCGCCGGGTTCCGATGTCCTGTTCCGCATCCGCTGCTTCCTACACTACCTTGCAGGTCGGGACGACAACAAGTTCAGCTTCAACCGCCAAGACGAGATTGCTGGGCTGGTCGGTATCGAGCCCGAGGAACTGATGCGGGACTACTATCGCGCGGTCCGAGGTATCGCCCGCATCGCCAACCGCCGGCTCGAACGCTTCGAGGCCAAGCGCAGTTCGTTGTTCTCCCAGTTCCGGGACCGCACTTCGCGCCTGTCGAACTCGGACTTTTCCATCGTCCATGGCGACGTTTTCTTCCGGTCCTCCACCGCCGCCGCGACGGATCCGCAGGTGGTTCTGCGCCTTTTCGACTTCATCGCCCGCCACGGCCTGCCGCTTTCCGCCGATACCGAGGAGCGCGTGGAGCGCAATCTCGACGCCTTCCGGGCTTGGGCTGCCACCCAGACGAAGCTTTGGCCCCCGTTCCGCGAAATCCTCCGTCTGCCCCATGCCGCCAAGGCCTTGCGTGCCATGTTGGGTTCCGGGGCGCTGTTCGCCTTGTTCCCGGAGCTGGCCGAGATGGATTCGCTCGTGACCCGCGACTTCAACCACCGCTACACCGTGGATGAACACACGATGGTCGCGATCCAAGCCGTTCTCGACCTGCGCACCAAGAAGAACGACATGTTCGCCGACCTTGCTTCCGAGACCGACGACCTCGACCTGCTGGCGACCGCGCTCCTCTTCCACGATGTCGGAAAAGGCACCCCGGAAGAGAGCCATGTTGTGGTCTCGCGTCGAATTGCCGAGACCGTGCTGGGCCGGTCCGGCATCAGCGAACGGGCACTGGGCATCGTCACCTTCCTGATTTCGGCCCACTTGGAAATCGGCGGGGCGATTTTCAAGCGCGACCTCTCGGATCCGGCTACGATCCGCGACATCGCCGACAAGACAGGCACCGTCGAACGTCTGAAGCTCCTCGTGCTGTTGACCTACGGCGATATCAGCGCGGTAAACCCGCAGGCGATGACCCCGTGGCGCCGCCAGCTCTTGTGGAACGTCTATGCCCAGACCCATGCGGAGTTGACCCGCGAACTGGGCGACAAGATCGCCGAGCCGTCCGTGGCGTCGGTCGATCCGGAATTGCGCCAGTTCCTGGAAGGACTGCCACCGCGCTACCTGCGTGTCCACAACGATAAGGAGGTGCGCGAACACCTGCGCCTGGCCAACGAGGCCAGCAAGAAAGGCGCTGCCGCGTGCCTCTCGCGGGATACCGCGTGGAACCTTGCGGTCGTCGCCAGCGACAGGCCGTTCCTTTTCGCCTCGGTTGCCGCCGCTCTCTCAAGTTTCGGCTTCAACATCTTGAAGGCGGAAGCGTTTTCCAACGCCGACGGGCTCGTGATAGATTCTTTCACTTTCGCAGATCCTGCGCGCAACTTGGATCTGAATCCGACTGAAGCCGTGGACCTTGTCCGCACCGTGATCCGCGTCGTCCAGGGCGAGGTGTCCGTGGAGGAATTGCTCCGGCGGCGTCCCAAGTTCAAGCCGGATCCGCACGCCTTGTCCGCTTTCCGCCTCCGTTTCGACAATGAGGCCTCACCGAGCGCCACACTGCTCGAACTGGTCACGCAAGACCGACCCGGGTTGCTCTACGACGTCGCGGCGGAGATCGCCGCGCACGGCGGCAACATCGAAGTGGTCTTGGTGGACACCGAGGGCAAGAAGGCAATCGACGTCTTCTACATCACCAAACGCTGGGTGAAATTGTCGAACGAAGACGCGAGTGCGTTGGTCGACTCACTACGGACTGTCGTCAACCCCGCCGCGCAATAGCGACAGTAGCTAAAGGACCGGGCTCTTGCAAGTCTTGCAGAGTGTCTGTGGTTTGTCGGCCAAAACCAAACGAATATTGGCCGTGCCGCCCGGTGTCGCGGGGTGGACACGGACGGAGAACATCTGGGTCGTCGGATCCCATGTGGCCGCAGTCGAGCTTCCGGTTGTTACCAAGGCTTGGACGGGCCGCGGTGCGTAGCCGATGATCGTGCGCAGTGCTTCCCCGACCGCGAAACTGACCGTGACATCCAGTCCCGCTGTGGCATTTTCCGCTAATGACGGAATCCGCTTCTTGCCCAGCATGGCGATGTTGCCTTGGTCCCCGAGAAGGCCGATTCCGGTCGCGCCAACCGGCACTAGCACCCGGTATGCGGCACCAACGTCCGAGGCCGCAATGTCAAACGTGTACCTGTCTCCGGCCGCGATGAACCTGCCAGTCCCCTTGAGGTAGTCGTACAGGAAGGCGTCGCCGTTGATGCCGAATTCGCCCGGACGCACGGTAACGGTCGGATTCGTTGCCCTCTTGTACGCGAAGATGTACTTTGCCCCGAGGCCGTTGCCGAAATCGGTCGACGCGGAAGCCACCATCGGAACATCATCGCCGCGCTCATCGGCCAAAAACACGCTGTCCATCGGCGTGGCGGATACATCGGGCTTGACGATCACGCCGTCTGCTCTGGCGGCTTGCAGGAGGTTGGCCTTCGACAACTGGCCCAACGGATCGCCAAAACCAATCGGACCGGCGGAAAGGGTCGCGGCGATCAGATTGCCCGTTTCCTTGCTCATGAAGACGTCGGCGAACGGCCAGACCCCGATCGCGGACGCAAACCGCGAGCTGTAGAAGAAGTTGGTCCAGCGCGCAGGGATAAAGCGGTCTTGGCTGGTGCGAATATTGGTGACGTTGGAGTACTTGGTCGACTGCATGAAGTGCGGCGGCAAGGCCATGCAGTATTGGATCGTGAGGCCGTGTTTGGCCATCGCGGTCGACATGTTGTCCAAAAAGGCGTACGGGTCCTGCAGGTTGAAGTCGGCGTGCGCGGCGTCCCCGAGCCAGTCCTGTTCGTAGGTGGTTGCGCCGGACGCCTTCAGGTAGGTCGCGATGCCGTCCCAGTACGCCGGGTCCACCGACACGCCGCCGGACATTTTGTACATGCTGCGGTACGGGCTATTTTCGTCAATCCAGCGTGCATGGGTCACCAACGGGATCTTGACGGCGCTCTGGAAGGTTGGCAGATCCGGCACGAAGAGCGAGGGCGCGGCGCTGTAGGTCCAAATGCCGGAATGGCTCGACCAACTATTGTCGGGCCCCTTCGGGTACCACCAGCTGTCCAATTGGATCGAGCCGAGCTTAACTCCCTTGGTGTCGAACTCGGCCTTGATCTTCGACAGGGTCTCGGAATACGGCGCGCCACCGGAATTGTAGTAGTAGGTCGCCCCGTTGTCAGTCCAGTAGCTGAGCGACTTCAGGAGCAAGCCTGAATCATTCGCGGGGCGCCGCTTGCCCGAGATGTCCGTGAGAGCCTGGCCCCAAGCCTCGAAGGTCGAGTTGATTCCGCTCCCGAATACCAGCGCAACCTTGTGGGTGAATCCCGCTGGCAGTGTGCCGATTTTCGGCGAGATCCCAGCCGGAATGCTTTGGTCGGACTGCAGGGACATTTCCGACGTCATGAAGTTGTCGGCCGCTGACAGGATGAATGCATTCGACGCATCGTCGAAGAACGCCCACGGACTTGTACTGTCCAGCCCGCCGAATGCGGGCCAAGCGAATTCTCCCGTAAAGCTGATGTGGTGCAGGCGGGGATAGGAGGAGACAACGGGGAAGGGGTTGCTGTTCGGCGCGTCCGCTGCATAGCGGGTTGAGAACAGAACAAGCGGGCGGTCTTGGTAGGCGCGGATCGAGGAAGTCCTTGCCACTGAGGAAGCTGTGTACCCGAACGACAATTCCTGCCAAGCGCCCAATTTGTCGGTGCCAGAGGTTGCCAGCAGGGAGTGCACCGGGGCACCCGTTGTGCCGCCGAAACGCCACGCCGGACCCGGGACGATGACGTTCCAAGCCCCGGTGGATGACATGCTGACGGTTGCGCCCTGGTAAGCCGGGATTGTCAGCTGGGCAAACGCGGAAGGCACCACGCCAGCCGTTGCGATGAACACCACCGTGCCCAACAGCCATATATTATTCAGCGACAATTTCTTGGACCCATCCACATCGTCGGCAGCCCCTCAGTTCAACTCGCGTACAAACCCTGAGTGAATGATATAACAAATTGATTTCTAATGCCGTGACAGGAGGGGTTCTGGTACTAGGACGTCCCGTCCCATTCGGACGTTCCAGAATGGTACGGGCCTACAGTCAAAGGACATTTCAGCCGATTAGGCTCATTGGACTCCACTCGCCCGCCGCAAGTCGCAGCCGGATTTCAGTGTTCGGCGCAATTCCCGCCGACAACAGGACGTTGGCCTGCCACACGCCGTCGCCCAACGACCCCACCGTGTGCGGATGGACCGTTGAATTTCCGAATTCGATCTCGACGTCCGCGCAGCCCAGCCGTTCCACCGGCGAACGGAAGTAGCAGACTAGCGACCCGGCTTTGGCTGCGGTCAGCCGGCGGTCGCCCGACGGATGGAATTCGGCACTGCACAGTTCCGGCGGAACCGTCGGCAGTTCGGGGCGGGGACCCGCCACTTCCTTGCCTTCGCGGTCCAGCATTGCGAACTCCACGGCGTTGCTGCGTTGGCTCAGAGCCGTGCGCAGCCGGACAACATGCCGCCCCGGATCGAGTCCGGGCGGTCGCAGGCAGTTCACTTGGTAGCCGCCGGGCCCCGTGGATGCGACCACAAGCGCCGGGACACCATAGCCATCCACCTCCACGAATACCGAATCCACCGTCAGATCCGTCTCCGCCGATTTGAAATAGCAGCAGAGGTATTCCTCCTTGTCGGGATGGAACAGGGCCACGTGCGTCCGGTTGTTCGCCACCGAATTCAAATGGGGCGCGGGGGCGCGTGCCGCCACCGGCTCCGGCCAGTGCCGCCTGCAGATCGCCGAGGCCCGCTGGCTGGTGATCTCCAGGATCTCGGCCTGGGCAAATCCGGCCGAGCGGCACATCGCCAACAGGCACTCGGGTGACGGCCCGCACCAGTTGTCGATTTGGCCGCCCAATTCGGCACGCTCGTAGAACTCCATGACGGCGGGAATGCTCCGGGCCTCTGACGGAATCACGAACGACTCGACCAGCACTTGGTTTGTTGAAAGCTCCAGCGCCTTCTCCAGCCCGAGCAACGGGTGTCGCAGGTGGTAGAGCACCCCGAAGAACAGCACAATGTCGAACCGACCCAGCTTGGCGGCGGAAAGTTCCACAACGTCGAGAATCCGGTAGTCGACCTTTGAGCCGAGCAGTTCGCGTGCTTCGAGGAACGTGTCGAGTTCGACGCAGTCGACCGCCACCACCTCGGCCCCGCGCCGCTCGCACTCGAAGCTGAACCAACCGTCCCATGCGCCGATGTCGAGGACGCGCTTGCCCCGAAGGTCGTCCGGGACGCCGAAAATTGCCAGCCGACGGCGCATGTGCTCCACCGACTGCAGGCCCGGGAGTATGCTGCCATCCGGAAGGTCGATCGAATGGTAGCGGAAGCGCGCCTGCACGCTTTGCGCCATCCCTTGGATGCGTTCCTCGAAACCCGCGTCGCCAGCCGCAACCCTTGTCAATCAGTCCCCAATTCGCGGAGCATCCGCTGAACAAGGTCTACCGGTAGCCCGACCACATTGGAATACGACCCTTCAATTCGGGTGACAAACCTCGACGCCAGACCTTGGATGCCGTAGGCTCCGGCTTTATCCATCGGCTCGCCAGAATCCACGTACCACTCGATCTCCCCTGGCGTCATTTTCATGAACCACACCGTGGTGGACGACGCCTCGACGATGGTCTGCCCTCCGCGCCGCAGGCAAACTCCGGTGACGACCTCGTGGCGGCGTCCCGAAAGTGCCGTCAGCATGCGGACGGCGTCGGCCCGGTCCCGTGGCTTGCCCAGGATCTCGCCGTTCAGCACCACGATCGTGTCCGCCGCGAGTACAGTTTCAAGGCCGTCCGCCGACACCGCCGCGGCTTTCTCCAAGGCCAGCCTCAGGACGTGGTCGCGAGGTTGTTCGGCGGGCAGGGGCGTCTCGTCGATGTCGGCTGCACGCACGGAAAATTCAAACCCGGCCGCGGCGAGCAGTTCCGCCCGGCGCGGGGACTTGGAGGCCAGGACAATCATGTACTCAATGCTTCCCGTAGTTCTTTTCGCCCGCCTCGATGGCGATCGGCAGGGCGTTTTGGCGGGGTGGCAACGGGCAGGTGGAAAAAGCGGTGAAGGCGCAAGGCGGGTTGTAGGCCTTGTTGAAGTCCAGGTCGACCGCTCCGTCCTTGGGCATCGCGGCGTGCAGGAAGCGGCCCGCGCCATAGGTCGATTGGCCCGTGGTCGCGTCTTTGAACATAAAGAAAAGGTCGCCGTCCTCGATCACCGGCTCCAATCGCAGATGTTGCCCAGCCAAGTCGAACTCCGCGAAGCCGGGAGTGGGCTCTTGGCTGGTCATGCCGAGGATGTTGGTGATCGTGATCGTCTTCCCCGGCGGCGACGCGGTCCACTTGGCGTGGAAGCGCCATTTCCCGTCGACCGGAAACCAGTGGCTTCCCGTGTATTCCCGCCGTGTCTGCGCCTCGGGATCACGCAGCCGGACTCCGAGCTTTCCGCCACGAACGATGATTGTCATCGCCACGCCGTCCAGATCGACGACGTCCGGAGGGCCGGGGTTGTCGGACTGCAAGGTTTTCGGCGTGCCCGTAACCGGGGTAAACAGGACCGAGCCGCCGGTGAGCTTGAGCACCCCTACGCGTTTCGCCGTGCGTGCGGGCGTCACGATGTCCGACAGCGGGTCGGACCCCACCACATTTTCGCCGTCATGCAGCCAGAACAGGCCAGCGACCGCTAGCCAGCCGCTCGGGGCCTTCAAAGAGGCCTCGTACGCGGTCCGCCAACTGGCGATCTCGGTCGAATACGGCGTGGCGGCAAGCGCGACGCTTGCCGCCAGCACGGTGGTGAGGGTCCGCCGCATCGTGACCTACTTGATCGCGGAGAAGTCGAGCGAGTCCAACCAGACGCGAACGACGTGGTCGACCAGCTTGCCGTTGGCCTCGGACGCCTTCGCTACACCCTGCCACTCGGGGTCGGCGCTGAATTCCTTCCAGTTCTGCAGGCCCGCTTCCTTGCTGGGGTGCTCGCGGATATACACAAGGTAGTTTTCCTTGTTGTCCTGCGGTTCCCAGTAGCCGACGCTCTTCATGTGGTGTCGGTTGAAGATCTCGACCGTGTGCTCGCGGAAACGCTTCTTGAGGTCGTCCAACTTGCCGGGCATGGCGTAGTAGGTGCGCATCTCGTAGGTGTGGGCTTGGGCGCTGGAGGCGGCTGGGGCGGAGACCATCGCGAGCGCGGCAGCCGCAAGCGCGGCGAAAACCGGGAGGCGGGAAAGGATTGATTTCATGAAGTCCAAGATATCAGGGTGGGCGCTCGTGTCCGTCTGGATTTTGCCGGGCGGCATGGAACTGTCGGTAGGCTCGGCTAGTTGCATCCATGTTTTCAATAACTTGGCGACTGGCGAGGTAGATGCACGGGGAGGCGTATGGTCATAGGTCCTCTCATCGGCCTCGCAAGCAATTTCGTGCAGTCGCTCATTACCGGTCCGTTGACTGCGGCGGCTTCCGTCGGCTCCAAAACCACCACGACAAGTTCCACAACAGGCATTGGCGCTTCGGGCGGTGTCCAGGATTCGCAGCGGCTGTCACCGTTCGCCCAGATCCTCGGGAGCCTGCAACAGCTCCAGCAATCCAGTCCCGCACAGTACCAGCAGGTGACCCAGCAGATTTCCACGAACTTGCAGGGTGCTGCCCAATCGGCCACGACGCAGGGAAACACCAGCCTTGCCGCCAACCTCACTCAACTATCGAAGGATTTCGGCACCGCGTCCGGCAGCGGTCAGTTGCCCAACGTCACCGATCTCGCCAAGGCGGTCCACGGCCACGGGCACCACGGCGGGCATCATCGGGCCCAGGGGGCGGACCCGGATGGCGACGGCTCCAATACTGCGGCCACCTCCACGTCCGCAGCCAATGTCAGCCAGTTGTTCCAATCCCTCGGGTCGACGCAGTCGGGGGCTGGCGGGAACTCTCTCGATCCGCTGAATATCATCTTCAACTCCCTGCAGAGTGCCGGCCTGCAGGTCGGCTAGCGCTTGTAGCCGAATCTCCTCAGCATCGCGTGGCGATCCTGCTTGTCCTCTGGGCCTTCCACTCCCAGCGGCGACGAGCCGTCGATCACCCCCAGCACCCCCCGGCCTTGGTCGGATTCGGCCACAACCACCTGCACCGGGTTCGCCGTGGCGCAGAAGATGCCGCAGACCTCGGGCACGTCCTTGATCGCCCGCAACACGTTGATCGGAAAGGCCGAGCGCATCACCACGACAAAGATGTGGCCCGCGCCGATGGCCGTCGCCATGTCGATTGCGGCCTGGCGCAGAGCCTCGTCCGTGCCGTCCGAGCGTGTCAGGCGCGGGCCTGAGGCTTCGTTGAATGCGACGCCAAACTGGACGCCGGGCACCGAATTCACCATCGCCTCGAAGACATCCTCCACCGTCTTGATGAAGTGGCTCTGGCCGAGGACGATGTTCGCACCCTCGGGGATCGCCAGTGGGACAAGTTGCAAGCTCACCATTTGAATACCGTTATGGCACACCGGTATGGACGGCGGCATACGCTGGGGCGGGGTGGTAAGAATATCGGACGTAACCGCGAAATGCCTATGGCAAATAGCCCCGCAAGTATGTTAAAACTTTCGTAGGTGCATCTAACCGTTGTTTCGCGGCTCGCCCGCCATGCCGCCCTTGCGGCAATCACGCTCGCGCTGTCGGCGTGGTTGCCTGAAATTGCCTTCGGGCAGACGATTTCGCCGTCCGGCGACACGCACGTCAGTTCCCTGACACCAAGCACGAACTTCGGCACGCTGCCGCAACTGAAGGTTGGCGCCACCCAGGCGGGGGAAACCGCGCGTACGTTCGTTCAGTTTGACTTGTCGACTCTGCCGGCCGCCACGAGCGCGACTTCCGTCGCGAGGGTGAACCTGGTTGTGTGGGTGAACAAGCTTGGGACGGCCGGAACCATCAAGGTTTCGGAAGCCTCTGCGGCGTGGTCTGAACTGACGGTTACCAACGCGACTGCCCCAGTGTCCGGGACGCAGGTGGGCACGGCGACGGTGTCGTCGGCGAACCAATTCATATCGGTGGACGTCACCAGCAGCTTCGTGAGGTGGCTCAACAATCCTTCGGCCAATTTCGGTTTAGTGGTCGAGGGCGTTGGGGCTGCGGGAGTGTTTCTTGATAGCAAGGAGAGCACCACCACCAGCCACCAGCCTTTGCTGCAGTTGATTCAGGTAGGGGTGACGGGGGCTACCGGCATCACTGGCGTTACGGGAGCACAGGGGAACACGGGCATTACGGGATCGACCGGTGCGCAGGGGAACACGGGCATCACGGGTTCGACCGGGGCTCAGGGGACCACGGGCATTACGGGCGCGACTGGTGCGCAGGGGAACACCGGCATTACGGGTGCGACCGGTGCTCAGGGGAACACCGGCATTACGGGTTCGACGGGGGCGCAGGGCAATACAGGCATCACGGGTACGACGGGGGCCCAAGGCAACACGGGCATTACGGGCGCGACTGGTGCTCAGGGGACCACCGGCATTACGGGTGCGACGGGGGCTCAAGGGAACACCGGCATCACGGGATCGACTGGGGCGCAGGGGAACACCGGCATTACGGGCGCGAC
>CAIVPR010000125.1 GCA_903907865.1 uncultured Acidobacteriia bacterium
GCTCCCCTTGATCGCCTCAATCGCCACCTTCGCCTTCAAGCTCGGTGCGTAGTTCTTTCGGATTCGTGGCATCGTCTCTCCTTCATCTTCGATGCCGCCTTCCTCATAGGAGACCTGTCCAGAAAACGGGGTCCATTACATCCGGCACGGGTTGACACGTTGTTAGGCTCATCCTTGGTCACTCCTCCCGATGAGCTACCGCCGGCGTGGATACGGGCGAAGCCCCGGCGGGATGGAATCCGGTTCCACGAGCCATACTGTCCGATCCCGGAAATACTGCAGAAGCGCCAGACTGTCGCCCGTCTCGCTTTCTCTAGCCCAGACCACTTTGGAGCTATCGATGTCTGCGGCGTTGTAGACCCAGTCGTCGTACGGCGCATGGCCGGAGGCGTACCTGACGATTGCGAGTTGAGGACCGGGAAATTGCTCCAACGCGGCAACAACCTTGGCTCGGGGAAGGCCAAGCGGTGCGCTGCCGTACCACATTGCCGGGAAGCGCGGGACTGACAGATTCGCCGGTATGGCACACAGGCGAAGTCCGGCCAGCAGCAGGCAAACCACCGGGATGGTACGCACCATGGACAGTCCCGACTGACGACCCTCGTGGCGCCAGAGCCGAAGGTGGCGCATGCACTGCAGCAGAATCGCATAGATTGCGCATGTAAACGGCGCAACGTAGTGGGGAGACAACCACGCATTCAGACACAGACCGAGTCCGAAGATGGCACCCGCGATCAGCAGAAAACGCACGCGGCGATCCCGCAACACTCGCGGCAACATGACCAGGGGCGGAAGCAGCAGGGCGCCGAAAAAGAAGACCGCCGCAATCCCGGCCTTCCGCACCGTTCCTTTCAGAAACCCACCGAACGTCTTCGCATAGAGGAAGTCCCGCAGTTCCCACCCCGTATAGAAGTCGCCGAATACCTTATATCGATAGACGGGCGTGGGTCGCGGTCGCTGCCAAAGGAAGACGGGAGCGGATGCGTAGGTGGCGCGATTCACCTGATAAGACAAGGTGAAGGGATCCCCAAAGACGCGGTAGTCATACCAGCCCATCGCTCCGGCCCCGATCAGCACGACTGTTACGGGTGCCGCCGCCCTGCGGAGAAGAACCGAAGTCCTCGGACGCGGTTTCGCCGAGAGCCTCCACAGGAGCGCCCCGGCGACGGGAAGGCACAGCACGAAGCCTTCGAACGGCCGGCTATTGGCGAGAATGGTAACCCCCAGTGCCATCCAGAGGCCGTCGCGAATCCGCCCGGCCCGAAGGATCCGGGGCAACGCCCCCAAGACCAGCGCGCCGCCAATCGCTGCCACCGCTCCGCCAAAGTAGCTGTCGATCCAATAGCTGAACAGGGCAAGGCGCAGCACAGCCAGTATTCCGCCCAGCAGAGCCCATCCGGCTGGGAGCCACCCCTGCAGCATCCAGCAGATCGCCGCGCACATCAGACCGGCGGATAGCCAGACACCGAACCAGGGAATGCCCGCCACCGCCTTCCCTGCCGCAAGCACCATTCCCTGGGCGGGAAAGTACATCGACATATACGTCGGACGCTGTGTGATATGGAAGCTTTCGAAGTACACCCACAATGGGTGCGTCGGATTGGTCAACCGGCCGGATGCGAAAGTGTCCGCCGCCAACAGGTTTGCGAATTCGTCATGAACGTAGGGCTGCGGGATTGGCGATACAGGGAGAAACGCCAGCCGCAGCAGAAGAGCGGAGGCACCGACTATCCCTACCGACAGGCGGGGCCGACGCGCAACGTGTCCTAAGATTCGCTCCGCCTTGGAAAACCATGCCGCGGAACATGTCAAGCACTTTGAGACACCCCGAAGCCGAATTTACTGAGTATTGTTGTCCGGGGTCTTTGGTCTATTGATCCAGGCCTCCCTGGGAACGGGTGGTGGTTGGGGCGGACGGCGGACGAAGCGTTCGGGA